>CAYPBB010000024.1:0-69265 GCA_964408855.1 uncultured Ectothiorhodospiraceae bacterium
TGCTCGCGGATCTCACAGGCGGCGAATTCTACCCGGCTCCTTCCGGCGATCAGCTTGTATCGATCTATAAAGACATCTCGACTAGAATATTGGAGGGATTCCAGGAATGTCTTATTACCTATACCACGAAATGCCCAGACGGCGGGTTACGGACCGTCGACCTTTCGCTGCTTCAATTTTGCGGAGGCGGCGATATGAAAACAAAAACATACCGCGCACCAAAGGATGTGACCGCATATAGTCCTCTCGATATTGCGCTCGGGAAAGGGCAGGGAAAAGGCGGAACAGAGGTACGAATTCCGCTCGATCTTGTCACGCCAATTCATCCATTGGATAATTTTGAATCGGCATCGTTTGAATTGCATTTCGATCCGGCTTGTATGCAGTTCAAGCGGATTGAAACGCCGCCGGGTTCATTGCTGCGCGGCGTACCGATAGCGGTCAACGGCATTCCAAATGGGGTACTGATTGAGACGAGCGAACGAACGCAGGTAGAGGGGAACGGCAGACTCGCAGAAATGGTCTTTCAACTTGGCGATCCCGTAGACACGACCTGTTGTCCGGTAGAACTGACAAACTGGGTATTCGATGCTGGGTGTTTCACGCCGCGATTGCTCAGCGATACGATATGCATCGTTCCGCGGGCGCCGGCGATTACATGTGCGCTGCAAATGCCCGGGGAGTTAACCTGGTCGCGGTCATTGAAAGACTACTCGCCGAATCCGTTCCAGGTAACGGCGAGATTATACAATACCGGCGATCGCGAAGCGTCGAATATCGCCTTTCGTATCGAATACGATCCGGCCGATATTCAATTGATAACGCCGGTCGGCAATACGCAACCGGGCGTGCCGGTGGAAATCCCCGCCGGAGAAACCTCCGAGGCGTCCTGGATGCTGCGCGCGAAAACACGCACGCTCGCCGATTCCGTGGAAGTGTGCATCACGGGGATATATAACAATGGGAAAACAGTCGAATGTTGCAGAAAGATCTGGATTCCCGCCACGGAGCCGATTCTCGATTGCACAGTCGATGCGCCTCAGATCATTGCCGACGACGCAAATCAGCGCTATACTCCTATGCCGTTCCCGGTTACCGTGACGGTGACGAACCGGGGCGGCATGAAGGCGGAAGATCTCACTGCGACGATTATGCTCGACGGCGATATTACCCTTGCCGACGGCGAGACATTCGATAAGACGGTAACCCCGCTCGATCTTCTGCCGAACCAATCGGGATCCGTGCGGTGGTTCCTGAAGCACCCTATCACGCTTGATCAAAAGGAGATCTCCGTGAAGGTGAAGATTCATGCCGCGAATGCCGATGAAACAGGATGCGAACGCAGCGTGATCATCCCTGCGCTGATTGCGCCTATATTACAACCCGCCTGTCAGATACCGCTCCGTTTGATTTTCAACGAAAATACCGGAGAGTACTCGCCGAATCCATTCGCGGTTACATTCCAGGTTGTGAATACAAGTCCCATGCCCGCGCACAATGTCAGCGCGTTTCTCTGGCTGCCGGATTTTGTAGAGATGGAACCTGCCGGGCAGAGCCTACGACACGACTTCGGCACGCTGACGCAGTATAAGACAACAGATATAATACCAGAACATACCTGGATGGTGAAGTACACAAAGAAACTCCGCCGGGATATCCAGCTCGATTTCAAGTGGTCGGTTGGGGGCGTCGGACCGACTGGGATACCGATTGATACCGTTCAACGGAATTGTGTTGTCGATGTACCGGGACTACTCCCTTCGTTCGAATGCTGGATCGAAGCGCCCGATTCGCTGGGATTGAATACGGCAGAGACGAACATAGATCCCAATCCCTTTGTCTACATCTATCATCTCCGGAATAAAAGCAATCAGACTGCAACGATCCAATGGATTGAAGTCACATATTCGACCGATGGTTTAGCGCTCGATCCCGCATCTCCGCCGAAAAAACAAATCCTGAATAAAAGCATGGGTCCGGGCGAAGAGACGTCTGTGCAATGGATATTCAAGGTCGAGAACAGAATAACCAGAAGACTGGCGAACATCGCGGCTACAGCCATCGACGACGAAGGAAATCCGGTTGTTTGTTCGAAGGACATCGGAATCGCTGCGCTGAAGACATCTCTCATATGCAATCCATCCGTGAGTACGGGCGGGTTGATCTACGATCCCGTTGCGCAGGAGTACACAGAAAAATACGTGACCTTCACTGCCGATCTCACGAATACCAGCGCTTTTCCGCTCACCAATGTCACCGCGACATTAACGTTGAACGATCCGGACAGGTATTTGAAGACCGATCCTTCTTTCATGTACGTGAATCCTGTGATATACCCGGTGTTATTCCCCGGCGAGCACATTCAAACAGTATGGCATTTCATGCTCGATAAGCCGAATACATCAGGCAACACGCAGTACGTCGAGTTTTCGGCCGCATACAGTTCCAACGAAACGCCGCTTGTGCTCAATAGTTGCAATGCCATCACGAGTCTGGATCCGGTTGTGGTGCCAAGCATCGTTTGTTCGCTGCATGCGCCCGAAGACAGGATCCGGTTCGAAACCGATCGCTACACACCCAATCCGTTCGACGTGAAGCTGCGGATTGAAAACATCGGCTCTGCCGACGCAATCAATGTCAATGCGTATATACTTCAGGACTCGCGGTTCTCGATCGAACCCGGGCGGCCGTCGTCGCGGCATTTTGATGCGATCTTTGCCGGCAAGAGCATCGATTTTGGCGATAATGAAGGCTTCCGCCTCGTTGTCAATCCCCGTGCAACAGACGGTTGGGACACTGTTCGTGTCGTCGTTGTAGCGAACGGCATTCCCGAGTCCCAATGCGAAGTGCCTATTTGGGTGCAGGCAGAATTGCGTCCGTCGTTCGAAATGAACTGCACGGCAGAGGTGGATAAACTGACATTCGACGACACGATAAACGACTATACGCCCAATCCGTTCAAAGTCAAGACGATCGTGAAAAACATCGGGACTTCCATCGCAACGAATTGCCAACTGGTATTCGTCGGACCGAAAAAGTTTACGCCGTATGGTCAGCCTTCGATTCATCCGGTAAAACTCCCTAGTCAGACGATGGGAGTGGGCGATACGTATGAGTTCGAATGGACGATGCTGGCTCTCAGCCAACCCGTTGAATCGACGGAAGAACTGGTATTCCAGATTGTCGGTTATGGCGGTCTCAACCATGATATGGTCATCGGCGAATGCCGTGTGCCTGTAACCGTTCCTGCAGCCCGGACTGCTGCATACGCCCTGACATGTACCGCCCCGGATTCGATCGGTTTCGATAATTCGATGGGGGGATATATCCCGGATCCGTTCACGTTTAAAACGACTGTAACGAATCGGGGTACGGCGCCCGGCAAACGCATTTCCGTTTCGCTTTCTCTGGAAGGATACGTCGTTCTTGCGAATGGAAATCCCGTTCAGACGATCGGCGAATTGCCCGCAGGAGAATCGGCGGAACTGACATGGCAGATCCGCGCCGTCGCTTCCCAAACAGGGGGCAGTGCAAAGCTGTGCGCATCGTTGAGCGATACCATGAACAATACCGCGGAATGCTGCACGCCGACGTACATCCCGCCGGCGGCGACGATGAATCTCAGCCTGCTTTGCAGCATGGAACACGATTCGTTGACCGTCAATCCATATACCGGCGATTACAACGAATCTCCCTTCCTTGTCTTTCTCGGCGTGCAAAATATCGGCGGACGTCCGCTGGACAATGTGAAGCTGGATAATATTGTGTTCAGTTACGGGAGCGGACTGCAGTTCAAGGAGTCTTCGTCAACGGGCATCGGCGCGTTGCTTGCGGTCAGATTGCTTCCCGGCGAATCGATTCAGCAGAAATCATGGGAACTCATCGCATCGCCCGGCGCGACCGGCAGAACGGCAATCGCGACATTTGTCGTGAGCGCCGCCGGACTTCCGCCCATGATATGCAACACGGATGTGTACATTCCGCCTCTCGGTGCGCCCTTGCTCGAATGCGCGCCTACAAGCACTGTCGATAACGACAAAACGATCAATTTCGAAATCGATAAAGGCGATTACGAGGGCATATTATCTCCCGGCTCCCAGCGTACCCATTGCACGCTGACGGTTCGGATAACCAACCGCGGGGAAGTGGCTGCAAGGAACATCAAGGCACTGGTTACCCTCGCCGATCAGAATGTCTACTTTGCCGAAACAACCTCGCCGCTGCAATCGCTGAGCGTGTCGCCGCTTGCCGTCAACGCCTCGGGCGAGCTTTCATGGGATTTCTATCCCATAAGGCAGAGCAAGGATGCTGTACAGAATTTCGATATCCAACTGACCGCCGATAACGCAGAACCGGCAACCTGCCGGTATAGCGTGACAATCGAAGGCGCTCCGAAACTGGTGGATCTCTCCATTCCTTCGGACATCGTTGGGAAGTTCAACGACTACGTCCTTGTGCCGATTCATGTATCGCCGCTTGCGGGAAGGAACGTCTCTCAATACCGGCTGAACATTCAGTTCGATCCCGCCGTGCTGAGATACGTTCCCGAAGCGCTTCACAAGGGGACGGTCACGGAACACGGCTGGAATCCGCCGCAATCGTCGACCATGAAAAGCGCGCCGAACCTTCCGGCCGATGATATCATCCGCATCGCAGCAATGACGACAGGTTCCGGCTTGAATACCTCGTCGCCGGGCGTGCTGGTATATCTTCCGTTCAAGATTGTTTACGGCGGCGATGCCGAGACCCGGCTTCAGCACGCATTCACTTCGCTTCGGTTCATTGAATCGCTTGAAGTTGGAGGAAAGAAATATCTCTCCTCGATGAACAGTCCGGTCGACGATCAGCGGGGCGATGTGACGCTGAATTACGCGAACGGACAGGTGACGGTCAGCGGCGAATGCGTCGTGCCGCTCACTGCGACGCCGCTGTTCCGGCTTGAACAAAACAAGCCAAATCCGTTCAATCCATCGACCGAAATCGAATATACTATCGGGTACGATTCGCATGTGTTGATTACGGTATACGATGCAACCGGGAGGCTGGTCCGGACGCTCGTGGACGAGCAGCAGCGCGCAGGGCGGCACCGCATTGTGTTCGATGCAGCCGGGCTGGCAAGCGGCGCGTACATCTACCGCATCGACACACCGCATTACAGCGAGATGAAGCGTATGATTCTCGCACGGTAATCGCCGGTATTCCGGTTTCTGCCGGACGCGGCAGGCTCCGGATGACCGGTTTTGCGCACGATACGCAGCGCGGTATAATCGCCGCGCCGCGTATTTATTTTTTACGGAAGCCTTGACATCGACCCCGCGCTTTCGTAGAATAGCGTAGACGAAAGACTAACCGAATGCAAGCCGAACGCACATACCGCCGAATCATGCACCTCGATATGGATACGTTTTTTGTATCCGTCGAGCGCATCCTCGATCCATCGCTTATGGGGAAGCCGGTCATCGTAGGGGGGATGCCGTTCGAACGCGGCGTGGTTTCCGGGTGTTCGCGCGAGGCGCGGGTGTTCGGGGTGCATTCGGCGATGCCGCTCAGGAAGGCGCACCAGCTTTGTCCCCATGCTGTCTTTATGCACGGACACGGCGTGTATTACGGATTGTATTCCGACAGCGTGGCGGATATCATCGAGCAGGAAGCGCCGCAATTCGAAAAAGCCTCGGTCGATGAGTTCTATATCGATATATCCGGAGCGGCGCGGGCGCTGGGGGACGAACGCGACTGGTGCCGCAGTCTGAAACAGCGCATTACCGGCGAGCTTTCGCTGCCGCTGACGTTCGGAGTCGGGAACGGCAAGACGGTGGCGAAAATCGCCACGAACGTCGGGAAGAAATCCGGCGATTTGCATATCGAGCCGGGTCGGGAGGAGGCGTTTCTTGCGCCGTTGCCGGTGCGCATGATGCCTGGAATTGGCGAGGTGACCGAGCTTTCCATGAAAACGCTCAATATTACCACGCTTGGGCAGCTTGCGCAGCTTCCGCTCCGGGTGCTGACGGAATTGTTCGGCAAGCACGGGAAGACGCTACAGGACAGGGCGAGGGGAATCGATCCGACGCCGTTGACGCTCTATCAGCGGCAGAAAAGTCTTGGATCGGAACATACCTTTCCCGAGGATGTAGACGACCGCGAACGGATGGTAACGGCGCTCAAATATCTTTCCACCCGGATCGGAAGGGATTTACGCGATAAAGGCTTTCTCGCCAAAACCATCACGCTGAAAATCCGCGACCACAAATTCACGACCAACACAAGGTCGGCGCATTGCGATTACACCAATGCCGATCACCGCATCTTCGACGTCGCGCTTCATACTTTCAACGCGCTCTACCAGCAAGGCACGCCGCTCAGACTGATCGGCATCACCACGTCGGACCTGATCGAGGACTATGAGCAGGCTGCGCTGTTTGCCGGCCGCGACGAACAATTGCAGCGGCTGTACAAGGGCATCGACGGGATACGGGATAAATATGGGAAATATGCCATCACCTATGGCAGCGTACTGGAACTGTTCGAAGACGAAGCCGACCGCGAGAAGACGAACAATGCGGCGTGAGGTATTGCAGCGGTAGAGGAATTCGACGGTAAAATATGTGTGATATCATAAAAGTCAGGGAAGGGAATGCTGTACTGGGATCGCATACGTAGGGTGGACGGAATTACACCGTTGTTGCAATTGTCGCGATTAAAGCGAAAATAATTTCAATAAATGAAATATATTGAGAAAATATTGCGATGTTATGATTGCTGAGCATGTACGTTGGCAATGGAATGATTCATACGCCGATACAACATCGTTCAAACGGTTTCGAAAGCACCATCCAATGGAATTTACATCGTGTTTTTTGAATCTGGATCGCTTGCTACAGCGTTTGGATGAAGGATACCGTTTCCCTTCGGAGTTTGGGGGGATGGGATTTCTCCATATCGAAAAAGCCGGATTGACCGGCATCGGTCAGAAACGAACTCCTTCGTCGATCGAAACAAGGTTGTATGTGTTCGTCTCGATGGATGAGAAAACGGTATATCTGCTGGGAATCGGGAGTAAAAAGACTCAAGCGGCGGATATCCTGCGATTTGAACGGCTGATAAAGGAACGCCTCACGAAAGGCGACCAGAGTAATGAGTGAAAATAACGTATAAAGGCGGTATATGTCTGACAATCGTATTTCGACAGCGGAACTAGCGGCAAAACTTGCCGATGATCCCGGCGTCCGGGAGGACGTTGAACGGGAAATTGCGAACGGAGCGATGATCTCATATCTCATAAAGGAACGATTCCGGGCGGGCATTTCGCAGAAGGCCCTCGCCGCGAAGCTGGGGTGGAGCCCGAGCAAACTATCGCGCATTGAAGCAGGGACGGACGATCAGATATCGTTCATGGATGTTGCAAAGTATCTTGCCGCTATTGGATTGACGCTGCATGTGTTTACAACTCCAGCCGGGAACCAGCCGCAGACGAGTATCGAGCGGATGAAAATGCACGTGACACTGATTCAGGAACACCTCGACGCATTGTGCCATCTCTCGAAATCTCTCGACAAGCACGAGGCGTTCAGGAGACGAATCGCGGAATTCAAGGGCGAAGTGCTGTTGAATCTGCTTCTTGCATACGAGTCGGAAAAAAGCGAGTATCCAGTGTTTGGCCGCTCCAGTGTTTACCAAACACTGGAATCTGTACAGCAGGTACACGAACCATTGTGCGACGAACATTCCGATACGACGGACACACACCGCGATTGAACCGAAGCAGCGGTATAATGTAAAACGCCTGCCTATCCCTTTATCACTCCGACCGGCTTGAACTTCGCCACTTTCCGGGTGATGCCTGCATCGTGCATAACGTTGACGACGTCGGCGACATCCTTGTATGCGTGCGGCATTTCCTCGGCGATGGTGCGCATTCCTGTTGCGCGGATTTCAACGCCCCGGTCGTGCAGTTCCTGAATCATATCCCTTCCCTGGCTGGCTTTCATGGCTTTATGGCGGCTCATGTGTCTGCCGGCGCCGTGGCACGAACTCCCGAACGTCTCGCGCATCGCTTTATCCGTGCCGACGCAAAGGAAGGAATACCTTCCCATATCGCCGGGGATGAGCACCGGCTGCCCCGTGGAGCGGTAGAGTTCGGGAATGTGGGGATTGCCCGGTCCGAACGCGCGCGTTGCTCCCTTGCGATGCATGCACACCTTGCGTTCCTGCCCGTCGACAAGGTGCGTTTCGAATTTGGCGATGTTATGGCAGATATCGTACACCAGATTGAAGCCGAGGTCCTGTTCGCCGATCGCCAGCGCCTGCATGAAGGCGTCCCTGGCTAGGGACATGATGACCTGCCTGTTGGCGAAGGCGTAATTCGCGGCGCAGCGCATGGCGCCGATGTAACGCTTGCCTTCGCTGCTTGAGAGCGGGGCGCAGGCAAGTTGTTTGTCCGGGAGGGAGATGCCGTACTTTTCCGTTGCCTGAAGCGTGACTTTGAGGTAGTCGTCGCAAATCTGATACCCGTATCCGCGCGAGCCGCAATGAATAAGCACGACGATACCGCCGGGGCGCAATCCGAATACCTCAGCCGCTTCCGGGTAGTAGATTTCTTCCACTCTGCCGATCTCGAGAAAATGGTTGCCCGAACCGAGCGTGCCGAGCTGATCGGCGCCGCGTTCCCATGGGCGCTCGCCGACGGCGTCGGGTTCGGCGCCGGCGATGCAGCCATGTTCTTCGATGCGGTCGAGATCGGTAAGATCGCCGAAACCGCGATCCACCGCCCATGATGCGCCGTTCTTCGCGACGGCTTCCATATCACGCCGCGACAGTCTGCTAATGGCTTTCGACGCGCCGACGCCTGTTGGGACATGTTTAAACAGACTTTCGACGAGCGGTTTCATCCTTCCGGCGATATCGGAGTATGTGAGCGAGGTCGCCACAAGCCGCACTCCGCAGTTGATATCGTACCCGACGCCTCCGGGCGAGATCACCCCTTCGTCGATATCGGTAGCACAAACGCCGCCGATGGGAAACCCGTATCCCCAATGAATATCGGGCATGGCGTACGAATATTTGATAATGCCCGGCAGGTGGGCGACGTTCGCCACCTGTTGCAGGCTTTCGTCTTTCCTGATTGTCTCCATCATCGCACGGCTGGCATAAACGCGCCCGGGGACGCGCATCCCGCCCGTCATGGGAATTTCCCATGTATAATCGTCGAGTTGCCTGATGTCGATGCTCATATCTGATCCTTTTATCGAATACTTATGTATCGAATATCACCTGTGCTTCAAATCCTTCCGCAGTCTCCTTCAATGTGAGCGCATGATAGGTGACGGCTTTTATTTCCGTTGCCGCAGCCGTTTGCTCGTCGCTCATCCTGAATCCCAGCGCCGTCGCTTCGAGCGCCGTGCCGGAAACAGATTCGATGTCGAAACGCGCGAACACCATTTTCCTCGTCGCATGCAGGTACAGCAATTCAGCCAGCCATTCCCGGAGGAGATTCTCTGGCGAATCCGACCGCAGATGAACGGCTTTCGTCTCGGTTGCGGGCGAATGAAGATCGGGGTCGAGGATGAGGTTGAACATCCCTTCGGCGGCCGCGCGGAATAGCTCGGGGAGGCTGGAAGCACATATCCGCAACCCAATGTCTGCGGTATGATCTATTTCTTCGATTGCGTACATGGTGTAACTAATATGCGCCGGGAAGCGTACTATGGGATGAATATACGAAAAGCTGTTTTGCCCCGCGACGGAGCGCGGTGGATTCAGGAGTGGGTCCGCGTGAATGATTGTTTCGCCAAGGCGGCTGTTTTTCGTACCTTCCTTATTTGCTATCTATCCGTTTTTCAACATCAACTGTTAGACGCATATGAAAAGATTGAAACAATTGTACATCCCGATTGCCGCCGCCGTGCTGTTGCTGTTTGCAGGAGCATGCAGCGTATCGGTTACCACAATCGGCAATCAGGAAACCGCCGCGCCGCAGAAAGCGGTGCAGGCACAGAAAGCCGTAGAAACGCCGATTGTCAAGGCTGGAAAATTCGACGGCGGTCGAATGTGGACATTCGACGATCCGCCGGTGCAATATTTCGAAGAAACCTACGGGTTCCGTCCCGACGATGGATGGCTCGAACATGCCCGCCTCGGATCGCTACGGTTCGCTACCTGGTGTTCTGCTTCCTTCGTCAGCAGGGACGGTCTGGTGATGACCAACCACCATTGCGCCCGTACTAGTGAAGAGAAGGTGCAAAAGGAAGGCGAGAAGCTGCTTGAAAACGGTTTCTATGCATTCCGTCAGGAAGACGAGCGCCGCGTCCCCGATTTGTTCGTCGAGCAGTTGATCGAAATCAGGGATATTACATCCGATATCCGCGCTGCGATGGACAAGGAAAGCGCAGACGCCGCAAAAGTGAACGCCCGCGACGCGGCGATCACGGAAATCCAGAAAAAGCTCTCGAACGGGGAGGGGATTCGCTGCCAGGTTATTTCGCTCTATCACGGCGGGAAATATTCCGCGTATATCTTCAAACGCTACAACGATGTGCGTCTTGTATTCGCGCCCGAACTCACGATGGGGCATTTCGGCGGCGAAGACGATAATTTTACCTATCCGCGTTATGCTATCGACTGCTCGTTTTTCCGAGTGTACGGCGACGACGGGAAACCTGTCAATTCCGAAACCTATTTCAAGTGGAGCGAAAACGGCGCGAAGGAAAACGATCTCGTGTTCGTTCTCGGCAATCCGGGGAGCACCAATCGTCTGGCGACCTATGCGCAGCTCGAATTCTTCCGTGATTTCCAGTATCCGTTTATTTCCCGTCTCATTTCCGACAGGATGAATGTGCTCCAGACATACGCTGGAAACGACCCTGTAAAGAAAGCGGAAGTACACACAGACATCCTTGGTATGGCAAACGGAGCGAAATCGTATGAAGGACGGCTTGACGGATTGCACGATGAAATCCTGATGGCACGCCGCCGCGACTTCGAACGGCAGTTCAAATCCGCCGTGCAGGCGAAACCCGAACTCAACGCACGGTATGGATTCCTGTGGGACAAAATTGCGCAGGACAGAACAACGGCGCGCGAGATCGCTCCGAAAGTGTACGGTTTAAGAACCGGAGGTCTTGGTACGTCGGCATATCTGACCAGCGCAGTGAATGCCGTGCGGTTCCACTTGACCCGCGAAAAGAATGGCAAGCAGAGCGACGCCGTCGATCCGAAAGACGCGCGGAAGATTGCGCCGTTTATCGATGCGAAGAAGGAAATCGAGACGCTGACACTGGCGCGCCATCTCGAAATGATGCGCGATTATCTCGGCAACGACGATCCTATCGTTGTAAGCGCGTTCGGCGGTAAAACAGCGAAGGATGCAGCGCGCGAGCTTATTGCGCAAACCGCAATGAAGGATTCTGCGGCGTTTTATACGTTGGTTTCCGGCGGGATGAGCGCTCTCAAAGCGAGCAACGACCGCTTCATCAAACTTGCGCTTGCTATCGTTCCCCGCCAGGACGAGGCGAATGCGGCATTCGGCGAGATCTCGAACCGCGATCAGGTCAATATCGGTCTCCTCGGACGGGCGCTGTACGAAGTGTACGGAACCTCCGTGCCTCCAGATGCAACCTTCTCTCTCCGTCTTGCAGACGGTGTTGTGAAAGGGTACCGGTATAACGGCACAAAAGCGCCGGTCAATACAACCTTCCATGGTATGTACGATCGCTACTATTCATTTCCGGGCGAGGAAGGCTGGGCAATGCCCGACCGGTGGAAGAATCCTCCTGCGGAATTCAATATGGCGACGCCGTGCAATTTCGTCTCGACCTGCGATATCATCGGAGGGAACAGCGGCAGTCCGATCGTGAACAAGAATCTTGAAGTCGTCGGGTTGGTGTTCGACGGCAATATCGAGAGCCTGCCGGGCGATTACATTTTCGCCGAAGACCGCGGCAACCGGACGGTTTCGGTGCATTCGTCGGGCATCCTCGAAATGCTGCGGCATATCTATAAGGCAACCCGCATTGCCGACGAACTGAAACAGGGGAAAGCCGTGCAATAATACGCCGGCAACCTTAGCTAAAAACATTCCGCCCTCCTGCAACCGGTTACCCGGCGGGAGGGCGGAAATGTATTATCGAATCCCGGTTTGGGAATACTCCGGGGATACTCACCACCGGCGGTGAACTACTCTGTCGCGCGCTTTCCGGTGATGCGGTACGATGTTAATTGCATTTTGCCGTCGGGAGATACGTAAGGGATTATCAAATCTATTCCAGGCGAAGTACCCTCGATATCCATGCAGTACTGCTCAACGCCGTTGTTCGTTACTCTGCGCGGATTCGATTGTTTCTGACCGGGATACTTTTCGTTCAACGTATTGATAACCGGCTCCGGCACCTCGTCCATCGCGATGCTCTGGTACATCTTATCATCGTTCACTGTCCATTCGGCGGCGATGGATAGGGAAACGATATTCCCATTTTCCAGTCCGCGTATCGTGAAGCCATCATTCCCGGCGCCGTTGAATTTGGTGACACTACTGATTGTAGCGTCCGGATGGCGTTCGCGGAACAATTGCAGTCCATTTTTCGGAAATCCATCCGGGACCAGCACGTCTTCGGCTACGGAACCATCGTGCCTGATTGCAAAAATGACGCGTTGAGTCCCGTCAAGCCCGTTGATGGTGCATGCAATATTGCCGTCGGGTGGGAGACTATAGTTCTCAACTCTTGCCGAGGGATGCACTTTCAGAAATGCTTCCCTCGCCTGAACGGTAATTTCTTTCGATTTCTGTGCATCCGCACTCGATTGCGCGTACCCTGTTGCTGCGATACAGAGCAGGAATACAGCGGCAGTTAGCGACCTGTACCAATTCATGTTTCCTCCATTGACTGAGATCATGATCGATGCGTCAACCTACATATCGTTTTCGCGTGAAAAAAGGCAAAATGCCGGTACTAACTGCGATATTTGCAGCAGGACCGGCTATCCTGTTGCATTGGGATGGTCACGGACATTTGGCAGCGGTTGTGGTGGAACCGTGTTGCTGAAATGCGTTTCCTGCACAGATGAGAATTTTCCAATGCCCCAAATTTTCCGGTTTTCCGTACTTTGCAAGAAAATGAGAGATTATCCGAGATGAATGCCGATAGAGAAACCATTTTAGAAGCAATGCGGAAAGAATTCATCTTTCCCGGCTATTACCCTGTGACGTTGATCGCGAAAAGCGATTTGAAATTCTACGCCACTCTGCATGCTGCATTGGAGTACGAAATGGAGGGCGCTTCGTTCGAGATTACCGAGCGGCCGTCGAGCAAAAAGAACTACATTTCCTACCGCATTTCGCTGTTCGTGAGTTCGGCAGAAGAGGCCCTGCTGAGGAAGGAATTTCTTCATCAGCTCGCCGGCGTGCTGTTGATCCTGTAACCCATCCGAAAACGAATTCATGGCACAACAACGCGGTTCATATTTTGCCTTGCTTCTCAGCAGATCGGTCAATCCCAAAGCGGTTTGTTCGTCGCTGCTGCTGGCATGGCTGGCGCATTCCGACGGAGTGTTGAGCGACGACGAACGGCAGATGCTTTCCAGCGCAGCCGCGTCGATGTTCCAGGGAGAAGATGCCCAACGCCGTGAAGCGATCGTGCAGGAACTCATCGCTATAGCATCAGGCAATAAAATAGACGATCTGGTGCTCGCCTGTAAGACGCTTCGTTCAACGCTGAGTCCCGACGAACGTCATGCGTTCATCGATCTGCTGATCAGCATGGTGCTGATCGATAACCGCATCAATCTTTCAGAACGCTACATTCTTGAATTTCTTTCTGACCTGCTCGATGTCGGTCCCGATGCGCTGAACGGCATTTTCAGAAATAACACCGGCAAGGACATGCCGCTCAAGGGCGATCCAAGTTCGAAGATGTGGTGGGAAATGCGTACACGCAGCCAACAGCCGGGAGGGGATGCCTTTTCGCGTGGTCCGGTTCGTCCACCCGACCAGTATCGCGATGCCTACGCGACGTTGGGTTTGGATTGGGGCGCCACGAAGGAAGACATCCAGAAAGCATACCGGAAACTCGCCATGAAATACCACCCCGACCGCTATCAAACATTGGGCGACGACGCCGTGAAACGCGCAACCGCGGCATTCATGCGTATCAAACAAGCATACGATCAGTTGAGCGGGACATGAAAGACCTGTACAAACGGCTGAACATCGAATGCAATGCCTCGCGCGCGCAGATTGAGTTCGCGTTGGAGCATTGCGAGAGCGACTCACTAAAGGACGACGCCGAGCATATTCTTTTGAACGCCGCGCGCAAACAGGTGTACGACCGCAACCGTGCCACGCTCGAGCTTATCGGCGCGCTGCGTCACAAGCTGCGACTCGACAACACGCCGCATTGGGACATGATGGAGTACCGCGATTTCACTATCGATGAATCCATTCCTGTATCCCGTCCTGCCCAACAAAAACAACCACAAGCGCCTCAGAAGCCGGGCAGACCGACAGTATACATCGAGGAAGAACCGTCATTTTTCTTCGCCAATCCCTATGCGCGATTCTGGATTGTATTCGGTGTTGTAGGATTGATATACCTGTTGATTTATTTGATGGCGTACGCAGAGTAGAAGAATATTCTAGCAGAACCCCCGTCCATCTCCGTGCGCCTGCGACGGAGCAGATCAGGACGACCCCTATTAGGGGTAGAAGAAATCAATGGATAATCAAACAGTATTAGAGCATCAATGCGTAGGGGCGGACCTGTCTGCATCCGGCTGACGACGGAACTGTGTCCGCCCGTGACGTCCGGCAGGACGTCCGTGTTGTTTCTAAATAATGCCGCCGGCGGAACCCCCGGCTCAGGAGGATCGCTTTGGGACTATTAAGAACTCAATGCATCGTACTCAGATTACCGCCCCCTGTCCTGATCAGTCAGTGCGCCCGAGGCGCACGAATTGATCAGGACAAAAGGGGGCGATAATGATTTCGCGATACCGCCACTGGATATCGGGGGGTCTGAAAGCCGACTCAGGGCATGCTCGCTGGGGATGAAGAACGGCTGCATTTCAAACGATGTTCGTAAATCAGAAAAAGCAAGTACCGGCGCATCCGGCTCGCCGTGTCCCCCTTGGGGGATTTAGGGGGATCTGAAACCGCTGCCCAACAAAAAGCGAAGGGCGTCGTCTCGGCGCCCTCCGCATCCACCATCCCGAAACCCTTTTCACCAAATTCCGGGATTCTCTCTTTCATCCTTCTGGGAACTCTAGTTGAAAAGCATCGGAGTCAGCATTGTTGCATAGTGTTCCGCGCTTGCAGTATTCATGTCGCAAAGATGGTAGTATTCGATGATCGCTTTGTCTCTGAATCCGAACGATTTGTAGGTAAGCGCCAGTTCGTAGAGTGCGATTGCCGCCGCCTGTTCGGTAAAAAGCTGATCGAGGTCGATTTCTTCGCGGTGCGTATTTGTTGCCGTAGTAAACATCGGTGTATTCTCTTTTCGATTGTTGCTTAGTTATTGTAAAGCGCCATCAACTGAAGGGCGTACAGTTCAGCCAGTTCGTCTTCGCTGTTCATCAGCCGCGCCATGACGTTGAAAGCTTCGCGGTCCATATCCATCATGAAGTATGAGAATCCCATATCATATTCGGCTCTGAAATCGATTCCTGAGAAATAAATGCTATCCATGAAGCTGGTTTCGATTGTGACGTTCTGGGTATTCATGATGCTGCTCCGTTCTATTGTTTGGTCTATTTTTTCAATGTTCAGTGTTGCACTTATTTCATCAACGTGCATGCCAATGCAATATCTTCAACGGGAAATGCCGTTTTTACCAAAAAAGACGTATTCGGACGAATCCGTCTCACATTTCGTGTTCAATAACTGAACAGCGGTGCATGACCATGTCTGAAAAAAGTGCATTTGTTGACGTTGGTTTTAGTTGAATCAACGGGTATGCCGGCTCTGTTCCGCAGTTTTTCACAGAGAAGAGGGGACTAACGATGAGATGGGGGAGGACTTGGAAGCATAGATTGGAACGATTTCGGATGTTCGATGTCCAAGAAGGAAGGATTTCTGTCGATGTTCCGGTTAACCGGTTTCCCACATCGATGGGATTGGGGTTGCAGTGTTCAGTTTTGAATCATGCGGGCCCGGGGGCAATCCAGAAATCTTCTGACCGCGAAAATTGTTAAAGTGGTGAAGCGCCAAATCGAGAGGCACAACGTTGCCAGTCCTCTTTTTTTTTGAGATATTACGAACTGTTGTTCACAACAGCAGAACTCGGCAATGCCGCTTGAAACCCCGGAAATTGAGATAGAACATATCGATTCGACCGATCTGGCTACCCCCGCGAAGGTCATTCTCTTCAACGACGACATCCATACCTTCGAGGAGGTCATTTCCCAGTTGATCAAGGCGATCAGGTGTACGCAGGAGCGCGCCGAAGCCTTTGCGTGGGAGGTGCATACCCGGGGAAAAGCCTGTGTGTTTACCGGCGAAATGCCGAAATGCCTGCAGGTCAGCCATATTCTCGAAGAAATCGGCCTGCATACGCAAATAGAGGTTTAACCGTTCATTCATTCGATACTCATCAGCAATTATGACCGCAAACGAAATTCGACTAAGCTTTCTGGATTTCTTCACATCCAAAGAACATAGAATTGTCCCCTCGGCGCCAGTCGTGCCTCACGACGACCCGACCCTGCTGTTCACCAACGCGGGTATGAATCAATTCAAGGATGTATTCCTGGGGACGGGCGTCCGCGAATACCGCCGCGCCGCCGATACGCAAAAGTGCATCCGCGTTTCCGGCAAGCACAACGATCTGGAAGAAGTGGGCCGCGACACGTATCATCATACCTTCTTCGAAATGCTCGGCAATTGGAGCTTCGGCGATTATTATAAAAAAGAGGCGATTGAATGGGCCTGGGAACTCCTGACTGCCGTCTGGAAGCTCCCAAAGGAACGTCTATATGCAACGGTCTACAAGGACGACGAAGAAGCGTTCAACCTTTGGACAACGGTGACGGATATCGATCCGGATCATGTGATGCGTTTTGGCGAGAAGGATAATTTCTGGGAAATGGGCGAGACGGGTCCCTGCGGACCCTGCTCCGAAGTACACATCGATCTGACCGACGATCTAAGCGGGAAAAACCTGGTGAATGCCGGTACACCCGAAGCGATCGAGATCTGGAATCTCGTGTTCATACAGTATAACCGCGACAGCTCGGGCGCGCTGACGGAGTTGCCCGCCAAGCATGTCGATACCGGTATGGGCTTCGAACGTATTTGCGCCGTGATTCAGGGTAAAAAGTCGAACTACGATTCCGATATTTTCATGCCGATTCTCAGACACATCGAACGGGTGACCGGTGCGGCCTACGAAGGCGCCGTGAATCAGGTAGCGATGCGCGTCATTGCCGATCACGCGAGAATGCTCACCTTTGCCATTGCCGACGGCGCAATTCCAGGAAACGAAGGCCGCGGATATGTACTCCGCCGCATTCTCCGCCGCGCTGCACGGTTCGGCCGCAATCTCGGCGTGAAGGAACCGTTCCTTTGGAAGATCGTCGAAGCGGTTGTCGCGCAGTTGGGGGATGTGTTTCCGGAAATCGGACAACAACGGGCTATCGTCGAGAAGATTATCGCAGCGGAAGAAGAGAGTTTCAACGCGACTCTCGACAGGGGATTGGAGATTTTCGAACACATCGTTTCAGATCTGGCGGCGACCGGATCGAAAACAATCGACGGGAAGGATGTCTTCAAGTTGTACGATACGTTCGGCTTCCCGTTGGATTTAACAAGCCTCCTTGCCGAAGAGCGGGGACTGACGGTTGATACCGAAGGCTTCGAACAGCGGCTGGCGGAACAGAAGGAACGCTCGCGCAGCGTCACAAAATCGAAAACGGGCATCATCGAAGCGGTAACCGGCAGCGCGTTTGATGCATTGAATCTGAACCTCTCGAAGCCGACCGAGTTCCTTGGGTACGAATCGCTTGAAGTGGAAGCGCAGGTCATCGATGTGAAACGGATGGACGGTCACGCCTATGTCGTTCTGGATAAATCGCCGTTTTATGTTGAATCGGGCGGTCAGGTCAGCGATACAGGTAGCCTTGTTGCAGGCGGCGGCGAAACCGGGATTATCGGCCTTGCGAAACACGAAGGAAACATCATCCACATCACCGATGGAAATGCGGAAACGGTAAGCGATACGGGTACCGTGCTTGCCCGCGTCGATGCCCGCAGACGCTGGGATATCATGCGGAATCATACCGTGACCCATTTGCTGCATGCCGCATTGCGCCGGATTCTTGGAACCCATGTGCAGCAGGCGGGCTCGATGGTCGCTCCCGACAGACTGCGGTTCGATTTTTCGCATTATCAGAAAGTGAGCGACGAAGAAATACGCGATATCGAGGCGATGGTCAACGAAAAGATCCTTGACCGCCTGACGGTGCAGCATCACCGCGATATTTCGTTCGAAGACGCGAAAAAGATGGGTGCTCTCATGTTCTTCGGCGACAAATACGGCGACCGCGTAAACGTGATTCAGATAGAGGATTATTCGCTGGAATTCTGCGGCGGGACGCATGTACGGAACACGTCGCAGATCGGTTTGTTCAAGATCGTCTCGGAAAGCAGCATCGCCAGCGGTACGCGGCGCATCGAGGCTGTTACGGGCAGAGGAGTGGACCAGTACCTTCAGTCCTTGCAACAACTCATCGTGGAACGCGACAACGCGGCAGATCAGCTTCACGACAGAATAAAGTCGCTCGAAAAAGAAGTATCGCGGCTCTCGCTTCAGCAGAGCGGTTCACAGCTCGACCGGCTCCTTGCCGGAGCTGAACAATGGGAAGGTGCGAATCTCGTCATCGCGGAGGTGACCGCCGATACCGCCGAGCAATTAAAAAGCATGGGCGATATGCTCCGCGACAAGCTCGGATCCGGCGTCGGGATGCTTGCCGCAGTCGTCGAAGGCAAAGTATCGCTCGTATGCGTCGTCACGGATGATATCATTTCATCGCGTGGAATGAAAGCAGGCGAAATTGTAGGAAAAATAGCGAAACTGCTCGGCGGCGGCGGGGGCGGCAAACCGCATCTTGCGACCGCCGGCGCAAAGGATACACAGAATCTGAAAAATGCGCTGCAGCAGGCGGCAGATATTATCAAACAAAGCGGGAAATAATGTGCAGGCACGTCAGGTATACGGACGGCTTTTCGAACGGCGCACAAACGGGAGCGCGTTGTTCTTTTTGCTTATCGATCCCGACAAGGTAGATCTATCGGAGTTGCCCGGTATGGTTGCCGACGCGGATGCCGCCGGCGTCGATGCCTTTCTGGTAGGGGGCAGCCTCTGTCTTCTCAATCAGATGGAAGAAACCATCGGTTTCATCAAGGTGGCGACATCCAAACCGGTGGCGATATTTCCCGGGGGCGTTCATCATCTTTCGCCGGCCGCCGATGCCGTCTTGTTCCTCTCCATGATAAGCGGAAGAAATCCCGAACATTTGATCGGGCAGCATGTCATCGCTGCTCCGTTGATCCGTCAGATGGATCTGGAAGCGATTTCCACAGGCTACATGATTGTCGAATCGGGACATACGACGACCACGGAGTTCATGAGCAACAGCAAACCGCTGCCTCGCGGGAAACCCGAAATCGCCGCCGCGCATGCCATCGCCGCCGAAATGCTCGGATTATCGATCCTGTATCTGGAAGCTGGGAGCGGCGCTACGCTGCCGGTGCCGGTCGAAATGGTTCGAATGGTTACCTCGGTTGTGGATATCCCCGTATTGGTGGGCGGAGGATTGCGTTCGCCCGCCGATGTCGCCGGGCGCGTGCTTGCCGGGGCTTCAGGAATCGTAGTGGGCAATTATTTCGAGAATACGGAGCGTCTGCGCGACCTGTCGCTGTTCACACAGGCAGCTCATCAGCCAGAACTCGTCCACACTCCAACAATCTGAAACAAAGGGACGGTATCTCAAGTAAAACTTTCACAAAAACACGGAAAAGCATTTCTTTCCAATGTTTATTTGTGTAGTTTCGCTAATGAGACGAATTTTTTCAGCACTGAGATTTTCTCGGACTGTGTATGGAGGTATCATGAAACCGGTTTCTTCGGCGATGCTTATCATTGCCGCTCTCATCATGTATGGGTGCGGAGCAGTCGGTGTTCTCGAAGAGGAGAACGTTGAATTGCGCGATACGGTGGACTCGTTGAGCTCGCTTCAGGACGATCTCAAGGATCGCGTGCAATATCTGGAAAAGCAGAACATTGAACTCGATAATACAAACAGGCAGTTGCAAAGCCGTTTGACCGGGTCAGGAGGGATCACTCCGCCGAATTACCTTGTGACGGGCGAAAAACCCAAACTCGCCGCGCCTCTTACGGCAACGACGATGAATCAATCGCCCAAATACACGATTACCAGCCAGCCGCAGACCGCTCAACCCCAACCGTTGGTACAGCGTCAATCGACTGCTCCTTCGGTATCGGATAACCGAGCCGCGCAGGAAGAAGCGACCTACCGGACCGACGAGGAGATGCAGCCGAGATCCGAGGTTCAGCAACAGGCGAATCAATCGCAACAGGCGAATCAGGCGCAACAGGCGCAACCCTGGAAAGCAGAACGCTATGCGGTTGAAAGCGGCGCAACAGGCGCTCAGCCGCAAAAATGGAGCTACGGCGCTCAGCCTTCAACCGCAAATACCAGCCGCTATAACTATGGCGCCTCACCCTCCAAAACTCCTCCCGGGAAATACGGTCAGCAATTCGATCAGAAGCAGGGCGCAGCGAGAACTGAATATGCCCAACCGTCGGGCAAACAGGGCGGTTGGGAAGGCTATTCAAACCGGAACGGCGCTACGTCGTCTTCGGCTGCACAGCCCACTCAGGCTGCGCCGCGAACCTCCCAACCGAGGGATATTCCCGAGTCAGGGACGGTTCAACCGCAGATACAGACCCAGCCGCCGCCGCAGGTTGTTCAAACCATGCCGGAGCCCGCACGGACGAAACCTGCTCAGCGCATGCCCGCTCCCGTTGTCAAACAGCAGGAACCGGCTGCCGGTGCGCAGGCGCTTCCCTCCAGCGTGTCGGCAACGTTCGCGGATATGAAACGCGACGCGAACTACAGTTTCCTTGCGGAGTACCAGAAAGGATTGGCCGCATTCAAGAAGGCGGATTATAGCGGATGCATTGCGCTTCTGACGAGTCTTCTGCAGCAGTCGGCTGTGAACAGTATGTCCGACAACTGCGATTTCTGGATAGCCGAATCATATTACGCGATTCGAGATTTTTCATCCGCGAAGCATTATTACAACCGTGTTGTTTCATATCCCGAGTCGGACAAATCGCAGGACGCCCGCCAGCGGATCTCGATGCTTAATTAATCCTCACAGACATATCTGTCAACGTGAACCCTAAGAATCCCGGCACAAGTCCGGCCGGCGCAGCTCCGGTTCGGAATGAAATCGACCCGCAATGGAAATGGAATCTTGCCGCCCTGTTTGCCCGCGACGAGGACTGGGAGCGCGAGTTTGAGGCTATTGAATCCGAAATCGACCGGATAGCCGCGTTTAAAGGGACGCTTTCTGTAAGCGCGGAACGGCTGTTTCAATGGCTCCGTTTCAACGATGAATTCGGAGTGCGGTTCGGGAAGCTGGGCAACTATGCCTTCCGAAAGTACGATGAAGATACTGCGGTATCGAAGTACCAGGCGTATATGAACCGCGTCATGTCGATTCACGCGCATATCCAGGAAGTCACCGCATGGGTTCTGCCTGAAATTCTGGAAATCGGCGAAGCGCGTATCGGGGCATTCCTCTCTTCTCATCAAGGATTGGCGATATACGCACACGCTCTCGACGAGATGATGCGACTGAAGCAGTACACCCTCTCTCCCAGAGAAGAAGAACTCATCGCGTTGGCACAGGAAACCGCTTCCGCGCCGGCTGCGATATTCGGTATGTTCAATGACGCAGACATCCGCTATCCTTCGATCAAAGACGAGAATGGCGAGGAAATCGAACTCACGAAAGGAAGATACCTTCAGTTCCTCGAATCGCCCGACCGGCGCGTCCGGAAGGACGCCTATCTGGCGCTGTATTCCGAGTACCGTAAATGGAGGAACACACTTGCCGCAACGCTATCCGGACAGGTGAAACAGAGCATCTTCCACGCGCGCGCACGAAACTACAATTCATCGCTTCATGCCGCACTTTACAGCGACGCCATTCCCCTCAGCGTGTATGATAATGTCGTCGATACGATGGGAGCGAACCTTGCGCCGCTTCACAGGGCTATCGCTCTTCGTAAACGTGTGCTTGACCTCGACGCCGTGATGCCGTATGATTTGAGTGTACCCCTATCGCGGGAGACCGCTCGCACATTCGACTACGAGGAGGCAAAAGAACTTGTGCGCGCAGGTGTGCGGTCACTCGGCGAGCGATACAGCGCCGATATTGCCGCCGCTTTTACCGACGGCTGGATCGACGTATATGAAACTAGAGGGAAGCGGTCGGGCGCCTATTCTTCGTGGACCTATGGTTCGCACCCGGTGATTCTTTTGAATTATTCTGGGACCCTGAAAGATGTGTTCACGCTGGCGCACGAACTCGGGCACTCCATGCATTCGTACTATACCTGGAAAAATCAGCCGCCTGTGTATGGCGGCTACAGCATTTTCTGCGCCGAGGTAGCTTCGACCTGCAATGAAATTCTTCTTCTGCACCACCTGCTCCAGGTTTCGGAAACCGTCGAGTTCAAACGGCATCTGTTGATGCATCATATCGATACGATCAGAGGAACCGTCTATAACCAGGCGCTTTTTGCGGAGTTCGAAAAGCTCATTCACCATGAAGCGGAACACGGCACACCGATGACCGCGGATTTCTTCGACTCCGCAATGGATGGATTGTACCGCAGGTATTACGGTACGGAGTTCGAGATGGATGCTTTATTCGCGGCAAACTGGTCGCGGATACCGCATTTCTACCGCTCGTTTTATGTGTTTCAGTATGCGACCGGTTTTTCCGCCGCAGCCACCCTTGCGCAGGGTATTCTCTCCCGGAAAACCGGTGCGCTGGAACGGTATCTCGCGTTCCTCGCCGCCGGAAGCTCGAAGTACTCTATCGATGTATTGCGCGAAGCGGGCGTCGATATGTCCTCGCCCGCTCCGGTGGAAGCCGCCGCAAGGCTGATGGATTCGCTCATCGATCAATACGAAGCCCTGCTCTGACGTTTCTGTTGATGGTACCGCGCTTTTACCCCGTTTCGATTTGGATAAATACTCCCGATCTCTCAATTTTATAGAGATTGGAAGATACAATTCACCAGTTTCCGGATTCTCGTGCACTCATACTACCGCTGTCTCCCGTTTTTCATCGTGCTGTTCATATTTGGCGCGGGCGTTGAAGCCCTCGCACAACCGAAGTTTCTTCTGAAGCGAACCAAACGCGAAACAAATCCTTTCTTCATCCAGATTTATGGCGGATATAACGGCGTGTCTGATCCTGCCGAGGTGATTCAAGACCGTGTCAGGGATGTCGATGGGAATACCTACGGCGGAGTCATGTTGGGACTGCAGGCTGCATTCCAGCTCGATACTGTATTGTACCGGCCGCTATGGCTTGGAGGGGAGTTCTACTACCATCGATATGTCAACCGCGATCTTCGGGGACAACCCGATGTGTATTACGTGGATGAACCCGGTTCCGTCGTCGAATATATCGAGCAGTTATTTGCCGTCGGCGCGCAGATCTTTATTGCGTACGATCCGATCAAGCGACTGCAAATCCAGGCGGGTGGCGGCGTGCAATACTTGTATCCACAGGTCGACATCCCTACGGAGACTGAAGGATTGTTCGAAGCGCATGTGATACCGACGGTGTTCGTTGGCGGGAAGGTGGTAATGCTCTCCTATCTGCAGGGAAGCATCGACGCAAATATCCGATTGATGAAAGGTTTCGGCGAATACGGAAGCATCGAGCTTCAATCGCTGCTCGGCTTTACCTTCAATTTCTAATCCTCGCCGTCATCCTCTTCCAATTCGCTTCGGATGAATCTGCTTTCTTCCGGCATATCGAGGAATGCGAACAGTTCGATAAGAAATTCAACTGTTGCATCGTGGATGCCGGGGGACAACGATTCTCTTGGTCCCGCAATATTCAATATCTGAACCCTGAACCGCCTGAGCCAATGTGCGACGACGTCGGGCATACCGCTCGATACGAGATCGTGCATGAAAAACGGTTTTTCGTGTTTGTATGCCATCTCTATGGTATGGCCCGTTCCGGGATCGGGGGTACCGTGAACGATGACAAGGGTACCATCTGAATCCATTACATTCTTTTCGGTCCGGACTTCGGGTACCGGATCTTCCGTTTCGATGAGCGGGTAGCGGAGTGGAATTGCTCCATCTTCCGCCGCTCTGTCTCTCGGACACCAGCCGGTACAGAGGATGCCCCGTTGCATCGCGAAATCCAACGCCGCCCGGTCGACGCCCGTTTGTCCGCCTGAGATGATGATTCTGATCATATGAGTGCTTTGGCCGATGCTCACCGTTTTAACGTTTTAATAGTACCGGAAGGTCGACGGTAATCGATGCCGGCGCGTTGGTTCCCGCTGTTACCGGCAGTGTGACATGTTGCATATCGATCAGGCAGAGTCCCGATCCCTTGCTGCAATAATACACAACCGTCCGGATTCCGATTTCCGCCTGACCGCTGGAAGCGGAGACGGCGTAACGCGCGACAAGCGCATCGGACTGAATCGAGATTTTCGATTTCGAATAATCGAATTGAATGGATTGGATATCCGAGGATTCCACCTGTATCGAATGTGGCGCATCCGCGGCCGGTTGATAGCCTTCCGGGAGCGGGATGCGAATCTCGATAATGCCGCCGCCTCTACGTA
Organism: uncultured Ectothiorhodospiraceae bacterium; assembly: GCA_964408855.1. Taxonomy (GTDB): domain Bacteria; phylum Bacteroidota; class Ignavibacteria; order SZUA-365; genus CAYPBB01. Next base: position 24,900 of record CAYPBB010000024.1, read on the forward strand.
TCGTTCGTTTGTCGAGACGTACCGATGTATGTTTGGATTCCTGCGGCGGGGCGAGTTTATCGAGGTTCTTAAACCTGAGCGTGGAGACGGTGCGCTTTGCCTTGTTCAATATCCGGATCAGATGATTATTGGTGTCGGCTATGTACAATACATCGCCGATGGAGCAGAGTCCGCCGGGTTCGTAATACGACCCCAGGTCGAATCCGCCGTCCTGATAGCCGCGCCTACCTATGCCCGAGAACGATTGCGATTGCCGTTTCGCGATGTCGATGGTTTTAATTTTCGAGTTATAGGTGTCGGCGATGTAGAGCCTGCCGTCCGCGTAGGTAATGCCCAGCGGATGTTGCAACCTCGCCGTCTTGTAATCGCCGTCGGCGTCGCCGAATTCGAATAAATCCTCGCCGATGAGAGTCCCCGTTTCTCCGCGCGGATTGAAGTCGGCCCACCGGATGGAGCTTGTTTCCGAATCGGCAAAATAGAGCCGCTTGCCGTCGGATGTCAGACCGCTGGGCTGGGCGAGCGCGGAAAGAATAAGCTCGCCGTCCCGCAGTCCTTCGCGTCCCGATCCGGCATGGATTCGCGCTTTCCCGGTGTTCAAATCCGCCGCCCAGATCTGATGCGAACCGGCCATTGCGATATAGAGTGTGCCGTCATGGACAAGCACATCCCAGGGGGAATTCAGCGCCAATCCTTTGCCTGTGGTGGTCGCATCGAAAAAGATCGCCTGAGAGCCGTTTCCGAATATCGTTTCCACGGTGCGTTTCCGCATATCGGCGGCGCGGACCATGTGGTTCTCGGTATCGGCGATATAAAGAGTATTGTCTGCGAGAAAGACGCCCTGGGGATGATTGAACCGGGCATCTTCGAATGCGCCGTCGCCTGCTCCCTGGATGCCCGATCCGATCACGTCGACGACCGTTCCATCGGTTTTCGAAACGATAATCCGGTTGTTGTTGCTGTCGGAAATGTACAACAGACCTGTTACGGTTCCGGCGTGAATTTTCCCCGGAAACGAGAGCACAGAACGGACGCTTTTCTCCGATTCCGGTTCAAAAGCGGTTTCGCCCCTGCGCAATAGTTTCCGCTCTTCGAAATACGGAATACCTGCGCTGAGAATCGGATCGAAGTGCTTGAACACGCCTTCGCCCGCGCGCATGGCGATGATTTTTCCGAGCGGATTGATGAGCGTCAGCGTCGGCCAGGCGTTGACGGTGTATTCCTGCCAGATCCTGAAGTCCTTATCGTTCACGACGGGATGTTCGATTTCGTAACGGAGCACCGCCTGCCTGATGTTTTCCGTACCCTGTTCGTTCGGGAATTTAGCCGAGTGTACGCCGATAACCACGAGTTCGCCGCGATACTTTTCTTCGAGCATTTTGAGATCGGGAAGTACGTGCATGCAATTGATGCAGCAATACGTCCAGAAATCGATCAGAACGAACTTGCCCCGGAGCGATTTCAGCGTAATCGGCGACGAGACATTGAGCCATTCCAGACCTGCCGGGAATTCCGGCGCATAGACGTCGCCTTCCATCATGATATCCGTCTCCCGCGTTTTGTTGCGGGTCTGATCGGGCGAACGGTTTTCTCCGGCGCATGAGCCGAGCGTCGATAGCAGCAGGGAAGCGACTGAAAATAGAAATACAGAGCGCATAACGGCAATCCCGGGATGGCGATAATTGAACCACCGGTTCGTCGGTGTGAAACAGCGATGCTTACAGCGGAGCCGCTTTTCCTTCGCGTCCATTGATGCAATATGGCGGTCAATGAATGATCGAAAATCCGATGCTGCATCCGATGACGATGAGCACGATCGAGGAAATGACCACGTATTTGATGTCCTTTTCCAGAGCAAAGCCGATCAATGTCAGAAGAACACGTACGATCGGCGTCAGCATAAGGGCGATGATCCCAGAATAGAGATAGAAATACGGGTTGGCGATCGGCGAAACCACATCCATTTCGAAAAGCCGCTCGAAGATATTCCAACTGCTATTGTAGGAATGATCCGCATCGGGGACGCCGTTGATGAAAACCAGGATAAAGCCGATCAGAATTAATGTCCCGCTTAGGTTGATACCAAAGCGGAGGATGAGACTGATTTGATGTTGGAGTTTTCTGTCGTTCATCTTCAACTCACATACATACGTAATGCGATTGCGAACAGGAAAATAATAAACAGAATACTGATGGTGCGGCTTTTAATTCGTAGACCGAGTTTTGCTCCTATCTGGGATCCGGCGAGTACGCCGCTTACCGCTGCCGCAGTAAAGAACGGATTGACGTTCCCGGCGGCGAAATAAATGAATGCGCTGGCAACGGCGGTTACCCCGATCATGAAATTGCTCGTCGCCGTCGCGGCTTTCATCGGAATGCCGCAGGCAAGGTGCATCACCGGCACCTTGATCAACCCGCCGCCTATACCCAGCAATCCGCTGATGTTCCCGGCCAACAGCGAAATGCCCATCGCCAGAGGCAGCCGCCGGACCGAGTAGTCGACGAACTGTTTTTCCGCCTCGTCGTAATACGCGCCGGTGATCGCCCCGTCTACAGCCGCGGCGGGCGCGGTTTTTTTCTTGGTTGACGCGTTGTACCACATCAGGATGCCGACAGCAACCATGAAGAACGCGAAAATCTTCCGAAGGATGTCTCCCGGAAGCACGTTCGCCGTGACGCCGCCAAAGACTGCGCCGATTGTGGTCATGACCTCCATCGACATGCCGAGTCGGATATTGGATACGCCTTTTTCGACGTAGACAGACGCGGTGGAACTCGACGTCGCGATGACTGTGATTATGCTTGCCGCAATCGCTTCGTGCATGGGTAGATTGAAGACCACTACCAGCAACGGAATAAGAATGGCGCCGCCTCCGATACCGAACAATCCTCCGACCAGACCTGTGACAATGCCTGCGACAACGACCGATATGAAAAGCTCGATGCTCATGATAGTACGATGTTACCTTCGTTGGTACAATTTGGATAAAACTGATGCCGCTTGTGTGGCAGCAGGAGAGCCGGCGCAGTTCTTAATGCACCGGCGGAGTGTTTGCGTGGTTTTGTCGATATCGTTCAGTCCGCGGTAATAGACCTGCGCAAGAAGGATATATACCTGTTGGTACTGGTGCGGGTCGATGCCAAGAGCCTTCTCGTACATGACCGCTGCCTCGTTGAAATGTCCCGATTTACGAAGAATATCTCCGGCAATGATAATGAGCGAGATATCTTCAAGCGATTCGAAGCCCACATCGCCGGCGATAGCGTACTGCGCGGACGGATCGTTGGGAGCTTGTTCGAGCGCCTCGAAGATCAGCAGTTCCTTCCAGTCACCGAATAACGGTTTGAATTTGGGTATGTATTCCGCCGCAAGGCCGCCGTATCCGGCTTCGAGAGCGGTAACGAGCGCATGCACGGTGAACGCCCGATACTCCTGTTTCGAGATGTAGTCGAAGCGGTTCTCTTTTTGCTGCGCCGAAGCGCTCTGCAGTAACGATTCGAACAGCCAGGCGAATCCTTCCCCCGCGTACTGCGCGCCTGCCGACGACTGCAGGACGCCCATGTATTCGCGGTAATGGTATAATTTGTTGTACCGAAGTTCCGCCATCGACCGAAGCGTCTCAAGGTAACGGGGTGTGTTCTTCCGCGAGTGATAATATTTTCTCAGGTTTTCCAGACCGTTGAACGTGTACACTGGAGCTACCGTACCGGAATACACGCCGAGAAGGCTGGTAAAGCGCTCGGCGGAAGGTTCGTTTTCAACGTTCGTCTTCAGCCAGAAGTATCCCTGCGCAAATGAAGCCACAAAGATCGCCGGAAGCAGAGGAGCAAGCATGATGGCCTTTTTTTCATGGAAATGCATCACGATGAGCCAACCGAAGAACAGGATTGCGGTTGCGGGAATCGTCATGATATCCCAGTCGCGCCCCATGCCGAATGTAGTATTTCCAAAAACGATCAACGTACAAGCGCCTGCGGCGGCTGTGAGTGCGAATAGAAACACCGGTTGCCGGAAGTCGATATTCGCGCGATTGAAAAAGCCCCAAAGAACGACCAGGAAGGCTATTCCTCCGTTCAAGAGCAGGATGTTGCCTATGTCGAGAAGATGCTGAAGGGAAAACAGCGAATAGCTCTGCACGCCCATACTGATTCCGTTTTCCGTGAGTTCGAGGGGTGTCACTGGAATGAGATATGCATTGGCGCCGCCCAGTATGAGATATGCCGGGATCAGCAAAGCGGCAGGGAGGATCGCAAGAATGATTGCAGAAATACGCAAATCCGGTTTTCCGCCGGTCCCTTTATACTTCCAATGTAGCAGCACAAGGAACGATGGGATGAATACGGCAGCCGGTATTGCCGATGCAATTGCCAGGAGCAGAAAAATACCGGCGGGAATAGGCGAACAATTCCCACGGAACGATTTCCATGCCGCGATAAAGTAAAGCATGGAAAAGGCGAATCCCAGGACGTATAATTCTACATATCCGAAAAATAGCAGGATTGCGCCGCTGCCGGCGATAAACGATGTCATCAGGAACAATGCAGACAACGATTCTTTCCTCATCTGGATGGCAAGCCCAAGCCAGAGGATGAGCGCCGCCGCAGCGCCCGCGAACACAAACGGGGATTCGGCGCTCGAAACCGGTAGCATTCTCGCTACGGTGGTCACAAAAACGCCACCCAGCCATGTCGTCGGTTTCGCGAGATTGCCATGGTAGCTGTGATCGGACAGTATTCGATAGACCTCCCCGATGTACATCGCGCCGTCGCCGAGAAACGCAAACGCCGTCCGCCACATCAGCGCCGCGGCGGCGGCAATCCCGGCCAATACGACTGAAGCAAGCCAGTATTTCAATGCTCCGGCTTGCTGCCAGACTTTTCCGGTATTCCGTTTCAGTTGTGCGTACGCTGCGGCGCCGCCAAAAATCGCGAGAATCGCAAAGACATCCGTCGATTTGGAATAGTAGCCCACCGATATCCCCCACAATTCGGTCACTGAAAACCAGACCGTCCCTGCTGCGATTGCGAGCTGCGCAAGCAGCACAATCGAAAAAGACTTCTCGGTTTTCGTGGGAGAGGTCTGCGGTTTCGCAGAACGCTGGGCGCTGGGCTGTTTTCTGCCGGCTGAGGGTTTCATTGGGAATATCGAAAATAAAGGCTGTATATTATTCAATTACCCTGCATACATCGCGAATAGGCGCGTATTGCAGTGTGTATGTAAGTCGTTTCCTGTAAATGCGTTGTGTACGCCTGGCGAAATACGTATTTTACAGGCGGATTAGATGTACAGTACCATGTTGCCCATTCATACCACCGCACCTGATTTCGAACTGCCCGACTCCTCCGGAACGATGCATTCGCTTGCAATGTACCGGGGAAAGAACGTGGTGCTTGTATTCTATCCGAAGGACAATTCGCCTGTGTGTACAACGCAGCTATCCGAATATTCGAACAATTATAACAAATTCCGCGATAAAGGAGCAGTCATCCTGGCAGTGAGCGGCGATTCGGAGGCTTCGCACGGGCATTTTGCCGAATCCTGCGGACTTACCTTCCCGTTGCTCTCCGATTCCGGAAAGCGCGTTGCCAAACTCTACGATGCAATCTCCATTATCGGAACAGTGCAACGCGCTGTGTATCTGATCGACGAAGGCGGAATGATAATACACGCATCCAATACATTTCCGCTTTTTTTTGTGAAGTCGGACGAACTTTTGGAGCTTCTGTAAGGTATGATAAAGGCGGCGATATTCGATCTGGGCAATGTTTTGCTTCATTTCGATCATACCATCGTGTACGAACGGATTCGAAGGTATTCCCGGAAACCGGAATTCGACGGTTCGGTTCTCCTCGATCTCTCAGCCGCCATCTCTGCTTTCGAATGCGGAGCGATACGGCCGGCAGTTTTTTTCGAACAAGTGCGGACAGTCATCGAACTGGATGAATCCCTGACTTTCGAAGAGTTTTCGAGATATTGGGCGGAAATCTTCTGGAAAAACGACGAACTGGTCCAGATGTTGCCTCTTCTCAGCAGTCGGATACCGATTCATATGCTCTCGAACACCAATGAGCTTCATATCGAATACGCGGAACGCACATTCCCGGAGGTGTTCGAACCGTTTACCTCGACGACGTTCTCGTTTCAAACCGGAACCGCGAAACCCGACACGGAGATTTTCGAACTTGTCCTTGAATCGGCCGGTGCGGCTCCAGACGAATGCCTGTACTTCGACGATATCGGCAGGTACGTCGATGCCGCGCGCGCTCTTGGAATCAACGCCCACCAGTACGTCTCCGTACAAGGCGTTCTCGATGTATGCACTCTATACCAAATACAAATAGGAAATCCGGCAGCAGCCGCTGCAGGACATGTTTCTTCATCATGAATAAAAGGATGGATTCATGAGACGCATTGGCTTTATCAGTATCGCGCTTCTTTTTACCCTATCGTGGGCCGGCGCGCAGGATCTTACCAACGTCGATTTCAATCTCCGCGATATCAACGGCAACGAGGTAAGCTTCCAGAAGTATCTCCAAAGCATCAAAGGGTCTGCCGACGCGCCGAAGAAGGGCGTGTTGATGATCAGTTTCTGGGCAATGTGGTGCGAACCGTGCAAACAGGAAATGAAGGCTCTCGTCGGCGTCTACAATAAGTACAAAGACAAGAACTTCCACTACCTCGCAATCAACACCGATAAACCGAAATCGCTCGCCAAGGTGAAGACCTACGTCACCGCGCAGGAATTGCCGTACGATTTCTGGCTCGATCCGAACAGCGAGGCGTTTAAAAAGCTCAACGGTCAGAACATGCCGTATGCATTGCTGCTGAATGAGGAAGGCAAGCTGATCAAGAAGAGCGTCGGATTTATCGCCGGCGATGAATCAGAGGTTGAAGAAGCCGTGAAAAAATACCTGGAGCAGTAATGCGCCGACAACTACTTATTCTCGCTGGTTTACTGGTTGTTGCCTCCACTGCGACAGCGCAGATCGATTATTCGGTCAATAACCTGACACGGTATGGCAACGGCAAACAGTCCGTCGGTCTGACGGATACGCAATTCAAGGAGTACATCGAAAACCAGGCGAATGTGCGCCTCTATTTGAGCAACTTCACCGTCGGATTCCAGTATCAGTACGACGATCCGCCGGAATTCGGTCCGAACTATCAGGGTATCAAACAGCGATACGTGGAATTCAGCCGCGAGGGCTTGGAATTACGCCTCGGCGATTTCTACACGCTGTACGGAAAGGGTCTTTCGATGAACCTGTTCGAAGACAGGGGCATCAATTACGACACGAAGCTTGACGGTTTTCGCGGAATCTATCAGAACAAGTACATCCGCACCATCGGTGCGACAGGTACAATGACGTATTACGATCTTGTCAATTACGCGCACAAGGAAACCTACTCGGTAAAGAGCGGTCACGTTGAGGTGACTCCGCTGGACTTCATCCGTGTAGGCGCGAGCGTGATTGGCGCGAACGGCGAAATTCCTTCCGGTATTTCGTTCGATGGAGTGCCGCAGAATCACCAGGTCGACGCTGAATTGCGCGAAGGAATGCTGACGCTTTCTGGATATGGATTCGATGTATTCGGATCGTATGTGCATAAAAAAGCCAACGTCCTGCAGCCCGTCATCGGTAGCCGGTTCGAACGCGTCGAGCGGTCGGGCGAAGGTGTGTACGGCAGCGTGATTTACGCATCGGATTTCGGATTCGGCGCAACCTTCGAATACAAACGCTATGCATTCGATATCGTCGATCCCGAAAGTCGTGCGGCGAACCGCCCCACCAAGGTGCTGCCGTTCCAGAATCCGCCGACCGTTTTCAAGGAGCACTCGTTCTACCTGCTCTCGCGCAACCCGCACACCATCGATTTCAACGACGAAGTCGGTATGCAGTTGGATATGTTCTATTCCCTCAATCCTGAGATGACGGTGAATGTCAATGCGTCTCAGGCAAGCAGGATCAAGAGCTGGCAGGGACGTTTCGGGAACTGGAAGGTCGCGAACACCAACGATCTGCTTCCTTCTTCCGACCGCGAGTTCTCTCCGTTCTATGAAGTGTACGCCGATCTGGAATGGTACTTCGATGGACAGTCCTACCTGCGTTTTGCGCTGAACAAGCGCTACGACGCTATCTACGAGGACGCCCAGCAGACTTCGCACATTGTGCACAGTTTCACCGTTCCGGTGCGCGTCGAATACATGCTCGACGAAACCTACAGCATCGGCGGCAGCCTCGAGCAGCAGTGGTATTTCGACTCTGCGATAAAGAACAAGGACGGCGAAAGCACGTACTACAACCAGTATATCGCCGTTACCTTTGCCTCGGCTCCTGTCTGGACGTTGACGCTTAGAATGGAATACACGACCGAAGACACCGGCAGCGAAACCACATTCATTTCGGGTCAGAATTTCTGGCGCGCGCTTGAAATGTCGTACCGTATCGCCGGCATACATACCATTACCGCCAGCTACGGCAACGAGCGCGGCGGCATCGTATGTTCCAACGGTATCTGCAGGAACGTGCTTCCGTTCAACGGTCTGCGCTTCATGCTCATGACGCAGCTCTAACCGTGTAACGGGTCTCCCGTTTGTCTGAATGCAGGCGCGGAAACGATCCGCGCCTGTGTTTGTTTACGCCGGCGGTATTATGGAAGATGATAAAAGTTCGCGTATCTTGTATATTGGGATGTTGAACCGTAGCAAATGAGATGCAAAAAGAAATTATAATCAACGTAACAGACTCTCAGCACCGTATCGCGATCGTCGAGGACGGCAGGCTTGTGGAACTGTTTGTTGAAAACGACGACAGGGAACGCATGGTCGGCGACATCTATCTCGGTAAAGTCGCCAAGATCATGCCCGGTATTAAAGCGTGTTTCATCGATATTGGGCTCGAACAGGACGCGTTCCTGCACTTTTCCGATATCATTGACAAGTATAAGGATGCACACAGGGTAGAACCCGAGACAGAACGGGAGAACGATCCACCGCAAAAAAAGAACGGAACCGAACGGCGCAGGAGAAAGAATCTGGATTTCCAGGTCAATCTGACGAAGGGGCAGGAGCTGCTGGTTCAGGTGTTCAAGGAGCCGGTCGGTACAAAAGGAGTCCGCGTAACGACCGAGATCGCCCTTCCGGGACGCTTCGTTGTGTTGGTTCCGAAGGATAATGATATCGGAGTCTCAAGGAAAATCGGGAATTTCAAGGAAAAACGCCGATTGAAACGATTGGCACAATCGGTAGTGCCTTCGGGATACGGTTGCATCATCCGCACCGTTGCTTCGGGAATCGACGAAGAAGTCCTGCGCGCCGATATCGATGCGCTTGTACAGACGTGGCGGGAGGTCGAGGGAACCGTTCGAAAATCGACCGCGCCCGCCCTTATCCATAAGGATATGAACGCATCGTCGAGCGTGATCAGGGACTTGTATTCCGACCAAGTATCCAACGTGACCGTCGATTCCAGGAAACTCTACCGTGAATTCCGCTCGTATGTGAATCTTGTCGCTCCGAAATCCGTCGATGCGATCAATTTCCACGCAGGGAAAGAGCCGATTTTCGACAAGTTCGGCATCGAAAAACAAATCGAGCAGTCGCTAAGCCGCAAAGTATGGCTGAAGAGCGGCGGGTATATCATTATCGAACATACCGAAGCGATGAAGGTCATCGATGTCAACAGCGGCCGTTATGCAGCAAAATCGGAGCAGGAACAGAACTCGCTGAAGACGAATCTCGAAGCGGTAAAGGAGATCGCGCGGCAAATCCGTCTTCGCGATCTTGGCGGTATCATCGTCATCGATTTTATCGATGTCGATTTTGACGAGAACAAGAAAAAGGTGTACGAAGAGATGCGACGGGAAATGCGAAAAGACCGTGCAAAGTACACGGTTCTCCCGCTTTCCGAATTCGGTCTCATGCAGATTACGCGACAGCGCATCCGGGAAAGCGTTCAGCTCTTCACAAGCGAATCGTGCCCGACATGCAACGGGATAGGCCGCGTGTCTAGCCAGTCGGCCGTGTATATCCAGATCGAACGGTGGCTGAAGCGATTCCGGAATCAATCGAGAGATCTGCGGCTTGCGCTGCACATCCACCCGAAAATGGCCGGCTATCTGATGGAAGGCGGCATCCCGCGGCTGACAAAACTGATGATGAAATACTTCGTGCAGATAAAACTGATCCAGGATCCGGCGCTCGCGGTCGACGAGTATATCTTCTACTCGCGGAGGAGGAATCAGAATATCACGTCGCAGTTCATTTCTGCCCAAAATTCGTAAAAAAACGGGATAAAAAACCCCGTTTCAAGCACCATTCCGGCTGTGAATTAATGCCGGAATGTGGTATATTATTGGGTTAGGTTTATCGGGCTAAAATGTTGAAATATCAGCGTTTTACCCCATTCGGCAGTCGGCATCAAACAATACAAATGAAAACATCGATATTGATCCATACGTCTCGTAACCGGAGGAGCAAATGAAATTTTCGGCAGTAAGCAACGAGCTATTCAAGGCGCTTTCGCAAATCATCAGCGTGGTGCCGTCCAAATCCACGTTGCCAATTCTTGAAAACGTATTGTTCGAATTGAATGCGAACGAGCTTTCACTTACTGCGAGCGACCTTGAAATTACCATGAGCGTCAAGCTTCCGGTAAGCGGCATGGAAGACGGTCGTATTGCAATTCCCGCAAAAAAATTGAACGAAACGCTCCGAGCGTTGCCCTCGACCGACGTCATGGTCAGCGCCGATCCGGCGTCGAACCGCATCGTTCTGAAAACCGACGCCGCCGAATACAAGATGATCGGCGATAACGCGTCGAATTTCCCGGAATCGGAAAACGTGACCGCGGAGTTCAACATTGAACTCGATGCGGCGCTTCTTAAATCGATTGTCACAATCACCAGCTTCGCCGTCAGTACCGACGATCTCCGTCCGTCGATGAAGGGCGTGCTGTTCCAATGGAAGAACAACGAATTCCGCGCCGTCGCCACCGACGGTCACCGGCTGGTGCGCGTGAAACATGAAGGCGCGCTGTCGCAGGTCGAACTCGACGGTTCGCGCGAGGTGATCATTCCCGCAAAAGCGTTGAATCTCACTCTCAAATCCATCGGTACGGGATCGGTGAACGTCATGTTCGGCGTCAGTAATGTGCGCTTCCAAAGCGACGATCTGGTGCTCGTCAGCCGCATCATCGACGAACGCTATCCGAACTACGAAGGCGTCATTCCGTCGGATAACGAGAAGCATCTCACGGTCAGCCGTTCGGCGGTGCTTTCGGCTATCAAGCGTTGCTCCATTTTCTCGAATGCAGTGACCAACCAGATCCGCATGACCCTCGAACCGGAATCGTTCACCGTTTCCGCGGAAGACGTCGATTTCGGCGGAGAGGCGAAGGAAACTGTGTCGGCGGAGTATTCGGATGAAGAAAAGCTGGACATCGGTTTCAATGCCAAGTATCTCGAAGATGCGCTGACGCACCTCGATTCGAGCGATGTTGTGTTCCAGTTCAGCACTCCGACCCGCGCAGGATTGGTTCAACCGAAGGATCAGCCCGAAGACATGGACGTACTCATGCTCGTGATGCCGTTGCGGCTGAACAACTAAGGTATGGTGCTCGAAACACTGACGATACGGAACATTCGGAATCACACATACAGCGAGTTTACATTTCCGCAGAACGGGATTCTTCTGTGGGGAGAAAATGGAGCTGGGAAAACGGCTGTGCTGGAGTCGATTTCTCTTCTCTGCACGACAAAGAGTTTTGTTACGTCGGCTGAAAAAACCATAGTCAATCGTCATGCCGAGGCATGCGTCGTTACCGGCTCCGTGATATCGGAGGGCGGTTCGAAGCATATGCTTGAGTACAATCTTCCGCAGGGAGCGGGAAGGAAGCAGGTACGGCTCGATAATGCGCCCGTCGGTTCGTCCCTCGAATTGTTCGGCCGGTTTCCGATTGTTTCGCTGTCGCCGCAGTACCGCGCCATCACTAGCGGAGGTCCTTCGGAACGCCGCGGATTCATGGATTTCGTCGTTTCGCAGGCGCACCATTCCTATTTGATGGATCTTGTTGAGTTCAGGAAAGTGCTGAAGCAACGGAACGCGCTTCTTGCCGATGCGCCGCGTCCGGCCGCGCAATTACGGTCTTTGCTCGAACCGTGGAGCGAACGCCTGGCACAGCTTTCGGTGCGCATCGTGAGGCAGCGGCTTGAATTCATCGATGCATTTATTCCGGTATTTCAGGAAGCGTACCGCTCCATTGTGCCGGAGAACGAAGAACCGATGTTGAAATACGCTTCTTCGGTGGAATGCGATTTCTTCGGCGCGTCGGCGTGCGATGACATGATCGGCGCGCTCAACCGCTGTATCGACCAGGATATCCGCCGCGGATCGACCACCGTCGGTCCTCATCGCGACGATATGACGATGCTTCTGAACGGAATGGATGTCCGCGATAGGGCGTCGCAGGGGCAGCATAAATCGCTGCTGGTCTCGCTGAAGCTCGGAGAATATTATTACCTGACGCGGCGTCTGGACGAGCAACCCCTGCTTCTGTTCGACGATGTGTTCAGCGAACTTGATAATGCCCGGCTGGCGAATATCATGGAACTTATCGGCACGCTGGGACAGACGTTCATAACGAGCGCAAGCGATATCGTCGCGGAACACTTTCCCGAAACCTGGCGCGATACCCTCAAACTCCATATCCACGCTGGCGCGGTGATTCCCGCTGGAGCGGACGCATGAAATCGCTCGGCGGTATAACGCCCTTCGGCGAAGCGCTCGCAAATGTATTGAAACAGCGCGGCATGGACCGGAAAATCCGGGAACACGAGCTCCTCGATCAATGGGAAGCGGTTGTCGGGAAAGCAGTCGCGAATTACGCGCAGCCGAAGAGCTTTATCGACGGTGTGCTGTATCTCACCGTTCTGAATGCCGCATGGCGGCACGAACTTACTCTGTTGCGGACTGAACTCATTCGCGCCATCAACGAAAAACTCGGCGTCGAACTGGTTAAAGAAATCATACTCAAGTGAATACAACCAAGCGACATAGCGCCGTTTCTACCCGGCCGGATATCATCGCAGCGCTGGCAACGCCGCCCGGAACCTCGGGTATCGCAGTTATACGCGTTTCCGGACAGGGCGCGATCGAGCTTGTATCGAGCGCGTTCCGCGGGAATGCGCCGATTGAGGATCAACGGTCGCATACTCTGCATTTCGGAGCCATGACAGGCGTCGACGGCTCCGTGATCGATCAGGTCGTCGTGTCGCTGTTTATCGCGCCGCATTCGTACACCGGCGAAGACGTCGTCGAAGTCTCGTGCCATGGCGGAACGGCGGTTGCCAGAGCGGTTCTGGAGCGGTGCTTTCGTCTTGGCGCAAGACAGGCCGAACCGGGCGAGTTTACGAGGCGGGCATTTCTCAATGGGCGGATCGATTTGGCGCAGGCGGAAGCAGTGGCAGACCTGATTCACGCGCAGTCGTCCGAAGCGCATGCCGCTTCCGTTGCGCAGCTGGAAGGACGGCTCTCGGCAGAAGTGCGGCAGATGCGCGAATCGCTTATTCACATCGCATCGATGCTGGAGCTTGCGCTCGATTTCGTTGAAGAAGACGTCGCATTTCTATCCCCCGATGAAATCGGGGGCGCGCTCGAAACGGCGCGTATCCGCATCGGAGCGGCATTGGCGACTTTTACATCGGGAAAATTGGTCCGCGATGGAGTGCGGGTGGCGATAGCCGGCAAACCCAACGCCGGGAAATCGTCGCTACTCAATGCGCTGTTGAATTCCCGGCGCGCGATTGTGACGGATATTCCCGGCACGACCAGGGATTATATCGAAGAGAGTGCGCTTATCGACGGAGAACTATTCAGGTTTATCGACACCGCAGGGTTGCGCGCTACAACCGATAAGGTAGAATTGCAGGGCATTGAGCTCGCAAAGGAAATGCTCGGCGGCGCAGAAATCGTCTGTTGCCTGATCGACGGCACGGAAGAAATTCCCGCTACGTCGCCGTTCTTGGAAATCTGCGGGCGGTTTGCATCCGCCGGCGTCGCCGAAGATGCGGCGCTGTACGCAGTCAATAAAATTGATAGAATGCCGGAAGACGCTCTGCGCGAAAGGTATCCCGGAGCGTTGTATATCTCAGCGCTGACTGGAGAGGGTTTGCCAGGGCTGAAGCATGAACTGGCTCGCCGCGCAGCCGCATTGAAAAGCGGCCGCGAGAGCGGTGGCGTACTGGTAACGAATATCCGCCACGCGGAATGCCTGAGGCGAAGCGCTTCATCGCTCGTCCGTGCGCTTGATTCGTTTCGCGCGCAACGCAGCGAGGAGTTCATCGCCGTCGATGTACGGCAGGCAATCGAGGCGCTGGAGGAAATCATCGGCGAAGTGGTTACCGATGACATCCTCGATTCCATCTTTTCGCGTTTCTGTATTGGTAAATAATTAACCGACTTACGAGAGGCAAATAGAACAATGACTGAAGAACTTGAACCGCAAGCGTCGCTCTACACCGAAGACAGCATCAAAGTATTGGAAGGGCTGGAAGCAGTCAGAAAACGTCCGGCGATGTATATCGGCGATATCAGCGCCCGCGGTTTGCACCATTTGGTAAACGAAGTCGTCGATAATTCCATCGACGAAGCGCTTGCCGGTTTCTGCGATAAAATCATTATTACGCTGCATACGGACGGCTCGGTCAGCGTTGTCGATAACGGCCGCGGTATTCCAACCGGTCCGCATCCCGTGAAAAAAATCAGCACGCTGGAAGTCGTCATGTGTACGCTCCATGCAGGAGGCAAGTTCGATAAACAGACCTACAAGGTATCGGGTGGGTTGCACGGTGTCGGCGTCTCCGTTGTGAACGCGCTATCGGAATGGCTTGTCGCCGATGTGCATAGGGAAGGCAAACATTTCCGCCAACGCTATGAGCGCGGCGCCCCGTTCTCCGGGATCGAGGAAGTATCCACAACCAAAATCAGCGGGACACATATCCGTTTTCTTCCCGACGGCGATATCTTCAAGCAGAAGGAATTCCGTTTCGATACCCTCGCCGAGCGTTTGCGCGAACTCGCGTATCTCAATAAGAACATCATCATCGTACTGAGAGACGAACGCGATAACGAGGAGGAGACGTTTCATTTCAAGGGCGGTTTGAAGGATTTCGTGCGGTATATCGATGTGAACCGCGAATCGTTGATCAAGGAGCCCATCTACATCGAGGGCGAACGCGAAAGTACGCCCGTCGAGCTTGCGTTCCAGTACAACACGTCGTATCAGGAAAATATCTTCACGTATGTGAACAACATCAATACGCACGAAGGCGGCACCCATCTCGTCGGATTCAAGGCTGCGTTGACGCGGTCGCTGAAGAACTATGCATACAAGAACGGTCTGCTGAAAGAAAACAGCAAAGTCAAAATTGAAGGGGAGGACCTCCGCGAAGGTCTGACCGCCGTCTTGAGCGTCAAGGTTGCCGAACCGCAGTTCGAAGGACAGACGAAAACAAAACTTGGCAACAGCGAAACTAAAACCGCCGTCGAGACGATTGTCAACGAGCAGCTGGCGCTCTTTCTCGAACAGAATCCCAGCATCGGAAAACGAATCGTCGAAAAATCGATCCGCGCCGCGGAAGCCCGCGAGGCGGCGCGCAAGGCCCGCGAAACAATGCGCCGGAAAAACGCGCTCGACTCCATGTCGCTGCCCGGTAAGCTCGCCGACTGTTCCATCACCGACCCGAATCTCTGCGAAATCTATATCGTCGAGGGCGACTCGGCAGGCGGTTCTGCCAAGCAGGGACGCGACCGCCAGTTCCAGGCCATCCTTCCTCTCAAGGGAAAGATCCTCAATGTCGAGAAAGCCAGGCTCATTAAAATCCTCGAAAACGACGAAATCAATGCCATCGTTTCCGCGCTTGGAGTGAATATCGGTGTCGAACGGAACGGCAACGGAAACGGAAACGGTCATTCCTCCGACGAAGGCGAAGAGAGCGCTTCGACGGGAACGCTCACCAGGCTCCGCTACGGCAAGATCATCATCATGACCGATGCCGATGTCGACGGCAGTCATATCCGCACATTGTTGCTGACGTTCATGTTCCGCTATATGCGCGAACTCATCGAGGAAGGGCACGTGTTTATTGCGCAACCCCCGCTCTATAAAGTCAAAAAAGGCAGCGTCGAGCGGTACGCCTACGACGATGATGAACGCGATCAAATTCTCAAGGATCTGAGAGGCAACAAGAAAGCAGGCGATGAGGACCTCTCCGATCTTGATCCGGATGAAGTCGCGAAGAAGAGCGGAATCGTGATCTCCCGGTTCAAAGGGCTCGGCGAAATGAATCCTGACCAATTGTGGAGCACCACAATGAATCCGGAATCGCGCACGCTGCTCAAGGTAACGCTCGATAACGCTCGCGAGGCGGATCACCTGTTTACCATTCTTATGGGCGACGCCGTGGAACCGCGACGTCAGTTTATCGAAAAGAACGCCAAGTACGTCCGCAATCTCGACGTTTGACCCTACCGCCGGAGGGCAGGGTATTGTGCCTTGACAACCGGCTTCAGGAACGGTAATATTGAAGCGTACAACTTCTGCCACCATACGAAAGCGATAGCCGATCGATGAACGCGCAAGGAATCAGCATCCGGTACACAATTGCATCCGTCATTCTGGCAACGGCGCTCTTCGCCGCGCAACTTTGCGCTCAAAGCGCATCCGAGTTACTGCGGTATGGCGAACTCGTCTATGCCGAAGCGGTCAATCTGCCGCCCGGTACGCCGGCGGCGAACCGCGTTCAAATCTATATCCGGATATCGTACGATTTCATGGTGTTCGTGAAGAACGAACGCGCCTCGCCCGATTCTCTATTTTCCTCTGGCGCTGAAGTTTCGATCGATGTGAAGAAGCAAAACGGCGAATTTGCAGCAAGTACTACCGAGCGTATTTCCGTGGCGACAGGCGAATATGAATCGACCAATACGCGCGACAAATTTGTGTTAATCCAACAGTCGTTTTCGCTCGATACCGGCAGATATCTTTTCACTATCGAGATTAGGGACAAGCATTCGACCCGGACAAAAGCGCAAACCCTACCTATTTCGGTGCGGCCACTGAGCAGCGGCGAGGGTTTCACGATAGGCGATATCATTCCTGTAAAAACAGCGGGCGCCGGATTTGAAGCGCTTGGATACGGAGGGAAGCTGCTTTTCAACAATCCAGCTCTGTTTGCCGTCGCCGTTTCATCCGTGAGTAATACAAGCTGGACGTTGCGCGTCGACAGAATCCTTGAAACCGGGAAGGAACGCATCGTGAATAAAACGTTGGCTCCTTCGTCCGTGCTGACAGGCATAACGGCGCCGGTGCAGAATGGAGTGGTCTCCCAATTCGCGCTTTCCGGTGTCCCGTCTGTAAAAGGCGGCATACTGGTGTTCGATTCGGGGTTGGATTCGCTGCCTCCGGGCGATTACTTCTTTACCCTTACCGGCTCGAACGGTATCGAATCGGACACGATCTCGCAGCCGGTGGGCGTGTTCTGGAAGGATATGCCGCTTTCGTTGTACGATGTCGTATTCGCGACGGAGCTAATGCGGTATATTCTTACCGACGACGATTACGATGAAATCACGAGCGGGAGTATTCCCGAACGCAGGCGCAAACTCCAGACCTACTGGAAACGGCAGGATCCTACCCCCGATACGCCGTATAACGAACGGATGTTCGAGTACTTCCGGCGCGTCGATCAGGCGTACTACCGGTTCCAGACAACCAAGCAGATGAACGGCGCGCTTACCGACCGCGGAAAAGTGTTCATCCTTTTCGGAGAACCCGAAGAAATCCGCCGCGATCTGGTGCCCGGCGAAGCCGCCGAAGAAATCTGGAAATATCCTTCGCTGAACAAGACATTCCGTTTTGTCGACGAAGAACGAAGCAGCAATTACCGGCTCGTCAACTAACCCCGGGGCGCGTAGAATATGCAGCCAGTCATAGCGATATCAATCGGAGATGTGGGAGGTATCGGTCCCGAACTCGTGTGCAAGGTTTTCAGGGATGAGGGGATACTCGAATTCTGCACGCCCGTCGTGTTTGCGCCGCGTCAGATTGTCGAACAATGCTGTCAGAACTACGGCGTGATACTTCCCGTGAATGAAGCCCGGTCGAAAGCGGAGATCCGTACCGATGCGTTGAATTACGTTCCGCTTCAAGTGAATTGTTCGGATGTCCCTGTCGGAGAGCCTTCGCCGCAGGCGGGGGAAATCGGGATCAGCGCCATTGCATCTGCGGTTGAATGGTGTATGAACGGCGACGCCGATGCCCTGGTGACCGCGCCGGTTTCGAAGGAATCGATCGGCATGGCGGGAAGCTCCTACAGGGGACACACTGAAATGCTTCGCGATCTGACCGGAAGCAGCGATGTCCTGATGGTCCTCGCATCGAGCGAACTGCGCGTCGGACTTGTGACGATTCATGTGCCGCTTCTCGGTGTGCCGAAGCTGGTGACCCGCGAGCGCATTGAAAAAACCCTGTATATGGCGCGCACGGCGCTGATTCAGGACTTCGGCATTGCAAATCCCAGAATCGCCGTTCTTGCGCTCAATCCACACGCAGGCGATGGAGGCTATCTCGGCTCTGAAGAACTGACAACCATTATCCCGGCAATTCAATCGGTGAAGGATGCAGGCATTGACGCTGATGGACCGTTCGCAGCCGACGCATATTTTTCCGCGCATATGGATTCGCGCCACGATATGGTCGTGGCGATGTATCACGATCAGGGGTTGATCCCGCTGAAAATGTCAGCGCACGGGCGCGCCGTGAACATCACCTGCGGTCTGCCGATCGTCCGTACCTCGCCCGATCATGGCACGGCATTCAGTATTGCAGGGCATGGAATCGCCGACGAAACAAGCATGCGGGAAGCGGTGCTTCAGGCGCTTATGATTATCGGTCACCGCGAAGCCTATAAAAGGACGATTTCGATATGATCGAATTTCACGACGTCAGGCTTTCGTTCGGTCCCCAAACGATTTTCGAGCATGCCAATCTGGCGATCTCCGAGGGCGAGTTCGTATACGTTATCGGCGAAACCGGCATCGGTAAAAGCTCCTTCCTCCGGCTCCTGTATATGGATTCTCTGCCATCGTACGGACGTGTTCGTATCGGCGGGTACGACAGCACGACTATCACGCGCAAGGATATTCCGTATCTCCGCCGGACCATCGGCATTGTGTTTCAGGATTTCCGTCTCCTCGAGGATCGCACGGTGGTTGAAAACGTTGCGTTCGCGCTGTACGTTACCGGCGCGAAGAAGCAGATTATCGAACCGAAAGTGCACCGCGTTCTCTCAGAGGTCGGGCTCTCGTCGAAGGAATTCGCCATGCCCGCCGATCTATCCGGAGGCGAAAAACAGCGGGTGGCGATTGCCCGCGCATTGGTCAACGATCCGGTGATCCTCCTCGCCGACGAACCCACCGGCAACCTGGACCCAAATTCCTCGCGCGAGATTCTCGCCATCTTCGACAGAGTAAACAAGCGCGGTACGGCGGTCATCATGGCGACGCACGATTATACGCTTTTAACGCACCGCCCGGGAAGGGTCATCAAAATCCACCAGAAGAATTTCTACGACGTCGTGTGATGGCTGGAAGCGCCGGTCATACCTCCGCTCCTTCCGTACTGGAATTGCAGATTCCCGATACCGAGTTCATCGTCTGCGACGTCGAAACGACGGGTCTTAGTGCGGACAGAAACCGCATGACGGAAATCGCATTGCGCCGCGTCGTCAACGGCGAGATAGCCGGGAGGTTCGACTCGCTCATCAATCCGCACCAGTTCATCAGCCATGAAATAGAACGGCTGACCGGCATCAGTAATTCCATGGTGTACGATGCGCCCGAAGAAGGCGATGTGATGGAACGGGCGCTGGAATTCATCGGCAACGGCGTGTTCGTCGCCCATAACGCGCGGTTCGACCGCTCCTTCGTCGATGCGGCGATCGAGCGATGCGGTTTGCCTGCGTTCGACGCGCCCACGCTCTGTACGTCGCGCCTGGCGCACCGGCTTATCCCGAAACAACGAAAGACATCGCTCGGTGTGCTTGCCAATGCGATGGGCATCCGCATCAACAACCGGCACCGCGCCGGTGGCGACGCCGAAGCGACGGCGCTGATCTTCATCCGCTTCCTCGAAATCATGCAGGAGGAATTCCATTTCACCGATACCGGCGAAGTGGTTTCGTTCCAATACAAACCCGTATACCGCATCACGACGCCGCCGAAAAATATCGCCAAGCTCAAGGATAGTCTTGCGGAATTGCCGCCCACGCCGGGCGTGTATTTCTTCCATGATAAGTACGGCGCGGTCATCTACGTTGGTAAGGCAAAGAGCCTGCGCGACAGAGTGAACTCCTACTTCTATCACAATCTGGGTCATACGGAAAAGGTGCGCAAGCTCGTGAAATCGGTACAGGCATTAACCTGGAAGACAACGGAAACCGAGCTTTCGGCATTGCTGCTCGAAGCGCAAAGCATCAAACACCACCAGCCGCAGTACAACTCCAAGCTCAAGAGCGACAGGAAATACCCGTTCATCCGTATCAATGCGCAGCTTGATTACCCGACAGTCGACTGGGCGTATGAAATTGAAAACGACGGAGCGGAGTACTTCGGTCCCTTTACCAGC
Source organism: uncultured Ectothiorhodospiraceae bacterium (assembly GCA_964408855.1). Lineage (GTDB taxonomy): Bacteria > Bacteroidota > Ignavibacteria > SZUA-365 > CAYPBB01. Next base: position 45,582 of record CAYPBB010000024.1, read on the forward strand.
CGGTTTGCGGTCGAAGACGCGCTCGACAGCATCAACAAGCTGTTCCGTCTGCGCGAATGCGACGGCAAAATCAAACCCGACCCGGACGGTTCGCCGTGCATTTACTACGAGATAAAGCGGTGCAATGCGCCGTGTATCGCGCTCGTGACTCGAGAAGAGTATTTGCAGGAAGTGGACTTGCTGACGCTGTTTCTTCGCGGGAAGCACGAGGAGATGATGGATACCTTCCGCAACCGCATGCTCGCGAAATCGGAAATGCAGCTCTTCGAGGACGCCGCCGTTATCCGCGACCGGATGGCGGGACTCGAACGCATCGTCCGGCAGCAGCGGGTCATGGCGCGTTCTGTGCGCCGGCAGAACCTTGTCATCGTGACGCTGGCGCGAAGGACGTTTGTCGAAGTGCATCTCATCAAGGCGGGCATGCTTGCGGCGCAGCTGCTGGTAGATCAGAAACATGTCAGGCAGGGCGAACTTCGCACCGAACTCGAGCGCGTGTTCTATTCGCAGCAGGAAGAAATATTCGGCAACCGCAGAGAGGACATCAACGAAATGCGCATCATCGCTTCGTGGTGCCTCACTCGCCGCGACGATTCAACCGTGATCGAAGCGGATGAATTCGCCGGGCTGGATGAACTGCTCGCATATACAGTGGACTGTATCGCCAATGCAGGCAGGGAAGAGGCGGTAGCTGAGCTGCCTACGATACCGTCATTGAAAAGTTGATCGCGTCCACGGCACAGCCGCCGTTCAGCCAATCTTCTCCTCCTATTCGTATTCACCCCAGCTTTTGATGGACAGCGTATCGAGCGAGTACTTGTTCAGCGCTTTGACGAACCGTTGCGCGATCTGGATGTTCGTGATGAGCGGGATATTCAGATCCACCGCCTTCCGTCGGATCAGATAATCGTTATCCAGCATCTCGCGGAGATTGTCTTTGGGAATGTTAATCACAAGATCCACCTCGCCGTTGGCGACGAGCGAAAACGTGCCCGATGCGGAGGCGTCCCATGTGCGCTCAACGCGTTCAACGGGAATGCCGTTCTCGCTATAGAATGCTGCGGTACTCGGCGTGCCGTAAAGCTTCAGACCCCGTGCATGGAGAATCCGCAACTCGTCGAGCAGCAGCGCCTTTTCCTTCAGTCGCCCGGTGCTCAACAGGACGCCTTTCGCAGGGATGTGAAAATTCGTACTGAGGACGCTCTTGAGAAACGCTTCGTTGAAGTCGTCGCCCAGGCAGGCAACCTCGCCCGTGGAAGACATTTCCACGCCCAGCACCGGATCGCTGCCCTTGAGACGCGTGAAGCTGAAGTGCGACGCTTTTACACCGACATAATCCAAATCGAACGTGGACTTGTCGATCTTGTGCACCTTTTCTCCGAGCATCAGCCGCACGGCGATATCGATGAAGTTGAGTTTCAGCACCTTACTGACAAACGGGAAGCTGCGCGAGGCGCGCAGGTTGCATTCGATGACGCGGACGTTGTTGTCCTTCGCAATGAACTGCATGTTCATCGGTCCGGTAATGTTCAGCGCTTTCGCCACGCGGCGGGTGATCATCTTCACCTTGCGCATCGTTTCGAGGTAGGTACGCTGCGGCGGCAGGACAATGGTGGCGTCGCCGCTGTGTACGCCTGCGTTTTCCACATGCTCGGAAATCGCGTAGCAAAACAGCTCGCCGCCTTCGGCGACAGCGTCCACTTCGATTTCGCGGGCATCGGTAATGAACTTGCTCAGCACGACCGGATGTTCGGGACTCACCTCGGTGGCTTTGCGAAGGTATTCTTCCAGCTCGTCCTCCGAGACGACGATGCTCATTGCCGCGCCGCTAAGGACATAGCTCGGACGGATGAGCACCGGATAGCCGGCTTCAGCGGCGAACCATTTCGCGGCGTCGAGCGTGGTGACTTCTATCCATTCCGGCTGGTCGATTTCAAGCTCGTCGAGGATGCGCGAGAACTTGTGCCTGCTTTCGGCGCGGTCGATTTCCTCGGGCGAAGTGCCGATAATGTTCACGCCTTCGCTGTGCAGCTTCATGGCGAGGTTGTTCGGTATCTGACCGCCCATCGAAACGATGACGCCTTCGGGATTCTCGAATTCATAGATATCCATCACGCGCTCGAGACTGATCTCCTCGAAATACAGCTTGTGGCACGTATCGTGGTCCGTGCTCACCGTTTCCGGATTGTAATTGATCATGATGGAGCGGTAGCCGAGCTTGTCGAGCGTCATTACCGTATTGACGCAGCACCAGTCGAATTCCACCGACGAACCGATGCGGTATGCGCCTCCGCCGAGTACCACGATCTGATTTCCGACGCCCGGCGGAATGTCGTTCGCGGCACCGTTGTATGTCATGTACAGGTAGTTCGTTTTCGCGGGATACTCCGCGGCAAGCGTATCGATCTGCTTCACGAATGGCACAATGCCTGCTTCCTTTCTGATCCGCCGCACATCCATCTTGTCGCACTGCATTATCCGGGCGATTTGCGAATCGGAGAAACCGAGCCGCTTCGCGTTCCGCAACATCTCCGACGGAAGCGCATCGATGGAATACGCCGCCAGCGCCGATGTGAGCACGGCGATGTTCTGCATTTTGTGAAGGAACCAGGGCGTGATTTTCGAAAGCTCGTGAACACGTTCCACCGTGTAGCCGCGTTCGAACGCCTTGCCGAGCATGAATAACCGCCTGTCGCTCGGTGTGCGGATTTCCTCGTCGAGGTCTTCCGCCTCGACGGCATTGCCTGTAAAGCCGTACAGCCCGATATCCAGCATGCGGATTGCCTTCTGCAGCGCCTCCTCGAATGTCCGTCCGATCGCCATCACTTCGCCGACGGATTTCATTTCGCTTCCGAGCTGTGTGCTCACCTTGCGGAATTTCTGCAAGTCCCAGCGCGGGAATTTCAGGACGATATAGTCGAGCGCGGGTTCGAAGCAGGCGCTCGTATCGCGGGTGATGATGTTTTCGATTTCGTTCAGCGCGTACCCGAGGGCAAGGCGCGTGGAAATGTATGCGAGGGGGTAGCCCGTGGCTTTGCTTGCCAGTGCGGACGAGCGGCTGAGCCGCGCGTTGACCTCGATGATGCGGTAATCGTCCGAACGCGGATCGAGGGCGTACTGGATGTTGCATTCGCCGACGATTCCGAGGCTTCGAATCAGTTTCATGCCGATGCTGCGGAGCTTGAAATTTTCGGCGGCGGAAAGCGTCTGTACCGGCGCCACGACGACGCTATCGCCCGTATGCACGCCCATGGGATCGACGTTTTCCATGGAACAGACGGTGATGCAATTGTTGTGCCGGTCGCGGACGATTTCGTATTCCACTTCCTTCCAGCCGTACAGCGATTCTTCGATAATGATCTGACCGGTGAATTTGAATGCGCGCTCCGCTTTCTCGCGCAACTCGCGCTCGTTTTCCACGATACCCGATCCCAGTCCCCCGAGCGCATAGGCGATGCGAACCATTACCGGGAAGCCGATCTCCGCGCCAGCGTTGATCGCATCCTCCACCGTACCGACGATGCGGTATTCGGCGACTTTCAGCCCCGCTTCGCGCACCGCCTGCGCAAAGAGCTCGCGGTCTTCGGTTTTCTTGATCGATTCCACCGGCGTGCCGAGCACCTGAACCCCATGTTTTTCCAGCGCGCCGGAGTTGAACAGTTCCACGCCGATGTTGAGCGCGACCTGCCCGCCGACGGAAAGGAGGATGCCGTCGGGTTGTTCCTTTTCGATGACGCGCTGGACGAAGGAGGCGCGAAGCGGGAGGAAGTACACGGTATCGGCGAGATGTTCGGATGTCTGGATGGTGGCGATATTCGGATTGAACAGCACCGTCCGGATGCCGTCTTCCTTCAGCGCCTTGATCGCCTGGCTTCCGCTGTAATCGAATTCACCCGCCTGACCGATCTGCAACGCGCCCGATCCGATGATGAGCACCTTTCTGAATTTCTTTTTATGGATCATCGCAGCGCCCTCACAAACATATCGAAGATGAATTCCGTATCGTCGGGACCGGGCGAGGCTTCTGGATGAAACTGCGCGCCGAAGAACGGTTTGGATATATGGATGATGCCTTCGTTGGTTCCGTCGTTATCGTTCACGAACCACTCGCGCCAGTCTTCCGGCAGCGACGACGCGTCGATAGCGTAGCCGTGGTTCTGCGACGTGATATAGCACCTGTTGGAGCCCGCTTCGTTGACCGGCTGGTTGTGGCTGCGGTGTCCGTATTTCAACTTGTATGTATTTCCCCCTGCTGCCAGGGCGATGATTTGCGAGCCGAGGCAGATGCCGAGCACCGGGATGTTTGCCTCCATCGCTTTGCGGCAATTGGCGATAGTCGCTTCGCACTGCTTGGGGTCGCCCGGACCGTTCGAAAACACGATGCCCGCCACGTCGTCGTTGAGCGCATCGTAATCGTGCGGTACGCGCAGGACGCCTATCCCGCGCCGGAGAAACGCCTGCAGAATGTTGTTCTTCACGCCGCAATCCACCACGGCGACTGTTGCACTGCTTTTTGCATAGAGCACCGGTTTGGGGATGCTCACCTCCGCCGCCAGGTTCCGCGCATTCGGATCGCTGACCGGCTCATAGGGAGCGCCGGCGGTGTACACGATGCGTCCCGGCATCGATCCCTGCTCGCGGATTTTCTGCGTCAGCATGCGCGTATCGATGCCCTGGATGCCGGGGATATTCCGGCTCCGCATCCATTCGCCGAGCGATTGCGCCGCATTCCAGTGCGAATACTGCTCCGAATACTCCGAAACAATCAGCGCCTGGATGTGGATGGACTCGGATTCGAAATGCTTCAACAGATCGTTTTCGCGCTCTTCGCCGGGAACGCCGTAGTTCCCGATGAGCGGATACGTACAGACGAGAATTTGACCCTGATACGACGGATCGGTCATCGTTTCCGGATAGCCGACCATGCCGGTATTGAAGACGACCTCGCCGCTGGTTTCGCGCACCGCGCCGAACGCGGAGCCGTGCAGCCTAGTGCCGTCTTCGAGAAGAAGATATGCCTCTTGCACAGACGTATGTACCTTTGAAAGAAGTTCGCCGTTCTCACCCTCCGGATTGTTGCAGGGCAGCTCCGGTTGGTATGCCGTGAATTATTTGCCTGGGTGAAACAGCGTTTTGGCTAGGCTCAAGTATACGAAATTGAGCCGGTCTGCACAACGATGAAATTATTCACGGATAGCAGGAGCTTGTGGTTTGATTATGCCGGAATGCGAGCAGGTTTTTCATTATGCCAATCATTCCGTGGGAAAACACGTATCCGCAATTCCAACGAAACTCTGCATTGGGAATAGAACGCAATCGCATTTCTGTAGGAGAGTTGATACTTAACTTACTACCGCTACACTGAATGAAATCAGTAAGCGGACAATAAAAATCCACTATATCCGCTAAAAAGGTCTCTTTTCCTCTTTACATTCACTCAAAAACTTTGTAGGTTTCCGGCGTCTGCTCAGAAAACCTACAATCTCGAAGCGCCGTTCCGGCAGTGACGACACTGGCGAATTCCACCGGTTTTCTCAAGTGTTCCCCCCTACGTCGGCCCCTCAGCGGGGCGCCTCCCTCGTACCGGTTGAGATGGAAGATCTTGAAACCCGACTCCGTCTTGAAAGTCAATACAACTAGTGAGGAGGTTGAGCCTTGAATCTCAAGCGAATACTCATTGTCGCCTTCCTGCACGCCCTTGTAACCGCGATCAGTCTTGCACAGATTGCCGGCGCTCAGCCGGTCTATGTGCCGCCGAATCTCGCAACATACGGCGAACAGGAACATTACCGTTATCTGGCAGTAATCGAGACCGACTGCCAATCGTTCCCTGAACTCTATGCGCTCGTAAAGGAACTGCAGAACGCAGGCGCGCTCGTATCGGTGATGACTTCGCCCAGGAGACTGCTCGCCTGGGTGCCGCCGAATGCCCAGGGCGCTGTCCTGAATGCCCGCTCCGTCTCCGCAAGGGGGACGCAGGGGGTGAGGTTCTGCGCTTACGACGCACAGGAGGTGAACCAACGCGCGGCGCTCCTGAAAGGAGAGTACGAATACAACGAAGCCGATGAATCGATCGTCAAGTTTCTCGATTTTGTTCGCCGCCCGAAAACCGAAGCCGAACTCGCCCGCATCAAGGCGAGAGAGGAAGAAATCCGCAGCATGAGCGGCGAGTACCCGATGTATCAGGATAACATGTTTGTGAATTCCGATGCTCCACGAAGCGACAAGACCGGCGGTGGAATGCTGTTCGGAGGTCCCGATCCGACGGTGGACTACGCTTCGAAATCGTACGGCAACGTCGTGCATACGAGCTTTTTCGTCGAAAGCAAGACCGGCACAGGCTCATGGAATTGGGTGGATTCCGTGTACGACGACTATAAGCTGTTCTACATTGCCGCCATAAACTTCTGGACAAGCCTGGCGTCGAATTATGGCAGGACGCTGACAGCGACCTGGCGTCTCTTCGGACGTACGCATTCGTACAGCCAGGTGACGGGCGAGCCGACTGCCGTCGGCGATAACGTCTATATCCCCGAAGTGATCAAGCATATCACATCGAGCACGCCGGGTAATTCCCACTGGTCCAGTCTGGCATGCCGGTACGCACATATGTATAACGGACAGATCGAATCTGCCTACGGAGTTGAATTCGCTTTCTGCGCATTTATCTCGTATAAGCCAACGACGCCGAAAGCTATACATCCGACGGCATGGTCGGTGAACTACAGCAACGGCGATATCGAAGGTATATACTTCAGTTCAGATACGCAGTACTGGCAGGCGGGCCTCAATCCGTTCGCCGCTCCGATGCGCAATTGCTTCGCGCACGAGATGGGACACCTCTTCGGCGCACCCGACGAGTATTACAGCACCATCGAGAGCTGCAATTACACCTACCGGGGGATGAAGAACGTCAACTGCCAGCGGACGCAGCCGGCGTATAACAAACCCGGCTGGAATATGACCGGGCTGGACGGCATCATGGTGACGAACTATCTCGAAGGCACCAGCATCGCGACGCCGGTTCATACCGGATTGATCGCTGCGGGCAGCGCTTCTCCCGTCCGGTGCTTCAAAACCGACCCGGCAAATATCTCGTATGATATCATCAGTTGTGATAATTCTAGCGAAACATTCACGACAAGCATGTGCTTCCCACTGGAAGCCGATTACTGTATGAAGGCAAAGGCGCTGGCGGAAAAGACCATCAGCGGTGTGCATTGGTATTTCGATTACTGGGAAATCAAGCACGTTTCCGGCTCGCCCGAAATACACCGCGAGTATGCGAACTCGCTGCCTTCGTATGAGCTGTATTCATCGCGCTCGAATCCCATTACGGAAGTTATAGCGCACTACACCAGCGATCCGCCCGATTTCAATATCGCGAACACGACCTTCGTTGCGCGGCTGGGCGAAGCCGGCACAGGAGCCAGCCCCGCCCCGGCCGTTGCATTACGCTGGCGGGTCAAATACGATATGACGCTCGTTCAAACGAAGATCGAGTACGAGCGCACCGCAGGCAACTGGGTCGAACTGAAGGCGAGCAATATGCTGCTCGGCGGACCCGGCAACAGGTCGATCAACCACTACACCGGCGTTCTCGTCTATTCGGTGCCCCTTGCGTCCGGGAGCGACGAAGCGATACAGTCGAACCGGACCTACAATTTCAGGATAGTGGGATACTTCAACACTGTGCGCGGAGCCGTTTCGAACACCGGGTCGGTGACAACGCGCCCCGCGACGCCAGCCGACACTATATACTGCCGAGATGCGAACGAGCCGAATTCCTTCTCTTCGCCAAAACTCCTGACCTCGTCGGGACCAGGAATGACGGCATACACCGTCAACGCAGCAGCCTCAATAACCGGCGTTACTGGTGAATTCTCCTGGGCGCGGCCGATGGCGGATTACTACCGCATCACAGCGATCAACCTTTCCAGCGCATCGTATGGCGAGCATCTCCGCCTGACGTTACGGATCAAGACAGGTTCGAATTTCGAACCGCTCTTCCGGGCGCAGCGCGCAGGCTCGTCTACCTATATCAATTCCATCAATGGGTCGGGTGGAAGCAAGTACCTGAAATTTAACAGCGACGGTGAATACATCGTCAGCGTCGAGCCGCAGATGTATTCTATCGGCGGTTCGATGTACGACATTGCAGACCGTTACGACGGGCACTTTGGATTCGGCGAATATGAAATCCAGATCGAACGTGGTAACAATTATACCGTCCTCGCGCCGCTGTGCATGACCTGCGCGAGGCTCCTTGTGCAACGCCCGTTGCCGGGATGGTTGCGGTTCGATCCGGAGCCGCCGCCGGAGCTGTTGTTGCCGAGGAAGTTCGGATTCGACATCACCAAGGGACTATCGCTTGGAGTTGAACATATCCCGGCTCCCGGCTATGAGAACGACGGCTTCGAAGGCGATTATTTCTTCGGGAAATCAAATCCGCTTCCCATCAACATAGGCGCAAACACGCCTCCGGGCGATCATACTGTCTATCCGATCTCGAAGCCAATCGATCCCAAGATGGCAGAACTCGTGCTTATCCATCCCGACGGGCCGGGAGGACCGTTCGTCCGGAGGACGCTGCACGCCATCGGTACGGTTGCCTCGGCACAGGCGACAGCCCCTGACGGCTACGTCTTTGTCGGTTGGGGATACGACACTTCGGCAATAACCAATCCCTTGCCTGTTACCATGTGGAGGAGCAAGGTGCTTGTGGCGTACTTCCGGCCCAAGCCGTGCATACCGACTCAGATGACCGAATGGGAGCACTCGATAATGGTCAGAAACGCCAGACAGGCTGAGGTGAATGCCGTCTATGGTATGGATCCCTCCGCCAGCGATGGGCTGGAACCCGGACAAACCGATCTGCCGCCGCTTCCGCCGCTTGGCACCTACGATGTACGGTTCATCAACATCGCAGGCAGCCAGGGCAGCACTACCGACATTCGCGCGATACAGCAGGAATTCTCGTATCAGTTGCGAGTGCAAACGGGCTCAGGAACGACTCCTGTCCGCCTGACCTGGGATCCGCCGCCTGCCGTCCCCGATGCAACGTTCTCGATGTCTATCACGGGCGTCGCCGTGCCGATCGATATGCGTACGACAAGCGAGTACCAGTTCGATATGGAAGGCACGTATATCGTGAAGATCACCGTCAAAGCGAAGACCTGTCCGCCGCCGACCAAACCGAAGGAGGTGGAGGTGGTTACGGGAACTATCGACCCCTCGAATTTCCCGTGTGTGGATATCGAGTTGATTGTCAAGAACGCAAATACGAAAGAGCTGCTTCCATTCTACGATCCATTCCTTCTTAAAATCTATGAGAAGAACGGGCAGGGCGAAGATATCCCCGCAAGGCTTGAACGGTTGTTCCAGATGGATAGTACGATATGGATCCGCCTGTGCAGCAACGATGAGAGCGAGAAACCAGAACGCGAGATCATCATTATTCCCGACGATGAGGATCCGGAGAGGATCAAGGACACGATCGACGTCAACATCCATACCCCCCGGCCGCCGGGACAGGGAAATCTTGTCCGCCTACCCTGGCAGTATGCAAAGGGCTGGGATCTGATTTCGATGCCTCTCGATGTCGAGGCGTCGTATGCCACCGGCTTGTTCTCATCCAGTCCGGCAACGTATATCTACGGATTCAATCCATGGACGGGTGGGTACTATTCCGAAGATACAATGAAATTCGGCGTCGGATACTGGCTGAGTACCGGCGGGACGAGTGTCGTGTATTATGGCATCGAAAAGAACATACTCGCTCATGCAGGATTGAACGGCAATACGCAACCCTATGGATGGGGATGGAACCTGATCGGAGCGCCCAGCAAATCGCTGTCTGTAGCGATGATCACGCAGAATCCTCCCGGAGGACTGATGGCGATATTCGGGTGGGATATCGTAAGCGGATATGTTGTTCCGACAGCCATCAATCCAGGAAGAGGCTATTGGGTGCGCGTGAAGACCGGCACATCGCTGACGATGGAAGGAACATCGGTACAAGGCGGATTGTATTTCGAAACGGCATACGAAAAAGCGCTGCGCGAACTGCAGCCTGCCGCATGGATCGAAGTGGAATCCCTCGCCGGGGAAAAACGCTACATTGAAATCTCATCGAATGATCTGAACAGCGAGCAGCAATCCATTCTCGCGCTTCCGCCTGTTCCGGGCGGCGACGCGTTCGATGTGCGGTTCGAAAACGGAACCGTCATCGCGCAGCCAGGCGATAATCCGATGACAATTCGCGGAGCGTCGCAGGCAGCGTTCACCCTCCTGCACAGGTCTTCAGGCATGTCGTATCTAATCGTCACAGAATCGGGAGAGATCCTCGCCGACCTTTCAAGCACTGAAGGAAACCAATATACATGGAGACAGGCGGCCGGCAGGAATTTGTTCCTGAAAGTCGTCCGCACCGGCTCTGTTCCCGATGTGTTCTCGATCGGCAAGGTGTATCCGAATCCTGCCTCCTCCGGCGACGGGATAACGATTCCCTTCTTTGCTGAATCGGGCACTCCTGTATCGTTATCCGTGTCCGACCTGCTTGGACGGTCCGTACGGACTCTTTTGTACAATTCCATGCAAACGGGCGCGCAGATTATGCTGTGGGATGGACGGGATGACGCAGGCAACCTCGTTCCCGCAGGAGCCTATTACGTCCGGCTTTCGGGCGGCGAACGGAACGCATCCACAACAATAACCATCATCCGGTAGGAGGGAAATGCGATGAAAAAGACATTTGTCATTGTAAGCGCGCTTCTTTCATTTGCGTGCGTTTCTCTTCATGCACAGGAGTTCGAAAGCATCGAATTCGGTCTGACGGTGTCGAGTTCGGCGGGGTTATCCCAGTATCTCGTCATTGGAGTCAGGGAAGGTGCGACGCCCGCGATCGATCAACTGCTGCAAGAGTTCGAACTTCCGCCGCTTCCTCCCGCCGAAATATTCGACGCCCGGCTGATGAGCACACCAGGAAAGTCGAACCTTGGATCGGGATCGCTCCGCGATTACCGGGCAATGCCGGCATCGGACGCCAATTTTACCGAGACCTATACAATCGGCTATCAGGCGGGTCAGGGCGCAACCGGCGTAGCCTTTACATGGAATACGCCGTTGCCGTCCCGTGTCGTCAAATGCATGATCGAGGGCGTCGATATTGCCACGATGCAGGAGTACACGACGCAGTTCGCACAGGGGCAGATTACCGTTGAATTGACGATGAGCAACAAGCCGCTTGTCATCAAGGCAAATCCGGCATCGCTGTCGCTCAACGTCAACAACCTTAATCCATTGCCCCAGGAGACGGTCGCCATTGTATGTGAGAACGATAAGGACGCAAACTGGGAATTGACGGTGGATGCCGGTTGGCTGACTGTCAATCCGAAGAAAGGTATCGGCGACCGCGATCTTACCGTTGCGGTAAACACGCCGGAAATGCCGGTCGGCACGTACAATGCGGCAATCACCGTTCAGGCGCGGTTCTCGCCGGTCAATGTCGTTATTCCGGTGCAGGTCGTCGTTACGGTTGGCGTCGACGATGTCCCGGGGGCTGATCTATTCACGCTCGGTCAGAACTACCCGAATCCGTTCGGCACGGTAAACGGCAACGAGCTGCCCGGAACGGTAATACCTCTGGAATTGCGGTCCGGCGCTCTACCCGTTTCGCTGATAGTATACGATCTCTACGGACGAGCAGTGACGGATCTGACCGGTCAGATCCATCCCGAGCCGGGAATACAGTCGATTCGCGTCAGCGCAGCCGGACTTCCGCCGGGCGCATATTATTATAAAGCTGTTTGCGGCGCTCAATCGTGCTCGCGGATGATGATTCTCATGAAGTGACGCTATGTTGGCAGGGCGCGGGGATTGTCATAAGGTACCCCCGGATTAAAACAGCAACCGCTGTTACCCCGCGACCCTGCCGCCATTTCGATATCCCGCGGTTCAATCACGATCAGGAGCATGCAATGACGAAGCTGATACTTTCGTTATCCCTCATCCTTATGTTCCTTGCAGTCAATGCGCGGGGACAGTACCAGGATGTTAACTATGCGCTTTCGTTGAACGGAAGCTCATATCTCTCAGTCGCAAATCACGACGATCTGAACTCGGAGCTGCAAAAAGCGGGAGCGTTCAGCATCGATGCCTGGGTTCATCCCGCTGCGTACCAGGGAATAATGACGGTCGTCGGGAACGACTATAGCAGTGGATATTGGTTTGGTTTGAATGCACAGGGCTTTATTCTCTTCAAACCGAACGGGTATGATCAATATCTCAGCAGCAGTACCGTTCCGCTGAATACATGGACTCATATCGCCGCAAGCTACAACATCGTCACACGGGAAGTGCGCATCTTTATCAACGGTTCCATCAACCAGTCCCAGACGATGCTTCAGGGATACATCGGAACCTGCAACTCGGATCTGCGTATCGGCGCGGACAGGCTGACAGGCGGCGGACCCGGATACTATTGGTATGGAGAAATCGACGAGGTTCGCATCTGGAGTTCTGCAATCGATTTCAGCAGCGCGGCCGGATTGCTCTACAGGATCCCTCACGGCGTGATGAACGGCATGCACGGCAAGTACCTCGCCGGCGGCTGGAGACTGAACGGAACGCTTTCGGAAATATCGGGGACGAAAAATGCATCCGCCGTCGGCCCCGTGATGTTCTCTTCCAGTCCGCTGCCTCCGCATTATACGCGGATCTGTTCGGTATTTCTGAACCGCCAGCAGACGCCCGTCGCAGGCGGAACGCTCGACTGCTTTGTTCTACCGCTCGTGAAAGCGTTTTCGCTGACGCAGAATTACACGCTCGAATGCTGGATAAAACCGGCGGCGCAAAGCGGTCACGGAACATATCAGACCATCGTGCAGAAGGGATCGAAATACGCCGGCGTATGGTCCTATTGGCTTGGGCTCGATAAAAAAGCGAACAAGCTCTACTTCGTACCCAACGGAGATTTCGGCGATGGGGTTTCCAGCGCCAATTCTTTGCCGTTGAATCAATGGACGCACATAGCGGCAACGTACTCGGTATCCGCTTTCGCGCGGACGGCGCGGCTGTACGTGAACGGATTGCCAGCTGGATCGAAGAGCTATACAAGCGATGCATCCACAAACAGCTACCCTGTGTTGATCGGCAATTCCGACGGCGGTTTGGCGCCACCGAACGCATACGGATATGCAGGCTGCATCGATGAGCTACGGATATGGAACGATGTCAGATCGCGCGATGAGATCGCGGACAACTATCTGCTCGAGCTCTCAGGACCGCATACCGGACTTGTTGCAGCGTACAAGTTCGACGGCGATATTGAAGACAGATCGGGGAATGCCCGCAACGGCAACAGCACGCTGGATGCCAGTTCGGAAATTTATTTCCGCGACGCGAGCGATTTGCCTGCGTTCCCATCAATAACTGTCGTATCGCCGAACGGGGGAGAAGAATGGGTCATCGGACGCGAAGAGACGATCCAATGGAATTCGTCGGGTCTCTATAATGTCCGGCTCGAACTGTCGCGGGACGGCGGGGCTTCGTATGAACTACTGGAATCGTCGGTATCCGCAACGCCGCCAAGCTACTCGCTGAAACCAGTTGCGCCTGCAACTGCCGATGCACTGATCCGGATTACGACGCCGACGCCGACATCGGTGGAAGATGTCAGCGACAAGCCCTTCTCGATTGCGCCTCCGCCTGCGCTGCAGATTTCGCCGTTGTCGCTGTACTTCGCGGCGCCTCAAAACGGATCGCTTCCATTTGCGCAGCAACTGCAGATCGATAATTCAGGCGGCGGAAGTCTCCAATGGTCATGCACCTGGAGCGCGACGCAGTGGCTGGACGTACAGCCTTCGGCAGGAGAAGGCAATTCGAGTAATGTTCAGGTTTCTGTTCTGACAACCGCGCTTCCGGAAGGAATCTATGAAGACACCATCGTCTTCGACGGAAATGCGTCGAATGCCGGGCTGGGTATACCGGTTCAATACCTGGTTACATCGAAGCGCTTGTTCGACCTCTCTGGTACAGTACGGTATCAATTACCTACGGGTCAGCCGATACCCGCGCCGGATATTCTGATCCGCATTAGCGGAGACGCCCAAATGGAAGCCCGCACAAACCGCGACGGGAATTATGCGTTCACAGGATTGCCGGAAGGAAACTACCGCGTGGAACCGATTGACCCGTATTGCGAGTTTTTGCCAGCATTCCGGCAACTCAAGCTGGATTATAACGCAAGCGCGATCGATTTTACCGCCCGCCCTCTGCGGGGATCGATGCTGTTGACCTATGCACAGGGATGGAACCTTATCTCGCTGCCGCTTGATCCGGATATCCATAGCTTGCCGTATTTGTTTGCCGATGCGCTACCGCCCGCATACCGGTACGAAAACACATCGGGGTATGTCATTGCTGATTCGATTCTTTTCGGCGATGGATATTGGATTAACTTCAGCCGGGACGGTTCTGTACTTCTCGATGGATTCCTGCAGCGGTTTCTCATTCGCACGCTGAGCGCGGAATCTGGTGGATGGAATCTAACGGGCGTGCCAAGCGCTCCCTCGAATCTGTCGAGTATCATACAGGACCCGGAATACTCCATCGTTCAATTGTACGAGTTCGATCCCTGGTTCGGATACCGTGTGCCGTTCGGCGGCGCATTGACGCCCGGAAAGGCGTATTGGATGCGCAGCATCAATAATGCGCTCATCAGGATGGAGCCTCTACCGCCGTCGATGATTGCCGCCCCGTTCTGGAAGACACACCGGCCGTCGGCGGTGTACCAATCGAAGGAGGATAAGTAAAAGCGGATACTATCGGATGTAGATGGTCTGGTTGAAATCCTGCGGTTCCTTTCCGAGCTTCGTCAGCATATATGTTCTATAGCCGCCCCGCCGGAAGCTTTCGTAGTACTTGGCGGTGCGGCGTTTTTGTTCGAATGTCGATTTGATGAACAATGAAACGCTGAACGGCAGCCCGAACGAAAGGTATGTGACAATAGCGATGAAGGGATCGAAGAACCGAACCAGGAAAAATACGCCCGACGCTCCGGCGTCGCCGCCGCCTTGCTCGACGCCGAGTGCATACATGATAATAGTGAGCCCGATGTAAACAAGCATGGAAACCGCGGAGGAAAGTATGAGAGCGGTTGAAATGCGGGAAATGAGATACCGGGACGAGTCTTCGATTTCTGGTTCGTATGTCAGGGAAGTGGCGGCGCGAATGCCAAATCCAACGCCTGCGCTTCCGATGAGAAGCAATACGATGAGGCTTTCCATAATGCAACCGGATTGTTGGACTGCCAAAAACTATTCGCAGTAAAGTCCGGAAAAAACATCCACCAATCGAGCGCTATTGCTGAAGGACCGTGCAAATATTGCAATCGATTTGTTGCAAGTGAAAAAACTGTCGTTTTCAGGCTGTGGCCGTGCGATGAGAACTGTTTTTTACAATTCGTGTTTTCATACATGCAAATCATTCACATTCATACCGCACATGAAGGAGCGCCGATGAACAGGGTTGAGGTTATCAGAATTGAGAATCTTCCGGAAATGTCAGGGAATGTCATTGCCCTGGCGAGTATCAGGGTAGGCGATTTTCAGTTCAATAATCTGCGAATCATCAATTCGGAAGGGAATATGAGCGTGTATCTTCCCGCGATCCGCGGCGAGGACGAACGACTATCGCCGATTGTGGTGGTACACAACGCCGATTTGAAACGAGCGATCGATGAGGCGGTGCTTTCTGCCTGGCTCGCAATGAAGGAATAACACGCTGTTCCTCTTCAGGGGACGCTATTCACGCAACGCGGAATTCCGGCGATCCGCCGTCGAATACTGCCAGGCAGTTATGCGCCGCAATAACGGCCATCCGATCGCGCGTTTGAAATGAAGCGCTGCCGATATGCGGGAGTATAACCGCATTGGGTAATTCCTTTAATTCCCGCGGTACCGCAGGCTCATGTTCGTAGACATCCAGCCCGGCGCCGAAAATTCTTTGTTCCTGCAGGCAGCGGATGAGCGCCTGTTCGTCTACAACGGGACCGCGCGCAGTGTTTACCAGAACCGCTGTGGGTTTCATCAGTGCAAGTTCTTGCTCGCCGATAAGATGATGCGTCTCCGGAGTGAGAGGAGTATGGATGGACACGAAATCCGAGGCTGCGAGCAGATCGTTGAGCGGCATGAATTGCGCATTGAACTTGGACTCGAATTCCTGATTTCTGTTCCGGCCATGGTACGCTATTTTCATATCGAAGCCGGCGTACGCCCGTTTCGCCAGCGCGGCGCCGATTCTTCCAGCGCCGATAATGCCCAACGTTTTCCCAACCAGATCGACGCCGAGGAAAAACTTTGGCGCCCAGCCTTCGAATTCATGCGTCCGCATCCACGCGTCGCTCTCCGCAATTCTTCTTGCGGCGGCAATCATCAACGCAAATGCAATATCGGCTGTTGCATCGGTAAGTACGCCCGGCGTGTTCGTAACGACGATTCCGCGGTTCCTGGCGGCTTCGATATCGATATTATTGTACCCGACCGCATACGCCGAAATGACCTTCAATTTTTTGCCAGCCTCGATCACTTCCTTATCGATGGGATCGGATAACAGACAGATCATACCGTCAACGTCGCCGATGCGTTCAATGATTTCCTGTCTCGCTATTTGTCTGTCCTCTTCAAAGATTGTGAGGCTTACATGCTCCGAAAGAATATCCAGTCCGGCATCGGGGATACGGCGGGTGATGAAGACGGAAGGGCGTTGTGTTGGCATTTCACGTTTCTCAAGTTCGTTGCAATGCTGTTTGCGATTCAATGATACAACTTCCGGTAGTCGAGACAAAACACAGTTGTACACAATAAGAAAAGGCCGGGATCGATCGATCCCAGCCTTGTTTAATCGATAGTATCCAGCTATTTCGTCAACATCATGCGTCGTTCGGATATCGCGCCGTTGACATTGAGCCGGTACGAATACACGCCGCTGGGCAATCCCGGCGCATCGAACGGAACGGTGTAGGAACCTGCCGACTGTTGCTCGTCGACCAGCGTCCGCATTTCAACCCCGGCGCCGTTGTAGACGGTCAATCTCACAAAACCATCCTGATGCAGTGTGTATGAGATAGTCGTTGCAGGATTGAATGGATTGGGGTAATTCTGACCGAGGGCGGCGCTTTCCAATACGGATGGCGTAACGACTTCAATGACGGGCGAATACATCGACGCGCCGTCGAAGTCGGTTTGTTTCAGCCGGTATTCCACGCTTCCGTTTACGAAATGACCTTCAGTCAGCGGGTCCAAGTACCGGTATTCCACTGCGCTGCTCGTGGTTCCGTTGCCCGGAACAAAACCGATCCGCTCCCACTGCGCGTTCCGGGAAAAACGCCGCTGAATCTCGAAGCCGTAGTTGTTTGATTCCTGAGCCGTTTCCCAACGCAATTCAACAGACGTTTCCGTCCGGGATGCCGAGAACTGCGATAATTCGACCGGTACCGGCATCGGGATCTTCGTCCGGTATGAAGCAATGCCGTTGTTCGACATCAACACGAACACCTGAAGATGCCTGTTTCCGTTCGCCGGATTCACCCATATTTTATAGGCAACGTCGGTGATGTAGTTGTTTACGCCGCCGAGCTGGTCGAATGTATTCGTTCCCAGGCTTGGAGTCTTTGTCGGCGGCCAGAGGATGCCTGTTGTTCCAGAGATGGTAATGGCTCGGACGCTGGTGTTCATGTTTTGCACGCTGATACCGCCGAAAGGATGTTGATCCGCGACGATGAGGTACGGGAGGTTCGACGCACTCATCGGTACAAACCGGAGCGGACCTCCGTCTCCCGCAAGGGCTGAAGGGATATTATATGCCCCGAGCGCCGGGTACGATTGTGGAACCGGCGCCGCGGCATCCTGCCGTTGCGCGACAATCGTCGTTTGTGCCGCGATATCGCTCGCCCAGACCGGGCTTGTAAGCGTCGATCCGGTAGCGGCAATACCGCCGCCGGCGAAATTCGTTCCCGACGGGATGAAGGGCATTCGAAGCGCCAGCGTATAGGGGAACGACGGGCTGGAGGTTCCCCCTGCCGCGAAAACGTTTATTTCATCGTTGATACGCGATCCAACCTGTCCTCCGCTGACGAAGATTCGGGCGCTATCGCGCCAAACGCCATTGACGAGATGGCGCCGCCCGACGACATCGAACGAGGTGCCCCACATCGCGAAGAGCATATCGCCCTGACCCGGCGTTTCGTACACCAGTTCCGGCGGAGACGCCGGGGTATTCCAGCGGTAGATCCGGAAGGGACCCTGGTTCAAGTATTTCTGATCGCAGTTCGGCGGGGGACCCGGGATGCAATCTCCCCAAATTGGTGCGACGACATTGCATGCGAAAATTCGCCCTTCCTCGTCGAGATCGATGCGGTAGAGAGCAAATTTTCCGTTATCGTGCCCTCCCTTGATCACTGAAGTATCTGTATCGAGTTTGCCGCCGATTCCGATGGATGCCGTTACCGCGCCGGTTTCGGGATTCCAGATATGAACCTGCGGGCACGGATAGCTCACAAGTCCTGCCTGGCATATTGCAGGATTGACCACATAGAGAACATCGCGTCCGGGATCGTAGGCAAGGCCCGTATACGATGCCTGTTGTAACATCCATGCGTTTGGATGATTGGGTGTTCCGACCGGCGGTTTGTTTTGCCAGACCATGTCCCAGTCCTGCGCTGTACAAAGCGACGTGAGAAGCACAAACAAAAGAAAGAGAGATGCAGATTTTTTCATTCCTGCCTCCCGATTAGTGAGTAATTCAATCGGTTTAAAGCACTGCCGTACGTGATATACCGAAAAAAACGCATTTTTCAAACGATTTCGATCATCGGTCTCCCGATCCGGGATGCCGGGCGCGATTTGAAATGTGCGTTTCCTGATTGACACGAATTTCACCGATGGGTTACAAAAAGAGTCCGGCGGTGGCCGGACTCACAGACTACTGTTGGAAGCCGTTTATTTCGTCAGGGCCATTTTCTTCTGATCGATCTTGCCATTGACATTGATCTGGTAGACATAGGAACCGGAAGGAAGCGACGAGCCGTCGAATTCGGCGACATGCAAGCCTGCATCCTTTTGTTCTTCAACAAGCGTGGCTACAAGGTCGCCGACGGCGTTGAACACCTTCAACGATACGAACCCGGCGGTCTGCATCTGATAGCTGATCTTCGTGGCAGGATTGAACGGATTCGGGTAATTCTGGTAGAGAACCAGATCGGTCGGGGTGGAGCCGAGGAATACTTCCACTGCGTTTGTCCATTCGTAGCGGCCGCTGTAATCTATCTGTTTCAGACGGTACTGGACTTTGCCGACATTCTGATGGACGCCGGTAACAGGATCGGAGAAGGAGTACTCGCCGGCATTGTTGGCGGTTCCGCGTCCTCTCACGAAGCCGATTTTTTCCCAATCGCCGCCGTTATTGTAGCTACGATATACTTCGAAGCCGTGATTATCGTATTCGGAGGCAATCTGCCAGAGAAGTTCGATGTTACCGCCGTTGACGATACCGCGGAAGGTCGTCATTTCAACCGGGGTAAAGATTGGGTAACGAGTACGGTAACATGCAATGCCATTGTTCGACATGAGGACAAACACCTGGAGATGTCCGTTTCCGGAATTGGGATCAGTCCAGATTTTGTAATCGACATCGGTGATCCAGTTGTCTTCTCCGGTAAGATTATCGAAACGGTTATTGCCTAAGTCCGGCGTATCGAATGGCGGCCAATTCGTGTAATTTGGCTTGGTGCTGAGATCGACAACGCGGCAATTGGTGTTGGAGTTCAATGCGCCCGGCATCTTGTCGGACGGCATCCCATCGGCGCAAATGAGGTATCCTCTGTGAAATCGCGCGTCAATATAATACTTGATCGGACCGGACGGACCAGTGGCTACAGAGGGCAACGGATCGTTGAGCGTCATCTGGTGAATCTGCGGGAGTGGCGAACCGTCCTGCTCCTGGTTATTCAGTACCGTTTCACGGAAATTACTATCCATATACAGTTGCGAATGCGCATAAGGTCCGGTTGCCGCTATTCCATGCGCTGCAATGCAGGAGCCTGGTTGGTTATGCTGTAGCCTGACTCCAAGACGGAACGGGAACGGCGCATTCGGACGGTCGTCTGCTATGAATACATTGATTTCATCGTTATCTATTGTGAATCCGTTGTAGAATTTTCCTCCCGATGCAAAGCAGCGTACGCTGTCCCTCCTGTCTCCATTTATGATGCGGGACCTTCCAGCAACTTCGAAGGATGTGCCCCACATAGACCAGGTCATTCCGTAATTCGGCGGTGTACCGCCCTCGGTTTGGAATAATGTATACGGATCCGAATCAAACGAATCCCAGCGGTAGATTCTGAAAGGTCCCTGCTGCATGTATTGGGGAAGGCAGTTTGGCGGCGGACCCGGGTAGCAGATACCGAATAACGGCGCAACAACGTTTGCCGCATAAATTCTGCCTTCATCGTCAAGCGCGATTTTATAGATGGAGAATTTATAGCTCGAAAAACCGGCATTGGCGACGAGGTTCGAGTTGACGTAAAGCTGCCCGGCAGGAGCCCCGCCGGATTTGGACGCGATTCGCGTTGCGAGCCGACCCGTCTCTGCATCCCATGCAAAAATGCGAGGGCAGTTGAAACTCAGAGTACCTATAGTGCAAGTCCCCGGATTGACGATGTATAGAACATCGTTCCATCTGTCGTAGGCAAGTCCGGTATAGGTGCTATGACCGAACATCCAGTTGTTCGGATTTGCAGTATCTGCGTCAGTCGGCTGATAGTTGACCCATACTTCCTGCCAATCGATATTCCCTGGGACTTGCGATTGAGCAGTTAAAGGTGCAAGCGCTACAAGAAGAGCGGCGATCGGGAATAATCGAAATACAAACAAAACGCCTCCAAAGGCTGACAGAATAAGAAGGTATATAGCTCATCAAAGAGACACGGTACGGATGGAACGGTTACAAAAAGAGTCCGGCGCGTGCCGGACTCACAGACTACTGTTGGAAGCCGCTTATTTCGTCAGGGCCATTTTCTTCTGATCGATCTTGCCATTGACATTGATCTGGTAGACATAGGAACCGGAAGGAAGCGACGAGCCGTCGAATTCGGCGACATGCAAGCCTGCATCCTTTTGTTCTTCAACAAGTGTGGCTACAAGGTCGCCGACGGCGTTGAAGACCTTCAGCGTCACGAATCCTGCGGTTTGCATCTGGTAGCTGATCTTCGTGGCAGGATTGAACGGGTTCGGGAAGTTCTGATAGAGAACCAGATCGGTCGGGGTGGAGCCGAGGAATACTTCGACTGCGTTGGTCCATTCGTAGCGGCCGCTGAAGTCTAGCTGCTTGAGACGGTACTGCACTTTGCCGACATTCTGATGGACGTCAGTGATAGGATCGGAGAAGGAGTACTCGCCGGTGTTGTTCGCAGTTCCGCGTCCTCTCACGAAGCCGATTTTTTCCCAATCGCCGCCGTTATTGTAGCTACGATATACTTCGAAGCCGTGATTATCGTATTCGGAGGCAATCTGCCAGAGAAGTTCGATGTTACCGCCGTTGACGATACCGCGGAAGGTCGTCATTTCAACCGGAACCGGAATGGGGTAACGGGTGCGGAAGCAACCGATACCATTTCCGGACATCAGTACGAATACCTGCAGGTGCAGAGCGCCTGAATCGGGATGAATCCAGACTTTGTAGTCGACGCCTGAAATCCAGTTATCCTTGCCGGTCAAACTGTTTAGTTCTTGGTTCCCTAGATCAGGTGTTTCACTTGGAGGCCAGTTTAAATAACTCGGCTTGGTACTCAAATCAACGACGCGGCAGTTTGTGTTGATGTTCGCTCTAGGAGGATCCCCGCAGTTCATGCCGTCGGCGCAAAACAGGTACGAACGTTGAAAGCGCTCATCAAGAAAATACTTAATTGAACCCGACTGTCCTGTGACACTAGGAGGCAATGGCTCATTAATCTCCATCGGGAACACTTGCGGCATCGGCGTATCGTCCTGATTTTGGTTGTTCAGAACCACATCGCCGAAATTGCTGTCCATATACAACTGGGAGGTCTTGTACGGTCCGGTTGCAGCAATTCCATGTGCGGCGACACCCGATCCTGCCTGGTTGTGTTGAAGGCGGACGCCGAAGCGGAACGGGAACGGCGCGCCCTGGCGGTCGTCATGGACGAATACGTTGATTTGATCGTTGACTGGCGTGTAGCCCACGTAGAACTTCCCACCCGATGCGAAACAGCGCGCGCTGTCGTACGGCATGCCGTTCACGATTGTTTGCTTGCCGACCACATCAAATGACGTACCCCAGATCATCCAGGACATTACCGAGTTGGCAGGGCCGGAACCGGCGGTCTGGTAAAGCGCGTACGGCGTTGACTGCCAGCTATCCCAGCGGTAAATTCTATAAGGGCCCTGTTGAAGGTATTCAGGGAGGCACGATGGCGGTGGGCCTGGGTAGCATACGCCAAAGAGGGGCGCGACGACATTTGCCGCGTAGATTCTACCTTGATCGTCCAGATCGATCTTGTATATGGAATAGAGGTAGTTCAAGTATCCTGCGTCAGAAACAAGGTTTGTTGGGACGTACAATTGAGCAGGGGAACTCGCCAATGGATGGGTGATTCTCGCGGCAGGCAAGCCTGTCTCGGCGTCCCATGCGTAGATGCGTGGACATTTGAATGACAATGCCCCAACGCGGCACTCGCCCGGGTTGACGATATAGACAACATCGTTCCATCGATCGTACGCAAGCCCGGTATAGGTTTTTTTGCCGAACATCCAGTTGTTCGGATTTGCGGTATCTGACACAATTGGCTGATAGTTTACCCACACTTCCTGCCAATCTGCATTTCCGTTTCCCGGTAGTTGCGAAAGAGCGGTGGAAAATAGAAACAACGCGAATAGAATTACGATAGGAATTACACGAGGTATGTACATAACGACTCTAAAACCTGATAGAAAGGGAGGTAGTTCGCTCACCTGAGAGACACGTTACGGATGGAACGGTTACAAAACAAACGGACCGGTTGGCAGCCGGTCCGCTATAAGCCGTAAATGCGGCGCTTATTTCGTCAGGGCCATTTTTTTCTGATCGATCTTGCCATTGACATTGATCTGGTAGACATAGGAACCGGAAGGAAGCGACGAGCCGTCGAATTCGGCGACATGCAAGCCTGCATCCTTTTGTTCTTCAACAAGTGTGGCTACAAGGTCGCCGACGGCGTTGAAGACCTTCAGCGTCACGAATCCTGCGGTTTGCATCTGGTAGCTGATCTTCGTGGCAGGATTGAACGGGTTCGGGAAGTTCTGATAGAGAACCAGATCGGTCGGGGTGGAGCCGAGGAATACTTCGACTGCGTTGGTCCATTCGTAGCGGCCGCTGAAGTCTAGCTGCTTGAGACGGTACTGCACTTTGCCGACATTCTGATGGACGTCAGTGATAGGATCGGAGAAGGAGTACTCGCCGGTGTTGTTCGCAGTTCCGCGTCCTCTCACGAAGCCGATTTTTTCCCAATCGCCGCCGTTATTGTAGCTACGATATACTTCGAAGCCGTGATTATCGTATTCGGAGGCAATCTGCCAGAGAAGTTCGATGTTACCGCCGTTGACGATACCGCGGAAGGTCGTCATTTCAACCGG
>CAYPBB010000025.1:0-16122 GCA_964408855.1 uncultured Ectothiorhodospiraceae bacterium
CGGTATTTTTCGAATTCGCTTCTCTGATGAACATCTTCAGCTCCGAAGGGCCTGTCCTGATCCGCCGCGGCGGATCGCCCTATCCCCAATCAGGGGATTTAGGGGTTGGCGAAGTCGTGAAAGCAACGATTTTTCGCATTTATTACGATTGTCAAATTCCGAGTCGCCACAGGGGGCGACCCCTACAAGCTCAGGGACTCGCCCTTCACCCTTTTTATATTCATCATTCGAGAGCCGTACCAACTGTAATACTCGCCATCGACGAGACGTATCGAAACGGTTGCGGCATAGTCGCGGTCGATGGCGGCAAGTTGTGCACGCAGTTCTTCGAAATGTATTCTCTTGAATGGATACGGCTCGCTGGAGAGCAGAATTTCGGCAGGACGCAGCCGCGCAATGTCCTCGACCTTCAGAGTGGGATACCTCATCTGACCGGGCGTATCGAATACCTTCGCATCGAGAAAATCCGCATCGATGCAATTCGCATACCCCGTTTGACTGAGCATATCGTGAATGTAGGTTCCCGGCGCGACCGACATATAGGGATTCTTCCAGATGAGGTACAATGCGCGTACCGGCGACGCCGCGCGCGAGCGGTCCCTGTCGCGGATATCGAGCATCGATTCGCCGATCCGCCGCGCCTGTTTTTCGGCGTGCAGCAATGTTCCGATATCGCAGATCATCAACAGCGCCTCGCGGAAGCTGCACGGATGTGTAACGAACACCGGCGTATCCGGCAGCGCATCCTCGAGCGCCTGAACATCCTCGAACCGGTTTTCATCGACATTGGCGATGACAAGCGACGGCTGCTGTTTGATGATTCGTTCGATCTTAAAATCCTTCGTCCCACCCATCGACGGGATGCGGCGTATGCGTTCCCTGGGATGAATGCAAAACCGCGTCCGGCCTACGATCTCCGTATCGTCGAGCCCGAGATCGAACAACAACTCGGTAATGCTTGGCACAAGCGATACCACGCGCGCAGGACGGCGGACCGGCGCGAATTCTCTCCCGCGGACATCGGTTATCAGGCGGTCTGACATGTTAAAACGGAATCACAGGTTGTGCATTGCGTTCGGCTTCTTCGATACTCATTCCGTACATATGCCTGTGGAGGAATGCGCGGATATCTTTCACTTCGGGTGTGATGATGCGGTGGGTCGCATCGTATTCGTGGTAGTCGACCGGGTATCCCAACGAGGAAAGAAGCCGGGCATGTTCTCTGCCGCGTTCGACGGAAATAATCTCATCGCGCGCTCCGTGTCCCCAGAAGACGGGCACGGAACGATTCGCGGCGCTTCGTTCGGCCTCCAGCAATGCGGGATGTGCGATGTAACCGGAAAGCGCTACGACGCCTCCGAGCCGTTCGGGATAGCGCAGCGCCGTATCCACCGCCATGACGGCGCCCTGCGAAAAACCGACGAGGAAGATATTCTCAGGCGCTATTCCTGCGCGGATTTCCGATTCGATGAACGAGGAGATATGCTTCCGGCTCAGGGCGACTTCGTCCGGATCATGGGTAATGTGATTGAACCAATGCCGGATATCCTCCGACGTCTCCGACGCGAATGTGCCGGAGAGCAGCAGCCACTTGGTATGCAGGAATCCCATCTGACGGACGAACGGAAAGAACGCGTACTTGTTCGCGTTTCGGCCGTGCAATCCGATCATGACGAATTCCGGACGCTGGATATCGGCGGGATGAACGGTGTAATCCAACCCCTCGACTGTATGCGCTTCGCGATTCATATCCGGTAATATAGGAGGATTTCCGATGCATGGAAAGCGCAACCGGCAGGACGCAAATGAAGCGGTAAACAAGCGCTTAAATACATACGTCAGCCATGAACTGCTCGCATCGCACGGACGCGCACGGACGCCACGCAGAACCGCCGGCGCACGGGCATTGAACAGTGCATCGTTACGGATCTCAGCCTCACACCCTCCCTTTCTCCGTCCGCCGCGACGGACAGAGACCCCTGCCCGGCGGTGGCCGGATTTTCAACTTTCGCAGGGGTGAGGTGTTCAGTGTAACTGATCGCTTATCCGTGAGTACACTTTGTCATCAATCTGAGTCCGGCAAATGCCGGACTGTCTGCATTTACACTATATACGACATTACCCCTGCGCGTCCTGGGTCACTTCCTGCTGAGGCTCGGTATCGCCGAAGATAACGTCCTTATACCGTGTGTAGATATAGCTTACAACGAGCAGGATAATACCCAGTCCGATGAACGAGAATATCCGGTACAGCGTATCGAGCGAGGAAAGATCATAGATGAAGATCTTCAGAATCGATATACCGAATACCGAAAACGCCACAATGCGCTGTACGCGCAGCTTGCGTATGAATCCGTATACCATCAGCACAATGGAAAAGACAAGCCATACCAGCGAAAGCGATAGCTGCTGCAGGTTCGTCAGTCTGCGAATCTCGTCGGTCATTTGTGTCATCGATGCATCGTACTGCGATTTTAATTGCTGGAAGTAATTCAACGTCTCGGCGGTGAGATAGAATAGAACAAGCAGCGAAAGCGTTACGCGGAACAGCGACGTCATGAAGCGCGTCCATTTTTCGTCGGTCGCATATTTGCGCATGAGAAGCGAGTGAACGATGATGCCGATCAGAACGACGAAATACACGGCGGTGCGGTAATTCGCGATAAGGATGAACTCCTCAACCGGCGTGAAGACCATGCCGCGCGTCATCGCAACCAACACAGCGCCGTACGCAATCGCAATGCCCGTCACGCGCAACGCGACGAGGTTGCGCACCGAGCCGAGCCAGTGCACCGCGCCCGAAAACACCATCCACACCACGCCGACGGTCATGATCTGATTGAAGATCAATCCATATTTCGCCGTGTGCGAGAGTCCCGTCATTTGCCGCACGAAGAAATCGCTCGTCTCGACGGAGAACAGCGCAAGAAGGCAAAGCGTCCACCCGACGTGCAGCGTCTGGGAAAGTGCATTCGATCCGCCGAACCGCTCTTCGAACAGCGCGGCAATCGCAAGCGTTGCCGCAAGCGCGAGGTACGCCGCCGTGCGCTCGCTGACGAGCGGAGCGATCGTCATCCATGTTTGCGTTCCAAGCGCGCCGTCGATCAGGAACATCGAGCAGAATGCGATAAGCAACAGCGTCTGCCCCGTGATGCGAATATGTTGCAATTCCAGCTTCCAGCCGATCCAGATGATGGCGAGACTTTCCAGCGCGATAAAGGCGATGATCGCGAACTCCTCGAATTCCGCGCAGATCGCGACGCCGATCAAGAGCGATGCTGTGATGACTGTGCGGATCATCGGCATTCTGCCGCCGAGACCGCGCAGGTAGGCGATTCCCGCCGCTCCTGCGTACACTACGCCGATTCCAGCCGTCGCCGCAGATTTATACTTTTCGAAGTCCCGGTCCAGGATTTCGAACATGGACCCGTAAAACATGAGGGCGTTCAGGGACGAAACGATCTGCCGGATCGCGTTGTAGGTTTCCACGCCCCGGTACACTCGGATAAGTTCGGGGACGAAGAACAGCGCCCAGAAGACGATAAGGAAGATCATCGCGATGCCGCTTTCGGTGCTCGAGTAATAGGCGTCGTTCCATGCAAAATAGGTGATATAGGTGGCGACGAGCGTCATCGGTTCAAGTGCCACCCACTTATCCTTATACAGCACCACTGCGATAAGACCGATATCCAGCAGGGCGATGTAGGTGAAAAGCCCGACGGTATTTACCGTGCCCGTACTCAGCATGATGGGTGTCAGGAAGCCGCCCGCCCATCCGAGTATGGCAACGGCAAGAGAGTCGTACTTGAACGCATGCACAAGCGTCAGCGCGGTGATGAACGAC
Source organism: uncultured Ectothiorhodospiraceae bacterium (assembly GCA_964408855.1). Classification (GTDB taxonomy): domain Bacteria; phylum Bacteroidota; class Ignavibacteria; order SZUA-365; genus CAYPBB01. Next base: position 3,845 of record CAYPBB010000025.1, read on the forward strand.
ATGAGGATGAACGCGGGTATCTGTGGAACGAGATGGTAGAAATTGAACGAGGCGTACACCGAAATGTACAGCGTCGAAATACCTGCTCCGATCAGACCCTGCGAGAAGATCCGGAGACCCTTATGGTCGAACCACCAGCCTCCGCCCACGAGCGCCAGACCGATGCCCGCGCCGATGAGGACCCGCATGCCTTCGGTAATCCAATTGTTATCGAACGCATACTTCAGGAAGAAGCCCATGGCGATGATAAGCGCAAATGCGCCGATGCGGTTGAGCCACTGACCCCCGATAAGCGATTCCCACTCTTCGCGGCTGCGCGCCGGTTTTTTCGGTTTCGGCGGCGGAGGCGGAGTGCGCTTCGGCGGAACGGGCGCGCGGTCGGGAGCCGTTGCCGCTTTCGGCTTTTCTGTTTGCGATGGAGCTTCGTCCACTTGCGGCAGCGCTGCAGCGAATTCCGCTTCCAGATCGTGCGCAGGGGGCTTTGGCAGCGGGGGAGGCATCTCCGGCGGCATTGCAGGCTGCGTATCCTGAGGCGCGATGCCCGGCTGCCGTGACGGTACACCCGCGTCCTGATGAGGGACATCGGCGCCGCGGACCTGGGTTCCCGCTGCGCCCGTCTTCAGATCGTAGACGCTGCGCTGGAGCGTCTGCACGGATTCCTCGAGCTTCTTTACCTTGCTCGATAGCGTCAGCACGCGCACTACAATGATTATGCCGATGACAATCGGCGTGAGCAGCAGCAAACCGACAAGCGATTCTATCATGGATTGATTCCGGTACGTTGTAGTCGAATTGTTACTCGCGCCAATATACGAAGAAGAACCGTTTCCGCTTCCTCATCCAGCGGTGACTTGCCCGTCGCCGACGAGGGCAATATTCAGAAAATCCAGTATTTTATTTGCGAAATAGTTTTTTCAATCAGACGGGCAGCATGATGAGCGGCTTCGATACGAATCAGGTAAAGGAACAGTCATCGTACTCATTCGATGAAGAAGCGCCGAAATTCTGGATGTTCTTCAGAATCGGCGCGGCGGCGTTTGTATCGCTGACGGCGCTCTATCTGACATTCGAATGGTTGTTTCCAGGCGAAACCGGCTTGGCGGCCGTCGTCAGCGGGCTGGCGGCGGCGGTATCGTTGGTATGGGCGTTTCTCAACCGGAAAACCGAATACTGGGACGAATTCCGCGAGCATGTCGCTGAGTACCGCTCGCAGGGCAGGATTGTCTGGTATATGCCGCTGGTCATGATATCTCCGGTTCCCTTGCTGTATATTGCCGCGCCCCGCGAGATACAGCCCGGCGTCGTCGCGCTTTCGCTTGCCGATCACATCGCCGCCGGGAGCGTTATCGTCTTTGCGATAAATATATCCGCGCCTCCGGGGATGATGCACAATCTGGTTTTCAATGTTCTCGCTCTCGCGCTCTTCTTCGCCGTTTTCGTCATACAATGGTCGATTCCTTACGTCATTCAAAAACTATTCCTGCAGTAAATCAATGAGTATCGGCGCCGGGAATATGACAAAGAACGGGCAATTAAAAGGTGAGATGATAGATACAGATACATTTGTCAGATCGTTTGTGCGCAGCGACGATACGCCCCTGCATCGAATTATGAGGAGCTACTGGAAATTATATGCGGTATTCGCATTTGATACCATTTCCATCGCAGGTATCTATTTGTTTTTCGATCTGTACATGGAGGCGATACCGGAAGTATTGGCTGCCGTTTGCGTTTTCGGGATGCTCTTATCGTTTGCATGGGGATATTTGAACCGTAAAAGCAGCTATTGGCAGGTATACCGGCGGCAGTATCGCGAATGGAAAGCTTCTCCGTCTGAATCAGCGGGAGGCATGAAAATCCCGGTTTTGCCTAGTCCGATGATGTACCTGAAGCTCGGATTGGAAATTCCCCCGGCGATAATCGCGATATCGTTCGCCGATACAACGCTCCTGATTTGGTTGATTGTATTGCTTGCGAATGTTACGGAAACTCTCGGGTACGGATTCCCTGCGTTGTACGCAATGATCGGCATATCGAGCCTCCTTACCGTTGTCGCCGTCAACTGGCTCAACGCCCGGTTGATGCGGGGTGCGCTGAGGAGGGAGTGAGGGAGGAAGATTGAATGTAAAGTTTCATTTTGATATATTTGTGATGAGTAAAAGAAATGTACTAATGTTGGACGGCGAGTGATCATTAAATTTCGAAACGCGTTACGGGTAAGAATTAATTGGAGATCAAATGAATCCGCTGATAGAAAGCAATGCTGACCTGAAAAGTCTTTTGCATGACCTACTTTCGGTAAAATTCGTAGAAAATGCTAGGTATGAATTTTTGCCTAACGATGATGAAAAAGTGCGACTTAAAAATACTTTAATGGAACTCGAACTTACCTTAAAGTTTATGGATCGTTTTGTCGATGATAACATTCCATTATTGAATGGGAGCAGCGAAAGCAACAAACATATTACTGATAAATTATCACTATTACTGAAAAATATAAAAAATATAACATACACTGGAGGTCTAAAACCAAATTTGGATCAGACATTCCGCGATTCGTTTACATATATCACACAATCGTGGTATCCCCCCTACAGCAATGAGATGTACACTTTCCTGTTGTTTCTGTTGACAAATAGAGCCATCGATGAAGGCCGTGACAATGAGGAGAAACACGCGGATCTTGAGAGAATACATCAATCTGCGAAACAAATAGATATCGAATTAAATAATATGCTAAATCAGGTTAAAGATAAATTGCAAAAGAAAGCAATGGTCGAGAAATCTAATGAATTTAGCAAACAAGCAGAAGCCTATTTAACAGAAGGTTGGAAATGGATGGCTTCAGGTGTGGCGCTTGCTGTAATCACCTTAGTGGTTGTGTTGCTTGATTTACATTGTGGGATATTTGGACAATTGGTCGGGACTGAGTATCACGATATTGTAAGGAATATCTCGTCTCGGGTGATAGTTCTTTCGCTATTGCTCTATGGCTCGATCTGGAGCTTTCGCAACTACTCATCACTCAAACATAACGCCATAATAAACAAACATCGGTCAAATGCATTGTCAACATTTGAATTGTTCGTAAGCTCCACAAAAGATGAGCAAACAAAATCCGCTGTATTACTTGAGGCGACAAGAGCGATATTTGCTCCGCAATCAAGTGGTTATAATAAGGGTGAAAGCGAAAATCAGCCGACCAGCACTATTGTAGAGTTGCTAAGGGAAGTGAAGAAGAATGCATGACACAAAAACATTAACTTCGGTTGTAAGTTTATTGGTTGATTGTACACTCCCCCCTTTTATCCCCCCTCGGATGAGCAGCAGATTCTTTCGTAACAGCCGGGTTGAGGGGGGATGTAAGACCGTTTTGCTCGATAATGGAAAGAAAAGCATCAACATCCTGTCCTTTGATTCGTCCTTGATGGTCCATGCCCGTCCCGGTAGAATAGCCTCCCCTGAAACTTTCATTTGCTTTAAGCGTATAGTATCTATACATTGCGGCATGAACGAAGCGAAAGTACATGCCCTGAACCTCAAGCTCGTGAAGCTGGTCAAGCTGGCCAACAGACTGGAGAAGCTTCCCCAAAGCTGGGGTACGGACGAACAACTTACCGGCTCGGAGATATCGCTGGTGGAGGCTATCGGCGACGAGGGCGAACGGCTGAGCGTGACCGATCTGGCGCGCGCGTTGCGAATCACGAAAGGGGCTGTATCGCAAACGCTGAAACGGCTCGAACGCAAAGGTCTTGCATCGAAAATCGACGATCCCGGCAATGCTTCGCGGAGCATCGTGAAACTGACGCAAAAAGGAAGGACGGCATACGCTGCGCACCGGCGCTGGCACGAAACCATGGACGGCGGCTTCCGCGAATACCTCGCCTCGCTGTCGGCAACGCAGGTCGACTTTATGCTCGAATTCATGAGCCGCACCGAACGCTTCTTCGAACAGGCGCTGAAATAACAATTTTTTTCAACTAAGCGTATAGTATCTATACGCCATAAAAAGGAACCGAACATGAATAACAGCACAGCCGCAACTCACGTATGCCCTGTCGAACGCGCGGGAATGCTCGATAGCTGGGTTCGCAAGCTCATCCACCCCGTGAATAAAATCGTCGGGGAATACGTAGCTCCGGGCAGCACCGTTATCGATATGGGGTCCGGTCCCGGATATTTTACCATACCGATGGCAGAACTCGCCGGACCCGGTGGGCGTGTGATTGCCGTCGATATGCAGCAGGGAATGCTTGATAAAATCGCAGCGAAAATCCGGGGCGGTGCGCTAGAGGAGCGTATCCGCCTCCACCGTTGTGCGGAAGACTCGGTCGGACTCGATACACCGGCCGATTTCATTCTGGCATTCTACATGGTGCATGAAGCGCCCAGCGCGGAACGGCTTCTGAGGGAACTGGGCTCGTTGTTGAAACCCGGCGGCAATATGCTTGTCGTCGAGCCTGTGTTTCATGTGACTAAAAAGAAATTCCGGGAGATGCTTGTGCTTGCAGAGGGCGTAGGATTGAAAGCAGTTACGCATCCGAAGGGAAAAGGCGGACGGGCGGTGCTGTTCAGCGCGGTGTAGTACCGCCGGGCTATTTCAGGCGCTTCTCCATCATGCCCTGCCCGGCATAAATAGCGATCCGGTTCGGGCGTGTGCCGCGTACGGCGTAGGTTTCGCCGAGCTGGTTTTTGAATAACGAAAACGGAAGGACAGTATCGGCGCCTTTTTGGAGGCTGTCGAGTTCAAGTTTGTATTCCCCGTCGAGCTCGAGCGATACGTATGTCCACGTGCCGGGGTCGTTGTTGCGAATCGCAATGCTGGACTCGCGCGCGCGGACATCGCCGTGCAATCCCGGATCGCAGGCAGCGAGGAGGAGGAGGTGGAAGATAAGAAGCGATATCAGAAAGCTACTGGAATAATCAGGTTTCATATCGGGGAATCCGTTACCGCTAGCAATACGGTTTGGCATTCGAGGCTACCTCGACGATGCAATCCAACATTTCAATGATATCAGGATGAATATCCTCAGCTTTAACAAATCGAACTAGTTGATGGTAGTTTGTTTTTCGCATGATGTTTGGTTCGCCAAGCCGATCAAAATACATATCAAACAACCTGTCAAGAAATTCATCTGTTGCTTTAATTTGATCTGACCAGGGACTGACGCCTTTGGTTATTTTTAGCCCGGCTTCGAACTCTCTAATACATTGCCTCATGGTGTTTGCTCGATGATCTGCATCCACCGGTTCAAAAAGATCATCAGCCGGGAAGCCGTAAGCATATGCTATCAAAACATACTCGAAATTGAAATAATTTTCTATCTCTCTTTTTTTCCACATTTTCTCAACTAGCGGAGTATGTTCTTCCAAAGCCTTTTGCAACGAATCGAATATTGCTATTCCAACTAAATCGTTCTTTGCTTCGCGCAATCCGTAGAAGTGATTTCTAGCTCTCTGAGGCTCGTTGCTCCCTATATAAGAGACAAAGGGTCGGGATAGTGTACTAGATGCAGGATGTTCGACAAGCGTCGCGAACGCCTGTAAGATTGAGAGATCTGTAGCGCCTTCTAGATATAGGACCCACCCAGTTTGCTCGGCATGATAATATTGATCAAATCCGATCGAGTTGAGAGATTTGATTACTTGACTTCCCCTATCGTTCATGCGATGCGGCGATCCCACGAACGCAATGACTATATCCTTGTCGGCAGCTTCATTAAGAATGATTTCCGAATGGCTGGCTACAATGATTTGGGAATTTTGAATTTTAGCCGTTTCGGTAAGGAGCGAATAAATCTGTCGTTGTCGGAGTACTTCAAGGTGGGCATCTGGTTCGTCCAACAATAATACGGATTTCGGATGAAGATAAAGATAGGATAAGAGTAAAATAGTCTGTTGCACCCCACGCCCGGAAGATGAAATATCATACAGAATATTTTTCCCGCGGTCCTTGTATGATAATCGGACCTCGCCCCTTTGCTCAATTCGCTCCGGAACCAACAACGTGATTGCAAATAATTCGTAGATGCGATCCGTCAATTGTTGCCAGAGAGCTTTATCCTTTACAAAAAGTAAAAAACAGACATTCCGTAACACTTGCGCTGTCTGTCCCTGACCGATAAGTACGTCGATTCTGCCCGCTTCGAGAACAGGTTCCTCGGCTGCCAATCCGGACATTGGTGGTAGATACGCCATATTAAAAGCTGTTGCGATATCGGGTACAGGCATACGTTCAGAGTCTGATTCACTGCTCAATCTCATCGGGCGTACATAAAACGACTCTTCGTTTGCATAATCGAATTCGAGACCACATTCCCACTCGCCTCCTAATGATTCACCCCGAACAATTATTTCAATTCGAATATTGCTTGTTTTTTGGCTACCGTTGCTACGCGTCACTTCCCGGGTGTGTAGTTCCTTCCAAAGCAGATTCGCTGCTGGGACCGGCATAGCTGTAAGATCGCGCCTGTTGATCGTGACTCCGGGACGTTTTTTTGCTTCACTGATTCCACGTTTATCTTTCCAAAGCGACAGACCGACACTCCAGAGCGATAAGGCCTGTAATGCGGATGTTTTCCCACTATTGTTTGGACCAATAAAAACTACCGCGTTCCCAAGCTCGAAACTAACATCCTGAAGCTTCTTAAAATTTCGAATTGTAATCGAAGTTAGCATAGCATCGTCACTCCACCTTGATAACAACCATGGTTATATCGTCGAAGAGGGCCTTTGTCCCGGTAAAGCTATGTACGTCGTCGTGGATACGTTGAAGAATATGCTCCGAGGGCTGGTCGTGGGCGGCAAGCACCGAGTTCTTCAGCCGTTTCACGCCGAACTCCTCGTCGTTTTCGTTCACGCTTTCGATTACGCCATCGGTGTAAAGAATGAGGATATCGCCGCGTTCGAGCGGCAGCGTTTGCTCGTGGTAGGCGGTATCGCGCTTTGCGCCGAGCGGAAGATGATCGCCGTTCTCCGACCAGTCGATGAGAAACGCCTCGCCCTGCCGGTACAGCAGCGGCTTGGGCAAGCCGGCATTGGTGAACGTAAACGTCATCGCCCGCGTATCGATAACGATGGCGCATACGGCGACGAACATTTGCCGGCGCGTATCGTGGAAGAGCCGCCGGTTCGCGCTTTCCAGAATTTGTTTCGGCGTCGAAAAGCTCTCCGCAGCGAAACGCAGCGCCGTCATCGACGACGCCATCACCATTGCGGCGCTGATTCCCTTGTCCGACACATCGCCGACGGAAATGAGCAGAGCGTCATCGCCAAGCGGAATCACATCGTAAAAATCGCCGCCCACTTCGCGCGCGGAAACGGCATACGCCGCGATATCGAATCCTTCCACCTTCGGCATGCCGTGCGGCAGCATCGACATCTGAATGCTCTGCGCGATTTCCACTTCTTTCTTGATCCGCTCCCGGTCCTTCATTTCCTCCGTCATGACCGCGTTCCGCCAGCCGAGCGAAGCGTGATCGGCGACGCTGCGGAGTTGCTCCACCTCCTCGTCGGTGAACGGTTTGCCCGACCGCTTTTCGCCAAGCGTCATGACCACATCTCCCGCGTCCGAGGCGTTGATGGTAAACACCACCTGAATCTCTTCGCCGTATTGAACGCCCGGCACCGAATTCACGATCACGACATGCCCGTCGTTGAGCCGTTTCCTGATCGTTTCGTTGTGCATGAGATTACAGAGAGTCTCTTCGGGTACCGGCGAACCGGTAAGGACGCGGGCGGAACCGTTCCGGCATTCCGCGATGGCGGCGGTCCCGACATCCATAATTGCGGGCAACTCCCGCGAGAGGTGTTCCATGAGCGCGTCTCGCTCGAGGAAATGCAACAACCGGCGCGCAAGCGCCCGCAGCTTTTCCTCGACCGCATAGCCTTTGCGGAAGATTTTGGTATCGACGAAATGCTGTATGCGGTCTTTCAGGATTGTGATGGCGAGAAGCAGAATGCCGGATATGACGAGCGAAACGAAGAGCATCTCAGGCGGCGAGAACATGTCCCCGTATGCGTCGAGGAACAGGTAAATGCCCAGGAAACTTGCCAGCACCATTCCCGACATGATGGAATACACCGTCGCCTGTTTGAAGATAATGCGCACATCCATGAAGCCGTAGCGGAGAATGGCGTAGCCGAAGCTGATGGGAAGAGAAAACGTGATCGTGATCATGACCGCAATCCGGATCCAGAGGACGATATCGGAATGGAGCGAGTCGATGAATATCTGCAATGCGAATGCCGTCGCGCTGGCAAACGCGAATAGCGATACGCCGATAAGAATCACGGAGAGAATACGCTTCAGTGCCGGAGAAGTTGCCTTTCTGTAGGAACGCACAAGCAGAACGATGGCGATGACAAGATACGAGACGAGCGTGGCGATAACGACGGTCAGCATTGCTGAATTTTCTTCGACAAGCTTCAGCGCGAATATGATGACGACAACCAGAAAAGTGATTGCCGTTGCGGGCGTGTAAATGAGAGCGTTGCGCAGCCCGATGGATTTTCGAACCGTGCGTTCTACCGGGAAAATGCAGAATAAATGCACCAGCATTGCGAAGAAATAGTACAGGGCAGCCTGGTTCATCATCGCGCCGTACGGCATCATGATCCGCCACCACGGCATGTAACCGCTCAAAGTGTTCGAGTTCAGGAGGAAAAACGATATCGTGAACGATGCGATCGCGAACAATGCATTCAACCGCCGCCGCGGCTGCCTGAGCACGATCACGAATGCGATGAGAATGGTGACAAGCGGACCGATATTGTTGGTAAGATAGAGTACGATGGAGATGTTGACCCCGAGATACGCGCCCCGCGTCACGGTCAATTTCGTCGTAACCGTCAACGGTTTGCCGTCCCGGAGAATTTTCATTGTAACGGTATCCCCGATACGCAGGGTCATAAGCGCCATGCTCATTTTATCCCAGTCTGCGTGAGCGCTATCGAGTTTGACGCCGTTCAATTCGGTCGCGATGTCGCCGTTATGAAGTTTCCCGGCAAAGGGTCCTTTGGTTGCTCGTTCTACCAGGGTGACGACAACCCCTTCCTTCACAACGCTTACGCCCCACCAATCGATGGCGGGCTTCGTATTCTGGAAATACACGCTGAGCGGAAGCTGCACCATTGCAATAATGAGCAGCGCCGAACCTGCGGTCAGAATAAATGCGTGAACTACGTTCGATTCGAGGAAATATCCGCGTTCTGGTTTCATGCGCGCCGGGCGGAAGCAGTTGTTGGACGAACAGATCAATATATGATTTCCACTACCCGAATACTATACGCAAAGCCCGTGTGTTCGTTGCACATAGCCGGATATATGGATTTCTCGTTATCTTGCCTAATTGTGGATTACAGGAAACGACGGTATGAACCAAATCGCGATAAACTCTGAAATCGGCAATATCCGGCGCGTGATACTTCATCAGCCGGGACAGGAAATCGAGCGTATGACGCCCGGCAACGCCGCCGAGGTTTTGTACGACGATATCCTGTACCTTCCGCGCGCGCTGCAGGAACACAACCAGCTCGAGTTTGTGCTCAATCAGGTTTGCGAAACGTTTGAAATGCTGAATCTGCTCCGCGATGTACTCGAGATGGAAGAGGCGCGACGGGGGATCCTCGGCGACCTTCGTATGTCGCTGAATGTCCCGCAGCGGAACATCGACGAAATGAACGAAATGGATTCGCTTTCTCTTGCCTTCCAGCTTGTCATGGGAGTGGTGAGAAAGGATACCACGCTGGAATCTTTCCTGAATCCCGATCACTTCGCCATGCCGCCGCTTCCGAATTTCTTCTTCATGCGCGACGCGGCGATGTGCGTGAACAACAAAGTCATTACGGGCATGATGGCGAACCGCGTCAGGGTAGCCGAGGCGATTGTGATGAAGAATCTATTCCGCTTCCATCCGATGCTGCAGCAGGCAGGGTTCTACTACGACGGAACCGACTCGGACACGCCCGAGCTCACGATTGAAGGCGGCGATGTCCTCATCCTCAGCAAGGAAGTAGTGCTCATCGGGCAGGGCGAACGCACGTCCATTCGAGGGATCGACGCATTGATCAGCCACTTCGCGCAGGACGATTTCATCAAACATGTGATCGTACTCCAAATTCCCAAACGCCGCGCAACGATTCACCTGGATATGATATTCACGATGGTTGATGTTGATAAATGCGTTGTCTTTCCTCCTCTTATTACAGGTCCGCATGCCTGCCACGCGATTCATGTCGAGATAGAGCATAGTGCAGTGAAATCGATTTCCAACCGCGGCGATCTGCTTACCGCACTGAAGCGCATCGGATTCGATCTGGAACCGATACCCTGCGGAGGTTCGAACCTCCTGCATCAGGAACGTGAGCAATGGACTTCGGGAGCGAATTTCTTTACGCTTGCGCCGGGAAAAATAGTCGGGTACGGTAGAAATATCCGGACGTTCGAAGAACTGCATCGGCGGGGCTTCGAAATTATCCGGTTTTCCGAGCTGAAATCGGGCGCGAAACAGATTCAGGAGTACGCAAAATGCGCCGTATCTATCGAAGGAGCCGAACTTTCTCGCGGAGGAGGCGGCTGCCGTTGCATGACGCTCCCGATTTTACGCGACGAAGTCGCATTTTCCTGACGCAGCGCTTCCGAATGTAACCGGGATGTCGTTCGGGTGTCATTACCGCCGGGAACCAAAGGCGCGGCAGAAGCATCAAATAGTAATATTTGCTGACGATATCAACTTTTAACGGAATTATAGGAATGAAAACACGCCAATATGTATTAAATATCCTGCTCGTTTCCGCGATGGCGTTGCTGGCGGGATCCGCGGCCGCTCAAAGCAAGCTGACCGCCGCCGAATGGAGCGCGTTCAAACAATCGGCAAAAAGCTACGATTCGCTGCAGACGGTATTCCAGAAGATGGTGGAAGCCGATCCGGAATTGCAGAAAAATCCATCGCTGCTTCAAAGCCGCCTTGGCGACGATCTCGGGAAGATCAACGGAATATATCAGGGATTAACGGCGAATGCGGAACCGGCGCTGAACAAACTGGATAGCGATTTTTCCGTCTACCCGCCGGAAGACCTGCGCACGATTAAGATGGCTGCCATTGCCTCCCGCAACATTAACCTTGCGATTAAGGCGGACGAAAAACTGGCCGGGTTTATCGTCGACCGCGACTCCGCTCTTGCGCTGAAAATGGAATTGGCGAAATTTCACGCCTACCTTAAAAACTACGACGAAGCCGCAGCCTATGCGACAGCAGATGTCCTCGGCGGCGCCAGCGATCAGGATAAACTGCAGTTCTATCCGATGATCTCGAAAGGCTATGCCGATAAAGGCAATCTGGACAAGGCAATGCTGTATGCGTTCAAGGCAATGGAAACGCTGAAAACCTACCGCGATGCGATTGCGATGCAACTCAAAGGCACGGAAGACGAAGAACGGCAGATTGCCATGATGGAACAGTTCATCGTTCAGCAATACACCGAGGTCATCTATAACGTGGCGTATACGGCAGGGAAGGACGAAAAAGTGCGCGATTCGTTCATTGAGGAAGCGAAAGCCGTTGTGAACGACGAAGCCATGTGGAACAAGGTGAATACGACACTTTCGCAGCGTATGAGTGCGCAAAAAATGAAGGATGCCCGCTTGAACCAGCCCGCGCCCAAATGGGACGAGCACGACTGGGTCAATGGCGATGCTCTGGCACTGGATAAACTGAAAGGCAAAGTTGTACTTGTCGATTTCTTCGCCACCTGGTGCAAACCATGTATCATGGCGTTTCCGCATATCCGCGACTGGCAAAAGAAGTATGCCGATAAAGGTCTTGTCGTCGCCGGTTTGACGAGCTATCAGGGACGGTACAAAGGCCGCGAAGTAAAGCCATCGGAAGAAATGGACAAGATGAAGAACGAATTCATCAAGGAAAATGATATTACCTGGACGGTCGGCATCGAAAAGGAAGGGCAGGACACGTTTGAGTCCTACGGCGTACAGGGAATACCATTCGTCGTTCTTATAGATAAAGCGGGAAACGTGCGCTATACCAAAACCGGCGCAGCCGATTATGAAGAAACGGAATCGATGATTCAGAAGCTGCTGGAAGAAAAGGATTAACCGGCTGAAATAACTTTTGTCGTCATATGCAGCCGGGTCGCCTAGTGGCGGCCCGGCTGTTTTATATGCGAAACCCAACCCTGAGCTTCGGGGGTTCTGAATCTTGGCGCGGTCGACTATTTCATTCATGCGTGTCCAAGGCAGCCCAAAATCCCCCCGCTCCGTA
>CAYPBB010000025.1:16222-68267 GCA_964408855.1 uncultured Ectothiorhodospiraceae bacterium
AGTCTGCGATCCACGAAAATACCGCTCATCCGCCGGCTACTGCCGGACTCCCAACGGGAAGGTTTGAAAACATTCTCGCACCATAGCACAGTATATCGCCCCCTGTCCTGAGCCGGTCCGTCCGCCGCGGCGGACGGACGGACGAAGGACAAAAGGGGGCTGCAATTACTTCACGAAATCCGGGCTGAGCTTCGGGGGTTCTGAATCTCGGCTCAGTCGACTATTTCATTCATGCGTGTCCAAGGCAGCCCAAAATCCCCCCGCTCCGTAATTCTTCGCACTGCGGCTGTCGCCTTGCGCTCAGAAACGGATCGTGCCCCCTTATTAAAGGGGCTAGTCTGCGATCCACGAAAATACCGCTCATCCGCCGGCTACTGCCGGACTCCCAACAGAGGGTACGCACAATGCACACACTTGCCATTAGTTCGTTCGCGTTTGTATCGTGGCCTCTTTCCGCCGTATTATTCCTCCCGGCAATAATATTGTAGTATTCATATCGATTGGATTCGCCGCATCTCGAAATATTGACATCTCTGTACGAGCGCACCTTCGGAGAACGCGCCATCGAGGTAAAGCCACTGAAAGGCGACGGGTCTGCGCGCCGGATATTCCGCATTGTAGGCGAATCGCGCACATCGATCGGAATTGTGGGGGAGAACATCGCCGAAAACCGCGCATTCCTCGGTTTCAGCCGCGCATTTCGAGAGGCAGGCATACCGGTTCCAGAAATCTACGCTGTCCACGAAAGTGAAAGAGTGTACCTTGAGCAGGACCTCGGAGATGTCACGGTGTTCGATTGGATGCTTGTAAACAGAGGTACGCCTGACTACCACCATCGATTGGAAGCGCTGTACGGCAGGATTATCGATATACTGCCCCGCTTCCAGATCGATGCAGCAGTGGCGTTAGACTACTCTCTCTGCTATCAGACAGTGGAATTTGCTCGCGAACAGATGGAGTTCGATGTTCGGTACTTCGCGGAAATGTTTCTCGATCTGGTCTGGCAACAACAGTACGACCGGGAAACGTACTTTCATGACTGCGGAGAAATGATAAATCTCCTGATGGAAGAACCGCGGGAATATTTTCTCTACAGGGATTTCCAGTCCCGCAACATCATGCTGACCGACGGGGAGCTTTCTTTCATCGATTATCAGAGCGGACGCAAGGGTGCATTGCAGTACGACGCCGCTTCATTGCTGTTCGATGCAAAGGCGGCTATTCCCGATGCGATGCGTAGCCGTCTGCTGGAACGGTACATGACGCGGGTGAGCGAGCGAATCGATATCGATCCAGACAGATTCCGGCGCATGTATTACGCATTTGCGGCATTACGCGTCATGCAGGCGATGGGTGCATTCGGGAATCTCGGAGTAAGGCAGGGGAAACCGGGGTTCGTATCGTCGATTCCTCCCGGTCAGGCGAATCTTCGTACATTGGTCGAAGCTTCGTCTATCGTCCGCGGTTTGCCGGCGCTCGCGGACATCCTGATGCGGGTCGCCGGCGATTCATCTCTTCATCGTTATTCGGAACAAGAATGAACAACCTGACAATCCACATTTATACATTCGGCTATCATCGCAGCGGCATCCCTGCCGATACGTCGGGCAACGGAGGCGGCTTTGTGTTCGACTGCCGCTGCATCGAAAATCCCGGAATGCTGCCCGGCAACATGATGCGTACCGGCCTCGATCCCGATATTATCCGGCTTCTCGACGGCATGGCCGACGCCCAGGAGTTCTTTGCGCTTGCAATCGCGACGATCGAGATGGCGGTCGAGCGGTACGCGCTTCGCGGATACGAATCTCTGATGATCGCATTTGGATGCACCGGAGGCCAGCATCGCTCTGTCTATATGGCGGAACGAACCGCCGAGTATCTCCGCAAACGGGGATACCGCGTCGAAATCACGCACACGGAGAAGCATCTATGGCCTTGAGAGGAATGATCCTGGCTGCCGGATTCGGGACGCGGCTTGCCCCGCTCACCGGTTCCATGCCGAAAGCGCTCGTGCCGATTGCCGGACAACCTATGATGGCATATGCCGTCAGAGCGCTTGCTGCTGCGGGTTGCGAAACGGTCGTCATCAACGCGCACCATTTCCGCGACCAGATGCGCGAGCATCTTCGTACGGCCGACTATCCCTGCGATGTGATTCTCATTGAAGAAGACGAAATCCTCGGGACGGGCGGAGGAGTTCTCAACGCCGCCCGGTATCTCGACACCGGCGAGCCGTTTCTTCTTCACAATGCCGATATTGTCTCTGAATTCGATTTGAGGATTATTCTCGAGCAGCAGCAACAACACTCCGATTCAATCGCGACTCTGGCACTCAACAAACGGCAGACCAACCGGGCCGTGTTGTTCAATCCCGCTATGCAGTTCATTGGGAAGGAAGTATGGCGGAACGAAGGTCTCATCGTTCCGGGAAATGCTCTTCGATTTGGTTTCTGCGGGATTCACGCGGTCAATCCGGCCATTTTTTCTCTCGGGTTGCCGGTCGAATTCTGCGATATGTTCGATATCTACCGTGCCGCAATGCGGAAAGGGTATTTCCTGACCGGCAGGGAGTACGCCGGATTCTGGTTTGATCTCGGTACAATCGAACAAATTGAACGCTTCGAAGCGTTACAGGACAGCGCCTTTCCTCGACGCCATTAGGACTATCGGTCGTTCCGCACTACCGGCCATCCTGTAAGCGGCCACAATAACACGCCATCGCTTCCTCAGCCAATGTTTTCCCGCCGGTTCCACCTTTCGATTAACAAATCACTTGTTAATCGATAACAAACTGCGAATGTCCTAAATTATTCTTGGCAAACGGTCGAGTTTCGTAAATTATTTCGGATTCTTTGTGCGGTTGCCTGCATTGCTGTAAAATTGTGTTTGCATGAACCATTCTTTTTTGCTATTGTTGATTTATGCTTCAATAATTTTCGAATGTAAACCGTAATGCCTTGATTTCTTATGCATCACAACCTCGACGATATCGACATTAAAATTCTGTATGCCCTGCAACGGAACGGAAGAAAGCGTCGCGGCGAATTGGCGGAAGAGGTGGGGCTCTCGCTGCCTTCTGTCAGCGAACGCTTGAAGAAACTCAACGAACGGGGATACCTCACCGGATTCACCAGCGTTCTCGATCCGAAAATGTTTGGGTTCGATATCACCGCGTTCGTCCGTGTCACGCTCGGCAGCTCCGATTATTATGACGCCTTTCTCCGGAAAGTGCGCGAAACCGGAGAAATCCTTGAATGCCATGCGATCACTGGAGAAGGTTCGCACCTCCTGAAAATACGCACCCGGAATACCTCCACGCTGGAACGTATTCTCTCGGAAATCCAGCGGTGGCAGGGCGTCACCAATACGCTCACCAGCGTTGTGCTGTCCACGCACAAGGAAACGCTTGCCATCCCGCTTCTGCCATCCGAGGGCGAATCGCACCAATCATGAAATCACCATCACAATCATGTAAGGATTGAACGCTCATGCCAATACATTCCGCCGACGAAATCGCACGCGTACTCGACCTTGTCCGCAGTGAAGACGTGAAGATGATCGACTTCAAGTTCATGGACTTCCCCGGTCAATGGCAGCATTTCAGCATTCCGGTAACGCAGTTCGGCGAATCGACGTTCGACGAGGGACTGGGTTTCGACGGTTCCAGCCTTCGCGGTTTTAAAAGCATCCATGAAAGCGATATGGTCATTATTCCCGATCCCGCAACGGCAATCATCGATCCCTTCGTAAAGTCGAAGACGTTGAGCCTTGTCTGCGATATCTATGAACCGCTGACGAGGGAAAAGTACGAACGCTGCCCTCGTAACATCGCGCAAAAAGCCGAATCCTATCTGAAGCAGACCGGCATCGCCGATACGGCATTCTTCGGACCCGAAGCCGAGTTCTTCATCTTCGACGATGTGCGCTATTCGCTCGGTGAAAACCACGCTTTCTACGAGGTGGATTCCATCGAAGGCAAGTGGAACTCCGGACGCGACGAGCAACCGAACCTCGGATACAAACCGCGCTACAAGGAAGGCTATTTCCCCGTACCGCCGACGGATCATCTGAACGACCTCCGCAACGAGATGGTGGAAGTGATGCTGGCCTGCGGCCTGGACGTTGAAACGCAGCACCATGAAGTCGCCAGCGGGGGACAGGCGGAGATCGATCTGCGGTTCGAAAAGCTGGTGAAAGCCGCCGATCAATTGTTGCTGTTCAAGTATATCGTAAAGAATACGGCATACCGGAACAATAAGACGGTTACGTTTATGCCCAAGCCGATTTACGGCGATAACGGTTCGGGCATGCATGTGCATATGAGTTTGTGGAAGGACGGGAAACCGTTGTTTTACGGTGACCGCTATGCCGGTTTGAGCGAGATGGGGTTATACTTCATCGGCGGAATACTGAAGCATGCCCCTGCATTATGCGCGATTACCAATCCGACCACCAACAGCTACAAACGGCTTGTGCCGGGCTTCGAAGCTCCGGTGAATCTTGCGTATTCGCAGCGCAACCGCAGCGCTTCGGTGCGCATCCCTATGTATTCCTCAAGTCCGAAGAGCAAACGTATCGAGTACCGCACTCCCGATCCGTCCTGCAATCCCTACCTGGCGTTCAGCGCATTGTTGATGGCAGGCTTGGACGGCATCCTCAGCCGTATCGATCCCGGCGATCCGCTGGACAAAGATATCTACGATCTTGCGCCGGAGGAATTGAAGAACGTCCCCAATACGCCGCCGACGCTTCAGGACGCGCTGCTTGCGTTGGAAGACGATCACGACTTCCTCTTGCGCGGCGACGTCTTCACCGACAGCGTGATCGAGACATGGATCGATTATAAAATGAAGAAGGAAGTGAAAGAACTCGCCCTGCGTCCGCACCCGCTCGAATACGGACTGTATTTCGACGTGTAGGAATTGTGTATGAATGAAAAGGGGCGATCTGCTTTGCGTTGATCGCCCCTTTTTTTATCGACTAAGATATGTAACTCGCCAGCTATTTTTTCGCCGGCAGCTTGAATATCGTCGCGAAGTACTTCGGCGAAATCGTGCCGTATGAAATCAGCTTGTCGTGAAAATCCTTCTGGTTGAACGATGCGCCCTGCTTGGCTTCGTACCGAGTACGGATATCGTTGATCATCATATTGCCGACAAAGTATGTGGAAAGCTGCGCCGAAGTAAGGCACGCGCGGCGCCATTTGCCCGCCGCTTCGCCTTCTTCCTGGAAGCCCTTGTTCATCATCAGATCCATTGCTTCCTTTTCAGTCATACCGGCGGTATGGATTTTCTGATCGATGATGGCGTTGATGAGGAGGCGCAGGCGCATTTTTAATTGTTGCATCTTGTATTCGGGGCCGCCGAATCCATGCGCAACCATGATTTGTTCGGTGTACGTTGCCCATCCTTCGGCGAAGATGCCGCTCTGGAACACACCGCGAAGCATCGTTTTCGCTTTAAACTTATTGCCCGAAACGAGTTGCAGGTAATGTCCGGGCATTGCTTCGTGTACCGTCAGGTTTTTCAGCATATGGTTGTTGTACTCGCGATAGAACGAAAGCGCGCGTTGGGGCGTCCAGTCCTTCGGCGTCGGCGAAATGGCGTAGAAGGTTTTGCCGTTCTTTTCGAGAACGCCGGGCGATTCGCAATAGGCGATAGCAACGCCGCGCTGGAATTCCGGCATCACGATAATTTCAACCGGTTCCGTCGGGACGGTCACGAGGTCTTTTTCGCGCACGAACGCTGTCGCTTCCTCGAGTGTCTGCTTCGCCAGATCGACGATGGTTTCATTTGTCGGGTGTTGATCGGCGAGCTTGTCCAACACTGATTTGATAATCTGCTTGCGGATTTCCGGCGTATCGCCTGCGGGCGCCGGCTTGCCGATGAGCGTGGGGTACAGTCCTTTCGCAGTTTCGAGAAGCTGGGCTGTGGTTGTTTCGAGGTCTTTTTCGGCGCTGGCAAGGATTTCCTCTTTGCTCAGTTCGGTATCGGTCGAGTATGCGAGCTTCTTGCGGTACAGCGCATCGCCGAGGCGGAATTCGCCGGTAGATTTCGGCAGAAGGTACGTCTGCATCCATGCGCCGAAGGCTTCCACCGCTTTGACTGCGGAATCGCGTGCGGCAATAATTTCCGTGCGTTTGGCTTCGGGCAGACTATCGATAAACGGTTGCAAACCATCTTTCAGGAGACCGATTGTCCCGGCGTTCTGCTGGATGGCTGTCTCGGTATGGATTTTCGGCGGATTTTTCAGATTGAGCTTTCCTTGCTCCAGGACATTCGGGATTTCAAGCAAGCGGCCCTTCACCGATTCCATACGGTCCTCAAGCGGTGCGAAGTCGCGCGCGATCAAACTGTAAATCGCCCCGCCGACGTTGTACACCATCGGATTATTTTCCAGAGGTTTGAGTTCGGTGTAGGTGAAGATTTCCGATTCGAGGTTATGCTTGAGGATATCGTAGTCGATGCGGTTGTCGTTATCCAGGTCTTCGACCTTGATGGCCTTGAGCGAATCGAGGTACCGCTTCGCCAGATCGACCGCTTCCTGGATGCCCGATTGACTGTAGTTATCCATCCGCGCATCGAACCGGTGATCGCCGAGGTAGGTAGCGGTTTCCGGGTGAATCTGCAGGTAGTCTTCGAGAAACGCCTTTGCCAGCGCTTCAAAGCGCTCGTCGGCGCTGGGCTTTTTCATACTCCCGCAGGAAACGACGAGAATCGCCGCCGCGGCAAGAGAAAGGAGAGCAAGGATTTTCATAGTCGTAGTAAATACATGTGAAACAGACTGTTCAAACACCGCAAAATACAGCGCGCGCAATAAAGAGCATAACGGAGCTGATACATCAGCCCCTTTCGCGAACCGCTTTGAGCGGTGAGCGAGCAAGGGGGCAGGATCCGTCCTTGAGCGAATCCGCCAGAGGCGGATGCAGCGAAAGGTTACGGAGCCGGGGGATATTGACTGACCGGCACGGATTCGCAACGACTCACACGGACAGATTGCGGATACGCCCGTACATACTTCTGCTGATGACGTCTTTGCGTTCGCAATCCCTCAATCCCCGATTAGGGGACCTGTTCTAATGCACATTCGGCAAACTGAATAGCCATTATTTCTTCATCACCGAATAGGAGAAAATCCGTTTCTTCGTTCCACCTCGGACGGACGGATCTCATCCTTTTGCAGCGCCGCCGCTGGCGGAGGAAGAATTCCCCCTCGGTCCCCCTCCGTCAAAGCCGGATCGAAGACCTTACCGACTCGCCGCGCTGCGACTCGTCCAAGGGGGGATGTGAAGAGTAGCGTTGACACGGCTGTATTCTTTGACCGCTGCGTGGACGAAGACCCCGGCTCTGAGGCGGTATGAGGAGATTGGAGCAGGTATTTACTCTCAGTTCGAAGCCGACTTTTCTCCGGTTGCTTCGAACCCATACCGTATTGCCGCTTCGAGGACGTCGATGTTTATGTCCTGGAGTTTTTTGAACCGGATGCAATACCCGGTCACTTTCGCCTTACCGAGTACTTTTCCATAAGTATTGGCTAAATATGTTTTATCCTTGATGCCAAGAATATAGATGGAAATCCCTGTCGCATTCGCGCTCAAACCAATTTGAAAAAACTCTTTGGTTTTCCCATCGGCATATTTAATTGTCTGCAAACCGTATCCAATGGTAGGGTTGGCAACGGTTTTGTCCTCTTCGTTTTTGCCGTCGTCGAACCATAATCTGCAGCCCGGTGCTACCCCGAGTATAAGCGTATGCAGTGTCTGCATGTCGTTGCGTTTTGGTTCGGGCTGGCCGGCGATATAAGCGTTGATTAGATCGTGTGTGTTCATGTGGAATACCTTTTCGCAGGACTCATTCTCAATTGACGGATCGAGACATTATCTCTACGTAACAATAAAAAAGGCGCGAGGATTTCGCGCCTAATAAACAATACCGCGATTCTCCTACAAATTCGGCGATTCTCCGTATGCGACGGCAGCGGCTTCCATGATGGCTTCCGAAAGCGTCGGATGGGCGTGCACAGTCTTGATGATTTCGTGCTCGGTAGTTTCGAGCGTGCGCGCAAGCGTGGGTTCCGCGATAAGCTCGGTGGCTTCGGAGCCGATAATATGCGTGCCGAGAAGCTCGCCGTACTTCGCGTCGAAAATCATCTTCACGAACCCGGCTGTGTGACCCAGCGCCGTGGCCTTTCCCGAGGCTGTGAATGGGAACTTACCGACTTTGATTTCGTAGCCCATTTCCTTCGCTTTTTTCTCGGTCAGTCCCACGCTGGCAACCTGCGGCTGGCAATACGTACAGCCCGGAATATTGCCGTAGTTAATCGGTGTCGGTTCCTTGCCGGCGATCGCTTCCGCGCAGGTGATGCCTTCGGCGGATGCCACGTGCGCCAGCCAGGGCGGTCCCACTACATCGCCGATAGCGTACACACCTTCGATGTTCGTGCGGTAGTATTCGTCCACCTTGATGTAGCCGCGGTCAAGCGCTACGCCGACTTCTTCGAGACCGATATTTTCCACATTGCCGCGGATACCGATGGACATGAGCGCAACGTCGCCTTCAAGGATTTCTTCCTTGCCGTTGTTGCTGATGCGCACCTTCACGCCGGAATCGGTGGTTTCGATGCCTTCCACCTTCGATTTGGTCTTGATGCCGATTTTCTTCTTGCGGAAGTTGCGCTCGAGTTCCTTCGATACTTCCTCGTCTTCAATCGGCAGAATGTTATCCATCATTTCGACGATGGTGACGTTGCTGCCGAGTGTGTTGTAGAAGTATGCGAACTCCACGCCGATAGCCCCCGCACCGAGAACAATGAGGTTTTTGGGCTGTTCGGGGAGGGACATGGCTTCGAAGTACGAAATCACGCGCTTGCCGTCGAACTTGATGCCGGGAATATTCCTCGGACGCGCGCCGGTGGCGAGAATGATATGCCGCGCGGTGATGGTATCCTTGTTGCCGTCTTTGTCGGTCGTTTCAATCGTGCTTTTAGATATGAGCTTCCCAAACGCCGGGATATGCGCCACGTTGTATTTCTTGAACAAAAATGCCACACCCTTGGACATTTTGTCCGCCACGCCGCGGCTGCGTTCTATGATCTTGCCGAAATCGAACGATGCATTCTCGACCGTAATGCCGTATTCGGCTGCGTGTTGGATGGTTTCCCATACCTCGGCGTTCTTGAGGAGGGACTTGGTGGGGATGCAGCCCCAGTTCAGGCAGATGCCTCCGAGGTGCTTCGCTTCTATACATGCAGTCTTAAAGCCCAGTTGCGACGCGCGTACGGCGGCAACGTACCCGCCGGGTCCGCCGCCTACGACCACGACGTCAAATTCTTGTGCCATAAAACGGATTCTCCAATGTGTTACAGGGACCGAAGTCCGTGAATTATACGTCCCGCAACATACGGTTTTTCGCAAGAACGAAGAAGAAGGGACATTGGTTCGAACCTGAGGGGAGCTTGATGCGGCCTGAAAAAATCGAAACCGTCGCGAACATATCTCGATAAAATCTAAGCCTCATAGTGCAGACGCGGCGAAATCGCAGTGCTCGCAGACGCAAATAATCGCGGGACTCAGGCGCATTCTTTTAAGCCGCTCGGTTGCCGATCAGCGTCTCCTTTGTGATTCGAGGATTTTAATGCCTGAGCCTCGATACCAAGGTCGAACGCAATAGCCTGTTCGATATCCGGATGTCCGTCCGCCCCGCTTTCAAATGCTGTAAGGAGACGGAATAACACTTCGCTTCTGAATCGCATGATCTCGCGGTCAATCAGTTCTTTCTCAGCGAGACTCGATGTCAGCGTATTCAGATTTGACAACAGACTCGCGATGATTGCGACCTGTTGTTTTAATTGTTCGGAGGACGGTATGGAGCTGCTTTCTTTCGGCGTTGTGTAAACATGGAGGTTCAAGCCAACTGCGGATAGATACGATACAACGTCCATGAATGTCACCTGATCATCGGTGCCGGCTTCAATTCGCGATACTTTGCTTTGTCTCCAGCCGAGACGTTCGGCGATTTCACGCTGGAGAACATTCGTTTTTAGCCTGGCTCCGGTCATAAACGAGACCATGCGGCTTTTAGCAATTTCCGACTCCACACGGCGTCCAACTGTCGCATCGTCTGTCAGATCTGCTGCTAACTGGGCAACCGGACTCAGTTTCTTAGTCATGACAGTCATCTCCTTATTCTAAAACATACTCTTTACTTTCGTCATCATTCAATATCAGCTCTCGAATGATCTTCTGGAATCGCGGTACATCCCGTTTCTGGCTGCTTTTGTCGCCGATTCCAAAGACGTATATGATCTTTCGAGTAGAATCGATATAGATATACAGCCTGCATTCAACGGAGGATGCAGTGCGTTTCTGACCGATACCGATGAGTCCTTTCCCCTCGTTATGCACATATTTTAGATCGCACTCCTTCCTGAAATCGTATCCTTCCTGTAATCGTTCATAGACAGAATGCAAATGCCTCATGCATGAATCGAAATCCGCCGCATGCCGCTTTTGAAACTTCTTGATACTTCCTTTTTCGGCGTACGTATCGTCAAACTTCCACATTCGACCTCCCGGTATCTAATATATGGATTTTGGAGAAAAAATATTCCGAAAAGTGAATAATTGCCGCGTATTGTATTCAAAAACAGGATGTAC
Source organism: uncultured Ectothiorhodospiraceae bacterium (assembly GCA_964408855.1). GTDB lineage: Bacteria > Bacteroidota > Ignavibacteria > SZUA-365 > CAYPBB01. Next base: position 26,877 of record CAYPBB010000025.1, read on the forward strand.
CGTCACGAATGTTGGCGTCATTCCTCACTCGAGGCGAGATGTTTGCTCGTTCACCATTCCGGCGTCTGTTTGTTCAAAAACGCGTCGATACCCTTGCGGAAGTCTTCCCCGGCGCGGCAAAGCGCATTGATGCGCGCCGAGTGCTCCATTGCTGTGCGAATATCCATCGAAGCAATTTCATCAAGAAGCGCTTTCGTCCATTTCAACGATTGCGGCGAACACTTGCAGGCGAGTTCTTCGGCGATGGCGTTCACGGTTTCGTCGAGCAAAGCTGGTGGGACGGCATAGTGCGCAATACCGGCGGCGACTGCATCGTTGTCGGCGACCTGTATGCCCCTGAGAAGAAGTTCGCGTGCTTTCGATCCGCCCAGTTTTTCGACGGCGATTTTCATGATAATGGCCGGTACAAAGCCAATCCGCACCTCGGTAAATCCAAACCGTGCGTTGTCTGCCGCGATAATGATATCGCACGCCAGCGCCAGACCGCACCCCCCGGCCAGCGCATGCCCGTTGACGCGCGCAATTACGGGCTTTGGGAAGGTGCGAAGAGTGTAGAGCATTTCCATCAGTCTGCTGGAATCCTCGGCGTTTTCAGCCGTGGAATTTCTGCCGAGCTGTTGCAGGTACTCCAGATCGGCGCCTGCGCAGAAGGCTGTTCCCTCGCCTGTCAGTATGACGACTCTGATTTCCGGAGCGGCGGCGGCGCTCTCAAGCGCATGTTGTAACGCTGCAATGATCTCAGGATCGAGCGCGTTACGCTTTTCCGGGCGGTTCAGTGCAATAGTGCGTATGTTGTTCGTATCTTTGATCAGAAGCACATTATTCATATCTGTTGCCAGAATATCGCCGGACGCGCAGGGATTGCGGTCGCCATTCCAGGCGGGTCCGAAGTTCAACGTTCGAGGTGTAATTATGAGTCATACCAATGTAGAACACTTGTTGAAAAACGCCAAAACCGTTGCCGTTGTCGGGATCTCGGATAATCCGGCAAGGCCGAGCCATGAAATAGCCGTGTATCTGGAACGGCATGGGTACGCGGTCATCCCAGTCAATCCTCTGCTGACCGAATGGAAAGGAAAGACGTGTTATCCCGACCTGCTCTCCGTTCCCGAAAAAATCGATATCGTCGATATTTTCAGGAAGTCCGAGTTCGTTCCGGAAATTGTGGATCAGGCAATTCGGGTGAACGCCGGTGCGGTCTGGATGCAGTTCGGCGTGGTGCATGAGGAAGCGGCGAAGAAAGCGGCGGCGGCGGGATTGTTTGTCGTCATGGATGAATGTATCAAGATCGAACACGCCGCGTTGCTCTGACGAACCGGCGGAATGCGAAATAGGGGCAGGCGGGCGGCGGCATTCGTCAGCCTTCTGCCTCGTTTGTTACTTCGACGTGCGGGGTTTCTGCATCGATATGCACATGAATCGTATTCGGACGGCAGCATACCTGACAATCTTCGGTAAATACCTGATCGTCTCCTGCCGAGATATCGATAAAGATCTCGTTGAGTTCGAGGCACCACGCACAGCGGTACACCTTTCTCATGACGCTCTCCGTATCAGGAATGTTTGACTATAGAGAACATAGAAAGGAAGGCGTGTAAAGTCAAGGGAAAAAACACGCGCGGCGCGCTAAAACGAGAGGAAGACTCCGACTGTAGGCGTACCGTCGATCGAGGCGATTCCGATGGTCTTCAACAGCGACGAACCGTTGTTCAGGTAGGCGTCGAATACCAGGTTTCCGAGCAGCGTCCCTACGCCAGCGCCGAGCAGGACATCCACGAAGTAATGCTTGTTATCGTGCATCCGGCTGTAGCCGACATATCCCGCCCACCCATATAACGCGCTAAATGCGGCAATGCGAAGCGCCAGTTTTGTCGTCGGCAAATCGTCGAGCGCTTCCCAATTCGCGATTGATTCGTCCAGCTCCCGCTGCAGGTAAGACGACATCGCAAAGGTATACGCACTGTGCCCGCTGAAGAAACTCTTTGTATCGCTGCCGTCGGGCCGGTACTTCGTGACAACTCCTTTCGTGAGATTCGTCGCAACTTCGGCGTAGACCATCGTTTTATAGAATCCGAAGGTATGCTTGTACGCGTCCCTGGTGCTGCCGTCCTCGGTGAACAAGTCGTTTCCGATATTGAACGCTGCCCGCGATAACAGGACCAGATTCGGGATGTAACTCGGGTCCATGCTTCCCAGCGATGAGGAACCCGATTGTCCTACGTTTTCGGCAAACTCATGCTCGAAATGAAACGGCATGATGGTGATCGGCTTCATGCCGTTATGACCGTATGGGTAGTAGCTTTTGGTGTAGTAGATGACGGCAATAGGAAGGTCGTGCCATCCAGCCATTTCTGAGACGCTCGACCAGGTGTGATCGGCGATGCGTTCCAGCCGGTTCTCTTCTTCGCGGTATTGGGCGTGCGCTGCAAACGGCGCGATCAGTGCGATGACGATAAAGGGTAGTATATACACGATACTGGATAGTTCTCTTCCGTTCCGGTTCCATGGCTGGGTCATCTTCATAGGTCTCAGGGCTTGAATCATCAATGCAACAAATTCTTGAAATACTCTCTGCGTCTTGTAATGAACGCCTTCATCTTTGCCGCTTCCACCCGGATATCGGCGCCCTGCGCCCGAAGGTTCGGGTCAAGCGCATAGCCGGAAGCGGTCCGTGATACTGCCTCGTCGATCAGAGGGAACGTGAATTCCTCCGTCATTACTGAATCGAGAAGATGCCGGAGATGCGCCTGATAGATGTTCCGGCAGGTATCGCTCAGCATCAGCCGTTTGTAGATATCGTTTTCGCCCGCCTCGCCGAGGTAGATTTCGTACGAGAATACCTGGTCGAAATCCCAGGGAATGATGCGGTACGGAGCGTCGCGGTGGGATTTATAGAAATAGAAGTTATTCGTGAATCCGTCTTTATGATTAACCAACGACGATAACGCATGATACCGAAGGTACTGATCAACATCAAGGTATTTGTTGATGCCCTCTAACGTATTTTCAACCGCCGTTGTGTCGAGCGCGTGGATCATCTCGGCCAGATTCGAGTAATTAGCGTTTTTCGGGTATTTCTTGTCGAAACTTTTATCCAGTTTCAGCGCTCCATCGTTGAACGTAAAGCGCGCTTCAAACCGTACTTTTATCAATTCATCGAGCGGGTATTCGGGATGCGTGCGGAAGTATTCATCTTCCATACGTTCGACGACCGTATACACGCCTTTATTTTCGCCGTTGATTCTCAGAAACACCGGGAACGCCGTAAAGCCGATAAAGCCTGCCTTTTTGAAGAGCGCGTTTCCAATGAGCGTTCTGAAGCGGCTGTTGTCTTTGTTGTGCGAGCTGAGATTGAAGGAATAAATCCCGCCTATCGTATCGCCCGGTTCGAGGGTGACGCGGAACGACCAGAGCGCATCGTAACGCGATCCGGCGCCCTGCGGTTCGATTCCGGCCCTGTGACGCTTGCCGTTCGCGTAGATATCGGCGGTTGCCGACTCTTCGCTCCACCGGTTGTTCAGCATCGAGATGTACTGATCGTGCGGTATCACGACATCCCAGACCGGTATTCCGGTGATTCGGTAGGCCGGTTCCTGAGGCGCATCGGAGTTACACCCTGCCAGCGCCGCGAGGATGATAAATCCGATACCGGTCAGATGCTTGAACGCGGTCTCAGGTTTCATTGCCCGAACCGCGTGAATATTTCTATGGTGAATGAGGAATCATAGGTCTCGTATTTTGTCGAATACGCTTCTTTCGTAAGCAAACCGTCCGCCCGCACGCGGAAATAGACATCCTTCTGTACGTAAATGTTTGCGCCGAGCTGGAAATTCAATACGTGATACTTCGAAGTTTCATTATCCGGGGCGAAAAAAGTCGCCAGCAGGTACGGCTCGATCTTTTTTACCGCGTCGCCGTCGATATCGAATTCAATTCGCGTCAGACTTTTCGCTCCGATCGAATACACGCCGCTGTCGTTTCTCCTCACGGTTTCATCCGGGTTGAGCGCATAGAACAGTTCGACGCTTGTTTCGAAATCCTTCGTTTTATACCCGGCATCGGCTGAGAAGGCGTGACCGGTAACCGGATCGTCGCCGCCGCGGTCCTGATAGGCATAGCCGAGCGAATACCACCGGTCGTTTTCGTGATACGACGCGCGCGCAAGCGCGAACATCGTGAACGAGTTGTTTTTATAGAAGCCAGCATAGTAGGAAACCGGGAAATCGGGACGCTTATCGGAGTACTTATAGTACACCAGCGCGCCAACCGTGCGTCCGGCATAGCCGTATTCCCCGAGCAGGTTGTTTGGTTGACTATAATCCATCGCCACATACTCGTCGCGCGTCGTGAGCTCTTCCAGTCCGAACGGCTTTTTCATATTCCCGATTTTGAAACGGGCATACTTCCAGGGTTCGAATTTGACGGTATATTCCTTGAACTCCACCTGTTTATCGACCGAGTGCATGCGCAAATCGATCTGCGCCTCGATATCGTTCTTGTATTCGACATTCGCCTGAAGCTTGCCCCGGTAATAAAAATCCTGGTTGTTTTCGATGAATTGCACGCGATTCATGAACATTGCCCCTGCGGCTCCCCATCCGGAAAAACGCATATCCTGTGCGGACGCTGAAGAGGCGAGTGTCAGAAGCGCTATGGAAACCGCGATTTCGGAGAAAACTCGTCGTAGGAAGAGCGTTTTTCGGAACGACGCAGCGGGTTCGGATTGAAAGCAGGAATTCTCGGTAGATATCATGCCGGGCCTTACACGATAGGATGAATTATACCGGCGATAAAGTATTGAAAATCGCGAACATCTGAAAAATCAGTTTTTATTCGGTATCCGGATTTGTAAAACATGGATTTGTAAGGTGTTTGTAAGGTTTTTGCAAAATATGCACACCAGACGCCATCGGTTTGTTGTACCTGTCGCCGGTATTGATGAATTTTTAAGGTGTTTCGACGATTTTGTATCCGGTATGGTATTCAGGCAGTATATCATACAGGGTTACCCAACCACATTTTTTGATCTGTTCTGCGCGGGTAACGGCTCGCAAGCCGGTACGATGGATACTTCTTCATCCCAACATTACTTCTCCAATCATGAGAACCGTTCAGCGAAGCGAATGTTTGACCATGGCGAAATTTGATTTCATTCAAGAGGAATCGTACCGCGCCTCCCTCGAAGGTGCATACGGCGAATTGGAACGTGCCCTGGAAATTGAAGCATGGCATGCGGCGATATTATTGGCGGGCGGCTTGTTCGAAACCCTGCTCACATTGTTTCTCGTGTCGAGAAACGTCGAACAAAAGCATGGGATCGATCCCATCAAACTGCCTGTCGACAAGTCGATGGCGCTGTGCGTGAAGGAAAACCTGCGGATCGCAGGAACCGCGGAAGCGAAGAAGCTGGTACTGATGTACCGCAAGCTGATTCATCCCAACGCAACAATCCGGCTCTCGCAGGGGGCGGCTGAAAGCGATGCCAACGCCGCACTGTCGCTTGTTCAGAAACTGCTCGAACGCATTAATTCAAACGGCTCCATTCTCGACGCAATCGAGGATATCTCGTTCGACGAGCTTCAGAAAGCGCTCGGAAATCCCACGGGACCCGGCGCGAAGGAAACGCTCGACGTTATCATCCGCCGGAATCTGCGCGGCGGCGCAATCGTCGATGAGCTAAAGACTCTGTCCGAAGACGAAATCGTGCGTATGGTCAAGGTGGTGATTCCTCTCACTGCTGGCGCGCTTGGCGGCGATAAAAAGACGCTCGACGAGGTCGAAAAAACTGCCGCTTTGCTCACGTTGCGCGATGTGTACCGCCTCGCGCTGCCGATGCTTCCCGAAGACAAACAAAAAGAAGCGCTCGCCGAACAATTGACGCCGCTTGCGACGGAAGATAAATCGAAAGCCGTCGCGTTCATCGATTATCTGTTCCAGACCGAGGATTTCAAGCGGATTGAACCGGAACAGGCCGGGGTGCTGAAAAAACTCATTTTCCAGCGTATGGAAAAGGCGCAGAACCGGTTCTTCCTGGAATCGATTCTAAATATCTGGTATTACCTTACCAAGGATGAGATCGACGAGTTCACGAATATATGCCTGAGTTGCGTGATCTATGGTTCGACGCAGGATATCCGCATCGAAACGAAATCCTGGCTCAACCGGACAAACTGGGAAGAAATGTCGGACGAGCTGCGCGGATTCATCCTCTCGCCCCTCAACCGGTGGATCGAGAATTACGAATTCTTCAACGACGTCAGCCACGCGAATATCGTCCGCGAACTCCGGATCATGGCGGAACGCAAAAAGTAGCGGCGTCCGCCGCGGCCTGACATACGTAACGGCTGTACTTGCATCGAAGTGCGAAGACTGTAAATTACGTCTTCCGGAAGTTCCACAAGTACGTTGCCGCCATGCCGAAAAAGAAACGCCCCGACACTTCAAAGGGAACACCGCGCCGCGCCGCGCCTCCGCGTAAACGCATCCGTGTATCGTGGTATCTGTTCGCTGGTTTTCTGGCGCTTGCCGTGGTTGCGTATGCCGCCGATCCATTTGCATGGTTCCGGAGCGCGCAACCTCCGGCCGAAACGAAACGGATACTCGGCACATGGGCCGACCGAGCGTATAAAATCGGCGATCTCTTCCACGTTGTGTATACGGCAGGGTGGGAGGGTGCGAACGGCGCCATCGGCGACGCCTACCTCTATGCGATCACGAAAGACTCTTCGCTGCTCCGGTTCCATACCGAATATCACGATATGCGGCTGATGTATAACGGCACCTGGGTGGACGACCGCGCCTGGATTTGTCTTGCGGAGATGTATTGGTGGGATTTCACGGGGCGGACGAATACGGTCTGGGTTGAGGACGCGGCAAAGCGGTACAACGACGCGCGCAATGAAGGAAGGTTTTCGAAACACGAAGGCGTGTGGAGTTGGTACAATTGGGTGCCCAAATCCAATGTCGGCGAGCGGATATTCACTAACAGCAACATGAATCAGATGGCGGCAGTGGCATGTTGGTTGTATGAAGCGACCGGCGAACAACGCTACCTCGACGATGCGCTTCTTGTCTGGAAAGGCGACGGGAAAACGCCGGGCGTTATCCAAACGCTCTACAAAGGCGATGGCAAATGGGAAGGCGCGAAAGGTCTTGCTGCTTTTGGCAAACAGTTGCCGTGGGAAGGCGCTGAATACTGCTCCATCGGAGCGGCAATCTATCGGGTGACAAAGGATCCTGAGATAAAAAAGGTCATCGTCGCGACCGCGAAAAGAATACTGGACCCCGTCAATGGTTGGGTTGATCCGGTGGATTATTACCAGATTCACATGGACGGTAACGGCGCGTTCGTCCACTATCTGCTCGATGCGTACGAAGTCGCCCCCGATGAATTGGCGGATATTCCGGACAAGGTGGGGCGCATGCTGGAGCATGTCTGGACGAATGCCTACGGGAGAGCGACCGTCATCTTGCACCGCAAACGCGATCACGGTATCAGGAATGGATGGAATCCGCACGGCGGCGAGGATGGGTACGGCGTCGATCAGGTTGGGACGGTTCACCCGCAATCGCAGGCGCTGCGCGCATTCGCCGTGTATGCGTATATCCGGCACAAGTATATCGCCCCGGAAATCAAATGATGGATACGATGAACAGCGCCGGCGGTATCATCTCCGGACGCACCCCTGGTGGCGCCTCGAATTCCGGAAAACGCTGTGCCCCATGCCGTGTGTTGTTCGTTATACTCTTTTTTGCCGCCGGATTCCTGCCGACATCCTATGCCGCCGCCCAATTGCGTGGTAATTTCCGCGACGACCGGTTCCAGGTGGATTGCATGATTCCCGAGGGCTGGTTTGCAGAAACGAAGGAATATGGCTTGCTGCTCCGCTCCGAACAACCGGGCTGCACACGGATGATCGTCGTGTTTACTTCCGCCGGGTCAGCCGATTCGCTGCAGGCGCTCATCGGGCGGGGTTTCGACGACGGCGGCGGCACACAGTTGTCACTCCATGGAGGTATTGAACAAGACGCCTCCGGCGAATTCGAGGCGCAGTGCTCGGGTATTGTAGACTGGCAGGCAGCCGAAGCTGTTGTCCAGGCGCGGCGTGTATCGGGGCAGAACGCATGCATTGTGTATGCAGTCTCCGGTACGGATGAACAACCGGAATCATGCCGAGCGTTAGCGCGCGCGTTCATTCGGCGTGTCGCTTCTCACGCAGGGGAAGCCGGTCGTTGACCGGTTCGAATAGCGGCCGCCGCATCTTCGGATTGCCCGTGGACGGTGCCCTCAGCGGTAAAGCGGCGTGCGGATGGAAATCCGCGTTGCATCCGGTGTTTTTCATGAAACAAAGTGGTAGTTTTTCCGAATACATACAGAGCATTCATACACCTATTCGCGTACTCCCATGCGGCAATTTCCGCCTCGCTTGATACGAATCGTTTATTCACTGCTGGCTGCATTCGTCCTTGTGGTGGGGACCGTCAATTTTTACCAGGTGATGGTCGTCAATGCCGTGACGAACGACATGTGTCAGTGGGAGCAAGCGAAAAATAACACCGGGAGATACGTCATCACGCGCGTGATCGAAGGCGGGGTTGCCGAAAAGGCGGGTATCCGCGTCGGCGATACGCTTGTGAGCATAGACGGCGTACGGATCGACGTAAAACAGCCGGGTGTGTTTATCAATGTCTATAAAGCCGGCGAGATGATGATATACCGGTTGAAGCGCGGCGATTCGGTCTACTCCACGCATGTCGAGGTCGTCAAGAGCGTCAATCTGGCATATCTCGCGTTGTACATGCTCGGTCTGGGTTTCCTCTTCGTCGGATGGGCTGTGCTGATGGCAAAACCGCAGGGCGAGATACAGCGGCGGTTCGGCAGGTTGAGCATCGTTTCGATGGCGTATTTCTCGACATATATCGCGAGTATATCGCGGCCGTTTTCGTGGGGGGAATGGGTTCTCCTCGGTGTGATACTCCTCGCGCATATCGAAGCGCCGGTGCAGTTCGTCTCGTTCTTCTGCCATTTCCCGGTGAGGAAGCGGATTACCGAAAGACGTTGGTTCATCCCGGCGATGTATATCGTGAGCATCGCTCTGACATCGTTTGCCATCGGACTGGTATTCGGCTGGCCGATCACAGGGAAGCTAGCGAGTATCCTCTACATGCAGATTGCAGTCAGCCCGATGTATTTCTATACAATCGGATTGACGTTGTTTGCGAACAGCTATTTCCGCCGCATCGAGCGCGAAGCCCGTTCCCAGCTCCGGCATATTCTTTATGCCGTGTTCATGGGCGGGGCATCGTATGCCTATATCCTGATTCTTTCCAACACCGACCCGCTGGCATTCGTGTTCTACCCGGTGCTCGTTCTGCCGGCGTTTCTCATTGTCGGCGTGCCGTTGGCGTTCGGCTATGCGATCGTCCGGTACCGGTTAATGGATGTCGATTTCATTGTAAAACGCAGCCTCATCTATGGTACGGTAACCGCCGTTGTCGCCGTCGTGTATCTTTTGGTTGTGATTGGAATCGGCAATATCATCTCCAACCTGTTCGGCGACGCGGAAAACGAAGTCCTGACCATTGTCGCAATCGTCGTGATAGCGTTTCTCTTCGATCCAATCAAGCGTATGGCTCAGGAGTGGATCGACAAGCTGTTCTATCAGGACCGGTATAATTATCAGAAAGCGTTGCTGGAATTCAGCCGCGAACTCCCCCGGCATGTCGATCTCGAACACATCCTTTCATCGATTGTTTCCCGCATATCGAATACAATGCATGTCGAAAAAGCCGCGGTGTTGCTTTGCCACGAGCAGGAAGGCTGCCGCGACGCATCGATGAACATGGATATGCAGCAATTGCGGTTCAGCATGGAGGATGACGGACTGGCGGCGTACCTGCGCAGCGGAAAATCCGCCCTGTCGCTCGCCGTACCCGAGGAAGAGTTCAATGGATTGCCTATCCTTGCCGCTGATAAGGACCTGCTGAAAAACAACGGTGTGGTGCTTGTCGTCCCAATGCTGTACAAGGAAGAACTGCTCGGCACATTCCTTGTCGGGCAGAAGCTTTCAGGGAAGCTGTTTTCGCAGGACGATATCGACCTCCTCTCGACGGTCGCCAGCCAGGCGGCGATCGCCATCGAAAATGCAAGGCTGTATAAAGCGGAACTCGAGCGGAATAAAATTCAGGAAGAGCTCAATATCGCCCGCCGGATTCAGCTCGGTTTGCTTCCGCAGGGCGACCCGCAGTTCCCGGGGCTCGATATTTCCGGTATCTCCATCCCGGCGCAATCGGTCGGGGGCGATTATTTCGACTATATCACGCTCGAACCGGGCAAGCTGCTCGTCGTTGTCGCCGATGTTTCCGGGAAAGGAATCCCCGCCGCGCTCTATATGTCGAAAGTGCAGGGCATGATCCGGATTGCGGCGGGAATTCACCGCTCGCCGAGAGAAATCCTCATCCACGTGAATAAATACATCCACGAGCGTTTGGAACGAAGCTCATTTGTGACAATCGCGCTTGCGTTGTTCGATCTTGAACGAAAGTCGGTCGCCATCTGCCGGGCCGGGCACACGAAACCGATACTGAAAGCGCACGGACGGCTGGAGTATATTACGCCGCGCGGAATGGGGCTTGGATTGGAAGAAGGACCCGCTTTTATAGAAGCGCTGGAGGAGGTCACCTACCCGCTGACGGCGGACGACCTTGTTGTGTTATACAGCGACGGTTTGACCGAAAGCATGGATTCAAGGATGGAGGAATTCGGCGAAGAGCGGTTGTTCCAATCAATCATCGACCGCACATCGTTCGATGCAAGATCGCTGAAGGACGAGATTCTCAGCCGTGCCAGGCTTTTTTCGGAGAGCGCCGCGCAACACGACGACATGACGCTTGTTGTTGTGAAGGTGAATAATGGCACGGCGCATACCGTTGCGCATGAATCGTAGCGTTCCGGGCCGTCTCAATTGCATGCAATCCTAGTACTGTAACACCGACACATTGCCTCTGTCCGATTCGATTTCTATGAGCGGACCTCCGCCATTTACCTTTGCATGGAATTCCTTCGAAGATGCTTCGGGCAACGGGAAATCGCTTTCGAACTTCGATCGCTCGCCGATGTCCACATCGAGATCGAAAGAGGCGGAGGGATCGAGGAACAAGGCGATAGCGCCGGTTTCCGATTCGAACGTCGAATTTCCTTCAAGCCGCAGGATCGACGCTTTGATTGTGCCGCTGACCGTCTCTACTTCCGCGCTGCCGGCGAGGTCCTGAATCCCCACATTCCCGCGTTCCGTCTCAATGTTCAGTTTCCCCTCGCAGGCTGCGATATCCACCGAACCCTTCACGGTGCGGATTCTTACTTCTCCCGCCACGCCGTAGATGTCCATCAACGATTTGTTGTCGTTGATACGCAGCGATGCCGTGCGAGGCATGGTGATGAGGTAATGGATCTGTGGTTTCGGAAGCATCGCCACCGCCACTGCTTCGACTACATCCCAGATGGATTGGATTTGCGGGGCGTCCGCCCGCGAGAAATCGATTTTTAGCCAGGCCGACGATGTCGAGATATCGATAAGCGTCTGATTCACCATATCCCTTGCCGCTTCCGTGTCTTCTCCGGCAGCGATTGAACAAAGAATATGTACTTCCGGTTTATCCCACGTTCTGACGGTCATCGTGCCGTTGTCGCCATTGAGGTATACCGTGCCGTCCATCGCCAGCGGATAGCGGTATTCTTCTTCCCTCGAAGGCTGCGCGAAGAGGGACGATGCCTGAAGGGTGGCAATGAAGACAGCAAGGAAAATGTTGCGAAGGTTCATGATGATGCGCCGAATAGAATGAACAGTTCCAGAATTGGTACGCGCATGTTAATGAAAAAGTTGCTACTATTCGGGAACAACAAATCTCCCCTATTCGTGAAACAACAGCTTGATGATTGAAATACTTTCACACTTTTACCGGGTGTAACAATGTTGAGGAACATTCTGACGCTGCAATGCATCATTGCAGTCCTGCTCGGCTCGTCCCTGACCGCAAACGGGCAAACTATTTCTACTTCCAAGGATATGCGGGGCGTATCGCTTACCATCTACAATCAGAACTTTGCCGTCGTCCGCGAAACCCGCGATATCTCGATTCCGGGAGGCATGAACTATGTCCGTTACGAGGACGTCGCCGCGAAGATCGATCCCACATCCATCAGTTTCAAGTCCATCACCGCGCCCGATGCCGTTGCCGTCCGGGAGCAGAATTACCAATACGATCTGCTCACACCGCAAGCGATACTCGATAAATCGTTGGGTAAAAAGGTGCGGTACAAGCGCATCCTCGGCGAAGGGAAAACGGAAATTCTTACGGGGACACTCCTAAGCACCAATAGCGGCACCGTTCTCCGTACCGACGACGGGCAGATCTTGCTGAATCCCTGGGGAGAAATCACGGTCGAAGAACTCCCCGAAGGACTTGTTCCAAAACCTTCGCTTCTATGGAAACTTGAGAATTCCAGGGAAGGAAAGCACACGACCGAAGTGTCATATATCACCAACGACATGACCTGGAAGGCGGATTACGTTGCCGTCGTCACCGAAAACGAAAACCAGGTAGACGTCACCGGGTGGGTTACGCTCGATAACAAGAGCGGCGCGACGTTCAGGAATGCGCAACTGCAATTGCTTGCCGGCGATGTCCGCCGCGTACAGGAACAACCGGAGTATGAGGAAGACCGCGCTGTGATGAGCTACGCAGAAGCGGCGCCTCCTCCGCCGCAGTTCAATGAAGAGTCGTTTTTCGAATACCATCTCTACACGTTGGACGGTAGCACCGACGTCCGCGATAACGAGACAAAACAGATGACCCTTATGTCGGCGGCGAATGTGGACGTGAACCGCAAGCTGGTCTTCGACGGCGGCAGGTACGGCTATTACTATGGCGGCGGGTACGGCGGCCCAGGATCGGGAAGCAGCACGGAAGAAAAGAAAGTGAACGTTGTTCTCGAATTGAAGAACAGCAAGGACAACAACATGGGCATGCCGCTGCCGAAGGGCAAGGTGCGCGTATACAAGGCCGACAAACGCGGCAACCTGCAATTCCTCGGCGAGGACCTTATCGATCATACGCCGAAGGATGAGACGGTCCGGCTCTATATCGGCGACGCCTTCGACGTTGTCGGAACGCGGAAGCAAACGAATTATGAAAAAATATCCGATCGTATCTACGAGGTCAGCTACGAAATCAACCTGCGCAATCACAAGAACGAGGATACGAAGGTGTGGGTAACCGAGCATGTGTACGGCGACTGGAAGATGCTCAACAATAGCCATCCCTTCGAGAAAAAGGATGCGACGACGATAGAATTCCCCGTGAACGTGCCGAAGAACGGCGACGCGACGGTGAAGTACAAAGTTCGAATTACCTGGTAGGAGGCGTTATCATGAAAACCCATATCCTTTTCGCGGTTGCCTTCCTCTTCGCCGCGTCGGCATTTGCTCAGCAGCAGGTTGTCACGACTGCGAAAGATGTCAAAGGCGTATCGTTGACCATCTACAATCAAAACTTCGCCGTCGTCCGGGAAAAGCGTTCGTTTACGCTCGCGGATGGGACAAATTTCGTGCGCTACGAAGACGTCGCTTCCACTATCGATCCTACCTCGCTCAGCTTCAAATCTCTAACCGCGCCGAATGCCGTCGCCGTAAGAGAACAGAATTACCAGTTCGACCTTCTGACACCGCAGGCGGTACTCAACAAATCGCTTGGGAAGCGCGTGCACTACAAACGCATCCGTTCCAATGGCGAAGTGGAAATGCTCAATGGAACAATTCTGAGTACCAACAGCGGGATAATACTGAAAGCCGACGACGGAAGCATCATTCTTAATCCATCTGGGGAAATCGCCGTCGATGAATTGCCGGATGGCCTGCTTTCGCGGCCGTCGCTCCTTTGGAAACTCGACGTCGATAAACCGGGACAGCACGAGACTGAAGTAAGCTACCTGGCGAATGGAATGAACTGGAAGTCGGACTACGTCGCGGTTGTATCCGAGAACGAGCAGTTGGTGGATATCACCGGCTGGGTGACGCTCGATAACAAAAGCGGAGCCACATACAAAGCGGCGCAATTGCAGTTGCTGGCAGGCGACGTGCGCAGGGTGCAGGATTACAAGACCGACGTCCCCCGTCCTTCCGTCGCGTACCAGAAAGGCAGGAAAGACGAAGCCCAGTTTCAGGAAGAATCGTTTTTCGAATACCACCTGTACACGCTCGACGGCGTTACCGACGTGATGAACAATGAAACCAAGCAAATGACGCTTATGTCCGCCGCCGACGTGTCGGTCGATAGGAAGCTGATTTTCGACGGCGGGAGAAACAGATACTACTATTACGGAAGGTCGGGGGGGCCGGGATCGGGCAGCAGCACCGATGAAATGAAAGCGAACATCGTCCTCGAAGTCAAGAACAGCAAGTCCAATAACATGGGTATGCCGCTTCCGAAGGGCAAGGTGCGTGTGTACAAGGCCGATAAGCGCGGGAATCTGCAGTTCCTCGGTGAAGATCTGATCGACCATACGCCCAAAGATGAAACCATCAGCCTGTATATCGGCGACGCGTTCGACGTCGTGGGGACACGGAAGCAAATGGAATACAACCAGATATCGAGCACCGTCCGCGACGAGAGCTACGAAATCTCGATCCGGAATCACAAGAACGAAGACGCAAAAGTCTGGATCACCGAACATGTCTACGGCGACTGGAAGATGCTCAGCAACAGTCATTCCTTCGAAAAGAAAGATGCAACGACGATTCAATTTCCCGTTACCGTCCCCAAAGACGGAGAGGTGAAGGTCAAATACAAAGTGCGGATTACATGGTAACGCCCGGTTAGCGGACAACGGATAACAATACTCTATGAAATCACTCCTTCTCATACTTGCCGGAATCGCCATGATTCACACTAGTTCCGAGGCGCAACAAAACGCCGTCAGTACATCGCGGGATACAAGAGGTGTTTCCCTTACTATCTACAATCAGAACTTTGCCGTCGTCCGGGAAACACGCACGATCCCGTTATCGGAAGGAATGAATATTCTCCGGTACGAAGACGTGGCGGCGAAAATCGATCCCACATCGATCAGTTTCAAATCGCTCACCGCGCCCGGCGAAGTATCGGTGCGCGAACAGAATTACCAGTACGATCTGCTGACTCCGCAGGCGATACTCGAGAAATCCCTCGGCAAGCGCGCGAGCTATAAACGCGTGCATTACGATGGAAAGACTGAGATTGTCCGGGGGACGATTATCGGAACAAACAGCGGAACAGTTCTCAAAACAGACGAGGGACAGCTTGTACTCAATCCCTGGGGCGAGGTTATGGTTGAGGAACTCCCCGAAGGGCTTGTACCGCGTCCCTCGCTGCTTTGGAAACTGCAAAGCGGAAACGCCGGCGTTCATACCACCGAAGTATCCTATATAACGAATGAAATGACGTGGAAAGCCGATTATGTCGCTGTAGTAGCCGAGGCGGAAGACAAGGTTGATATTACCGGGTGGGTGACGCTCAACAACCGCAGCGGCGCGACATACAAAAACGCGCAGCTTCAACTGCTGGCGGGCGACGTGAGGCGCGTGCAGGAGCAGAAGCGGCGGTACGACGACCGTCTCGTCGGCGCGGCGATGCCGATGAACGCACCGGCTGCCCCGCAGTTTCAGGAAGAATCGTTCTTCGAATATCACCTGTATACGCTCGATGGATCGACAGACGTCCGCGATAACGAAACCAAACAGATGACCCTGATGTCCGCCGCGGATGTGACGGTGCAACGCAAGCTGGTGTTCGACGGCGGCAGGTACTGGCCGTACACCGGCGGCTACGGCGGTCCGGGATCGGGGAGCAGCACATCGGAAAAGAAGGCGAATGTGATGCTGGAGTTGAAGAACAGCAAGGATAACAATATGGGAATGCCGCTCCCGAAAGGGAAAGTGCGCGTGTATAAAGCAGACAAGCGCGGCAATCTGCAATTCCTCGGCGAAGATCTGATCGACCATACGCCGAAAGACGAGACCGTCAAGTTATATATCGGCGATGCCTTCGACGTCCTCGGCGAACGCAAACAAATGGAATACAATCAGATATCGGACCGCGTGCGCGAAGAGTCGTACGAAATCTCGCTGCGGAATCATAAGAACGAAGATGTCACGATCTACGTTACCGAACATATCTTCGGCGACTGGAAGATGCTGAGCAACAGCCACGATTTCCTGAAGAAGGACGCGACGACAGTGGAATTCCCCGTCGTTGTGCCGAAGAACGGCGAGACGACGGTAACATACCGCGTCAGAATTACATGGTAATTACAATTGTTGTATAGAATACGGAGCGCCGGTATGCGCGGAATGTATATAATCATCGTATGCGCTGTTGCGATACAGTTTCCTCTTGCAGCGCAGCAGAAGGTTTTGACCACCTCGAAGGACGTCAAGGGTGTGTCGCTGACGATATATAACCAGAATTTCGCTGTAATCCGCGAGAAGCGGGAATTCGGCCTTCACGAAGGTATCAATCTTGTCCGGTACGAAGATGTTGCCGCCCAGATCGATCCGACATCGCTGAGTTTTAAATCGCTCACCGCGCCGAACAGTGTCGCCGTCCGCGAGCAGAACTACCAATATGATTTGCTGACCCCCCAGGCGGTGCTGAATAAATCGACCGGGAAAACGGTGCAGTACAAGCAGACGTATTCCGGAGGGAAAACGGAAATCCTTTCAGGCACATTGCTTAGCACGAACGAAGGGACCGTTCTGAAAGCCGACGACGGAAGAATTATCCTGAATCCGTCCGGGGAAATTACCGTTGATGCGTTACCGGAAGGACTGGTTTCCAGACCGTCGCTGCTGTGGAAGCTGGACGTTGGAAAAAGCGGCATACATCAAACCGAGGTAAATTACCTTTCGAACGGCCTGAACTGGAAGGCCGATTATGTAGCTGTGGTAGCGGAAAACGAAAGCATCGTCGATATCACCGGTTGGGTGACGCTTGATAACAAGAGCGGGGCGACATACAGAAACGCGCAGCTTCAGTTGCTGGCGGGCGATGTGCGGCGGGTGCAGGAAGGCGGAAGAATGAGAGACGAGGTCGCAGGCAGAATGCTCGCCAAAAAGGCGGTGTCCGAAGAACAATTCCAGGAGGAGTCGTTCTTCGAATACCATCTGTATACTCTCGACGGCTTTACCGATATCCGCGACAGGGAAACGAAGCAGATGACGCTCATGTCCGCCGCCGACGTTTCCGTGAACCGGAAGCTGGTGTTCGATCTTGGCAGACGCTGGTACTACAGCCGCGGCGGGCGCGGCCCGGGACAGGGCAGCAGCACGGAAGAAGGAAAAATCAATGTCGTGCTCGAGCTGAAGAACAGCAAGGATAACAACATGGGTATGCCGCTCCCGAAAGGAAAGGTGCGGGTCTACAAAGCGGATAAACGAGGCAATCTTCAATTCCTGGGCGAGGATCTCATCGACCATACGCCGAAGGACGAAACGGTGAAATTATACATCGGCGACGCCTTCGATGTAACGGGAACGCGGAAGCAAACGGATTTCAACCGAGTATCGGACCGCGTGACCGAGGTGTCGTACGAAATCTCCATCCGCAATCACAAAAATGAAGATGCGAAGGTGTACGCCGTCGAGCATATGTGGGGCGACTGGACGATTCTGAAGCAAAGCCACGATTCGAATAAAATCGACGCCACGACGGCGGAATTCCCGGTCACCGTCCCGAAGGACGGCGAAGTCAAGATTAAATACACGGTGCTGTATAAATGGTAACTGTGAATTATTGTTCTTGCACCACTTGGATGAGCGTACAGCCGGAAAAGCAAAGCTAGAAGGTTGGTAGCAACTGATTTTCGAGATTGATCTAAGAGGACATTCGTCGTGTTGAATGTCCTCTTTGAATGTCTTAGTACTGTACTTTTACCTTGATAGCGATTTGCTGGTTCTCTAACTTTAGTTGTTTGTCGATATTGTGTTTAGGTGGCCTGGCACATCTCACGTGCTGTGCATTTTTACAACTCTATTGTTGATGAATTCGTAGGTCTATATCGTATCCATAGTTGGTTTGTTATTTCATTCCGGGAGGGATGATGAAAAGTATTTGTTACGTTTCTGTCCTTTTTTTTACTGCTTTCCTTGGCTTGTTTCCGATTGTTCATGCTCAGCCGGTTGCAAGTATTGACGGCTTTCCGGGCTTCTTCGAAAACAAGGGTCAGATAAGGGACCAGAACGGTACGCCAAACGATGCTGTCCGGTTTCTGTATTCAGCCGGGAATTCCAGACTCCAGTTGCTGCGAACCGGTTTCAGTTACGAAATGCTGAAGCGCGAGATGGTTCCCGCAAGGGGCATTGCAGAGAGGCATTCGGTCCTGCCCGGAGATGTATCGGATCCGGACGCTATGGAAACAAAAATCTTATCCCACCGGGTCGATATTGAATTTGTTGGCTCGAATCCCAATCCGCAAATGCTGGCCGAAGTGAAATCGGAGGCGTATTGGAACTATATCCTTCCGGACGCTCCTGCGGAAGGATATACCGGCGTTTATAAATACACGCGTATTGTGTACCGGAACATGTACCCGGAGATCGATCTGGTATTCGAAGTCGACGGCGGCGCCGGTGGTGCGGACTTGTTCGAATCGACTGTAAAGTATTCGTTCATCGTCCGACCCGGCGGAGATCCGCGATCGATCAAACTCGCGTTCAGAGGACAGAACGCACTCTCCATCCGTAACTCGGGAGTATATATCGAGACGACAAACGGGGAGATAGCGGAAGGAGCTCCATATACATACTCATTACGTGAAGGCTCGGAATACGGAACCGATCCGCAAGGTGCTGCCGTGAAGTGCGAGGCGGTTGTCTCAGGCGATACACTACGGTTTCTGGTCGGTTCTTACGACAAACGGCGCACTCTAGTGATCGATCCAAGTATCGCGTGGTGTACGTATTACGGGGGTGGCGGACTCGACAGAGGCTACGGAGAAGGAATTTTTTCAAATAACGATATCGCCATCACCGGGAGGACATCGAGCGGATCAAACATCGCGACAGCTGGTGCATTCCAGACAGTTTATTACAGCGACGACGGATATATCGCGCGATTCACATCGGATCTTCACTTGGTGTGGGGGACATATTACGGCGGCGGTCCTTTGGATACAGGACGTGATCTTGAGGTCTCTCCCGCTGACGAAGTGTATATGGCCGGGATTACCGCGACATCCGGTATGGGAACGCCCGGTGTCCATCAACCAAGTTTTGCGGGGAGCTGGGATGCGTTTCTCACGAAATTCAGCGGAAACGGCGCAAGGCATTGGAGTACATATTTTGGCGGTAGCGAAACTGAGTGGGTCGGCTTCGGCTTAACGCTGAGCGGTGCGAATATAGTTGTCGTCGGCAGAACCGAAAGCGGCGGCGGCATCGCGACGCCGGGCGTTCATCAAACAACACACAGCGGCGGGGAAGACGGCTATATCGCAGTTTTTAACGGCAACGGTCTCCTTCAATGGGCATCGTACTTCGGAGGCGCTTATGCTGACTATGCCATCGATGCAATTGCCGATGCAGGCGGATCGATCTACATCACCGGTGAAACGCGAAGTATAGGTTTAGCGACGCCGGGTGCGTTTCAAACGACTCCCGGAGGGGGGCTGGATAGCTACGTCGCAAAGTTCTCGGCTACCGGACAGCTACTCTGGTCGACATATATCGGGGGGGCCGGAAACGACGCAGGATTTGCGGTTGCCCTTGCCGGTACGGATATCCTCACAACCGGAGAAACGACCAGCTCAACGAATATCGCTTCTCCGGGCGCATTTCAGACGGTACTGAAAAGTGCGAAGGATTCCTACCTGATGAAGTTTTCCGCATCCGGGGCGCGGCAGTGGTCGACATACTTCGGCGGCGAAGCGGACGACAGAGGAAATGCCATGTATGCCGCCGGAAGCAAGATATTCTTTACCGGGATTACCAGCAGCAACACTGGAATAGCGACACCCGGCGCGATTCAAAGTGTCAATAAAGGAGGAGGCGACGTATTCTTTACCGAGTTTGACCTCAACGGTCAAATGATGTATGGTACCTATTTCGGAGGCGCGAATCAGGATATCGGGTACGACGTGACGTTCGATTTCGGATCGAATATCGTCGTCATTGGAGAAACTTCGAGTCCGGGACTGGCTACTCCCGGCACGCATCAAACGGTGTTGCAGGGGACGGGAGATGCGTTCATCCTCAAGATTAAAGTCGATGTGACCTTCGTGCCCAGCGTTTACGCGGGCGACGATCAGGTGATTTGTTTTGGCGATACCGTGGACCTGAGACCTGTGATTACCCAACCTGGCACTCCGCCTTATACATATAGCTGGTCCCCTGCGAATCTTGTAACGCATCCTGATTCGCTCTGGACGACCGCAATCCCGCATTCGACTACCGTATTTGTTATCACAGTCCGCGATTCGGCGAACACGGTTTTTACGGATACGATTCGTATTGTCGTCAGTCCTCCGCTCATTGTCGAAGCAGGCCCCGATAAGTCGGTTTGTTCCGGTGGTACCGCACAACTCGAAGGGAGCTATTCAGGAGGAACGCTCCCGATGACTGTCCTCTGGCAGCCCTCCACGGGACTGAGTTCCACTGCGACGCTCCAGACCACAGCGACTGTTGATACAACCACCCGCTACGTTCTCTGTGTTACCGATTCTGCGGGATGCACATCATGCGATTCGATGACCGTCTATGTACGCAATATCGAAGTGCAGGCTTCCGCCGATACGACAATCTGCGCGGGCGATGCTGCGGAGCTTTCGGTATCGGTCAACAATGCATCACCTCCGATTACTTGTACATGGTCGCCCGATTCGACGCTTTCATCTCCCACCGGAACGCATGTAACGGCGCATCCCGGTTCGACGACGACCTATATCGTATCTGTTGTTGATTCAGCCGGGTGCAGCGGTACTGATACCGTTACCGTGGTGGTGCGCCCACCCGTCGTTGTCGATGCCGGCAAAGATACTGCCATATGTGCGGGCGGAATTGTCGTTCTGAACGGGACTGTGCAAACTGCCGCAATGCCGATTTCCGTCAAATGGGAGCCATCTGCATCGGTTTCTTCACCGTCGTCATTATCGGCCAATGCCTACCCCCTGCAATCGACTACGTACAGGTTGTTGGTTACCGATTCCGCCGGATGCATCGGTACCGATTCCGTATTTGTCAGGGTGTTTGACCTGCCTACAGTGGATGCGGGACCTGATCTACTGGTATGTCCAGGCGCCGGTGTGCAGTTGCAGGCAACCACAGGCGTAGGCGATACAATTGTTGCATACTCCTGGTATCCGGGATCCGGGTTGTCGGATTCCACCATTGCGAATCCGGTTGCATCGCCGGTATCGAGAATCAGATACTTCGTAACGGTAACAGATATTCACGGCTGCAGCGCGAAGGATAGCGTTCTCATCGAAATCGGAAACGCCCTGAAGGTCGATGCTGGAAATGATGTGTCGTTCTGTACAGGGGGAAGCGCCGATATCGGGCGAAGCGTCTCCGGCGGCACTCCGCCCTACACCTGTACCTGGAGTCCCGCGATGGGGCTGTCCGACCCTGGAGCTTTGAATACCGGAGCAAAGCCTGCGGTCACCACAACATATATTCTGAATGTCGCCGATAGTACGGGCTGCGCAGGGAGCGATACGGTCACCGTTTCCGTGATCGACAAACTTTCCGTCGACGGCGGCGAGGATAAGCGCATCTGCGCTGGGAAGAGCGTCGTCATCGGGAAGAATCCGACGGCAGGAGCGCCGCCGTTCCTGATATCCTGGCAGCCAGCCGCCGGACTTTCCAATCCGTCCAGCGCCACGCCTACAGCATCGCCGCGAACGACAACGACGTATATTGTATCGATCATCGACAAAAACGGTTGCTCCGGTACGGATACAGTGACCGTATTTGTCTCGAGCGAGATCCTCGCGACAGCGGGACCCGGCAAATCGATATGTAAGGGAACCTCTACGAGGCTGGAAGGAGGCGCCGTCGGCGGCATACCTCCATATACATTTTCCTGGTCGCCGGCAATGGGTCTAAGCTCAACCAAAGTAGCTCGGCCCGAGGTGAATATCCTCGCTTCAACCACCTATATTCTCACTGTGACCGACTCGCTTGGTTGCGTGGATTCGGATACGGTTACTGTTCTGGTAGGAAGCGGCTTGCAGGTGAACGCCGGAAACGACATCTACTGGTGTTCCGGCGCGGGCGTGCAACTGACGGCGCGCTATTCGGGAGGGGTTGCTCCGTACACCATTACGTGGAGCCCTCCGGATGGTCTTTCATCGACGACCGCCGACGTGGTGACAGCGTCGCCCCAGACCACGACAACGTACATTGTGACAGTCAGCGACCAGTCGGGATGCACCGGGCGCGATACCGTGACGATACACTCCAACGAACCGGTACAATTCGATGCCGGTCCGGATATTGTGATATGCGGCCGCGATAGCGCATCCATCGGACGTCCCGCTACATGGGGCACTCCGCCGTATACCTATCATTGGACGCCGGTGACCGGCATTGGCAATCCGGATACAGTTCCGGCGACTGTGTTTCCGGCGTCGACCACCAGCTACATCGTCACTGCGACCGATAACAACGGCTGTGTTGCCTCGGATACGATCCTGGCGTCCGTATTCGATTCTCCTGTGGTGGATGCCGGAGACGATGCAGTTGTGTGTATTGGAGATACAATTCAGTTATTGGCTCAGGTGACCGGCGGAACCGGACCTTTTACGTACTCCTGGACACCACCGGAATGGTTGACCAACTCATCCGTACCGAATCCACTGGCATTTCCAGGGGTCAGAACCGTCTTTGTTGTGGGCGTTACCGATGCGAACGGTTGTTCTTCTGCTGATACAGTTGTCATCGTCGCAGCGGCGGCGCCGCTCGTAGATATCTATCCTTCGGTAGATTCTACCATTTGCGAAGGCGATAGTATTGTGTTGCGCGCTGACGGCAACAGTCAATATTATGTCTGGTCGACTGGCGATACGGCGTCATCAATCGTTGTGCGTGAAAGCGGGGTATACGATGTAAAGGGTATAACAATGAGGGGTTGTTGGGCAATGGCAGGGGGAGTTCGCGTCACAGTCCTTCCCGCGCCCGCCGTCCATATCCAGGGTCCGGTACAATTGTGCAGCCGCGACAGCATCATGTATCATGCGGTTCCTTCAGGATTAGGCGGATATACATGGACGATTACGGGCGGCGTTATCACGCAGGGTAATGGGACTGACCGGATAACCGTATCATGGGCCGGCGGAGCGACGTCCGGCATCGTCGAAGTAGTCGCGGGCAGCGCTCCATGTGCTGGAAAGGATACGGTGCTTGTTGAGTTGGGCGATGCACTTCGCCCCGCAATCCTATGGGACGGCAATCTGCATCTTTGCGCGAACGAAACGCTCATTTTCTCCGCTTTACCGGGATACAGAAGCTACAGGTGGTCGACTGGCGATACGGGCAGATCCATAACCGTTGGTCGGCCGGGCGCGTACTATCTGTGGGCGGTGGACTCTTCCGGGTGCAGCGGGTATTCGGATACCCTAACAGTGACAGCCTCTCACAATTCTCCCGTCGCTATTACCGGCAATATGGTTCTTTGCGGCGATGCGCCGGTTGAACTGATTGCCGCGCAAGGTTTTATTTCTTATCAATGGACAACAGGCGACACGACTCGGACGACAACAGTAGCGGAACCGGGACTCTATACTGTGTACGCTATCGACTCCAGCGGTTGTTCGAGCAGCGCAGAAGTGACGGTGCTGAAAGGCACTCCGCCCGCGATAACCATAACTGGAGATACGCTTCTTTGTTCCGGCGAAACGGGTTTGCTCTCGACCGATGTGCCCTGTTGGTCGTACCATTGGTCGACGGGAGGTACATCCCGGTCGATACAGGTAACGCAACCCGGTTTGTACTGGGTCGTGGTTGGTGATGAAGCCGGATGTACCTATGCCGATTCGGTATATGTGCATGATTCCCCCGCTACCGACATTCTTGTCGAAGCTTCGGATATCCACGCCGGTCCGGGCGAGACAGTGTTTCTTACCGTCGGGATAGTGGGAAGTATCGATGCTCTCATTCTAGCGAATGCAGCATATTCAGGGATTCTTTCATTCCAGCGGTCGGTGCTCTATCCTGTAAACGCACCATACACCGATACCGGGGACATGCGTTACGTTCCATTCAGCGGCGTATACAATGGTTCGGGCGGTACTCTGGCCCATATCGAATGTCTGGCGACGCTCGGACAAACGGACACCAGCGCCGTCCAAATCAAGCAATTCACATTCGGTATCCCCTGTCCGTCAATCCGGATCGATCCGGGGATGGTAGAAATTCGTATATGCAGGGAAGGCGGAAAACGCCTCGTCGGTTCGAACAGGCAGGTTTCCGTTTCGGTCGCGCCGAATCCATTTGAACTCACTACGCGGATCACCTACCGACTCCCTTATGAATCCCACGTTCTTCTTCTTATAAAGGACGCGCTGGGCAGAGAAGTAGCACAGCTGACCGACGGCATGCAGATGCCCGGCATCCATACGGCTGAGTTTCAAGCCGACCGCCTGCCTTCCGGCATATACTATTACTATCTGCAAACCGGCCGCGAACAGATCACCGGCAAAATGTGGAGGGTCAAATAATGAGAATTCATGGAAATACGAACCGCATTTCGCCGATTCTCGGTCGTTGTATCGTTCTTTTGGCAATGCTGATAGTTTCGTTGTGCAACCCTGCGGTAGCTCAGCCGGCTCATCAGGAGGTTGGTGTGATTGCGGCGTTCGATTACGGTATCCACGCCGCCTCCATACGCGGGATCAGCGGTGTGCCGAGCTGTTGCCCGGAATACGGAACAACAGCAGGCACCGGCTATCTCGTAGGGTTGGAATACAACCGGCAATTATCAGGGGATTTTAGCGTCGCCTCGCGTCTGCTGGTCTCAGGAATGACCGTCGATTTCGTTACGGATGAAACAGTCCTGCTGAGTATCAATGGGAATCCGGTGAACGGCACGTTCGAACACACCCTTGCAATTTCGCTGACAACCATTGCAATCGAACCGGCGGCGACATACCGCATACTTCCCAATCTTTTCGTCTTCGCCGGATTCAATGCGGCATTTCCAGCAAGAGCAGCCTATGAGCAAAAGGAGACAATCGTCGATCCTGCATACGGAATATTTCTCGATACTGGGACTAACGTGAGGAACCGGATTTCGGGAGACGTTCCCAATACTACGGGAGCGATCTTCTCCGGTGTTGGCGGTATTCGAATGCGTATTCCGCTTTCCCGAAATGGTTCACATGCACTCTATCCCGAAATCTCATACAGGCATGCTCTGAACAATGCCGTCGACGGCATGTCGTGGAAGCCGCACTCCATGCGCGCCGGGATAGTGCTGACGATGGAATTCTGATTCCTGAATTTCCGGAAATCCAATGCTACAGGAGATGGGTCTGCTTGCTGCAGGCTCATCTCCTGATCTGTTATGTCTGGTTCTGATCGAACATCGCTTTGCCTGTGCGTACACGCTGAAGCGTCTGCGCGGACGTGGAATAGCATGGGGGTTCTGATTGCACCTGGAACGCCGATTTCTTCGATGGGAATGGCATGGTTCTGCGTCTTGTTTTTCCGTAAACCCGTATGTACGTTTGAGCAATCATGATTCTGTGATATTTCTGCATTAATCAAATGATAAACAAACAAATTGGCGTGATTTTCGGGGGCAGGTCGGGCGAACATGAAGTGTCGCTCGTTTCGGCGCGATCCATCATGAAGGCGCTCTCCCCGGCAAAATACAATATCGTTCCCATCGGCATCACAAAGGAAGGCCGCTGGGTGACCGGCGAACACGCGCTTGATGCGCTGACCTCGGGCGTAGGGATCGATGCGTTGCCGCAATGCCTTCTTTCTCCCGATCCGCATAAACGGGCGTTGCTGACGATCTATTCCGATGGCAGGCTCGAAGAGACACCCATCGACGTACTGTTCCCGGTTCTGCATGGTACATACGGCGAAGATGGGGCGATTCAGGGCTTATTCGAGATATCCGATATCCCTTATATAGGATCGGACGTACTTGGGAGCGCCCTATGTATGAACAAAGTGTATCAGAAGCGTATGTTCAACGAAGCGGGGATACCGCAGGTTGAATACAAGGCGTACCACAGTCACGATTATAAACGCGACACAACTCGTATACTGGATACCATCCAGATGCTGCTCGATTTTCCGGTGTTCGTGAAACCGGCATGTTCCGGTTCCAGCGTCGGCATTTCAATGGCGCGCAATCTGTCCGAACTCATCGCAGGCATTGAAACGGCGATTCAGTTCGATCATATGTTCCTTGTCGAAGGCGCGGTACCCGAACCGCGCGAATTGGAGATCGCGGTGCTTGGGAACGAGGATGTGATCGTTTCTCCACCGGGCGAAATCATCCCAAGCGGCGAGTTTTACGATTACAATGCCAAGTATGTCGATGGAAGCTCGCGGCTCATCATTCCTGCGGTGGTTCCTGTGGCGCTGAAGGACAGGCTTTCGGAAATGGCGCTGCGGGCGTATAAAACGATGCACTGCGAAGGACTCGCGCGCGTCGATTTTCTATATTCCCAAAAAACCGGCGATCTGTATGTCAACGAAATCAACACAATGCCGGGCTTCACATCGATCAGCATGTATCCGAAGCTGTTCGAAGCCGCGGGTATCCAGTATCCCGATCTGCTTGACCGTCTCGTCCGTCTCGCAATTCACCGGCATGCCCTCCGCACCCAACTGACGCGCACATATTCGCATCAATCGCAATGGTATAAAGGATAGATGAACGATATCAACGATCCGGGATACTGGTCCGGCGCATATCGACGCGGGGAAGCGTATTGGGACCTCGGAACTCCGACGCCGGTTTTTGAGGATATTCTTCTCGATCCGCAGCAGATGCCGGGCGGAACGCAGCGTTTCGTCCCGGGTTCGGTGTTGATTCCATGCAGCGGGCACGGCTACGATGCGCTGTTATTCGCTCGTCACGGCTTTTCCGTGACGGCGCTGGATTTCGCGCCCGAGCCGCTTCATGCCCTGCGCGAGGCCTCGCTCTCTGAAGGGCATCCCGTTGAAATTCTACAACAGGACATGTTTGATATGCCGGAAGAGTATTCGGGGAAATTCGACTACATCCTCGAATACACCTGTCTTTGCGCCATCGATCCGGAACGGAGGGAGGAGTATGTCAAGCTGTTATGCAGGCTGCTGCGTCCCGGCGGCTGGGTTATCGGGCTGATCTTTCCCGTCGACGGACGCGCGGGGGGACCGCCGTTCAATGTCAATGTTGCGGATCTGGAGGCGATGCTCGAACGGAAATTCCGCATCCTCGATCAACGCGTCCATGCGAAATCGATTAAACCCCGTAAGGACCGCGAGTTGTTTGTTATCTGGGAGAAGCTCCGGTGAGCATTCGCAAGCTGAGGCATGACGAGATTGTCCGAACGTCGGTAGCGCACATAGAACATGCTCCCCGCCATCCGTTGTATCTGATCGTCGATAATGTGCGAAGCTTGTATAACGTTGGGTCGATCTTTCGCTCTTGCGACGGTGCGATGGTGAAAAGGCTCTTTCTCTGCGGATTCACACCCTATCCGCCGAGAAAGGAAATCGATAAAACCGCTCTCGGCGCGACCGAAAGCGTGCCATGGGAATACGTGCCTCGCGTTACCGATGCTATCGGGCGGCTGAAGGCGGAGGGCGTCCGGATTGCCGCCCTGGAGCATACCGATAAAAGCATGTCGTGCTTCGATCTGACCCCTGATTTGTTTCCCCTCGCCGTTGTGGTAGGCAACGAAATTGCGGGAATTTCGCAGGAAGCGGTTGAACTTTGCGATTTGGCTGTGGAAATTCCGATGCACGGGGTGAAGCATTCGCTGAATGTCGCGGTTGCGACCGGTATCCTCCTGTATGAATGCTTGCGGACATTGCAGGTCAAAAACGACTGACCTTCTTGCGTCGATGAATCTTTTGCTTGCATATTGCGTTTAGACTTTTGAAGCGGAGAAACGCTTTTGTCGTTCGGCTAACAGCATGTTGAGCTTTCATGCTTCCATTCTCACTGATGGTGCGGATTCGCGAACGGCAGTTTCTCCGCCTTTTTATAATTTCGCGGTTTAGTGTTCGGTAAACATTCCGATGCCGGAGACGATTCGATGAAATTTCTGCCGCTTTTGTTTGTAGTAATCAGCGCGACGGTATTTGCCCAAGCGCCGGATCGCATGCCGCGCGCGTTTACAACCTCCGGCGACGATGAACAGCTGCCGCTTTCGCGGGAAGGACTGCGCGGCGACCGTGCTACGATTGTGCCTTCGGGGCTGGTTTCGAATGTAGGCGTCGGCGCGATGGCGCGCATCAATGCCGCCTCTTCCGGTTTGTCGACGCTTCAGGTCTCCGCGGGATATCTCGTTCTCCGGCAGGGCGCTCAATCGAATCTTGAAGGCAACGGCGTGTTCGCCTCTGTTGTTCCAATGTATCTCGGCGGCAGGACCGATTTCGCCGAGTTCAAATCCGGACAAATGGAATGGACGCAGTACGTTGCCTACGGCGCCGGTCCTGTTGTCGGAATCGAGCATCCGACGGCATATTCGCTGTGGCAAAGTGTCAGCCGGATGTCGTTCCGTTGGGGTGCGGGCGCCTATGCAGGAGTAGGTTCGGAATTGCGGTTTTCGCAGGGATTGGGCATGTATGCCCAGCTCGAATACACCGCATTCGGTTTTACCTCTCCGTTGCGCGGAAAACAGAGCTTTACCGGCCCGTCGTTTTCGTTTGGAATTTTACTGGTTCCCTGAGTAGTTTTAACAAATTGTATGGACGCGCTCAAACGTACATTCAATTCTTTCACATAATCGGAGTTATATCATGAAACAAATCCTCGGACTCACCACGCTGTTTGCGTTGGTACTGTCGCTTTCGCTCGGTTACGCACAGGAAGCCCCCAAAAAGGCAACCGACAAGGAAAAAACCTGTGTAACGAAAACCGGCGAAAAGAGCGGATGCTGCTCGGCGAAGAGCATGAAAGCCGCCAACACCACCGACGGCAAAGCCACTCTGACCAAGGTCGATAACAAGACCACCGGTTGCTCGGACAAGGAAAAAGCAGCATGCGCAGGTAAGGATAAAGCCGACTGCGCCAGCAAGTGCAGCCATAAACACGCCAGCACTGACAGCAAAGACGGTAAAAACTAGTTTACCGGAGCTTATAGAAATGTCCATTTGCCGGTCGCCCCGGTAAATGGACATTTTTTTTGTCTTCCGGCTGGCTCGGGAACTTAGAAAATGTACTTTACGGCCACAAAGCCGAGTACAAGAAGCACGATAAACGCAATCGACAGCTTATCGAAATACTTGTCGATGAATGACTTGATGCTGGGACCGAACTTCCAGATGAGACCTGCAACCAGGAAAAACCGGCCAGCTCTTCCGAGTAGCGACGCGATGACGAAGGGGAAGAACGGCATCTGCGTGGCGCCCGCCGCAATTGTTGCCACTTTATAAGGAATCGGTGTGAACGCCGCTGCGACGAGGAACCAGATTCCCAGTTCGCCGCGGTAGGCGGTTTCAACCTGCAGCCAGTATTCCTGCGCGTTATATGCGGCAATGATGGGATTGCCGACGGTTTCCATCAGTCCATAGCCGATATAATAGCCAAGTATCCCTCCCAGCACTGATCCGATGGTACAGATAAGGGCAAACCGCATGGATTTTGTAGGGAAGGTGACCGCCAGGGCGATAAGCAGTACATCGGGAGGGATAGGGAAGAACGACGATTCCGCGAACGCGATGAAGAACAGCGCCCACAGCGCATGAGGCTTTCCGGCAAAGCCCTCTACCCAATTGTACATCTTCCGGAACCATGCGATAAGCGTTTTCATGCTGCCTTTCGATTGTAATGCAAAATCACAAATTACGTTCCGGTGCGGTGTCAAACAAAACCGGAACGGGGCGCCTGCAGGCAACAATCGATCCGATTTGGATGGGATGCATATGGTTTGGTCTTACTTTCATACGGTTGTACAGCCGCCGACCGGAATAATATTTACAACCGTTTTCTCCGGACTTCGTACAACATCAGCGCGGCTGCGACAGAGGCGTTCAACGATCCGATTTCGCCCCACATCGGAATCCGCACCTTGAAGTCGCACGCGGATAGAATCGACGGGCGGATTCCCTTTCCTTCGCTTCCGACGACAATACACAATGGTATATAGCCGTCGAACTGGAACATGTCTGTGTCGCCTTCCCCTGCAAGCCCGGCGATCCAGATATTATTGCGCTTCAGTTCATCGAGCGCCTGACGTAGATTATCCACTTTTGCGATAGGAATATGCGACACAGCCCCGGCGGACGCTTTCACAACGGTGTCGCTGATCATCGCGGAATCCCGCACTGGTATGATCACGCCGTGCGCTCCGGCGCATTCCGCCGACCGGATGATGGCGCCGACGTTGTGCGGATCGGTGATGGAGTCGAGAGCGATGAAGAACGGCGGATCCTGCTCGCGGGTAATGGAAAGAAGCTCGTCGAGCGTGAGCGGTTCGATGTCCTCGATAAGCGCGATGATTCCCTGTGTCGTTGAAGGATCGCCGCCGAGCTTGTCGAATTTTTGCTTCGGCAGCACGACGGTAACGACCTTGGCTTTCCGCGCAAGGTATTCAATTTCGGATACCGCGCCGCCATGAATGCCGAATCGAAAATAGATTTTCGATATGGTTTTTCCGGATTTCAGCGCTTCGATAACCGGTTGTCTGCCGTGAATTTGCATGTGGATTCCGAGTATTATGCTACTGTTGAAAGGGCGATTTTATCGCGCAATACTTTATGAACGAGCGAATTGAGCTGCGCATGCTCGGGCAGCCGCAAATGAGGATCTCCGTCGACTATTCCGAATGCCGCCTCCCGCGCCGCCTGGAGAATATCGGCATGATCGACGAGATTTGCGATACGAAGCTCGGGAAAACCGCTTTGCATGGTCCCCCATAGATCGCCGGGACCGCGTATCTCAAGGTCAATTTCGGAAATCCTGAAGCCGTCGTCGAAATCGCGCATTGTTTCGAGCCGTTTACGGGCGTTGCCGGATTCCCGTATTTCGTCTTTCGTTTTCCCTCCGGCGTAGAACGCCGAACGCGACGTCATCAGGATGCAATAACTTTGCTTTCCGCTCCGTCCGACTCTGCCGCGAAGCTGATGTAACTGCGCCAGTCCGAACCGCTCCGCGTGCTCGACAAGCATCACGGTGGCATTGGGCACATCCACGCCGACTTCTATCACCGTCGTCGAGACAAGGATATCGAGCTCGCGCCGTTTGAACTGCATCATTGCCGCATCTTTATCCTTCGCCGCCATTTTGCCGTGCAGCAAGCCTATGCGGAGGCCGGGAAATACCTCGCGCTGAAGGTGTTCGAATCCTTCCGTCGCCGCCTTGAGATCCAGTTTTTCGGATTCTTCAACGAGCGGGTAGATGATGTACGCCTGACTACCGCCGTCGATTTCTTCTGTGAGGAATTCCTCGACTTTCCCTCGGTCTTCCTCGAAACGGATGGCGGTGACGATTCGTTTCCGGTTCGCGGGTTTTTCGTCGATGACCGAGACGTCGAGATCGCCGTACAGCGTCATCGAGAGCGTGCGCGGAATCGGCGTGGCCGTCATCACGAGAACGTCGGGGGTGACGCCTTTCCCGCGAAGCTGAGCGCGCTGCATGACACCGAAGCGGTGCTGCTCGTCGATCACGACGAGACCGAGCTTGCTGAACGACACGCCTTCCTGTATCAGCGCCTGGGTTCCGATGACGATATCCGCGTTCCCGCTATCCAGAAAAGTCTTGATCTCGCCTTTCTTCGATTGCTTTTGCTGACCCGTCAGAAGCTGAATGTTGACGCTGATATCGTTGAACATATTCGTGATCGTCCGGTAGTGCTGTTCGGCGAGCACTTCGGTGGGCGCCATGAGCGCCGCCTGGTATCCGTTGTCGACGGCGACGAGCATCGCCAGCAACGCTACGACTGTTTTGCCGCTTCCAACGTCGCCCTGAAGCAGTCGGTTCATCGGCTGCGGTTTTACCATATCGCCCGTGATTTCCCGGATGACGCGCTTTTGGGCTTTCGTCAACTGAAACGGCAGCGATTGTACAAGCTGCCGGGCGCGGGGACTCTCGGAATGAAAGACGATGCCCTGCTCACCGTTCGATTGGCGGCGCTTCAACAAGGCAATCTGGAGCGAAAGGAAAAAGAACTCGTCGAAAATCAATCGATGCCTGGCTTCATCGCATTGTTCTTTCGATGCAGGGAAGTGTACCTGCGCCAGAGCCTCCGGAAGCGGCATGAGTTCGTACTTGCGTGTTAATTGCGGGGTATGGAATTCCTCTACTGTATCGCCTGCCGCTTCGAACGCAGCCCGCACCAGCTTGCGGAATCCATGGTGCCCGTTCAGCCCGACTTTCTCGAGTTCGGCATTCGAGGGATACACAGGGATGATGCCTCCCGTGTTCAGCAAATGGAGTTCGTGTTCGTCTTGCAGCCGGTCGATATCCGGATGCACCATGCTTGCCGTTCTTCCGAAGAGATTGATCGTACCCGAAACAGCCAGCACGCTGCCTTCCTTGAGCGACTTTCTCCAATATTCCTGTCCCTGAAAAAACACGAGATCCATCGAATACCGCCCGTCGCGGATGGTGACTACCAACCGTTTTTTTCCGCGCGGAATGAGCTGCGACGAACCGACGGTTCCGACGGTGGTCACCTCGCGGTCGTAATATTGCGCTACATCCTTAATGTGGACAATCGTACTGCGGTCGAGATATTTGCGCGGGAAATAGTACAGAATATCGCGGATGGTGTGAACGCCTGAAGCGTTCAATGCCTTTTGCCGCGCGCTTCCGACAAACGCAAGCGAAAGCACGGGCGCATCCAGTGGCGATATGGCGGTGCGCGGAGCAGACATGGTAGCCTAACTTATGAAAAAAGAAGAATATCCCGATTGTGCCGTTCCCGGTTCGGCGGTTTTCCCGTTGTTTTTCGAGTATCTATATTTGAAGGATGAAGAGTTTTCTCGATTCACAATGTACGATCTTTCGCAATGAAAAAAGACTCACGCCGGACTGCGCAGGAATCAGGTAAGAACCGCTCTGCCAGACAACCGCAACCAACCGCCGCTGCTCCGCTTTCTTCCGCCGTTTCCTGGTCTGTCATGGCCCTGCTTGCCGTTATGGCTGCCGGAATCGGATTGTTATACCTCATACCGATGAGCCAGAATCTCGGCCAGTTGGCATTCCCGTTCGACGGATCATGGGTTCCGCTCGCATACGCCAGGACTTTTGTCGAGCAAGGCGTGTACTCGTTCCATTCGTCTATGCCGGCGAATTCCGGAAGCACTTCTCCCTTCTATGTGTTTCTGCTTGCTGGCTGCGGATTGTTTTCCGGCGATCTCATGATTCCGGCGTTCGCACTGGGAATCGCAGGCGCCGCGGCGACCGCGATATTCCTCTTTCTCACCGCAAAAATTTTGTTCGAAGACGATCAATGGGTTGCCGTGGCTGTTGCGGTTTTGTTCATGTTCATTCCGGCGGTACACAGCAGCATGGTATCGGGCATGAGCACTATGCTCTACACAGCTTCGATTACCGGCGCAGCATATCTGTATTACAAACGCAAGACGTTGCTGTTTTTTGCAATTACTGGTGTGGCGCTCTGGCTCCGTCCCGACGCACTGATCTTCCTCATCGCATTTATGCTTCACATAACATATACGCATTTTATCGCATTCAAGGTGGAACCTGCGATGGATGAAGAAAGGCTCCGCGTTGCGAAAAAACGTCTCAATCTGGGTCTCGCTCTCTATCTTCTGATCACCGGCGGATACGTTGTGTTCAATGTTTCGCTTGGTTCGGGATTCTTCCCATCGAGCGTTGCGGCGAAACTCGCGTTTTACGATCTCGTCCCGTCCGATTTTTGGACATCGCTCGGATCGTTTGCCGGCGCTGGAGCCGTGGCGGTTCTGTTACCGTTCGTTATTATCGGGGCAGGACTGGCAATTTGGAAAATCGTCAAGCGCGAATCCATGCCTGCCGTACTCCCTCTTGCATACATCTTCGGGACATTGCTTGCATACGGACTGATTTTTCCGCATTTGTTCGAGGGCGGCCGCTACCTTGTGCCGGCGCTGCCCTTCATGCTTCTTCTTACCGCATGGGCAATCAGGGAAATATTTATCCGGTTGCTCGGAGCGTTGTCGCTGCCCTGGCTTCGAAAGGCGGGAAGAGTCGTGTTGTTCGTTGTATTCGGAGGCAGTGCGCTTGCGGGTATCGTTGGAACGATTGACATGCGTTCCGTTCATTACGACGCCTGCCTGTTTCTTATCAACCGCAACGTGGAAGCCGGTAAATGGATACAAGGCAGTACCGGCAACACAGCGCTTATCGCGACGCATCTCCCTGGAGCGGTTGGATACTACGGCAACCGCGCGCTGATCGATTTCAGCGGCATCGCCTCGCCGGAAATGATTCCCTCCATCGGCGATCTTGGTTCGCTGCAGGCTGCACTGGTGGCGCGCGGCGCGCAATACATCGTCGCGAACCGCGATCAATTCGAAGTGGTCAATGTACAACCGCGGTTCACATCCAGCATATTAAAACCGTCGATTACCGAGGTGCTTCCCTTCACGCCGGGTACGACGCTGATCGTTCCCCAGCGTGCCTCCCGGCTGAATGCCACCGCCGAAGCCCTGCTTTCGGTGCGGCGGACAAACGAAGCTCTGTCCATGTTGCAGGAATCGTTCAAGCTCGAACGCCGTTCCTGCCGGACGAACCTTCTTCTCGGCTATGCATTTCTCGATAAAAAGGATACCGCACGGGCAGTGCCGTTCATACAGGAATCGCTTCGGCTGTATCCCGATTTCCCAACCGCATTGGAATTGATGGGCAATATCTATTTCAATCGGGATAGTCTCAGCCGGGCTGCGCTGTTGCTCGGCAGGGCGGTAGAACTCGAACCCGCGTCGCGGTCTATCGCGATGGCCGCCCGCAGGGCGATTGTGAAGAAAGAAACGGATTCGCTCGCCCGGCTCGGCTTGCATACGTTCACAATCAGGCAAAGGCAGTAAATGACGGATTTTAAGCCGGCGATCCGCCGGATGTTCCGTGCGGCTGCGGTCGTTTGTGTGGCGATGGTTGGGGTCCGGCCTCTTACATTGTACGCTCAGCCAAAACAAGAAGTGCGCGGCGTTTGGCTGACGACGCTGCTGGGATTGGATTGGCCGTCGGCGCAGGAGAAAGGGAAACCCGAGGCGCAGAAAGCGTCGCTTCGCGCTATCATCGACAACGCCGAACGCCTGAACCTGAATACGATCTTCTTCCAGGTGCGGTCGCGCGGCAATGCTTTCTATAAGTCGACATACGAACCGTGGGCGGGCGAACTATCGGGCGCTCTCGGAAAAGATCCGGGTTGGGACCCGCTGGCATTTGCCATCGAGGAATGTCATAAACGCGGCATGGAGCTGCACGCCTGGATCAATGTCTGCAAGGTGTGGCAGGGCGGAGGCGCGCCGCCGCTGGTGAATCCCGCGCACATTGTCCGTCAGCATCCGGGCTGGGTGGAACCATACAAGGATGAGTATTGGCTCGATCCGGGCGTTCCCGCAGCCCGTTCGTACACCGCCGAGGTCATTGCCGATCTTGTCCGCAAGTACGATGTGGACGGCATTCATCTCGATTATGTTCGATATCCCGAACTGGATTTCAGCGATGCGGGGACCTACGCGCAATACGGGAGCGGCGTTTCCCGCGACGAGTGGCACCGTCAGAATATAAGCGCACTCGTGAAACTGATTTACGATAAAGCGACTGCGATCCGCCCTTCGCTGAAAGTGGGATCGGCGCCGATCGGCATCTATAAAAGCCTGCCAAACGCCCGGGGCTGGGAAGGCTACGTACGGCTGGGACAGGATTCGCGCCGGTGGCTTCGGGACGGGTATCACGATTATGTGGTCCCTCAGATTTATTGGGGATTGAAATCGCGGGGCAGCAATATCGATTTCCAGGCGCTTGTGCGCGACTGGAAATCCAACGCCTCGGGCAGACATGTGTATGCCGGTACAGCTCCATACCGGCCGGAAGTCGCGCGGTGGATGTTCGAGCACATCGATGTATGCCGCAGCGAGCGGGCGGAGGGACAAGTATTTTTCCGGTACGAGCACATAAAAAACGGTTCCTTGTTCCAGGGACGGTATGATACCAAAGCATTGCCCGCGCCGATGATTTGGCGGGACAATGTTCCGCCGCCGAAACCGGCGCAGGTCGCCGTTGAATCTGAACCGAACGGCATGTTACTGAAATGGCAGGCGCCCGCAAGCGGCTCCGACGACGTCGCACGGTATGTGATTTACCGCGCCGACGACGGTCCGGTGGATATCGCCAATCCTCGATATATTCTGAAGGTTGTACCGGCGGACAGGCTGGAGCACTACGATGCCGAAGGTTCGAGCCGTTCGTCTTATGCCGTGACCTCGCTGGACCACATGAATAACGAAAGCGAACCCTGCGCTGCGGGCGCGGTTGCCGTTGCCGTCGCTGAACCAGTGCAGGCCGGGCGGGCGAAACGGCTCCACTATACGTCGCTTGCCGCGCCTCTCGAATTCAACGAGCATTTGTTGCTGATCGGGTTCACCCTTGCATCGCCCGGAAAAGTGCGACTGCGTTTGCTGGACAGCGATCAGGAAGAATTGTACATTCTTCTGGACGAATACCGCGATGCAGGAACGTATGTCGTCGGTATTGAACGGAATCGCATGCCCGACGATGTTGTGTATTGTGTGATGGAAACCGCCGGCAGGACGTATGAACGGTTCCTGCCGGGCGAAGAATAGGAGGGACAATGAAACCATATTCCGTTGCGTTGCTCATTGTGTGCATTGCGCTTGCTGCATGCGGGAAAAAGCAAAACGAACGCATCCCGCCTGAACAACCAAGCGGGGATGTCCCGGCTGCTTCTGTCGCTGCGGCAGGTACGCCTGTGGTTGTGTATCAGGACGGAGAGGTGAAATTAGCTCCGCTGGGAGGCGGCGAGGCAATCGCTCTGTTCGATGGATACGATGCCGAGATTGCGCCCGGCGGGAATATGGTTGCGTTCACCGCCTATGGCAAGGAAGGCTCGCGGTCTATCGCAATCTTCGATATCGCCGCAAAAACCACGCGTATTCTCAAGCGTCCGCCGGGAGAAAACAATTACGGTCCGCGATGGTCCGGCGATGGGAAGAAGCTCGTGTTCAGTCACTTCACCGGCAAGGATTGGTTGCCTGCCATTGTCGATATCGGCGACACAGAGTGCCGGATTCTTGGAAAGGAAACGCAAGCGGGAGATATGGGATCGGGGTTGTATTCGCCGTGCTGGGGCGCATCGGATAAATCGATCTACTGCCAGAACCTTGATTCGATGTTCTGCTTCGAAACGAGCGGAAAACTTCTCTGGAAGCGTTCCATGAACGAAGTCATGGGCATGTACGCCGATTCCGTCAGCGGATCGAGCGCTACGACGTTCGCCCTTCATCCGGACGGCAACACCCTTCTTATCGGAATCAGCGATATCGAGGGCACGCTCGGACTTGCCTTCACGCTCGATACAAAAACATTCGCTGTCAGTCGTACCGGTCCCCGCAATTATCATATAATGCAACCCGTCTGGACGCCCGGCGGAGAGGGAATTGTGTTCAGCGGCTGCAAACTGACGAAAAGCAATCTGAAACGAATCAGGTATATGGAGGAAGTTCCGATAGGAGTCTTCACCTCCGATCTTGCGGGCACACAGATCCGTGCCATTGCCTCGAATGGTTCCTCACCTTCCTGCGCATTCAGGGCGCAACAGTAATGGATAGCGCCGGTCCCGGCGGCGGCTCCGGTTCCGGCACAAACTCCGGTTCCGGCGGCGGCGAACAGGAACGCGCGCTTTTCGCCAAGTCGCACGATCCAGCAAAAATGGCGCGTCTGTGGGAGCGCATCGTCAAACTTTCCGGGCAGGCGAAGCGCGGCGACGGCTCCGCGATGGACGCCGCGCTGGTCCGGTTGCTCAACCCTCTCCCGAATCCCGAACGCTGTCTTCTTCATCTCGACCGGTTTCTTGAAGCGTCGCTGAGTCCGTCCGGCATGGCTGCCGAGCTTTCGGACAATCCCGCATGGCTGGAAACCTTTCTTACTCTTACCGCCACGTCGGCATTCATCGCGGAAATGCTTGTGCGCGACGCGCAGGTATTCAGATACACCGTTTCATCGGGGATCCTCGATGCGCCGCGTTCGTATGACGAGTACCGCGCTCTCGCAACGGAAGCCGTCGCTCCGTATCCTCCCGAAAAGCAAATGCAGGCGCTTCGCCGATTTCACCGGCGCGAAATGTTGTATATCGCCGCCGCGGATATTCTCGGCAAACGCACGCTCGAAGAAGCCACATTGGCGCTCTCGGGCTTAGCCGACGCAGTGTTGTCGATTGTTCTTCGGCGCTGCATTGAGGATACAGCCGTTCGTCTGGGTACCGCCGTCGATACAGGAATTTGTATCCTCGCGCTCGGTAAACACGGCGGGAAGGAACTGAACTACAGCTCCGATATCGATATTATGATACTGTACCGGGAGGATGCCGAAGAAAGCGGCGTACCGGCATTCGATGCGGCGTCCCGCATCGTCGAATCCCTCGTCCAGACGCTTACCGCGAAAACAACCGACGGATTTTTCTACCGCACCGACCTCCGCCTCCGTCCCGACGGAAGCGCGGGCGCGCCTGCGCTATCGGTTCATTCGGCGCTGCAATACTACGAATCGCGCGGAACGCTCTGGGAGCGGCAAATGCTATACAAGGCGCGGTATTGCGCCGGCGAGAGACAAACGGCGGAAGCGTTTTTCGCGGGGCTGAAACCGTACCTCTATCCTCGCACACTCCCTGCGCCTCCCCGCGCCGTGCTGGACGACGTGCGCAGGCGGCTCGAACTCCGCGCGCCCTCGCCCGAAAACGTCAAGCATATGCCGGGCGGTATCAGATATATCGAGTTTTCCGTGCAGGCGCTGCAGGTGATTCACGCAGCGGCAATGCCCGAACTGCGCGAGCCGAACACCCTCCTCGCCATCGATGCGCTTGAGCGCGCGCTGCTTCTGACCGAAGACGAAGCCCTCGCGCTTGGCAATGCATACCGGTTCTACCGGAAATGCGAGCATTTCTTACAGCTCGAGCGGTTCGAGCAAACGCACAGCATCCCGCGGGAAGAATCGGAACAACGCGAGCTGGCTTGGAAGATGGGTTTCATGACCGCTGCAGAGTTGCATACGGTCATGGATGGACACAAGCGGCAGGTCCTGCGCGTGTTCTACAACATTTTCGATCCCCGGGCGATGGAGCGGGGCGAACAGCCGCTGGTATCGCCGGAGCAGTATTCGCTTCCGGCGCTGGGATTCGCGAATCCGGTTGCCGCGCTGAATACCCTGAAACAGTTCACATCGGGACGGATTCACAATCCGCATTCCGCATCGATGCGGCGGAGAATCGAAGAGGCGCTGGGCGGACTGCTGGTGCGCATTTCCCGCGAGCCCGATCCCGACCAGTGTCTGCAATCGCTCGAGCTTGCGCTCAGCGTGACCGCCTCGCCTGAGACATTCCTTCCGCTGCTGCAGAGTTCCGTTCCCGGTAGTATTCTGCTGCGCATCGCGTCGGTCGCTCCGGCGTTTCTGCGGCACGCGACCGCCGTCCCCGGTCTGCTGGAAACAGCCTTTGGCGGCGAGGACCCGGAAACGAACCTCGAACTTCCGATGGATGCGATGAAGCGCGCCATGCAACTGCGTTACGTCGGGTTCTACCTGCTCGGCGAGATGCCGTTCCGTACCTTTGCGCTGCACGAAACGCGGACGGCGGACTGGTGCGTGCGCCGGGTGTTCGAGCAAACGCTGGCGCGTAGCGACGCGCGGTTTATCGTCGTTGCGTTCGGGAAATACGGCGGGCGCGAGCAATCGTTCGGGAGCGATCTGGATATAGTGATTATTCACGATTCCGAGGGAGTTCCGCAACAGGATGTGATCGCCGCGGCGGCACAGTTCGAATCTGAACTCCGCCGGCTTTCCGGATACGAAATCGATACGCGGGTGCGTCCCGAAGGCGGCAAAGGGCTTGCGGCGATTTCTCTGGATGCGTACCGCGAGTATTTCGCAAAGCGCGCCGCCAACTGGGAGCGGCAGGCGCTGTTGCGCGCCCGCGTCGTTGCGGGGGATACGCCGCTCGGCAATTCATTCGATGTCTACGCCGCCGGGCAGATAGACGCGCTTGAATTGAACCGGCAGTTCCTCGACGAGATGATGACGCTCCGCATGCGCAGCGAACCCGAAGCGCGCCGGAGCGGGAAGCAGTTCAATGTGAAGCGTTCGCCGGGCGGATTGATGGATACGGAGTACGCGGCGCAGTTGTTTCTGCTGTACGCGAAAGGCGCGGGTCTGACCGGCGCCGTACCCGGCAATACGTTCGAGGCGCTGGATGCGCTCGCCGCCGCAGCGCCGGAGCTCGAGTTCCGGTTTTTGCGTCTGCACCGGCACTACCTGCTTCTTCGCCGCACCCAGACGGCGATCCGGCTGCTGTTCGACAGGACGTCGAACGCGCTACCATCTTCATCTTCGCAGATACGGCAGCTTGCCCGCGCGCTTGGATTCGCGGGCGCCGATGAATTCCAGACCGAACTCGCCTCCGCCCAACGCGACACCCGCGAGGATATGACGGCAATTGTGGAGTATATACGGAAGAGAATATAAGCAGCGGGTACTGAGACTGCAGGGAGTATGATGGCTTGCGTCTCGTGGTTGACTGCGAAGATGCAACGCCTTCAGGCTCCAAGGTGCGATTCAGTAACGCGGCGATAGGGGCTGTTTTCGCCATTGTTTCCGGACCAGCGAATCGCTATGGTTGCATGGAGTGAACACTGTTTTGATGGATCATGACATTGAGTCTCAGATACCTATACCCATCGCTTCTCACGCTAATGATTGCCGTCAGCGCGTGCTTCACGTTCACGCATTGCAGCGACGATAAACCAACGCAGCCGCCCGATACGCTCAAACCGCCGGATACTACCAGCCATGAGTTTGTGTGGGAGGTTGATACATTGTTTTTTGAAGGGACAAGTATCCCCGTATATTTTAAAGCGAAGGCATTTTATATTGCTAATGATACAAATGTTTTTCTCGTCGGCTATTCTACTGGAGGCAGTGAAATGTGCTGGCACTGGAATGGGAAAAACTGGAGTGTCT
>CAYPBB010000026.1:0-63377 GCA_964408855.1 uncultured Ectothiorhodospiraceae bacterium
GAAAACATAAGCCGGGGAAAAAGTATTTCATTCGGGGGGTACGGACTGTTTTACAAACCCTCATCAAGGGAATCGAGTAGTTGACTGACACTGACGCGCCAATAGGCGACTTCTTTGTTGTTTATCAATACAACGGGCACTTTTTCTTTGTACCGTTGATACCACGTATGCTGTTCATGAATAACCACCTCCCGGAAATCGACCGAAACCGAACGGCGGACAGCATTAATTACATTGCGGGCTGCATTACATGAATTGCATCCCTCAATGGATACCAGCGTAACGATCTTGTTTCTCAAGGGACCTCGTAACAATAATAAAACACATGTTACTCACAGGACACCTTGCACACCACGGATATTGTAAATATAGCCGGAATTCGGCGAAAAAAAAAGGTCAAAAATTGTTGACCAAATCAGCGCTCGCCTTAGCGCTCGCTGACGTACTCGTCGGTCAGAACCTGTAGAAAACTGTCACCCTTGGGGACATCTTTCAATATTTTTGGAGTGAGGTTCCGGACGGAAAGAGTAAAGGAATTCTGGATCTGACCGGGCTTCGCGACGGTTACATCGTACTTCCCCTTCAGATCGAATAAATCGATGCTCGTTCGCGCTCTTCCGACGCTCGGCATCGTCATGCCGCGCGGTTTCAGCCCTTTGATCGTAAAATCGAGAGTCGAATCCTCGATTTTGTAATCGATGGTAATCATGTATTCGAAATGATGGAATTCTTCATTCGTTTCGAATTCGAACCGGAGACACTCAGCTCGTTTTTCTGTGTTATACGCCGGTTTGATGGTGAGAAAGTATTCGATCGGGCCTTTGTCAATACGAGGAAACATGGTTCTTCCGAGGTACTAATTCTGTTGCCGGGATGCTCCCCGGTCACACTGCCTGTAAAAGTACGTTTATTAAATCATCAAAGCCAACTTCCTGCTGCGTTCCATCGGACATTGTCTTCAGCGTTGCGCGCCGGTTAGCCATTTCCTGCTCGCCCGCTACAAGGACATAGGTTGCGCCCAGCCTGTTCGCTTCGCGCATCTGGGCTTTGACGCTCCGCGAGGTGTAGTCGAATTCAACCGAAATTCCCGCTCTTCGCAATTCTGCCGCCTTATCCAGAACCCACTCGCGCGACTGTTCGTCCATGCCGATGAGAAACAAATCGAGCTTTTGCGCCGGGAAATCATAGCCTCGCCGCTCGAGAACCAGCATGAGCCGTTCCATTCCCGCCGCAAAACCGACCGCCGGAATATTTCCGCCGTCGAGTTGAGCCGCGAGACCGTCGTACCGTCCCCCGCCGCCGAGCGCATCCTGCGCGCCGAGGTCGGAACTGACGAATTCGAATGCGGTCTTTGAATAGTAATCGAGGCCCCGTACGAGTCTCGGTTCAATGGAATATTCGATATCCTGGCGGGCAAGGAGCGACAGCACTGCGTCGAAGTGCAGTTTCGATTCCTGGTTGAGAAAATCGAGAATGCTCGGCGCACTGGCGGTGGCTTCAATATCCTGTTCGGCTTTGGAATCCAGAACGCGAAGCGGGTTCGTCTCCGCGCGGTGGACACTCTCCGGCGTCAAACGGTGTACTACCGTCTGGAGAAAGGCTTGAAGTGCCTTCTTATATGCATTCCGCGACTCGGTATCTCCGATTGAATTGATCTTCAGTTGAGATCCGATACCGAACCGGCGGTAGATTTCCGCCGCCATCGCGATGATTTCCGCATCGCACACCGGCGATTCAAGCCCGATGGCTTCAAACCCGAACTGGTGAAACTGCCGGAACCGGCCCGCCTGGGGACGCTCCTGACGAAACATCGGCGCGATATAATAAAGCTTCGTCAGCTGCGACTGAGCGCCCATATTATGCTGAATGAATGAACGCATCACCGGCGCTGTCATTTCCGGACGCAGAGTGAGATCGGTTCCGCCTTTGTCCTGGAAGCTGTACATTTCCTTCCCTACAATATCGGTTTCCTCGCCGATGCCCCGCGAGAACACTTGCGTCGATTCGAACATCGGTGTCCGGATTTCCTCGTACCGGAACACGCGCATTACCTCCCGAATCACCGATTCAAGATACAGCCATTTCGAGGAATCCGGCGGGATCAGATCCTTGGTGCCTTTTATGGATTGAAATGCCATGTATGGTGCTCTATGTTTTGTATACCAGAAAAAAGGCACGCCGCGGCATGCCTTTGCAATCGCCGGCCATGACGGCGGTTATACGTCGAGATAATTCATTTCCTCTTCGCGGAGAAATGCGAGAATTTCTGCCGGAGTCGAAGCCTTGAGGAGATTGCTGCGGAGTTCCTCCTTGTTCATGAGACGCGAAATCCTGCTTAAAAGCTTGATATGCGCGCCGACAAGGCTATCCTTCCCAACGAGAAGGAAGAGGAGCCGCACAGGTTCGTGATCAAGGGATTTATAATCGATCGGATGCTCGGTTACTCCAAATGCCGCAATGATATCCGTTACGGCGTCGGTTTTTCCATGAGGAATGGCGAAGCCCTTCCCAACTCCGGTCGACATGATCTTTTCGCGCTCAAAAATGGCCTCGCGAACCTTATCGATGTCCGTTACCTTGTTTGATTTACCTGCAAGATCGATAATGGCGTTAATGACGTCTTCTTTTGTCGCGCCAGGTACATTGACCTGGATGAGATTTTCGTTGAGTATGCTGCTGATCTTCATTGCTCTTGCGATAGCTGCTGGAAGAAAGAATGTAAAGTTACTGATTATCTCGCCATTGAACAACTTTACTCTCGTATTCGTCGGCGAGTTGCTGAACCCGTTCGGGAGATTCGGCTTCCACATAGATATGGAATAAGGCGTTTTCCTTGCTGGGAAGC
The DNA here is from genome assembly GCA_964408855.1 of uncultured Ectothiorhodospiraceae bacterium. GTDB lineage: Bacteria > Bacteroidota > Ignavibacteria > SZUA-365 > CAYPBB01. Next base: position 2,846 of record CAYPBB010000026.1, read on the forward strand.
AGCAGCACCGATTCACCGCGCCCAAGCACGAGCTTGATACCGTCCACGAGAATGCGTTGCAGATGATCGGAATCGCGCATGGCATATCGCATGACCCTGCCCTTCGAATTCCATTCGCAGAATACGTCCCTCTGAGTTCTGTGCAAACGGGGTATCATCTTGTCGATGTCGCTCAGACTCCAGCCTGTTCTGGAAAGGATTTCCAAAATCTTGGCGACGCTGTACAATGCGTCGGTCGCGAACAGGAACTCGGGGAAAATGAATCCGCCGCGCGTTCCTCCGATGTACGTGATTTCCGGGTCCTCGAGCCCCGCCGCCATCATTCCGCCGTGCGTATTGGTCGTGAATACAACCTGCGTTCCGTACTGCTCTGCGACGAATTGCACCTCTGCAGTAGCGGCAACCGGCACAGCCAGCTTTTTCACGGGCTTCCCGATGAGTTTCTGACCTTCGAGATAGGCTTTCGTGACGAGCGTGAGAATCCGGTCGTCGGAGATGAACTCGCCCTTCTCGTTGGTGACGAATATCTTCTCCGCCCCTGCGTCAATCAGAAAACCGATATCGTAGGAAAGCGATGTCACAATATGGCTGACATGATTGCACGCTTCCTTGAACTCGAACGATGTGCGGGTCGTCCTTTCGGCGTCGATATACGCATTGAGGGCGACAACCTGAGCGCCCATGCTGCCGAGAATATTTGGGAACAGCGAGGAGGCGATTCCATACGAATAGTCGATTACGACATGGAAGCCTTTCGACGCGATGAGCTTTGTATCGAGGGTAGAGAGAAAGCGTTCGCGGTACGCCTCAGTCGAACGTTCGGGATAGATGATCGAGCCCAATTCGCCCTGATTCGCCCGGCGCGCGTCTTCCGAGAAAAACTGCCGCTCGATTTTCTTCGTCATGCCCGTCATCATATCCTTCCCGTCGCCATCGAAGAAGATGATGTCGGTGGAATGCTTATCGAACGGCGACTTCCGCACATGGAATCCTGCGACATACCTGCCGTTTCGAAGTTCCTGTCTGACGAGCGGGATCGAGGCGCTTTGCATGTCGGCGACTGTGACTCCCGCAGACATCAAACCGCATGCGATGGCGCGTTTGAGCATACGCGAAGCATTGTCCGGATCGCGGCTCGCGATGACGATTGAACCTTTTTCGACGGAGGCGCCGAGCGCCAAACCGAGCTTTGCTCCGATTTCCGGATTCATTTCGATATTGGCGCTGCCCGTTATCCGGGCATCGGTAAACAGATCGCGCAGCCACCGGTCTTCCCAAACCAGACTCTTGGTCAGGATCGCGCCTTCCTCAACCACCTTCTTCGGCCAGAGCTTGATGTTCGAGCGGACGATGGCATCGGTCCCGATCACGCATTCGTCCGAAATAAACACATTGTCTTCGACAGTCGAACCGGAACGCAGCACTGTGCCGTTCCCGATAACGCTCGTCGAAATCTGAACATTTTCTTCTATCGTACAACCGTTCCAGATAACGGAATTCGATATCTCCGCGCCGTCGTAAACAGTTACATTGCTCCCGATCACGGAATTAATGATTTTTGCCGACGCAGCAACGCGGCTGTTCCTGCCGATTACCACCATTCCTTTGAAACGCGAGAGATCGCCCTGAATGTCCGTCCCTTCTCCGGCATACACGTCATCCGAGCGTTTGCCTTCCAGCACAACCTTGACGCGTTTATGGAGGATATCCATCGACGCTTCCTGATACTCGTTGAGGTTGCCAACGTCGCGCCAATAGCCTTCGGCGATGTACCCGAATAAGCGCATTTTCTCCTGCATCATCATCGGAAAGAGGTCTTTGCTGAAATCGAAATCCTCTTTGTATGGAATCATGTTCAGGACATGATTCTCGAGAATGTAAATACCCGTATTTATCGTGTCGCTGAACACTTCTCCCCAACTCGGTTTTTCCAGGAAACGGGTGATGTTTCCCTCATCGTCGGTGATGACGACGCCAAATTGTAATGGATTGGGTACACGCGTGAGAACAAGGGTTGCGTCGGCTTTTTTCGTCTTGTGGTATTCCAGCGCCGCAGTCAGGTCGAAATCCGTCAGCACATCGCCGCTGATAATGAGAAATCCCTCGTCGCCGATTTTTTCCGCGGCATTGCGCACGCTCCCGGCGGTGCCGAAATCGGCTTCCGCCTGGACATAGCTCATCTTGACGCCGTACTCTTTACCATCACCAAAATAATTGCGAATCACCGACGGATGGTAGTAGAGAAGCGAGACGATATCGTCGTATCCGTGCTGTTTCAACAGATCGACGATCCGGTGCATCATCGGCTCGTTCGCCATCGGAACCATCGGTTTTGGGATATTCATCGTCAATGGGCGAAGCCGTGTACCGAATCCGCCCGCCATAATTACTGCTTTCATATCGTCATTACGCCTGGGGTGAGTATACAGTATGTTTATGCGTTATGTGGAAAAACGCTTTCGAACCGCTATCCTGATCCGTTGGGATGTTGATAAACCGCTTGTTGTATACAACAAAATACACAGAATTGAGTTCACGAAAAACCCGCAAAGTGACTTTCTTTGCCGGTTTTTCGTGAACAAATCGTTGTGTTATTCGGATTTCAGATAGACGACGGTCATTCCGGAACCTCCCTCGTTCCATTCTCCCAATTTGAATTCGCGGACAATGCGCTGTTCCCGCAAATAGTCGTGGATCCGTTTTCGTAATGCTCCGGTTCCCTTGCCGTGGATGATATCCACTCTCGGTAGTCCGGAGGTATACGCCTGATAGAGAAACGTGTCCACTTCCTTTACCGCTTCGTCGCCGTACAAGCCGCGAACATCGATTTCATAGCTCTCCGGCGCCGCGGGAATGTTCACCGGGATCGATTCCTTCGGCGGCGCCGAGCGGCGAACAAGAGTAAGATTGTTCCGTTCGATGCGCATTTTCAGGTTGCCGAACGCGACGAGAACATGCGTTTTATCCGTATCGTCGAGTATCGTCCCCTGCGTGTCCGAGCCTGACTGCATCATGACGATATCCCCCTTTTGAAACACGACTGTCTCTTCCCGGGGAACCTCCGGCGATGCGTCCCTTCGTTCGGATTGAAGCGCCGATTGCTTCGCTTTGATTGTATCGAGCGACGTTTTTATCGCTTCCTTGTCGGCCTGGCGTTCGCGGAGTTCCTTGACGGTGCGCTCAATCAATCCTTGCGCATCTTGTACGATCCCTTCCGCCTGTTCGAGCGCTTCTTTCTTCATCCGCCTTGTCTCTTCCTTCACGGCTGCGAGCTTTGTCTCGTAATCGGCGACGAGGGCTTTATATTTCTCAGATGCAGCCTCCGATTCACGCAGCCGTTTCCCCAATTCCTGCGATTTCCGTTCGACTTCAACAAGCAGTTGTTCGAGCGCATCGGATTTGGTATCGAGAATTTCTCTCCCCCGGTCGATGATTTCCTGACGCATTCCATGGCGCCGCGTGATTTCGAAGGCGTAACTGCTGCCCGGCAGTCCGGCCCTGAACCGGTACGTCGGCTGAAGGGAATCGAGATCGAATTCCATTGTCGCGTTCTGCATCTTCGGATGCTCGTGCGCTACCGCTTTCAGCATTCCGTGGTGCGTTGTGGTGATGACGTGTCCGCCGCGCGACGTGAGATATTCGAGGATCGACGCTCCGAGTGCGCTTCCTTCCGAAGGATCGGTGCCCGTCCCGATTTCATCGATAAGCACCAGCGACTTGCCGGTCACCGAAGCGACGATCCGCGCCAGCCGCTGTACGTGCGAACTGAACGTACTGAGATCGTTTTCGACCGACTGCTCGTCTCCGATATCGACGAGGATATCGTCGTACATCGGAAAAACGCTGGGTTGGGCGCACGGCGTCGGCACGCCGCATTGCGTCATCATCGCAAGCAACCCGACGGTCTTCATCGTCACGCTCTTGCCGCCCGCATTCGGACCTGTGATGATAATGGTGGTTTCCGGATCTCCGATGGTGATATCCATCGGAATCACGGCATCGTACTTCTTATGCAGGAGCAGAATAGGATGTCTGCCCTGCTGAATCATCAAGCGCCGTTCGAGATGAATATCAGGAACACTGGCATTGATACTGTTTCCGTAATACGCCCGTGCATACAGCGAGTCCAATTCGCTGTACGCCGCCAGCGATTCGTGCAATGCGGGAAGCGAAGCCCTCAACCGGACTGTGAGTTCGTCAAGTATTCGCGCGATTTCGCGCTGCTCGTCGAACTGCAAATCGCGGATATCATTGTTGAGTTCCAGCGTCTCCATCGGCTCGATGTAAACGGTCTGCCCTGTCGCGGAAGAGCTGTGGATGAATCCATGCACCTGCCGTTTGTATTCCGCCTTCACGGGAAGCACAAGCCGCCCGTCGCGCATGGTGACCAGCTCTTCCTGTACAAGCTGCTCTCCTGAAACGCGTTTCAGCAGACTTTCCATCCGCCTTCGTAACAATGCCGATTTTTCAGTGATATCCTTCCGAATCCTGCGGAGTTCCTTGCTGGCATTATCCCTGACGTTCCCTTCCTCATCGACAACCCGGTCGATGTGGTATTCGAGAAGCTTGTCCTCGATAAGCCGGGGAACGTACAATGGAAGTAGTATCAACCGGTCGCTTCTTCTGGCAAGGTACTGCTTCAACTCGCGGGAAATTCGAAGCGCTGTTACGATATCGCGGAAATCCTCAGCGCTCAGGATACTTGCTTCGATGCCCGCCCTGTGCAATGCGCGCCGGCAATCGGGGATGGAGTGCATCGGGACCTGCTCGCCTGCGGTAAGCAGCGCCATCATCTCGCCGACGCGCTGCAGTTCGTCGCGGACCTCGGCAAAGATGGTCATCGGCATCATGGACCTGAGGCGTTCCTTGCCATATTCGGAAACCGCGCACGATTCAAGTTTCGAACGGATAAGATGAAAATCCAGTTTTTCGATCGCATCGGCGAAAGGAAGCGTACCCGGCACTATTCGCCCCCCAGCAGTTCTTTGACGATCCGCTGCACGGTGGAGCCGTCGGCTTTGCCCTTGAGTTGTTTCATGGCTTCGCCCATGATCCTTCCCATGCCTTTTGCATCGGAGACGCCTGTTGCTTCGATAATTCCTGAAACGATCGACTTTATTTCATCGTCGGTCATCTGTTTCGGGAGATACCGTTGGATTACCTCGAGTTCCTGACGTTCAGCATCCGCAAGTTCGGGGCGGTTGCCGAGCGTGTATTGTTCGATGGCGTCCTTCCGCTTCTTCGCGGCGGAGGTGAGCAGCGCCAGTTCGTCGTCGGGTGTGAGGGTATACCCGACTTCTCTCTTTTCGTATTCGAGAATGCCTGCGCGGATGCTGCGCAGCGCTTCCAGTTCCACTTTATTCCCGGAGCGCATTGCGTCTTTCATATCCTGTGCAATGGTGTCTTTTAAAGCCATGGTAAAGTCTCCGAATTGGTATAAAAACAAAGGCAAGCGGCGGTAATCCGGCGCTTGCCTGATAATCGGCTGGAAGCCCCGGCGTTACAGTTCGCGAAGCGCCGAATAGTTTATTCGCAACGCGTCGGCTTTCCGCAATTCCTGCTGAACATCGCTGACAACGCCCATACGCGACCCTTTATCGATACGCATCGACATAATCACATTTGGGTTATTGATCCGTTTCTGGTAGGCGATGTCCATGATAGCGTCAATCGGGATGATGTTGTCGTCCATCTGAACTTTTTCATTTCTGCCGATCCAGATATAACTGAGCAATCGTTTGTTGTCGATCTTCTCCAATGCGTTGGCGGAAGGAAGCGTGTACTGCACCAGCACGGTGCTTTCGCGCATCACAGTGGTCACCATGAAGAAAATCAGCAACATGAAAATGATGTCGGGTAGCGACGAAGTCGGAATAGTCTGGGAAACGGCGGCGCGTGATTTCTTAAATTTCATAGCAGCTCATGTCCATTCTGTTATTGATCCGCTTGCGTCGGTTCGGCAAGAGAAATACGTTGAGGAATTTCCCGCCGCGCATCTTCCAATTGAGAAGCATTCGCTTGCTCAAGTCGAACGCCATATTTTTTAACAAGGTAGTCGTTACGCAAATCGTTATACGCGAGTTTGCATTGATCGAGAACATCGATATAGATGCGGTACGGAGTTTCACGAAGCGTCTTGACCGAGATAATGAGCTTGGGGTTCGCAGTGATGCGTTTGATCATTTCGTCCTTGAGTTGCGGCACGCCGATAATCTTCTCGTTGAGAAGCACGTCGCCGACTTCATTGACGATGATCGACGCGATATTATCCGATTTCACGGCAACCTGCTCCGCATTCTCTATCCACGGCGGCAAGACCAGCCCGATACCCGTATCGACATCGATAGTTGTCGTAACCAGAAAGAACAAGAGGAGGAGGAACGAGATGTCCGCCATCGAACTTGTCGGAATTTCCGGCATTGGTTTTTTTCTTTTTCGGAACATATTTTTTCTCCAATACGACGGTCAGAAACCGACTATTTGGATACCTTCTTGCCGGCTTTCAACAACACGAGCGAATCGATCAGCTCGATGGAGCTTTCTTCCATTTCAACGATGAGCTTGTCGATGCGGGCAACGAAATAGTTGTAGCAGACCTGAAGAAGCATAGCGACAACAAGACCGAACAGGGTCGTCAACAATGCAACGGCGATACCGGTGGCGACGATTTCCGGCGAAATGTTCTTGGCGAGCGCGATAGCGTCGAACGCGTCGATCATTCCCTGTACCGTTCCAGTGAAGCCCAACAACGGAGCAAGCGCAATAAAGGTGGAAATCCAGATGAGTCCTCTTTCAAGGAACGACATTTCGATGGAACCGTAGCTAATGATCGCCTTTTCGGCGGCTTCGATTCCTTCGTCGGCGCGCATGAGGCCGGCCTGGAACACACTCGCAACCGAACCGCGGTTGTTGGCGCATACTTCGATGGCTGCATTGATGCCGCCTTCATCGAGCGCTTTCTTGACGTCGACGAGGAATTTCTTCGTGTTTACCGACGCGCGCGAAATGCTGATGAATTTGAAGATCACGAACGCGAGACCGATAACCAGGCAGCCGAGAATCGGCCACATGAAGAAACCGCCGGCAATGAATTTTTCAATCAACCAGTTGATTGTACCGCCGGAAACCTGTCCGCCTTCCTGCATGAACATGAGGATTGTTCCGAAAAGCTCCATTACTAATAGCCTCCAATGAGAGATAGTGGGTATAGTTTCAGTGTTTGTTCAGCCAATGAGAGAGTGTAGGGATAACTCTATAGTCCATTTCAGTGCTTCAGTTCTCTTTCGGAGCAGGCGGATAAATTGCGCATCACTCCGCCAAAATGATATCTCCTAAAATACTCAGCGCCGGTTCCAAACACAACTTACGGGCAACACCTGCGGGAAATACTTTCATGTGGAACAAGAGGCGGCGAGTATGTCGATTCAGGCGGCGCATGATAAAAACCGGAAGAATGACGCCGGGCGGACGTCAAAGGTTACCCCAGAAATGTCTGTTTATTCCGTTTACGAACATTTTTGTAATCAAACTCGGGCGCGTGATCGCAGAACCCGCGACGACTGCCCAGGCGCCGGCTTCAAACGCGGCAACCGCATCCTCCGGTGTCAGCAGCCTCCCCTCCGCGATGACCGGAATCATGAGACTGGCCGCAAGCTCATCGATCAGCTCAAAATCGGCATGTTCTCCCGCCTGCTCCGCAGTTGCCGGGGTAAATCCGGAGAGCGTCGTCGCAATGAAATCGAATCCAATCTCGGCGCTTCGAACGCCTTCCGCAAAACTCGAGATATCAGACCACAAAGGCACGTCGAATGCATGCCTCGCTTCTTCCAGAAACAAAAATCCATCCTTTCCATTACGGCGCTTCCTGTTCGTACCATCGATGGCAATGATATCGGCGCCGGCATCCGTCAACCTGCGTATATCGTCAAGCGATGGGGTTATCATCTCCGCACCGTCGTCGTACCGGCCCATCTCGAACCCGATGATCGGCAGCGAGGTCAGTTTCCGTATCCCCCTGATGTGCTCCGCTCCTTCGATCCGCAGGGCTTTGGCTCCACCGGATTCCACCGCGCGTACCAGACCTTCAAGATACACTCGATCATCGATTCCCATCGTCTCGTCGATATGGCAGGATACAATCAGGCCGCCGCGTATATGTTCACTCAGACTCATACTTTTTTCTGGTTATAAAGACAAAACCTTCAGTAATGCGCTCATCCCGGCGGTGACACCTGCTACGCATGCTGCCAGGGCGGTATAAAACACAATCGTATGCATCCATGCACGCACCGATGCGATCCCCAGCGCCTTCAGACCGGCGGCCAGGAGCGCGACGCTCCAGAAAACGCAAATACACTGTACCCCAAACAGGGTCCAAAACACTTCCGGCTTGAAGATAAATGCCGGATTCTGATGCGAAAACAGCGTTGCGCCAAACAACGATAATTGCACAAACACGATTAACGTTGATGCGACGATGAATGGCACCAGAGACCAGGCATGGATCATCATGGCGAGCCTGAAGCGCTTCCCTGGAAGTCCGTGCGGCGCCAGGAGTTCGGCCAGCGTTCCCGCTATGAGCATCGACGCTAATCCGACCGCCGGCGCGGCGGCGGCATACGACATCACGATCAACCCAAAATGTATTCCTGCGTCCCCCGCTCCGGCGATGTACAGCGAGATTGTGTATATCAGAAATCCTGAACATGCGAGCAGCGCAACCATATAGTTGCGCTGCTCGCTCCGGGCAATTTTAATGAATGTCTCGCCGGGCTCTGCCAGAACCGCGAACGCGGTTTCGAAGAGGTTCAGCGCCGCCACCCGGTCGCGGAGTGTCGCTCCGCAATCGGCGCACGACAGCCGGAGGATATCGTTCTCCGAGCCGCAGATCGTGCACCGCTGCAGGCGGCGTGTCTGATTCATTGCATCCTCGCGAAGGTTGTACGTGTATTACGATTGACCGTGACAGTTCTTGTATTTTTTACCGCTGCCACATGGACAGGGATCGTTTCTGCCGACTTTCGCTTCGCTTCGCACAATCGGGCGGTGTCCTCCGGCGTGCGCTTCCTGGGGAGCCTCCGCGCGGGGCATTGCGCCGTGATCGGGTTGCGAGTAGCCCATGTTGGTCGACGCCTGATGGCTGGTAACCAGTTCCTGCACCCTCGGCGCCCTCGGACGGCGCGGAATTTGTTCTTCCTGCACCGGATAGAGGCGGAATACCATCCCGAGCACTTCGGAATTGATCTGACCGATCATCTGGACGAAGTAGCCATACGCTTCGCGCTTGTACTCAATCAACGGGTCTTTTTGTCCGTACGCGCGCATATGGATTCCTTCCTTCAGGTCGTCCATTTCGCGGAGATGTTCCTTCCAACGCATATCGATGACTTGCAGCATTGCCATACGCATCAAGTGCTGCATCAAAGCCGGTCCGAGCTCCCGTTCCTTGCGGCGGAGAAACGCTTTGGCTTCATTCATAATTTGCTCGCGAAGCTCGGCCTCGCCGGAAACGGCAATACGTTTCGTGTCGAGGGCGAGATCAACCACAAGATTCCTTCGCAGTTCTTCGCGCAACCCGTCGATATCGCTCTCCTTCCAATGCCGTTCAATCAAATCGTCGACATACTGATCGAGCATATCCAGAATCTCATCCTTCAGGCTCTCGCCGGTGAGCGCCTGTTTGCGGCGCGCGTAAATCACCGTGCGCTGCTGGTTCATCACGTCATCGTATTCGAGGAGCCGTTTGCGGATTCCGAAGTTGTTCTCTTCAACCTTTTTCTGTGCTCGTTCGACGGACTTCGTAATCAGCGAGTGCTGGATCACTTCGCCTTCCTCGACGCCCAGCCGGGTCATGGCGCCCGCAATACGTTCCGACCCGAACAACCGCATCAGATCGTCTTCGAGAGCGAGGTAAAACTGCGATACGCCGGGATCACCCTGACGTCCGGAACGCCCGCGCAACTGCCGGTCGATTCGCCGCGCTTCGTGCCGCTCGGTGCCCATGATATGCAAGCCGCCGGCTTCCACGACGCCCGGACCGAGCTTGATATCGGTGCCGCGCCCCGCCATGTTCGTCGCGATGGTCACAGCGCCGGGTAAACCCGCGTTCGCGACAATTTCCGCTTCGCGCTGGTGCTGCTTCGCATTGAGGACGTTATGCGGAATCCCTTTCCGCTTCAGCATACGCGAAATCGTCTCGGAGACTTCGACGCTTGTGGTGCCAACGAGGACGGGCTGCCGTCTGTTGCGGCATTCTTCGATATCGTCGATCACCGCGTTGTACTTCTCGCGCTTTGTTTTATAGACTTTATCGTCGAGGTCCTTGCGGGTGATGGGTTTGTTGGTTGGGATCACCACAACGTCGAGCTTGTAGATTTCGAAGAATTCGCCTGCCTCGGTTTCTGCGGTACCCGTCATCCCGGCAATTTTTTTATAGAGACGGAAATAGTTCTGGAGCGTGATCGTCGCAAGCGTCTGCGTATCGCCTTCAACCTTGACGTTTTCTTTCGCCTCGATCGCCTGGTGCAATCCTTCCGAATACCTGCGGCCTGGAAGTACGCGGCCGGTGAAGGTATCGACAATCATAACCTTCCCTTCCTGGATCACGTATTCGACGTCCTTTTCGTAAAGGCAGTAGGCTTTGAGCAACTGATGCACTGTGTGGATGCGGTCGCTCCGCTCGGCGTACAGTTTCTGGAGGCCGTCCTTCTCGCGTTGCAGGTCTTCTCCGCTTAGCCCCTGCCCTTCGAGAACCGAAAGCTCGGTCGCAATATCCGGCAAAACGAAAAAGTCTTTTTCGACATTCGACGGAGCGAGGAATTCTCGTCCCTTCTCGGTCAGATCGACGGTATAATTCTTTTCTTCGATCGCGAAAAACAGTTCGTCGATAATCTCCGGCATGCGCTTGGCGTTATCAGCGCGGTAGACGAACTCAGTCTTTTGCATGAGCGTCTGGTTTTCAGGCTCGCTCAGAATTTTCATGAGCTTCTTGTTCTTCGGAAGTCCGCGCTGCGCCCGGTAGATCAGGACACCTGCTTCTTCGCGTTTACCTTCCTTCAGGAGAGCTTCCGCTTCGGCGAGCATTTTTGCGATAAGGCCGTTCTGAGCGTTCACGAGCCGTTCGAGGCGCGGTTTCATCGCATCGAACTTGTGGTCGGTATCGCCGATGGGACCAGAAATAATGAGCGGCGTCCGGGCTTCGTCGATCAATACGGAGTCGACCTCGTCGACGATCACGTAGTTGTGTTCGCGCTGCACCATCTCTTCTTCGTCGACCACCATATTATCGCGCAGATAGTCGAAACCGAATTCGTTGTTCGTTCCGTACGTGATATCGCAATTGTACATCTGTTTGCGCTGGAACGAATCCATCGTGTTCTGAATACACCCGACGGTGATGCCGTGAAATCTAAAAATCTGCCCCATCCATTCCGCGTCGCGGCGGGCAAGGTAGTCGTTCACGGTCACCAAATGGACGCCTTTTTGCGGGAGCGCATTGAGATACAACGGGAAGGTTGCGACAAGGGTCTTTCCTTCGCCGGTCGCCATTTCCGAAATCTTGCCCTGATGAAGTACGATTCCGCCCATGAGCTGGACATCGAATGGTAACATGTTCCATACAACCTTGTTGCCGAGAAGGTCGAATTCCTGACCCATCAATCTCCGGCATGTCTCCTTTACAACCGCGTATGCTTCAGGCAACAGTTCATCGAGAATGTCTTCAATCGTTTCCTTGAGTTCTTTCTTCAGTTCCTGTATACGGTCGTGTGTCGCAGTGCGATCCAGTCCCTCTGTATCCTCTTTAAGCTGGATCTTCAGCGATTCAATTTCGTCTTCTATTTCTTTTGTTTCTGTTCTGATTTTTTCGCGGAATTCCTGCGTTTTTCCTCGCAGTTCATCGTCGGTCAGCGAATGCAGCGTCTCATAGATTTCGTTGATTTCATCGACGACCGGACGCATTTCCTTGACATCGCGGTCGCTTTTTTTACCGCCGAACAAGGAGGTGAGAATTTTAAGCATGTCAGTTCCTGATTACAATGTTAGTGGATTCGATTCGAACGATCGACGATGCACCGGCGTACCGGGCGGTTCAAGCCGAGAACGAAACGAAATCCGGACCCCTGATAGGAGCATTCCCTCGCGCGCCGGAAACAATCCGGCGGCATTCTCCTGCCGGGACTGCAGCAAAACGGTTCGGATACTGGGCCGGGAAAGAATAGAGAAACACGGGCGCCAATGCCATACGCGCCTTGGTCTCTTTCGCTGCTCTGAAATGCGGGAGGATGACGCGGAACTTCTCTATCGCCGCCGCGTTGCGTTGAACCTCGGCGAGGTACACGGCGCCGGAAACAACCGGCGCTGCGGCGTCGCCGTGGAATGCAGCGAGAAACGATATTGTAAGTACAATTCCAGTCATCGTGCTAAAATAGCTGAAAGTGTCAGCGAATACAACAGGTTACAGCCGACGCTTCATTCGCGGGTTCTACTGTTGCGTAAATACGGTTCATTCGGGAATCTACCGGGGGATAACTCCAGCGTTTGAAAGCTGCCGGAGAAGCGGTTGCATACGGAGATCGTCGCGCTCGAACGGCGTTTCGTCGGGATTAATGAACATCATTCTGCCGAACGTGTACGGAATCCCAGGCTCGAATGTGTCGGAAGTGGCGACGACGCTGTTCCACATCGGCTTGTCCGGGTTATCGATGTCTCTGTACGCTGCAACAAATCTGACATCCTCCCCTTTTGTGCTGGATGGCAGTAGCGACAACGGTATGGTAGCGCGGAAGAGTATTCCCCCATCGTTCATCCGCGCGGTGGTGCTGTGTATCTGTTCGAGAGCGCCCCCGGCTTTCTTCATTCCGGCAATCCGCAGGGAAAGCCGCTTGAATACGCCGCCCGGAACCGCAGAAATCGATATCCCAAGCAATCCCGCACCCGCATCCTGAGCGAATTCGTATTTCCCCTGCTCGTATTCGAAAATCGAAGCGCCCGTTGTCTGTAACCAGAAGTCGAGCCGGTCCGAAACAGATTCCGAATCGCCGCCCACAACCGTTTCATCGCGGACAATGGCATATACTGTCACGTTCGACGTATCGTACCTAGCATAGACCGTCAACGCGCAATCGTCCGGTCCTATCCAATTGCTTGCGCCATGCAAGACCGCCCGCGAGCTTGTGTCGCCGACGATGGACGGAATATCTCCTGAAAGCCGTTTATCGACTGGGTAAGCGGGAACAGTATAGTATTGAAGCTTCGAGACCGTGTGCATGGATTCGGTATTGTAATAGGTTTCAACCGTCCGCATCGTTCGAAGGTTGTGTTCAACCTGCACACCAATTTTTCCGCCGGGAAGCAGCTTGTTTTCCCAGGAATAGACTTGACGGAACACCATCTGCCCAACGGTATACCCGTCGACACGCCACTGTTGCTCCTGAATCTTGTCGGTGATAAAACAGGTTCCATCTTCGATATAGAACGCCACCTCCAGCGGATCCTCGTTGAATGTGCGTTTGAGAATCTTCACAAGATTGAAGTATTCGCCCTGCGTAAGAAAGAAGTAAATGTAGACATCGTTGAACTTCCCTGTTGGGCGTCGAAGCGAAACCACAATGTCCGGCAGGCTGTCCGCAGTCAGGTCCCCCATGTCGTAACCGTACACCGAACCGGCCGGCGGTAGTTTTGAAATGAGATGAATGATCTTTTTATTCGGTACGTATTTCCGTAATTCCTGGGCGAACTCGGCATAGGAAGAGGTATCCCTGGAACTTCCCCCCATCGACGCATATAAAGGAACGAGGCAAATGATTGAGACGAATGCAAAACAACGCCGCACCGGTACGCGTCGAAGCGCCGATGTAATGTGTTGGAAGCTGGTCATTCTATTTTTCTTCATCGTCAATGGAGTCCTTTCCGCACAAACGGGAGCCTCGAAAACCGCCCTTCAGCGGGCAATCGACGGCGAATTGGATTCGCCGCTGTTTTCGCGCACCCTCGCGGGGATAGAAATTTCGGACGCGCAGTCCGGCGCCGTGTTATACGCGCGTAATACGCATTTGTTGATGCGTCCGGCGTCGAATTTAAAGCTTCTCACCTCAGCCGCAGCGCTGCTTTCGCTGCCCGCCGGCTTCCATTTCGAAACCAGGGCATTTTACCGCAAACGTCAGGATGGTGGATACGAACTGTGGGTACGAGGCGGCGGCGATCCGCTCTTCACTTCCAAAGATATTCAAAAAATTGTTGAATCTATACCCCAACAACAGATTTCCCGAATCGATGCCGTGTATCTCGATAAATCAAGGTTCGATTCCACCTGTTTCGGCGAAGGGTGGATGTGGGACGACGAGTGGAGCGAATTCACGCCATATCTTTCCGCCTTCGCCATCGACGGCAACACGTTCGAGGTCTCCATCCGGGGCGGAAGAGATCCGGAAATTCGAGTCACTCCGAACTCGGAAACGGTACGGATAGAAGTGCGCGACGGAAAAGAGAAGCTTTCCATATCGCGGACGCCAAGAACAAACAATATTATCGTCGAAGGCTCTCTGCGGCGCGTCCAGTACCAAACCGAAAAGGTCAGCGTGTGGCGCAGCGAAGATCTATTCCTGGAACGGCTGCTGGTCGCACTGCATTCTGCCGGAATTGCGAACACTCCTTCCGTAGAATCGGGCTTCGGAATCCTCCCAACTGATGCGCTGCCTCTGTATTCAATCCGGCGTCCGCTTGACGAGGTGCTTGCCGTCATGAATAAGGAAAGCGACAATCTTTGCGCCGAACTTGTGCTGAAAACTCTGGCTGTAGAATCGGCGCCGGCGGCGCAAATAGCCGGATCGTCCGCAGCTGGAATTGCCGAAGTTCTCGCATCGATACAACGCGCAGGAATCAGAGACGAGGAATGCGCTATAGCCGACGGTTCAGGGATTTCCTTCTATAATCTTGTGACCCCGGCCGCGCTGGGAAAACTACTCCGTTACATGGCAAAGCACCGATCGTTCGATCGGTATCTTGCATCCCTTGCCGTAGGCGGAGGGGATGGCACACTGGCGAAACGGTTCACTCAAACGAACCGGGAAAACACGGTGTATGCGAAAACGGGAACGGTTCGGGGTGTGAGCGCCCTATCCGGTTACATTGTCCCAAAAAGCGGAAGGCGGCTTGCGTTCGTGATCTTCATGCAGAACTTTACCGGCTCGCACACGCCATACAGGCGCGTGCAGGACCGGATTATCGAGCATTGTATCGACTTTGCGAAGGGAAAGTAGACTAGACGCTTTCGATCAGTGTCTTGTACTTCGACTTTCCTTCTTTTACGCAATTGTTGATCTGGTCGATCAACTGATCGGTAATATCGTCCGAATCTTCTTCGAGGGTATCGTACTCTTCTTCCGAAGCGCAGATGTAAACCTCGTGAAAACGGTTCGGTTTTCCCTTTTCTTCGTAGACAGAATAGTCCTTCCCCCGTTCAATTGTCAGGTAATTTTTCAGCGCCGCGACCGCTTCGAGGTATTCCCCGCGGCGCTCTTCAACTATTTCGTACGAGATGGTAAAGATGTACCGTGCCATTTATTCTCCACTTACATGAAGGCAGTATCATGCCTGGTGACTATTATCAGATTGGATCGCCCCGGCGGCTGACCGCCGGGACATTTTGCTACATTATCTATGCCTGTCGTGATCTCTGCGGGGAGGTCTGCTGCCGCCTTCTTTCTTTTCCGGCTCGACATACCCTGCAGGTTTTTCGAGAAGCACCTTCCGGCTGAGACTGAGTTTGCCGTTTTCTTCGATCTTCAACAGCTTGACCTGAACAATATCGCCGACTTTCAGCACTTCATCGACCGAATTCAATCGGCGGTACTCGATCTGAGAAATGTGCAGCAAGCCTTCCTTGCCGGGCAAAATCTCTACGAACGCGCCGAAATCGGTGATCTTCTTAACCGGTCCTGTATAGATTTCGCCTTCTTCCGGCAACGCGACGATACGATTGATCATCTCGAGCGCCTTATTGCGCGAATCTTCGTTTACAGCGGCAATCACCAACTTTCCGTCGTCTTCGATGTTGATTTCCGCGCCGCTCTCGGCGACAATATTTCGGATAATCTTACCGCCGGGTCCGATCACCGCGCCGATCATATCGATCGGGATATAAATCGTCGTTAACTGCGGCGCATACCTGGAGATCGTCGGACGGTGTGAACTGAGTTCTGCATCCATGATCCCGAGTATGTGCATCCTTCCCGCTTTCGCCTGACTGAGCGCGGTTTCCATGATTTCGTACGAGATCCCCTTGATCTTGATATCCATCTGGTAGGCGGTGATACCGTCGCGGGTTCCGGCGACCTTGAAGTCCATATCGCCGAGATGATCCTCGTTGCCGAGAATATCGGTCAGGACGGCTACTTTATCGCCTTCCTTGATCAGACCCATCGCGACGCCTGCCACCGACTTCCGTATCGGAACGCCTGCATCCATCAACGCCAGCGAGCCGGCGCACACCGTCGCCATCGACGACGAACCGTTGGATTCGAGAATATCGGAAACGATGCGAATGGTGTACGGAAATTCCTCTTCTTTAGGCAGCATGGTTTTGAGTGCGCGTTCGGCAAGATTCCCGTGGCCGATTTCGCGGCGTCCCGTCGAGCCGAGCCGTCCAACCTCGCCGACGCTGAACGGCGGGAAGTTGTAATGAAGAAGGAATTTCTTGGTCGTACCTTCGTGCAACCCTTCGATAATCTGCTCGTCGGATTTCGTCCCCAGAGTACAGGTCGTCAACGATTGTGTTTCGCCGCGCGTAAACAGGGCCGATCCGTGCGTGCGCGGAAGAAGCCCGACTTCGCATGCAATCGGACGGACATCGGTCAAGCCGCGTCCGTCGAGACGCTTCCCGTTGTCGAGGATGTTCTCGCGCATGGCGTCTTTTTCGAGGTCATGCACAATAGTCTTGATTGCTGCGTCTTGCTCAGGATACTCCTCGGCAAACTGCGCCTGCGTATCGGCGTAGATCTGTTTCATCATCGCGCTGCGTTCTTCCTTCATGAGCACCGTTTGCGCGGCAGCGACAACGCGGTCGTTGCAGAACGCCTTGACCTTTTTTTCGAGACCTTCGGCGTATTGCGGGGCAGCCACTTCGCGCTTGGACAGTCCGGCTTCTTCGCGAAGCTCGACCAGTGCCTGGCAGATCGTTCTGATCGCTTCATGGCCGAATTTGATCGCTTCGAGCATTTCCTCTTCGCTGACTTCCTGCGCCTCGCCTTCGACCATGATGATCGAATCGCTCGTTCCGGCAACCACCAGTTCGAGGTCGGCATAGTCGAGCTCGGAATGCGTCGGATTGATCACGAACTCGCCGTTCAGACGCCCGACTCGCACCTCCGCAATGGGACCATCGAACGGAATATCCGAAACCATCAACGCGGCAGATGCGGCGCATGCGCCGAGTACGTCTCCATCATTCTCCTGATCGGAGCTGTACACGGAAGCGACAATTTGCGTTTCGCAGCGGAATCCGTCGGGAAACATAGGTCTGATAGGACGGTCGATTAACCGGGCCGAAAGAACTTCCTTTTCCGATGGCTTTCCTTCACGTTTGAAGAAACCGCCCGGGATTCTTCCCGCCGCCGAAATCTTTTCTCTGTATTCCACGCTCAAGGGGAAGAAATCGATTCCCTCGCGTTCTTCTTCCGCTGCCACAACAGTCGCCAGTACCATGGTTTCACCGAAGGTCACCATCACGGCGCCGCTCGCCTGTTTCGCAAACTTCCCGACATCGAACGACAGCGTTCTGCCGCCGATTTCTACTTCCTTAATAACTCTTTTAAACTTCATCTGTCCTTCGTAATCTCTGATATTCCACTCGTCTCCGTTACTTACGGAGATCCAGATCCTTCACGATCGCTCTGTAGCGGTCGATATTCACGCGCTGAAGATATGCCAGCAACCGTCTGCGCTTTCCTACCATCTGAAGCAGTCCGCGGCGGCTGTGGTGATCTTTTTTGAACTGTTCCAAATGCTTGGAAAGCTCGTTGATTCTCTCGGTAAACAATGCAATTTGAACCTCGGGTTTGCCGCTGTTCTTTTCGGATCCGCCGAAACGTGTGACAATTTCCTGTCTGCGTTCTTTCGTCAACGCCATGTAACTAACTCCTGTGAGATGAGGTTATTGTATATCTTCAAATGTTATGTCGCGTTCAGGATCGATTTCGCGGTGTCGGCATCCTTGTGCAGTTGACGAATTAAATCGTCACGCGAGCGGAATTTCCGTTCATCGCGCAATCGTTCCACAAAACGAACGGTGAGGTATTCGCCGTAAATCGTTTTGCCAAACTCAAATATATGAACTTCCAACCAAATTTTTTCGCGATTCGAAATAGTCGGTTTCTTTCCGATGTTCATCATACCGAGGTATTCTTCGCCTTTATATGAAACCCTGACGGCATATACGCCCGAAAGCGGGATCAGTTTTTTCGGCGAGTTCAGTTCGATATTTGCCGTCGGGAAGCCCATTTTATGTCCGATATTGTCGCCTTTCACAACGATGCCGGTCATCGAATACTCTCTGCCGAGCTGCTGCGCGGCCGTATGCACGTCGCCCCGGTGAAGCGCTCGCCGGATGGAACTGCTACTGATTTTCTGTCCGCCGAAATCGAGTTTTTTAATGATCGTCGTATCGATGGACTGCTTCGCGGCCATCTTCCTGAGCTCATCGACGGTGCCCAGCCGACCTTTTCCAAATGCATGATCGTCGCCGACGATGACATGCGATGCTCCGGCTGCTCCGGCGATGATGGTATCGAAAAACTGTTTTGCCGTGAGCAGCGAAAGTTCGCGGGTAAACGGCAGAACCAGGCAGACATCGATACCCAACTGCTCGATAACCTCGAGACGCTCCTCGATGGAAGTCAACAGGTACAGACGGTCGCTCTCCGGCTTCTGCACAATTTCTCGTGGATGAGGATCGAACGTGAGCACGACCGACCTGAGTTTCTTTTCGTGCGAAATGCGGATCACTTCGCTCATGATGCTCCGGTGTCCGATATGAAGTCCGTCGAAGGTTCCCATCGTGAGAACCGATCGCTGTCCGTTCGGCAAATCCTCGAGGCTGCGGTATACTTCCATTCTATGCATTCACCTGTTCATACGAATCGACGGCATCCTTACCGAATGCCGCCAGACGGTCGAGCGTCCAAGCGGAATCGACGGAATACGATCCGATCGCGGTGCGCCGCAGCTCTCCAAGATACGCCCCGCAACCGAGCGCCTGCCCGAGATCGTGCACAAGACTGCGGACATAGGTTCCTTTCGAACATTCAACAAGAAATCGAACATTCGGCGGATCGAAAGCGGTCGGAACGAATTTCGCCACTGAAATCGCGCGCGGCTCGCGTTCCACGGTTTTGCCCTTGCGGGCAAGATGGTAGAGCCGCTGTCCTCCTATCTGCAATGCCGAGTACATCGGCGGCGTTTGTAGAAGCTCTCCAGTAAACGAGAGCATTGCTCGCTCCACGACATCAAAGGTGACGCCGTCGATAGACTGCAATTGTTCGGGCGGGGTTGCGGCGTCATAGCTGGCGGTCACCGCGCCGAGAATGAACATCCCGGTATACTGTTTCCGCTGCGCCTGGAATGAATCGATCTGCTTCGTGTATTTGTTGGAACAAAGGATAAGCAGTCCCGTCGCGAGCGGATCGAGCGTCCCGGCATGCCCCGCCTTTTTTACCCGAAGCAGTCCCCGCACTTTTTTCACGACATCGAACGACGTCCAATCAAGGGGCTTATCGACAAGCAATACGCCGCCGCCTTCCGAGCGGAACTGTTCGACGGTGTTGAACGCGGCATCCAGGCTCAACCTTGGGACTCCTCTTTCCGCGCCTGACGCAACAATTCGTCGATTCTATCGATCCGGTCGAGGGACTCGTCGTAGTAGAACCGGAGTTCAGGAGTGAACTTGATCCGCAGTACTTTTCCGATATGCATACGCATGGCTTTCGAATGCTCGGCAAGAAATGCCAGGCATTGCTCCTGCGTCTTATCGGTTCCGTAGAAACTCGCGTACACCTTTGCGATCCGGAGATCGGCGGTCATGACGACGCCGGTAACGGTAATAAGACCGTATCCGGATGTCTCGATTTCCCTCGCGAGAATTCCACTCAATTCCTGCTGAATGACGCCGGCTACTCGTTCGGTTCTGATCGACATTGCTGTTCCGTTCTCTCCGTTACTTCAATTGCCGTTTTGTTTCGACGATTTCGTACGATTCGATGATATCGCCTGTCTTGATATCGTTGAATCCGGCAAGGGAAATTCCGCACTCAAACCCTTGATCGACTTCTCGTACATCGTCTTTGAATCGTTTGAGGGATTCGATCGAACCGGTAAATGCCACAATACCATCGCGGACAAGCCGTACTTTGCTGTTGCGGTGAATCTTACCGTCTTGCACATAGCAACCGGCAATCGTCCCCACGCGCGATATCTTGAAGACTTCGCGCACCAGCACTGTCGAAGTGATTTTCTCGGATACTTCGGGACGGAGGAGCCCTTCGAGGGCGCTCTTCACATCGTTGATTGCGTCGTAGATGATTTCGTATAAGCGGATATCGACTTCTTCGGTTTCGGCGAGTTTGCGCGCCGAAAGATTCGGGCGGACATGGAAGCCGATGATGATGGCATGCGATGCGGCTGCGAGAAGAACGTCGGATTCGGAGATTGCGCCCACTCCGCGGTGGATAACATCGACGCGGACTTCGGAATTCGAAAGTTTCATCAACGAATCGGAGAGCGCTTCCACCGAGCCGTCTACGTCGCCCTTCACAATCAATGCGAGATCCTGCACGCCTCCGAGCCTGATCTGTTCGGAGATATCGTCCAGTGTCATCCGGCGTACGCTGCGGAAATCGCTTTCGCGTTTAATCTGTTGGCGCACCGAAGAAATTTCTCTCGCTTCTCTGTCGCTTTCAACCGATACAAAGGCATCGCCTGCCTGCGGGAGTCCGTCGAAGCCGAGGACCTGTACCGGCGTCGAAGGCGGTGCGATCTCAACGCGGTTATCGCGTTCATCGAGCATGGCGCGAACCTTGCCGAATTCATTTCCTGCGACGAAAGGATCGCCGATACGCAACGTTCCCTTCTGAACGAGGACGGTCGCGACAACGCCCTTTCCTCGATCGAGGCGGGCTTCGACAATCACACCGCGGGCGAATCTGTCAGGATTGGCGCGCAGATCGAGAATATCCGCTTCGAGAAGGATGCGTTCCATAAGGTCTTCGACATGGAGACCTTTCTTTGCCGAGATTTCGACCGCACCATATTTACCGCCCCACTCTTCGACCAGGATATTCCGTTCGGCGAGCTGCTTTTTAATGCGGTCGGGATTTGCTTCCGGCTTATCGATCTTGTTGATCGCAATGACGATCGGCACTTTCGCCGCTTGCGCGTGGCTGATTGCTTCAACCGTCTGAGGCATGACGCTGTCGTCCGCGGCGACGACCAGAACAACGATATCAGTCAACTGAGCGCCGCGGGCGCGCATTGCGGTAAAGGCTTCGTGACCCGGCGTATCGAGGAAGGTAATCTTTCTTCCGTCGTCGAGCGATACGGTGTACGCGCCGATATGCTGCGTGATACCTCCGCTTTCGCCGGCAACCACGTTCGCGTTACGGATATAATCGAGCAATGACGTCTTTCCGTGATCGACGTGTCCCATGATTGTAACGATCGGCGGACGCGGTGCAAGTGTTTCTTCGTCGTCCTCATAATCGTCGAGCGCCTCCGTGACGAATTCCTCGTCGTGCGATACGTCGAAGCCGTATTCCGATGCAACAAGTTCGATTGTTTCACGATCGAGACGCTGGTTGATCGACGCCATAACGCCCAATCCGATCAGCGAGCTGATGATCTTTGACACATCTACATTCATCAGCGATGCGATTTCGCTGACTGTGGCATATTCGTATACATTCAACGTCGTTTTCTGACGTTCCATCTGTTCGAATTGCCGCTGCTCTTCTTCCTGCCTGCGCGCTTTCTTTCTCTTCTTGTACGACGAGCGTCCTGCGCCGCCGAAATCGCCCATCGAAGCGATTGTCCGTCTGATGGCTTCGTTCACCTCGGCTGCATCGACTTCGCGTCGCGTCGTCTTCTTTTTCTTTTTCTTTTTGAGCGCCTCGGCATCCTTGTCGGTGGTAACGGTTGGACTTACCGCTACAATGCGTTTCTTTTTCTTCTTCTTGTGGGCTTCAGTGTCGGTTTTTGCGTCGGTATCCGTTTTCGCGGGCGGGCGATCGGGACCAGTTTTCACCTGGATCGGTTTATCGCCGACAAGTGGTTTCTTCGACTTCAGATCCTTCCGTTTTTTTCGAGGTTCGAGTTCTATCTTGCCCTTTACCGTCAATCCCATCTTCGGCATCGACGATTCAATAGTAACGCTCTGGATTTCTTCCGGCTCCGCGGCGACTGTCGCGGCGACTGTTTCAGCGGGCTCTACTTCCGGCACTTCCTCGACAGTCTGTTCAATAATCTCTTCAACCGCGGCCGGTTCCTCGATTGCCTGGACCTCCGTAACGGGAGGAGCGGCAACGGGTTCTTCGCGCGGCGGTTCGGGTTCGGGTAGTACTTCGACAGGCGGTGCAACGTGCACCTCTGCGATCGCAGGAGCCTCTGCGGTAATTTCTACCTGCTGGATTTCTGCAGCTTCGATTTCCGGTTCTTCTTCCGCTTCGATAACGGCCGGCTCTTCGACCGGTATCACGACAACTTCGGTTTCGTCGATGGTTTCGACGGGTTCCACAGACTGCATTGCTTCAGCCGGAGTATCCATTGTCTGTTCGAGCGGGAACTCAAGTTCCATCTCGAGGCCGTCTTCCTTCCCGCCGGTTTTCTTCTTCGGTTCCTTCTTGTCGTCGCCGCGTCGTTTTCGATCCTGCTCGTCGAATTCCTTCCGCTTGATCGCATGGCGCTCCGCCTCAACCCGGTCTTTCCGGTACTGACGCTCCACGGCTTCATACATGTCGTCTTCGACAATCGACATGTGGTTTTTCACACCGAAGCCTTTTTTCTCGAGGAACTCCAACAGTGTATCGTGCGAAATATTGAACTCTTTCGCAACCTGATAGAGCCGGGTTTTTTTTCTTGTTTCTGAAACAGCCATGGACAAGGTATACCAGTGTTAAGTAAACAGAATATTAAGCGGGGACATTGTCCTCGTCGGCAACTTCTTCAGAAGCGCCCATTTCAGAATCGTTTTGCGTATCGTCCTGAGGTTCAAGGTTCAGCGGCATCTGTTCGCTCTGTGGTTCGCCGCCATCTTCGCTCTGTGGTTCGCCGCCATCTTCGCTCTGCTGATCGTCGGTGTCGTCGTCTTCTTCCTCGCTGTCTGCATCGGCGGATTCCGCACCCTCTTCGCTTTCATCGTCGGCAGGTTCTTCACCTTCTTCGTCGCTCTCATCTTCTTCAAACGCCTTCTTCATCTCGACAACGGCGTCGTTCAATTGCTCGATTGTAATGCCGGGCACGCGCTGCAGCACTTCGGAAACCGGCGCAAGAACAACGTCGTTCGCGGTTTTGTACCCTGCGGCTTTCAGCGATGCGATGAACTGTTCGCCGAATTCCTCGAGGAATTCATCAAGTTCAATTTCGTACTCGGTCATCGTCTTGGCAATTTCTTCGCCTTCCTTGATGATCTCAATCCGGTATCCGGTCAACAGCGAGGCAAGGCGGATGTTCTGACCGTTTTTTCCGATAGCGAGCGAGGCTTGTTCGGCGGTAACGTGCACCGCGGCGACGCGCGCTGCTTTATCCACGCGCACTTCCATCAGTTTTGCCGGGGCAAGCGCCCTCTGGATGAATGTATGCGGATCGTCGGCGTAGTTGATAACGTCGATATTCTCGTTATTCAATTCTCTGACAATCGCATGGATACGGACACCCTTCATACCGACGCATGCGCCGACGGCATCGATGCGGTCGTCGTGCGATTCCACTGCCACCTTTGCGCGCTCGCCCGGTTCGCGGGCTATTTTGCGGATAGAGATCACGCCGTCGTAGATTTCCGGGATTTCCATTTCGAACAACTTTTGAAGGAATTCGATCGACGCGCGCGATACAATCACTGTCGGCATACCCGAGCCGCGGCGCTGGACTTCCTTTACAACGCAACGAATGACGTCGCCTTTCCGGTACCGTTCCTTCGAGATTTGTTCGCTCTTCGGAAGCAACAACTCGCTGCGATTATGATTGATAAGCACATCGTTGCGGCGGACCTGATACACATCGCCGACAACAATTTCGCCGACCTTGTCGGAATACTCGTCGTAAATAAGATCTTTTTCTATTTCCTTGATCCGCTGGTTCAGGTTCTGTTTCGCCGTGGCAACCAGACGCCGTCCGAATTCGGCCAGATCGATGACTTCGACGAACTCTTCGCCGACTTCGAGTTCTTCGCCCGATTTGGCGCGGGCGGTTTCGATATCGACCTGCGTCGTCGGGTCTTCGACTGCATCAACGACTTCGCGGATAAGGAAAATCTCGATATCGCCTTTGTCCATATTGACGACGATTTCGAAATTCGCTTCCTGACCGTACTTTTTCCGCACCATCATTCCGAAAATATCTTCAATGACGGATACGAGCCGGTCGCGGTCGATTCCCTTTTCGCGAACCATTTGGCTGAACGAATCGACTATGCTGTAGTTGGGCGTCTTGTTCATGTTCTTTATTCCTTAGAGTCCAAACCTTAATGTCAGCGGAACGTTATTTCAGCGAAGGGATGATCTTCGCCGAGATGATTTCATCGAGCGGTAGCACAATTTCGCTCTTCGAAGCGGCGATTGTGACAATGTTGTTTTCGCAGAGTTGGATTGTTCCGTCGATGTGCCTGACGTCGTCGCCTTCCCCCGTAATGATATGCACCTGTTTCCCTTTATGGCGGTTATACTGCCAGCCGTAAAGAAGAGGATTGTCCAGTCCGGGTGAAGAGACGATGAGCCGATAGTCTCCGGTTACCGCCTCCGAGGCGTCCAACCATTGCGAGAGCGATCTGCTGATATCTGCAAGGAGATCGGCATCAATTCCCGATTCGGTATCGGCGAGGACCTCGATCACCTTCGACCGGTTTCCACCGGACACCTTGAAACCCACGAGATGGGCTCCGTGGCGCTCGATCAGACTGGCAATATCATCGCGTACTGTGTCGATTGTTGAACACCTGTTATAAAACAAAATGTGGGTTCTAGCCCACATTTACCGTCGACTAATATACGATAATCCGGCAAATGGCGCAATTGCATTGCGGCATTTTCATCGTTTTATTTCCGCTTGCCCATCGGCGCATGCGTTTTTTTCTTGATAAAGGACAACGAACGTTTCGCCTGCTGCCGGGAAAAACAGTTCCCTTTTGGATAGAATCCGGCATTTAGATATCATTGCAGGATATTATGAACCAGACTCCGGTAGAAGAAAAAAATATCCTGACGAACCGCCGTGCCCGCCACGAGTACTTTGTCCTGGAATCTATCGAGGCAGGAATCGCGCTCGTCGGTACCGAGGTGAAATCGGTTCGCGGCGGAAAAGTGAATTTTCAGGACGCCTATGCGGTTGTCGAAAACGGCGAGCTTTGGCTCGTCAGTTTACATATCAGCCCGTTCGAGAAAGGCAATATCTTCAACCACGACCCCGTCCGGAAGCGCAAGCTTCTCGTCTCGCGCCGCGAAATCAAAAAACTCGCAGAAAAGGTCGCCGTTAAGGGATTGACCTTGATTCCCCTTCGGCTGTACATGAAAGGCAGATATGTGAAGATCGAACTCGGCATCTGTAAAGGCAAAAAGCTGTACGACAAGCGCGAGACCGTGAAAAAGCGGGATATCGACCGCGATCTCCAACGAAATTATTGATACTACCTATATGAGCTTTCCTTCAATCAACGAACAAATGGACCTGATCCGCCGGGGCGCGAACGAAATCATCCCGGAAGAGGAACTGGTAAAAAAACTCGAGCATTCGATTCAGACAGACAAGCCGATCCGCGTGAAGCTGGGTTGCGATCCCAGCCGCCCCGATCTACACCTCGGACATTCGGTGGTTCTTCGAAAGATGCGGCATTTCCAGGACCTGGGGCACGACGCGATTCTCATCGTCGGCGATTTCACCGGTATGATCGGCGATCCGTCCGGAAAAAGTAAAACCCGGCCGCCGCTCACCATTGAAGATACCAGGATGAACGGGCAATCATATTTCGAGCAGGCGTCGAAAATCCTTGTCGCGGACCGGGTCACCATCCAGTATAATTCCGACTGGCTCGGAAAGATGACGTTCGAAGATGTCATAAAACTTGCGGCCAAATACACCGTCGCACGTATGTTGGAGCGCGACGAATTCGAGAAGCGGTTTAAAAGCCAGGAACCGATCTCGATTCACGAATTCCTATACCCTCTCGCGCAGGCAATGGATTCCGTCGCCATCCGCTCCGACGTTGAGCTTGGCGGAACCGATCAGAAGTTCAACTTGCTTGTCGGACGGGAAATACAGCGCGAATACGGTCAAACGCCGCAGGTAATTTTAACGATGCCGATTCTGGAAGGCACCGACGGCGTGGAAAAAATGAGCAAATCGCTCGACAACTATATCGCCTTCAACGATACGCCCGAGGATATGTACGGCAAAGTGCTTTCGATTCCCGATTCGCTTATCCTTCCATATTTCCGGCTGGCGACATATACGCCCGACGCACGGTTAGCGGAGATCGAAGCGGCGCTGAAGAATTCTGAAGTCAATCCGCGCAATTTGAAACGCGAGCTTGCGCGCACCGTGGTTGCAGAATTCTATTCTCAGGAAGCCGCGGCAGGCGCCGAGGAACATTTCGACAGGATACATATCCAGAAAGGCATTCCGGACGAAATTCCGGAAAAACACATTCCCTCCGGCGCCGACGCGCTGCTGCTCGACATTATCGCAGCCGAAGGAATGGTCGCTTCGAAAGGCGAAGGCCGCCGGCTGATCCAGCAGGGCGGCATCACACTCGACAGCGAGAAGATCACCGATCCCATGATGCCGTTGCCTGCCAGCGGCGAATTTGTTATTAAAGTCGGCAAGCGCCGTTTTCTAAAGGTCGTGCGAGACTGATTCTCTTCACCCTCTTATCCAGGAGTACCAGCATTGTTTGTACCGAGTAAAATTTTCTTCACCAAAGGCGTGGGACGCCACAAGGATTATCTGACGTCGTTCGAGCTTTCGCTCCGATCTGCCGATATTGAACAGCAGAACATCGTGACCGTCTCCAGTATCTATCCGCCGAGTTGCAAAATTATTACCGCCAAAGAGGGAATAAAACTGTTGCAGCCGGGACAGATCACCTTTGCCGTGATGGCGCGCAATGCCACCAACGAGGCGAACCGCCTTATTGCCTCCAGTATCGGCGTGGCGGTGCCCGCCGACGGTTCCGATTACGGGTACCTTTCGGAACATCATCCCTACGGTCAGACTAAGCAGGTCGCAGGCGAATACGCCGAAGACCTGGCAGCGACGATGCTCGCCACAACGCTCGGCGTCGATTTCGATCCGGACAAGGCATGGAACGAACGCGAACAGGTGTACAAAGCCAGCGGAAAAATATTCAAGTCGTTCAACGTCACGCAGTCCGCCGAAGGCAAACTGGGTCACTGGACGACCGTTATCGCCTGCGCGATTCTACTGCCGTAGATACCGCCCACTATTGATTTTTGAACCCGCACAGCGCTAATGTAGCGCCGGGCGGGTTTTTTGTATTCGATACAAATCAGGGTGATTGCTGCAGAGCCGTTTGAGTTGACTCATGCTTTTGCGAGCATTCCCCTTGCATGGAGTTAACCTATATGTTAACTTGCCGGTAATTAACAGGGGTATTGATGATTGCGATAAAGCCATTTTTAAGAGGGATACAGGCAGATATTTATGTTCCCGCAAAAGGTGGT
This sequence comes from uncultured Ectothiorhodospiraceae bacterium, assembly GCA_964408855.1. Taxonomy (GTDB): domain Bacteria; phylum Bacteroidota; class Ignavibacteria; order SZUA-365; genus CAYPBB01. Next base: position 30,778 of record CAYPBB010000026.1, read on the forward strand.
ATTGAACGATTTATTCTCGAGCTGGAAAATGTCAAAAAACGTCACTTAATGAGGCTATTTCAGCAGTTTACGGACTACGGCTCGATGCGAAACACGGAACATTTCAGGTACGAAGGGAAAGGAATCTACGCGTTCAAAGCCGGGAATGTGAGAATCCTCTGTGTATTTCTCACTCATCCAGGAAGACATATTCAGCTATTACTTCACGGATATTACAAACAGAGTCAAAAAATGCCGGTTAAGGAATTTCAAAAGGCATTGCAACTATCGAAACGCATCAATGAGGAAGGTTATGAGCTCGAAGACTAACGTTACCTGGGCGGAGCAGTATATCACCGATCATGCCAACGATCCGCTGTATATCCATGCCGGGATAATGATAGAGATCTCGGAGGCGGTGGCGGGATATATGGAAGATTATAGCATTTCGCGAGTCGAGCTTGCCCGCCGCATGGGCTGTTCGAAGGCGTATATTACAAAGCTCCTCCGTGGTTCTAGCAACTACACGCTCGAAACGCTGATCAAGCTTTCCCTCGCGCTGGGTATGAAGCTGCGGGTAGAGCTGGTGGATGAGAAGGAGCCGGCCGCGCATCGCGGGTCGAAGTATTCCTATGAACATGAGGTGAAGAAGGTCGCGGAAGACGATTTCCGTCAGAAGTAAAATGCTCGTAGGAAGATTTACTGACATGACACCCCTGCGGGGTTTTCAGGAATGTATTCCCGAACTCCGGAGGAATGAAATGTCTGGAGAAAAACGCCCACCATCCCATTTCCCTGGCGAGCCGCAAGGCTCGACGATAACGAGCTAATACAGTTCCGCCAACGGTTTTCAGAATATCACCCCGATGGGATTTGGGATGTATTGGGTGCATCTATGCGCTATAAAGATGACACCCCTTCGGGGTTTATGATTTTTGGCATTCCGATGCCTACTACTGACGTTGCACCCCTTCGGGGTTGTCTGCGTGGTTTCCCGAACTCCGGAGGAGTGAAATGTCAGTAGAAAAGCGCCCAACTATCCCATTTCCCTGGCGAGCCGCAAGGCTCGCTAATAACGAGTAAATGCCGTTCCACCAACGTCGTTCATGTTGTCGCCTGGATGGGTTTGACGTGAATTGGGCGTTTTTATTCGCTATAAACGTTACACCCCTTCGGGGTTGTCTGCGTGGTTTCCCGAACTCCGGAGGAGTGAAATGTCAGTAGAAAACGCCACACCATCCCATTTCCCTGGCGAGCCGCAAGGCTCGCCGATAACGCACTGATTCCGTTCCGCAAACGTTGTTCATGTTGTCGCCTGGATGGGTTTGACGTGAATTGGGCGTTTCTATTCGCTATAAACATGACACCCCTTCGGGGTTTATTTCTGTGACGTTCCGATTCTACTGACATGACACCCCTTCGGGGTTTTCCGGAGTGAATTCTTCAACTCCGGAGGAGTGAAATGTCAGTAGAAAACGCCACACCATCCCATTTTCGGTGGCGAGCCGTAAGGCTCGCCAATAATGCGTGAATGCCGTTCAGCCAATGGTTTTCGGAATATCACCCCGATGGGGTTTGGGATGTATTGGGCGCTTCTATGCGCTATAAACATGACACCCCTTCGGGGTTAATTTTTCTATGGCATTCAGCCTACTACTGACATGACACCCCTTCGGGGTTGAATGCTTGATATTCCCCGAACTCCGGAGGAGTGAAATGTCAGTAGAAAAACGCCCACCATCCCATTTCTCAGGCGAGCCGCAAGGCTCGCCCATGACGAGCTGAAACCGTAATAACAATGGATTTCCAAATTTCACAAATTGAATCATTGTATAACATATTTAGAGATATGTAATTATCTCATTATACTATGATCCGGATTTCCCCGCCTCCCACCTCTTCACCTTCTCCCGCAAATCCTCGGGGATGCGTTCGGGGCGGTTGGTGACGGTGTCGACGTAGACGAGGATGTGCGTGGCGGTGACGAGGATGTTGCCTGTGTGCTTCGAGACAATGGCATGCTCGAGTTCCATGCTGCTGTTCTTTACCTGCGCGGTGCGTGTCTTGACAATCAGCTCGTCGTCAAATACTGCCGCCATGTGATAATCGCAGGTATTGCGCACAACGAAAAACTTGTGATGCGAGATAAACGTCTGGTCGTCGATCGGCATACCCAGGTCGCGGAAATACTCCACGCGGGCTTCCTCCAGAAAATAGAAATACCAGATATTGTGCACGATATTCTGCCGGTCGACATGAAATGTGCGCACGCGAATCGGGTAGTCGTGACGATAGCGTGAAAGGTCTGTTTCCATGGGAGAATCAACAATTTACGAGCAAAGGAAGTTGCAGCACTACGCTGGGAGATCCCGGGCTTCCGCCTTCGGCGAATGCCCAGGATGACAAGCCGCCCTCCCCGATGGTTATCGTTCCGTCGAAGGCGGACGAAACCATCGACCCTCCCAATGGGAGGGTATGAACACAGAATGCCGGAGGGATGTGTTTATTTATGCAAACAGCTTTTTGAACACTTCCACAGCGTGCTGGAGGTGCTCGTCGCCGAGATCGAGATGGAAAACGGCGCGGAGGGATTTCCCGCGACCCATGCCGATAAGCACGCCTTCGTCAGCGAGTCTGCGCTGCGCTTCGGCGGGCGTTATATCCGATGCGGAGAAATCCATCACAACCATATTCGTCTCGACATGCTCGAGATCGATGCTGAACGTCTTCCGTCCCGCGAGCGCGGCGGCGAATTCCTTCGTTCTGCGGTGATCTTCGGCAAGGAGCGGCAGATGGTTCTTCACGGCATACGAAGCCGCCGCGGCGAGAATGCCCACCTGGCGCATCGCTCCGCCAAACACCTTCCGGAACCGGTGCGCCTTTTCGATCATCTCCTTCGTTCCGAGCAGCATAGAACCGATAGGAGCGCCGAGTCCTTTCGAAAAACACACGTTAATGGAATCCACCGCATCGCCGTATTCGCGGAGGGGTATACCGGTCGCGATGTGCGCGTTCCAGATGCGCGCCCCGTCGAGGTGCAGCTTCAGTCCACGGCTGTGCGCCAGATTGCGTATCTCGTGCATGCGCTGCAACGGAAAGACCGTTCCCCCCGCTCTGTTGTGCGTATTTTCCAGGCAAACCAGCGACGTGCGCGGGTAGTAGTATTCCGGCGGACGGATCGCCTCTTCCACTGCGGCGACTTCCGGCACGCCATACACACCGGGAATGGTATGCAACTGCACAGCCGACCATACGCTGGGTCCGGCGGTTTCGTAATTGAAAATGTGGCATTCCTTCTCGACGATCACTTCATCGCCGGGTTCCGTGTGGGCGCGAAGCGCGAGCTGGTTGCCCATGCTGCCTGTCGGGACGAACAGCGCGGCTTCCTTTCCGAAAAGCGCCGCCATCTCGTTTTGGAGCGCATTGACGGATGGATCTTCTCCGTAAATATCGTCGCCGACTTCGGCGGAAGCGATGATCTCCCTCATCGCGGGAGTCGGTCGTGTGACCGTATCGCTGCGTAAATCAACCTGAATCATGATAATTGCCGTTTTCTCTTGGTTATGGTCTGGACAAGCACGAAGGCGAACATCATCCCTGCTACTGCCAGGCAGAGCTTCGGGAGCCAGTCTCCGTGCATGGTATAAAAGGTTAGATCGCTGCGCACGGCGACATTGCCCGCTGCAACGGTCCGTGTGTACAGCGCCGTTTCCTGCGATACCTCGCCGTAGGGCGAAATAAAGCAACTGACGCCGTTGTTCGCGGACCGCGCAATTCCTCTGCGGTTTTCGATTGCGCGCAACACGGCGTACTGCTTGAGCTGGTAGGGTCCCGACGTCGGACCGAACCACCCGTCGTTGGTGATGACGCAGAGGAAGTTCGAACCCCGGCGTACAAATCCGGCAACGAAGTCCGGGTACAAGGTTTCGTAGCAGATCATAGACCAGAAGCGGACCGTTTCGCCGTTCTTCCGTTGCATGCTGAATACCGTTGTATCGTTCCCGATTCCCCAATTGGAAATACCCACTCCCCATGTCAGCGCATCTGCGAGAAACGGGAGATCGTTGAGATAGGGAATGCGTTCGCTCATCGGCGTAAGCTTCGTCTTCTTGTATATTTGCAGCCGGTCGCTTGAAGGAAGAATCAGCAGACCGGAATTGAAATCGTCGTACCGGTATCCTGCATCCGGAACGGTTTTGGCGCTCGGCGGCGCCTGCCCTTCCTCGTACCAGATCATATGCGGAAAACCTGTCAGCAATGGCGTACCGGTTGTATCGATATGGCGGCGGAGGTTCAGCCATTCAATCTCATACGAAGGCGTGAGGATACGGAATGGTATCGCGGTTTCCGGCATTAGGATGAGTTCCGGATGTTCGCCGTTCACCAGCGAATCGTACAGACGAATGTGACCGTCAATCTTCATCTGCGGGGTTTCACCCTCGCCCCATTTGTCGTACGGATCGATATCGGGTTGGGTGACTCCGACCCGGATGACATCATCGACGGGACGGTTGCTCATGACGATCCGGGAGTATAATTCAGGGACAATGAGCAGAAGCACAACGCATCCGATAAGAGCATGCAGCCGGAACGATTTGAGCGTCCATGTTCCTTGAAACGACTGCCGTAACCCATAGAATATCAATGCATTTATGGATGTTATCCAGAACGAGATTCCGAAGCTTCCGGTTATGGTGATGAATTGGATTTTCTGAATATCGTAGGTCTGAGTATTGGCAAGAATGAGCCAGGGGAAGGAAAGTTCGGGTAGATGCGCGAGCCATTCGTAGCTTACCCAAATAAAGGGAAAAAAGAACGCCGCGTAGTGTGGAGGTGCGTGTTTTCGCACGTAATAATAAAAGAGCGAAGGAAGAGTAAAGAGGAATGGATGCACCATGTTTGTGGCGACTCCGGCTGCTTTCAGCCAGGGGTCATCGCCCGTCCAACCGCTGATCCAGTAGACGGTGACAAAATTCAAGACCAAAAACGCCAGGTAGCTAAACCGGAACGTCTGCGCGGCGCTTTTCATGCGTTCCATCAGGAAAAGGAACGGGATAAACGCGGCAAACGCAGTGATACCGGTCGGTACCGGAGGGTATGCCAATCCCAAAAGCGCGCCTGTGGCTATTGCCAGCAGCGCGTTCGTACGGCTTTCGCGGTCGAAACGGAATTTCATTCCTTGTTTGTCTCCACAGCCGGTGTGGGCGCCGCCCCCGGCTTATTGAATTGCAGGAATTGTACCCGTTCCTGCAGCTTCCGGAACAGAAATACAACACAATACCCGATAAGGGCGCCTTCGATCGCACCGCCAAGAATATCGGACGGATAGTGTACTCCGACATACACACGGGAATATGCCACAAGCGCGGCAAACACGAAGAAGTACGGCGCTGCCTTTCGGTACATCAACGCAACCACCATCGCGGCGGCAAAATTGTTTACCGCATGGGAAGACGGGAACGACTTTCCCCCGCCGCTTTCGACCAGCAGACGCACGTTTTCAAGGGTAAAACACGGACGGATTCGTCCGAATATCTCCTTTAAAAAATGGCTGTTAAGCTGATCGCTTAGTGTAATGGTTAAAGCGAGCAGCACTACCGTTACCACGCCCTTTTTCTTGCCAAAAACCATCAACAGAATCAATGCGATGGCATATGGAATAATGAAGTTTTTGATTTCGGTGATGAACGGGAAGAACCAATCGCCGAATCCGAAGGTCAATGTTTCATTTCCCAGGCGGAAGAGCGCAACGTCGATACTGTACAACCATTCTATCATAAGAGCCTACGTTGTCGAAGTTTTTCTTCTGAACACGACGTACTTGAAGAGAACCCAGATGAGAAGCGCCGAACCGAGGACGATAGACACCACTGTGCTGTAGGTTGACAGGATATCCCCGATCTGCCGCCAGTTTTCGCCGAGTTTTACCCCGGCGTACACCAGAATGATGTTCCATGCAAGCGCTGAAGCAGCGCTGAGAAGGGTTGTCGGGACGAACTTCATCTCCGAAACCCCGGCAAAGAATGAAACCACCGCGCGCGTTCCGGCGAGAAACCGGTTGACGATGATCACCCAGTAGCCGTATTTCAGAAACCAACGCTCGACCTTTTTCACCATTTCAGGAGTGATGAACTTGATCCTCCCCTTTTCCAGCACTTTATCGCCGATTTTATCCCCAATCCAATACATCGTCATGAAACCAAGCGCGCTGCCGGCGGTCGCCAATGCTACAACCGGAATTGCGCCTTTCGCCGACATACCGACCAGCGATCCGGCGAACACGACGATGACATCGCTGGGAAACGGCGGGAAGACATTTTCGATATATGCGATGAGGAAGACTGCGACATAGATCCAGGCAAGATCGAGGCGGGTCACAAAATCGACGAATTGCTCCATAAACCTGCTAATCCTGATGCGGGTATAACAAGACAACGGCATGGGCGACGATGCCCTTTCCTTCGCCCACAAAACCAAGGCCTTCCGAGGTCGTCGCCTTCACGGAAACCTGAGCCGCTTCGATACCAAGCGCCTCGGCGATTGCGGCGCACATTGCCGTGCGGAATTTCAGTATTTTCGGCGCTTCGAGAATGATCATTGCGTCGATATTGCCAACAGCGTAGCCTTCGCGTTCAATGAGCGCATTAGTTCGCTTCAACAGTTCGATACTCGATATACCACGGTATTGCTCGTCGGTATTCGGGAAGTGCATCCCGATATCGCCGAGGGACAGCGCGCCGAGCATGGCGTCGCATACGGCGTGCAGCAGCACATCGCCGTCCGAATGGGCGATACAGCCGAGCTCGTCCGTGATATGAACGCCGCCGAGCACAAGCCTCCGCCCGCGCTCCAGCCGGTGGACATCGTAGCCGTATCCGATTCTTGGCAACCAATTCAAAATGCCACCTCGAACCGTTCGTATTTTGGAGCCATGTTCTTCCATATCACTTTTGTTTCACGTACCTGTGCCGACCGGGGCCCCACGCGCAACGCGGCGAGCAATTCTTCCAGCGTTCCGCGATCGCCCTGCGCAAACACTTCCACGTCGCCGTTGACGAGGTTCTTCACGTAGCCCACAAGCTGCAATGAATTCGCCTGGCGCTCGACGAAATACCTGTATCCGACGCCCTGCACCAGACCGCGCACTATGACGTACATCGATTCCATGCGGTAAAATAGATGCAGGCAACGCAAATTCCAACGCATCCGGCAGCGAAGGCTACCGGCGTTCTACCTTGCACAAATCGACGGGATATAGTAGTATTACGCGAAATACTCACGCATGTTACCGCACCTTATCGCCAGTCGAAGAACATATGGTTCGTCTCTGCTGTTTCGCCGCACTTTGTATTTGTTTCACATCCCATGCTCTATGCCAGCAGGATACCATCGTTCTGTCGCCCCGCGTAGGAACGGTGATCGATACTGAGGAGCGCGAGTATTTCGGGCTGTTCCCTGATATCTGCGAATTTGTGAACGCCGTAGCCATTCGAGACGCATCTGGCATAAGCTTTAGTGTGCAATACGGTTTGTCCGAGACCCCGTCGGTTCAGCATTTCGAGCTTGCGGAGAAGAATCTCGAACTTATTGAAGCCTGGTTCAAGGATTTCGAGCCTATTCGATATGCCATGCACTCGCCGACGGATTTTGAATATGCCAGAATGCAATACAGAACGCTGGTCACGAAAGGGATTATCCTACCATACAAACGACCGACGCCACTGCATGTCAGCGTATCGATGTCCGATGGACGGGAAATCGAAGGGATGCTTTTATGCAGCGACAACACTCAACTCATTCTCGATCCCGACCCGGAACGGTACTCGTTTACGGACGCGGTGTTCGTCGATACGGACAGCATCCTGGATCTGGCGTACGAAGAAAAAACATCGCTCGGACTTATACCCGTCATGGCAGGGATAACTCTGGGCGGATTGTCCGCTCTGCTCGTCGCGCACAACTACCCAATGACATCTCCGTGTGATAATTGCATGGGTATCGATGAAACACAGAGATTCATGCTGTCGGCAGCAACATTTGTACTTGTTTCAGCGGCAAGCGCTGTCTTGACGTATGTAATTGGAAATGTAACAAGACCTGGGAAGCAGTATGCATCCATCGACAAGACATCCCAAAAACCGGTGATCCCGGAAATCCTATTCGAACACCAGTTCTTCAACCGCGGGGTCCCTCCCGAGCTCAAACAACGCCTCAATGGCAATCAATGAAAACCATACTCTGTATCGCTGTGTTACTCACTCCCTCGCTCTGCTGTTGCCAGCAGGATACCGTCGTTCTGTCGCCGCGTGTAGGGACGGTGATCGATACTGAGGAGCGCGAGTATTTCGGGCTGTTCCCGGATGTGGATGAGTTATTGACAGCAATTGTGTTGTCGACACAAGATACAACACGATTTATACTTCGTTCCGAGTCTGCCCAAACTCACAATTTGAAGGATACCATCATCGATGCGTATGCAATCCGTATGCTTGCATCCTGGATAAAGGATTTTGAACGATACAGGTATGCAATGAGATCTGCTTCCGATTTCGACGACATACAGCGGAAGTATTACTACATAATTGAGCGCTCCCTCGTACATCCATACAATCGTCCGCGGGATTTACTCCTGACCATTGAGTACTCTAATCGAAGAGAAGCTGAAGGATCGCTGCTCTTCTGCAACGATTACATGCTCATCATCGATCCCGATCCCAAACACTCGCTTTTCAACGATGCGGTCGCAATTAACATCGATGCGATAAATCGAATTGAATATCAGGAGAAGGAATGGTCGACAGCGTTTCTATCTATAGCGACAGGACTTGCAGCCGGATTGGCGTCCGCATACGCAGTATGGCCAGGAACCCACGAAAACTCGGTCGAACAATCCAGTCACAACGATCATTTTTTCGATACCTTGTTGGGGATTGTCACATTTCTCACGGTCACAAGTATGACAGCGATCTTGACGAGCGTCATTACGAATGCGGCGACAACATACACGGTTGCGCGGCCGAGTTCCGGGAGCGTTCGCATACGGATACCCGACATATTCCACCAACGTCAGTTTTTTTCGCGCGGCTTACCCCCGGAATTGAAGAAGAAGTATGCGTATATGTTCATGGATACTTCGCATTGATTCACGCCGCCTACGCCGCCGGGATTTCGATATAAATTGTAACAGACTGCGGAAAGGAGCCCGGCTCGCCATATACCCGCACTTCCACGACGCCTTCCTGCATCCCCGCTGTGAAATACGCCTCGGTGGAGTCGGCGTTATAGGACAGAGTCCCCAATAAGCCGCCCTCGATGCATTCGCATCGGAGCGGTACGCGTCTGAATGGGACGGCGAATCTCATACGGTTCAATGCGTTCAGGCGGATAACCGCGGTTGAACTTCCATCAGGCGCAAGCGTTTGAGGCGTAACTTGCACCACCGTCTCCACAGTGGTGAACACCTGCGCCCACAGCGCAAGAATCGATGCGGCGGCTATGACCGCGCCGATAATCCATTTGGTCGACGAAGATTTGGTGGACCGGTCCTGTATTTCGCTTGCTTCCATATCCGAATATACGGCAATCGCAGCAAACAGATAATCCGGCAGCGGATATCAGTCCTTCTCGACAATCTTCACCCCAACCGGGAAATGGTCGCTGAATCCATTCGGATTGGTGTCTTTTCCCGTGCCATACCTGATGCACTTTGGATAGTCGCCCTTGTCCACCATCTCCGGGAAGCGGATTACTTCGACGGTTTCGGGGAGCGCACGAAATGCCGCCTTATTCGCGATCATGTTTTTGTTGACAAGAAACTGATCGAGTACGTTTGGCACTCCGTCATAGTACAGCGTGCCTTCCCGCCTGCCGAGAATATCCCACATCAGATTGAGAAAATAGTAGTTCCTCGCGTTCGCCGCCTTCTGCGAGAGTTGCACCGAAAGGGCATAATCTACGAGCGAACGGTCGAACGGCTCATCGTTGAAATCGCCCATGGCAATAACGGGCGTTGTTTTGCCGAGCACGTCCATGACGCGTTCATGAAAATACGCCAGTGTTTCGCCTGCGATGGCTCGATAGCCGTCGGACTCGAATCTACCTCCGCTCCGCGAGGGCCAGTGATTTCCCATCACAACAAACCGCCGGTTCTTCTTCGTTGTGAAATTCACCTGGAAAATATCCCGTGTCGCGGTACGCCGCATCACAACATGCGAGAAGGACTCGCCGGCTGTAAACAGCCCGGAATCATAGATAAACCCCACATCGATGCCGCGCTGATCGCTCGTATCATGATGAACGACTTGATACGTTCTTCCCAGCGGCGCCAACGAGTCGGCAAGCAATTGCATCACATGCGCGTTTTCGACTTCGCATACGCCCAGGAGGTCGGGTCCCTTCCCGCCGTTCATCCGCCTGATGATCGAAGAGAGCTGAGCAATTTTTTTATCGCGTTTCGTCTGCGTCCATCCTTTCAGGTCTTTGCCTATCGCGCGCTCGAGTTTTTCGCTTCTTCGCGGCGATTTTTCGATATCGAACAGGTTTTCAAGATTCCAGAATGCGAAATAGTATTCCGTTGCCATGAGCGCGCCCTCCGTATGGTTAGTTCACTCGACAAATTCTATTGCTTCATTTCTCCGTTTGCATTGTAACGAGAGGAAAGGATCAAAATGCAACTTAGTACATTTAATCACTCCAAATCCATCCCGGCATTACGACTACCGCTTTATAATATTTACTAGCTGTTACTTGTTGACCATATGATATATCCACGGCATTTCTTTTCTTGAAATACTCCTGATCAAGCACAATCACTTGCAGGCTCCATGCCCGCGTACACGAAGAAATAAGCCTAAGAAACACCATCGAAGATAGCCAACTGAACGCCGATTTTCAACACATTGACTTTACGGGAAAAATATCATAGTTTTTCCGAGTTCCAGTTCACACTTTTCAACTCATCGTCATCATTCCGCGCAGTATGAGTGCCGCTCCTCAGACGACTCACTGCCACTCGGCACCTCTGGAATGATCGATCGGCACGTGAAAATGCTTTCGGCTTCCGGATACGGATTTCATGGTATCAGATGCGTTGAAAGGGCGTTATTCAAGCAGCAGTTCGAGGGATATCGAATGAAACGAACTTCAATGCCGAATTCACGGATAGATAATCTGATCAGGAACTATGACAAAATCGTCATTACCTTATCTGTCGCCACAGTTTCACTCATTGTGACCTTATATACCCTGAATAAAATCGCATTGCGCGATCAGCTTGTGTACGGCTTCCTTCTGCTAGCGGCCGCGGTATTCTTCATACTATTCGAGAATACATTGTATATATTTGGACTCTATCGAAAGACTCCACACCAAGGGAGCTTTGACGGAATATCCCGTGCCCGGACATCGCGCTCATGTGCGTTTCTTTACATCCATAGATCCCTTGTTCTTTTAACGTTTTTCTCGGGAATGGTGCTGTCGTTCTATTCCGTCGGGAACGACATCAACAAATTGGAACGCTTATCAGCATTGGAACTCGAATTATACAAGCAGTCAAGAACCTTATCCGATCTGGATTCACTCGCCAGACTTTCAAGTTCAGACATTGAAAGCATGTACGAGGTGAAGCGCTTGCCTGAGAACTTACTCCTTATCTACGACGTAACGGACGATCCGATGCTTTCACATCAGCGTCTTGAATACAGCCTCGAGGAGCTCAATACGCTCATAGGAAATAATCCGGACACGCTGACTCACAGACTAGCAGAGTTTTTCTCGGACGATACATGGAATTATCCACGATGGAAATCGAGCGTAGATAATTGTTCACCAAGAATATTGAGAACGGTCGCAAATCAAGCATGGCCGTTCAAATCGATTCATTTCCATTACGAAAGTATTCAAATTCTTAATCCGCGCTGGGAATGGGATCCCTCCACGCTCACCTACCATCTTAAGCAAAAGGCTTCTATGTACATCCGGTTATACAATTCATTTCGAACGTATATTGTCAATTATTCGAAATGGTTAAATGTTTACGATATTTGGCTTCATGTAACCGAGAAGGAGATCGATGCTGCCTATGTTGCGTTCGCTTTACTTGCCAGAGCTTTCTACGCGCAATGCCGCCAGATAACTATCGAACGATTACGAATAATCGACGAGAAAAGAACCACAATACGCCATGGGAACGAGTGAATCATCGATTAGTCCTTACGATCACATCAAACGGGCGACGCGGCACAACATCGGCTATTCGCAACGAACGAATGGGAGAAGGCATTCTTTTCCTTGCCAAACGCTACGCGCTCCCATCGCTACTTCACTCTCTCTTTCAGTATCCGAGAATCCGTCTGTTCTATATTCTTCACCATGAATTCATTCGGCGCCCCTTCCCCTTGCATCTCATTCTTCGTCTCTTTAGATTACAGACAGAGAATGCGAGAGTAATTCAGCGGTAGAATGCCAGCTTCCCAAGCTGGACGTCGCGGGTTCGATCCCCGTCTCTCGCTCACAAAAACGACCGTCATGAAACGGTCGTTTTTGCTTTTCGTCGCCACCCTGCACCTAGTTTACCTTCGGTCTGCAATACCGCTTTCGGTGTTTCTATAAAAAAGTATCCCGCCACTTGTGGGGTGTGGCGGGACTGCGGGATACACCTGGCTGAGGCCGGAGTCGTGTGTGTGATTGACTTGAATGTATCCCGTCTTTTGTTATTCGTTAATGATCAGCGGAACAATCATCGTCCTCGCGCCTGAGACGACCGATACGAAGTACATCCCGCATGAGAGCGCCGGGATTGTGCCGACTGAATGAACTCCTGGTTGCAATTCAATTTGCCCGGTGCGCATTGCAACGCGTCCGAATGTGTCATACAGCACAATCTCACCCGCTACAGGCGCGCTGCCGGTGAACACGTAATTCAAAACTGCGCCAGAGGCCGCCGGATTCGGGAACATTGCGATAGACGATTCCGGTATAGCAGGGGCGCCGGCAATGCTAGTCGATGTCTGTCCCACACCATGCAACGGAATTGTGAAGTTCGGCGTCGATCCGTTGGTTGTCAGTTCAAGTGTTGCATCGTAGGGTTGAACGGCGAGCGGCGAAAAACGAATGGTGATCGTCCTGGACTCGCCGGCTGGAATTGTTTCAGGTACAGTGATGCCCGACGCCGCGAACCGGCCGACGTCTGTACCCGTAACGTTCATTTGCTGAATGATGATCGGCGACGTTCCCGAACTGGTAATTGTGAACGACGAATCCTTAAACTTGTTTTCAACGACGTTGCCGAAATCGAACGCGCTGACGCTGAGCGAGAGCGAAGAGGTGCCGGGATACTTTGCCGTCCCGCGCAGATGTAGCACATACGTTTCACTGCCAGTCACATTGCTCGTGAATTTTAGATCGGCGGTAAAATTGTCGGCGGTTTTCGGTGAAAAATTGAGTTTCAGGGTTTTCGATCCGCCGACGCTCAAATTGAACGGCAACGATACGGGCTCGAGCGAAAAGGCATTGCCGGAATTGTTCTCAATCGTGACTGCGCTCACACGAAGCGATAGCGTTCCCGTGCTTTTCACGAGCAGGTTTTTCTGCTGCGTTCCATTCACCAGCAAGGTGTCGAACTGGAACGGATCCGGCTCGAGTATCATTTCGCTATAGGGCGGAAGGAAACTAATTCCCGTAACGGTATTCGTCTTCTGTGTTCCGTTGTCTGCATTGGAAATGACCTTTACATCGACAACATGCGTTCCTTCGATAACCGGAGTGAACTTCACTTTCACGGCAAGTTTCGCACCGGCAGCAATCGTCACCGGAAGTTGGGGTATTTCGAGCGAAAACTGTCCCAATGTATCGTTTTCGATACCGATCTCAGTGATCTTCAACGGTCCGGGACCCTTGCTTTGCACTTCGAATGTGCCCTCGCCTACCGTCCCTACCTCCACTCCTTCGATAAGAAGCGTTATCGCCGATAGCTGAATATTCCTCACGATATCGGTTCCATTCCCTGCCAGCGATACTTCTTTGAGCGAGGCGTTTTCTGCGTTGGATTGTAAATGCAATTTCCCGATGAAATACCCGCCGCTGGGAGGAGTGAAACGCACTTTTATCTCGGCACTTTGACCGCTATTTACTGTAAGAGGCAGGGAAATTTCCGGAAGCGAATATGCAGCGGAAAAATCATCCGCCACACTTGCGCTGGAAATGACGAGCGGCGCAGGACCGCTGTTCGAGACTGTGACTATTTTATCAAGCGATGTGTATTCGTCGATGGTTCCAAAGTCCAATGAGGTCTGATTGACCGCGATTTCCGGCAATCCCTGGAAACTGTTTCCCGAGATCGGAGCCGTGTATACCGGACCGTTGTCGGCATTCGATGTTATTTGAAGGACTGCATTGATGGTGCCGTTATCGGGGGGAGAGTATCTCACAGTAATCTGGATTGATTGTCCCGGAGCCAGTTCCTGCGGCAAAGCAGGCTTGGTCAGCGATAGAAGATTCGAAGAGCTTCCGGTGATGGCAATGTCGGTAACGGAAAACGCTCGGTTTCCACCGTTCCGGATCGTGATAACAGTATCCTTCGTTTCGCCTTTCAGCACGGTGAGAAATGTAAGCGCTCGGCGGCTCAGCGATGTCTCAAGCAAGCTTCCAAACGAATACTTGAAGAAAAGCGTCGTGTCGTACATCACCGTCGTCGTTTTCTTCCAGCCCCACTTTCCGACCTTCGTCGTAACCGTCGTGATTTTTGAACCGCCGCCGACATAAGCGACATTATTGACAACGAACGCAGTACACCATGCCGTATGTGCGCCGGGAAATTCACTATTCGGGAGTTCGGTCCATGAATCGCTCTGTGCGTCGTACGCCCAGAAATCGCGGTACACCATGGACACTGTGTCCGTCCCGCGAACTCCGCAACCTACAATGCCTTTTCCTCCCGCCGTGAAACTGGCGGCTCCGTGCCGGGCTCCGCCCGGTAACGAGGCTTTCTGCTGCCAGTTGTTCGCAAGCGGATCGTAATTGAACATCACGTCGGTGTCCCCGCCGGTGAGATTGCCGGTCGCGATATATGCCAGACCGTCGATCACAAAGCAACCAGGGTGAGTAACATTACCTTCCGGCTTCCGCGTCGTGACGATCCACTGATTCGTTACCGGGTTATAGTTGAACAGGTCGTTGTAAGTACCGAGATTGCTGTATCCCATGCCGGCATACGGTCTGCCGTCGGTAACAAATCCAACACCGCCTGCTCTGTTCAGCCAGGTAAAGTCCGCGCGCTGAGACCAAACATTTGTAGCAGGATTGTATTCATATACATACTGGACAGGTTTCTTGTCTCCCAGCGGATCGCCACCGCCGACATAGCCATGGCCGTCAAGGACAAATGTGAAAGACCACGCCCCGAGCACCATCGGTAGATCCGCGACGCGTCTCCAGGTATCCGTCTCCGGAGTATACTCCCAGCACTCTTTTGAGCTGATACCGCCGCCGACGTACGCTTTATCTCCAATAGCGAACGAAAACAACCCGGTGGCTTCTTTACCAGGGTAGGGCGCAATTGGTTGCCATTGGGCTTGGGCGGTAGTAAGGACTGCACACAAAAGAAACAAAGCGTACAAAAACTTCATAACACGCCACCTCCTACGGTTGATTTGCTTGAATGGTATGTATTGGGGAATGAATCAGATTAATCATTCTGCAATTCGCCGCAGCAAAAATATACAATTTTGCCGACCGGCTGCCGGAGTGCAACATGCGGACACACCGCGTTCACGCATCGCTTCCAACAGCAGCAGTAACTGATTAATAATATACTCCGGCAAAAGTAGTGCCAATCAATTCCATTTATATCCGGTGCATAGGTGTTGAGTTAACACCAATGAATTCAATGCCTGAGATACTTTGTGTGACTGCCGGACGGGAAGAGACGAGGGGAGGTTCTGTTACTTAAAGTCACAGTGCGTGATAATGCTTCACACATTAACTTCAGTTCGTATATTATGTAATTTTTACAAATCACTGTTTGTCCTGCGAACGCCGCATTTTTCCACTACAACCGCCTGCATTTTTCCTTCCACTAAACCGTACCGGCAGCGCCGTCTATGAGATTTGGATTCAATACCACCACAAGACCGCTATGCCGATGACTATCCAACAGTCCGAATTGTGTCGAGGCTGGGTCCGGCTGGTTGACGTAATTTCACGATTACTACAATTACAAATCTTCCCGACCAGGTCCCGGTTAGGCACAACAGACAATAACACACCGGGTGAGAGTCTGTTTCAGGCGGATGCATTTTTTTTTCATTTTATTGGGGAGGCAGTTTCTCCCGATCGCCCTTCGTTTGTGCGTTCAGCCGCCGTACTTGAAAAGAACCGGTAAAACGCCGTCTCATTTGAGCCGAGGTCGCCATTGCGTACCTTTCTTCGTGTCGCATATTTTCCGCAAATTGCATTTCGTTTTCCGGCTGCAGCGTCTCAGTCAAGGCAGCCTGAGTAAAACGAACGATTCCGGCGTATTGCCGGGAGTATCGCGGTGCATTCCGGAGTGCGGAATGCGTTTTTTGAAAGTTGAAACGGATTCGAATGAAACAGGTATCTCAAAACAAAAAATCAGGCGCAATGGATGTCGTCGCCGTTCCGCCGCCCGCGCTGCAGCCGGGAATGGTGCTCGTCAAGAACTACGCCTCCGTCATAAGCGCCGGTACTGAGAAATCAACGATCGACAAGCGGAAAGCTTCGATGATCGAACGTGCGAAAGGGCAACCCGACGATGTAAAGAAAGTGATTGACGAAGTGAAACGAACGGGGTTGATGGCGACGTACACTCGCGTCATGAGCAAACTCGACACCAGCGCCGCCCTCGGATACAGTACGGCTGGCGTCGTGATCGCCGTCGATGAACGGATCGACGACATCGAAATAGGCGACAAAGTCGCTTGCGCCGGCGCGGAATACGCGTACCATAGCGATATCATCGCTGTGCCGCGCAATCTTATCGCCCGGATCCCGCAAGGCGTGTCTATGGAAGCGGCAGCATACAGCACTGTCGCCGCTATCGCGCTGCAAGGGATCCGCCAGGCAGAACCAACGCTCGGCGAGACAGTGGTCGTTATCGGCTTGGGATTGCTTGGTCAATTGACGGTGCAGATGCTTAAAGCGAACGGTTGCCGCGTCATCGGGGTCGATCTCGATCCGTATGCGATCGCCCTTGCCGAAAAATCGGGTGCGGACCTTGCGTTGCACCGGAACAACGATGATATCGCCGCAATCGTCAATGCCAAAACCCAAGGGTACGGCGCCGATGCCGTCATCATCACCGCTGGAACGAAAAACAACGACCCTATCGATCTCGCAGGTAAAATCACGCGCGAAAGAGGCCGCGTCATCGTCGTTGGCGCTACTCCGATGGACATTCCGAGAGAAACCTACTATCGAAAGGAAATCGACATCCGGATCAGCCGTTCGTACGGACCCGGCAGATACAATACGGCCTATGAAGAGAAGGGCTTCGATTATCCGATAGGATATGTGCGCTGGACAGAAAACCGGAATATGTTGGCATACCTGCAGTTGGTGAAGGACGGAAAGATGGATATCCCGCTCCTCACGACGCATCGCTTCCCTATTGACGACGCCCTGAAAGCCTATGCGCTCATCGAAGGAGAGAAAACCGAACCTTATGTGGGTATCGTCCTGACCTACGACGATATTCCCGAAAAGGAACTCGCGACGATCGCTGCTTCCGCACAGGTATCGAAACCGGGCAAGGTGAAAATTTCGAAAATCAGACGTTCATTATCTGTCGGATTCATCGGCGCAGGAAGTTTCGCCAGCGGATTCCTGCTTCCCCCGCTCAAGGAAATGCAGGACGTAGCTCTTGAATGTGTCTGCAACAAAACCGGACTGACCGGCGCCGACATGCGCAATAAATTCGGTTTCGAAACCAGCACAACGAATGCCGAGGATGTCTTTACCAGCGAAACAATCGGAACGGTGTTTATCGCAACGCGCCACGGCAATCATGCCGAATATACCGAGCGCGCCCTTCTCCACGGGAAGCATGTATTTGTCGAGAAGCCGCTCGCAACAACCGAAGAACAGCTCAACCGGCTTATCGCGCTGATGAACGAGAACAAGGACGAGTTGAAGAATATCGTTCTGATGGTTGGATTCAACCGGCGATTCTCCCCGCTTGTCCGGGAGATGAAGGCGTTTTTCGAGCGGTCTCCCGAACCGGGTATCGTTCATTATTATGTCAACGCCGGCTACCTGCCTCTCAACCATTGGACCCATGATCCGGAAGACGGCGGCGGGAGAATCATCGGCGAGGTCTGCCATTTCATCGACACTATTCAATACCTCACGGGAGCCGATCCCGTGCGCATCCATGCGGAGAGCATGTTCACCGAGAACGAAGCGGTGGTCAACCACGATAACATCAATATCACCATGCGCATGAGCGACGGTTCGTTGGGCATCATCACCTACGCGGCCAACGGCGATACGTCCATCCCGAAGGAACGCATCTCCATGTCGAACGCCAATTCGACTGCGATCATGGATAATTTTATGTCGCTCACACTTGCCCGCGGCGGAAAACAAACGGTAAAGAAAAGCGCCGGCGATAAAGGGCACAAAGCGGAAGTACAGGCATTCATGGACGCGATCAGGAATAAACAGGAATACGTCATCCCATTCGAAAGTCTCGTTGCCACGACGCGCGCAACATTCGCCGCCGTCCGGTCCCTGAATCTGAAGGAGCCGGTAGCGCTCGTAGAAAATACGAAGGACTCCTAGGCATGGGAATCCTCGAAGCCATCGTTCTCGGTATCGTTCAGGGGTTGACGGAATTTCTTCCGGTAAGCAGCACGGCGCATCTACGCATCGTACCGGCGCTGCTTGGATGGGACGATCCCGGAGCGGCGTTTACCGCCGTAACTCAAATCGGCACGCTGGTCGCAGTTCTGATCTATTTCAGGGACGATATCCTGAAACTGACAATCGCGTGGATCGAGTCGCTTCTCTCCCGTCAACCGTGGAAAACACCCGAATCCACCCAGGCATGGTACATCGCATTTGGCACCATCCCCATCGTGTTTTTCGGATTATTGTTGAAAAGCTTTATTGAAAGCGAATTCCGCTCGCTTTACGTGATTGCAGGGAGTCTCATTGGCTTGGCGCTTCTGTTGGTTGTTGCTGAGAAGGTTTCAAAACGCAACCGCGACTTGAAGTCGCTTACAATGGGCGAAACGGTCATCATCGGCTTTGCGCAGGCGATAGCTCTCATACCCGGATCGTCGCGAAGCGGCACCACTATCACAGCGGGTTTATTCCTGAATCTGAACCGGGAAGCTGCCGCCCGGTTTTCTTTCCTTCTCAGTATCCCGGCGGTGGCGTTGAGCGGATTGTATCAGCTTTATAAAATGCACCGCGATGTGATGAGCGGCGAAATTGGGCTTCCCCTCATCGTCGCCACCGTCGTGGCGGGTATCGTCGGGTGGTGGTCCATCGATGTGCTGCTAAAATACCTGCGGACGCACAGCACATGGGTATTCATCGTGTACCGTATCGCACTCGGTATCCTGTTGATTGTTCTGATCGGAATGCAGGTTGTTCAACCTTGATTAGTAGAGGCATCATGAAAACGTACCGGATTCTGTTCTTTGCTTTCATCCTCGGCGCGTGCGGAATGTGCATTTCCGGCTGTTCCGACGATTCGCAGCCTTCAAATCCGGGAGGTCCGCCCGTTCCTCCCAAAATAAATCTCGAGTCCGTGCGTTATGCGGTGATCCAGACCAATTATGGCGATATCGAGGTGGAGTTCTACCGCGATATCGCTCCGAAAACGGTGCGGAATTTCGTGCTTCTCGCCGACAGCGGCTATTATAATGAGGTGACATTCCACCGCGTCATCAAGAATTTCATGATGCAGGGCGGCGATCCGACCGGTACCGGCGACGGCGGGAGGAGCATTTACGGCGAAACATTCGAAGACGAAATAGATCTCACGCAGGAAATCGTGAAACAGGGCTACAGGCGTGGTATCATGGCAATGGCGAACGCCGGTCCGAATACCAACGGGAGCCAGTTTTTTATCATGCACAAAACGACAAGCATGCCCCGTCTGTATACGATTTTCGGGAAGGTGGTCGAAGGCATTGCTACAGTGGACTCCATCTGCACGACTGCCACCGATTCCACCGACCGGCCCCTGGAACGGATTTTCATGAAGAAAATCATACTCAAGACGGAAAAGTAGCTCCGAGGTCGAACTTTCATCTCCCAATCGCCGTCTATATGGAGGCTGTACGATGCATATGCTGAAACTTGTCCCTTTATTGTCGCTCCTGGTATTTCCGGGAATGATATGCCCGGCTCAACCACGGACAGATGAAGCGCTCGACGCTGTCACGCATGCGGTCATTCATACGAGCATGGGCGACATAGAACTGGAGTTTTACAAACAGGACGCCCCGAAAACGGCGAAAAACTTCATCACCCTTGCACACCGGAAGTACTTCGACGGCGTGCTGTTCCACCGGGTAATCAACCGGTTCGTGATGCAGGGCGGCGATCCGACGGGAACCGGAGATGGGGGCGAGAGTATATACGGGAAGACGTTCGAGGACGAGATCGATTCCACCTCGGCGTTGTACAGGAAAGGATACAAGCGGGGTATCGTCGGGATGGCAAACGACGGACCGAATACCAACGGCAGCCAGTTTTTCATCATGCATGCCGATTACCCGCTAAAACCGAAGTACACGATCTTCGCACACGTCGTCAACGGCATGGATACGGTCGATAAAATATGTACTACGAAGACCGATCCCGACGACCGGCCGGTGGAACCGGTGTATATCAGGAAGATTACGCTGAGGTAAGATAAGAGATCCCCCCGACCTTCGTCCGTCTGACGCCAGCCAGAGGTCGACCCACTTGGTAAGGGGGTGATGCACGTGTATTGGAGGATCGAGATAAAAGATCGAACGTTCGAAATCCGAAGAAACTACATTTGTATCTTCACATAACAACAAAAGGAGACATACCACATGAAACTATGGCAGATTCTGGGACTTGCACTCTTGGCGGTAGCCCTGAATACAACACTCGCACAGGATAAAGAAACAGAGAAGGACGATATGGATCTTACAAAAGTCACATCCGCCGTCATTCACACGAATATGGGCGATATTGAACTTCAGTTCTACCCGAAAGACGCCCCGAAAACGGTGATGAATTTCGTGAAGCACGCCCACGACGGCTACTACAACGGCGTCATTTTCCACCGCGTCATTAAAGGCTTCATGATGCAGGGCGGCGATCCCAAAGGCATGGGCACGGGCGGCACCAGCATTTACGGCGCAACGTTCGAAGACGAGATCAATCCCGAATCCGAACTCTACAAAACCGGCTACAAACGCGGCATCGTAGCGATGGCGAACCGCGGACCGAACACCAACGGCAGCCAGTTCTTCATCATGCATGCCGACTATCCCCTGCCGCCGAGCTATACGATTTTCGCGAAGGTGATCAACGGTCTCGACATCGTCGACAAGATTTGCAACGCCAAAACCGGTCAGGGCGACCGTCCGGTTGAAGAAGTGAAGATGGAAAAGTTCACGCTGAAAACGGGCGAATAACTGCGCGATCACAGGTAAACAATGCAACAAGGCGTCTCCGAACGGAGGCGCCTTGTTGTTTGATAGCGATAATGGAACGCCCTTCAGAACGTATACCGCACCCCCGCGCTCCAGTTGAGCTTCGGTTCCAGATCTGTCGAATAGAGCGATGTAATCAGCAATGACCCGCAGCCAGCGCGCAGATTCACATGGTTGAACACTCGCCATTGTATTCCAATTTCCGGCTCCAATGCTCCGATTAGACCGACATCGGAATGGTGCGATTCAGTACAATTGTACTGATACCCGTCCACCCCAATTCCTACGCCAAGTTGAAAGTACGGCGATACCGCTTCATTCAGCATAAGAATTTCAAGATACGGTCCGACAAGAAACAGACCGCTTTGCTTTTCGGTGCGAGTGCACGAGTCGTAATCCCAACTTATCCCCATTTCCAATTTTGACTTGTTAACAAACGAATTCAGTTGTACTGAAACCGACCAACAAATGCGCATCTCTCCCGCCTGCTGTTTACCAGCCTGCAATCTCAGCAACAATCCCTGCCCCATGTGCAACGGTATCGATTGCATTCCCACTTCTCCGAAGAGCCGGGGCGTGGGATTCTCTTGCGCTTCGCAATGAAGTATTAGCACAATAGTGCCAATAAATAAACACGATAGTTGTTTCGCGGGTGTCATCGTACGATATATAAGGTTTGTGTTTGGACGGAATTTTCCCCACTCAGAACGATATAATACTTCCCTGCCGGAAATCCATGCAAATCGATGGCGATGCTCCGATCGCCTTGTGCCAGGAACCCCGAAAACGGCTGCGTTAGTATCGCTCCATCCATTGAGTACACAGTCAGCGCGAGAAACGCTCCGCCGTTACCGGTAGTATTATATACCGTTACAGGTACGATGGTAGCGTCCGAGGCGGGATTGGGCGCAGGCGGCGATACCGAAAACGGAGTGCGTCTTCGTATCACCTTATCGCATAGTCCATCAATAATGATGGATTGCGCGACAACCGGACCGTCTAAAGGACAGCAATCGGAATACGCAATAATTGAAGGCAACTTAAGGGCGGTTGAAGTTGCCGCTTTGAGCAGCGGTATGCGAAAATGGAGGTTATATAAGACGCTCCCTGTACGCGGCGCGAAGCGCTGAGGGGTCACGACAACGATCTCCCCTTGCGCCGGTTCTTCCCAATGCAATACAGCATCCGCGGTTACCGCTCCGATCTGATCGATACCGGCGAAGCTCAAATAGTCCGGATCGAATAAAATGCTCGATGCAAAGGTTGTGCTACTTCCGAAAGCGGTATCCGCGATAACGACCGGGATACGAATATCGGCACCGCGTACAACGCGAGGCTCTCCGATCGACAGCGGAATCGTTCGTTTGCATTTACATACCGAAATCGTATCGGGCTCAACAAACACGACATTCGGGCAACCAGAAGTAAAATCAATACTGTCAATCGCTATGGCGACTTTTGCGCTGCTATCCTGTAGAATACCGGTGAATCGAAGTCCGAGCAGATTTCCCGATGCCATTCCCGGCGTCACGACCTCCGCAAAACATCGCACAACACCAGGCCGAAGCTCTTCAACCTGCGTCATTGTGTTCTGTGTAATCGTGCCAGGCGTTATAGGCATCAATGGATCGATTGTTAATAGATTCGGATCAAATTTGACAAGGAACGAAAAAGATAATTGCAACGCTTTGCTGATACCTGGAGCGAGCCGGAAGTAGACAAGAGCATTCGAAACGGGAGCAATCTCCTCCGGCGCTTCGACAGATAGGAAAAGAGTATCCGGTCGCGCCGGCGCATAAATAGTGTCCCTGGCGACGGCGGTTTTGCCATTAAGTGTGGCTTGTATATCCAATATGTGAACACTTTCTGTGCAACCACTAAACTGGTACACAAACGAACAATAGGGTGATAGCATGTCAGATGCTATGGACGAATAGACTGCGTCCAGTTCGCTTGCCTGGTGAAGACGAAAGTATAAACCGCCTGTCTGGGCGGCGAATTTATTCAGCACGATATCGCTGACCTGATGCAAACCATATCCGATAGTGTAAAACCGCACATTTTCGCGAAGGGCTTGCTGCAGTACCTCGTCCGGGCTGGGCGTCGATTGCCCCTGTCCGTCTGTCAGCACAACGCAATATCTCGGACCTTGACGCGACTTTAATTGTTCGATTGCCAGCTGAATTGTCGCATACAACGGTGTATTGCCTCGTGCGACAAGATTACTAAGAACGTCTTTCAACGCCTGTTTATCGGATGTAAAATCCTGCACAACCGATCCGCCGTTATCGAACGTCAGAATTTGGCATTCGTCGCCCGGCCTGAGGCTGTCGATCAACCGTGAAGCGGCTTCTCCAAGCACATCCATCGTTCCGGACATACTTGCGCTATTGTCCAGAATCATCGATAGTGAAAGTGATGTGATGTCCGGACAACGAACGGAGAACGGCACCGGAACGCCATTTTCGCGGATATCGTACGATGCCGCTCCGGGCTGCAGCACCGCAACACCACCGTCAGTAAGCAGTGTATTAAATCGGACGACCGGGAACGAATTAAGTTTTCGGTCCAGTATCTGCAGACGAAGATCTTGCGCACTGGTAGTACCAATAAGAATGAAAAGAAGCAGGACGAATGTAGATTGAATTCGCATCGAAATCGTAAATAATTATTTAATAACGACCAGTTGTTTCGAATGAATAATGCCGGATGTTGTGAGTGTGACGTGATAGATACCCGGCGCTGATACGCCTGCGGGCTTCCAATGAATCGATGTTACGCCTGCGCCGGTATCGTGAATTTGATACTCGGCAACTTTTCTTCCGAGCAGGTCGGAGACCGTGAGAACTGCAACCCGATTCATTTCACCGGTTTCGAACTGTATCGTAACTGTCTGCCCTATGTTGACAGGATTCGGATAAATGCATCGTATGCCCGCATTTGCAATGGCAGAGGATAACGACTGAATGTGGTTTACTCCTCCAGTCGACGTACGATACAGATTCGGACCGCAGGCGATCCAGCCGTGGTCACGGTCGAGAAACGAAGCCGTCGGGGTTTGTATGTATTTATTTAGCGAGTGTTGCAGTTGTTCCGATGAACTGCTCCAGTAATCGTCTGTGCGGCTGACCCGCATGACATCCTGAATGGTGTATATCGTCGGTAGATAGTAGATATTCGTCCAGAGATTGTTAGGGAACACTGGTTGCCGGAATTGGCGTACATCGGTCCCACCGGATGTGATCAGATAAATATCGGCATCGCGGCGCAATACAATCGTGTCCTTGTTTACGACGTGAAATTCACTGTTGGCGGCTTCAGAGCCGTTCCACCAGAACGGCGCCCAGGATTTGCAGCTATCCGCGCTTCGCACGATATAGTTTTTCTTGGTATTGGCAAGGATGGCAAAGCAATCCAGGTTTCCGGCATCATCGTACACGCATTGAATTTCGCGAGGCGAATATGATGCAGGTAGTCCCTTGTTGAAATGCCAGGTTCTTCCCCTGTCGATACTCCAATACGTGCCGCCGATTGTCGCGGAGGTCGTTGTCGGAAACACGAAGTAATCGCCGAACGCAAACAGCATCGATGGATCGGCGCCTATATCGCTTTCATACTCCAGTATCCAGTCTTTTCCCTGGTTTGAGGTTGTATAAAACTGAAATCGCTTGATCGTATCGCCTGTCAGCCTATAGCCGGATATCCTTCCGTACGATTCATACAGTAGCTGATACGGTTGAAACGGGCATGTGCCGCGCATTTCCCAGCTCGATCCTCCATCGATGGTCCGGTACGATGCGCTCTCCCCGTAAATATTCCGTCCGAGACTTACCCCTGATTGTGCATCGAAAAAATGCACATCGATAAATTCACAGATGTCGAATCGTTTTCGGTAGTCCCACGTCAGCCCGCCGTCAGCCGATTGGCAAATGTACCCATCGCCGGACGTCAGAATCATCGCCCCATTTCTTCCGGCAGCAAAATCCATCGCCGTCTGCAGAAACCGGTCGCTGCTTTTCTCCGGTTGCTTATAGATCACCCAGCTATTCCCTGCATCTACAGTCCCCACCACCGATCCGTTGCGGGACGATACAAACCATGTGTCAGCATCTACGGGAATAACACGTTGTATCTCATACCCCCATCCACCCGGCCACGGTATCTGATTTGTGCGGCGCCATGTTCTCGCGGAATCATCGGAAGTCCAGACGTTACCATCCTTTGAGAAGATGCAACGCATGAAAGACTTTTCTTCAACGCATGCGATACTTGAGTTATTATCAACACTGATCGGACCGGGAATTGTATCGTATTCCCAGCTACGTCCGTGATTCATGCTCCTGCCAAAGAGCTGAATATATTGCCCATCCAAATAATAGTTTCCGGTTACGAACACCATACTGTCGCCGGCACATGCAACCGCTTCTACCTCGCATGGGAACGAAAGCTTCACAGTATCCCTGGTCACAAGGTCGATCTTGATAATGGATCTCCATGCTTTTGAAGCACTGCCTCGCTGATAAATGTAATGCAGGTTTGCAGCAACCGGATAGGAAGATATACCGTCGATCGATTCACCGATATAGCATGGATATTCCTGAAAGGCTCCGGTGCGAAGATCGTACGAATACAGCATAAAAGTTGAGTCTTCCGCTTTCCGGGGCGTCGATTGGAATGATGGCACCGCCTGGAGAATGAGCTTGTCCCCGTTCGATACTATTGTCTTGATATTGTAAGGGTACTCATTATGGAGCACGGTTTTCCATGTCGTACCTGCATCGGTTGTGCGAAGCAGCGTCCAATTGCTTCCGCCTGCGAACGCAGTATCGCCGTTCCACCATACCGCACTCGTCAATTCATTGAGTTCTTCCGGCGGGTAGATATGCTGCCAACCTTGTCCATAAATCGTTGCGCACTGCAACGCAAATACAAAGGGAATCAACCATCGCATAGATGTACCACGAAGTATCGGATAGAGAGCGCTGATATGTACCGAATTCGACGGTGAAAATCAATGCACAATTCTAACGCAAAAGGAGTCAGATGCCGGCCTCGTCATATCCTGAGCGAATTCACAACGCAGAAACTCCCCTGTCAGGAAATCCCCTCCCTCCCCTTTTTTTCGTATCTTGTGGGGATTGTAGCATTTCGCGTTTATCCATGACGACAAAGCAATTACAGCAGCAACTTGCGGCGCATAAATACTACCCCGTGTACCTGCTCTTCGGCGAAGAGGAGTACTTCATCAACCAGTACGTGGAGTTGATCGCGGAATCAGCGCTCAGCAGCGGCGATCCTTCCTTCAATCTCGATACGTTCTACGGCTCCGAAGCTCAGGCGGCGGATGTGGCGGGCGCGGCGAATGCCTTCCCCGTTATGTCGGACAGGCGCGTGGTCATCCTCAAAGAGGCGGACAAACTCGCCAATACCGACCCCCTGCCCGGCTATATCCAGTCCCCATCGCCCGATACGGTCCTTGTCCTGGTCGCCGGAGATATCCCGAAGGATAAGCGTAAAGCCAAGGTGAAGAAGTTCAATTTCTTCGCCCACCTGGAAGCGCAGGGCGGCACGCTGACGCCGGTGATCGAGTTCAAGAAAATGAACGAAGCCCAGATGGGCGAATGGATCATCGAAGAAAGCCGCAAGCTCGGCAAAACCATCCGCCCGGAAGCCGCGGCGGCGGTTATTGGACTGAAGGGACTTTCCGCCCGCGAAATAGCCGGGGAACTGGAAAAAATCACGACCGCGCTTTCGGATAAAGAAGAAATCGAGACCGGCGATGTGCTTGAATACCTTGGCGCTTCGAAAAAATATAATATCTTTGAACTGAGCGCGAAGGTCCTTGAACGAAATACCCCCGCTGCGCAGGAAATCGCCCTGAATATCATCGCGACGGAAAGCGCGCTGGGTATTACTGCGTTTTTGTTCCGGGAATTCTCGATTTTGTGGCGGATTGCCCATTATCAGCTTCACGGCAAACCGACCGACGAAGATGCCAGGAATGTAGGACTTGTGTGGCAGTGGCAATACAGCGATAAAGCCAAATATGTGCGGAATTTCAGCGAAAACGGAAGATATGAGCGTTGTTTCGAGGCGCTGCTCGATGCCGACGTTGAGCTGAAAAGCAGACCGACCGACGAGCGCACGGTGATTGCCCGGCTGATTCACCAATTGACGGCGTAACGGAAATACCGCGATTTCAGCCCGGAATGGGGCATTTATTCGCGGTTCCTGTATGCCCCGGTTCTAAATGGAACCCGCCGGGCGGCTTCGGCGCCTTCGAAATCCAGGCACAAAAAATCTGCGCCGGGAACAAACGCGAAACACCATCGTTTAAATAACAGCTATTGAACTTGATGACCGATCGTGAACTAGACAAGAGCTCGGATGAAGATTTGATATTGGCTTTTCAGCGCGGCAATGTCGAGGCATTCAACGTCCTTGTGACGCGCTATAAAGACCCTCTCATGAATTACATCTTCAGGTATGTCGGAGACATGGATATGGCTTCGGATATCCTGCAGGATACCTTCCTCCGGGTTTATCACAAAAAACATCTGTACAAAACGGTCGCGAAGTTTTCTACGTGGATCTATACCATTGCCGGTAATCTGGCAAAAAGCGAATTGAGGAGTTCGCGGCGGAAGTACACCACGTCGATCACCATGCAGCAGGACGACGAGAAGGATTACGACCTTCCAATCGCCGACGAGGATCCGCAACCCGACAGGGCTGCCGATAGCGCCCTCCTGCACGAAGCGATCCAGAAGGCGCTGCTCGAGTTGCCCGACGTCTTTCGCGAGGCGGTCATTCTCCGCGATATTCAGGATTTGACCTATGAAGAGATTTCGGAAATTACGGAACAGCCCATCGGAACAGTGAAATCGCGCATCAACCGGGGCAGAAAGCAACTGCAGGAATTGTTACAAGAGTATTATGTGTAAACGCTATGGCTACCAATAACGAACATACCCCCGGACAGGAAGAGTTTTCGAAGCTTCTCGGCGATCTGCGTTCCATGCCGCGCGTTTCCGCCCCTACGAACTTCGAATTCCTCCTTCAGCAGACTATACAGGCGCAGGCACAGCCCCGTACCTCATGGTGGAAGCGTTTTTTTCGCTCGTCGCTTAACCTGGGCGGATTCCAGGTTCCCGCCTATGCCTTTACCGGTGCAACCGCAGCCGTTGTCGTTACCGTCAGCGTGATTGTCATCAACCGGACCGACTTCCAGTCGCAGCTCGATAAAGCGGTTGTGCAGCAACCGGCGCCCCAGGTGCTTACGCAGGAACAATCCATCTCCGAACAGCCAACCCAAGGCGGACAGCTTCCGCCGCAGGAACCGCTTCCTCCCGATCAGCCTGTCGCATCCGCTCCCGCGCCTGAAAAAGACCGGCTGAACGAAGACAAGGATAACTCGAAGCTTCGGCAGTCCACGCTTGGCGCATCGCGGCAGGAAAAGCAAACAGGCGCAAAGGGCATCCTTGCGGTTCCCCCTGCCCCGGCGGTGCAACTGAAATCGGATAACAAACCCGCCGAGGAAGCGAAACCGGGACAGGAACAGAAATCCGCGCCCGCCAGCCATATCCGGATCAACGACGATTTTATTCCGCGCACCCGCGGAACGATGGAAGACGAAAGCGCAAATGAATCGCGCGACGAAAAAGAGACGTTGAAAGACAAGGAACAGAAACTGGATAAGCGCGAGGAATACAATATCGAATCGAAGTCTACAGAGAAACCAGCCGACGCGGCAAAGAAAGAGAACCGCCGCGATAGCGACCGCTTCAAGTCCATGTTGCTCGAAGGCAACAGCCTTGTCGCGAAGCAAAGCGCCGCCGCAGTCGATTCCGCGCGGATCAAGGATTCCCTGCGGAAGGTGGATTCCCTCCGCGCCCTGAAACGCAAGTAACTCCCGGGATGTCCGGCGGCACGTTCAATCCCTCCGTTCCGCTTGCCGAGCGCATGCGTCCGGTATCGTTCAGCGATATCGTCGGACAGACGCATCTTGTAGCTCCGGGCAAGCCCATTGCCCAGATGGTGCAGAAGGGCACGCTCTTCAGCATGATCCTTTGGGGACCGCCCGGTTCCGGTAAAACCACCCTCGCCAAAGTACTCAGCGAATCCGTCAGCGGCACGTTTGTGCAGCTCAGCGCCGTATCATCGGGCGTGCGCGATATCCGCTCGGTGATCGATACCGCCCGCGCCGCGCGCAAGCATTCCGGCGAGGAGCGCATCATTCTGTTCATTGACGAAATTCACCGGTTCAACAAAGCCCAGCAGGACGCCCTGCTGCAGGCGGTGGAACAGGGCGATATCGTCCTTATCGGCGCGACGACGGAGAATCCCTCGTTCGAAGTGATTCCCCCGCTGCGCTCCCGCGCCCGCACCTACGTACTCAATCCCCTTAGCATCGCCGATCTCGAAACCCTGCTTCACCGCGCGCTTGAAACGGACGATCTGCTCAAATCGCTCGCCATTACGTTCGAAGACGAGCAGATGCTGATAGCCTACAGCGGCGGCGATGCGCGTTCGATGCTCAACGGACTGGAAATGTGCTGTATTCTCGCGGAGAAGAACGGCGCGGTGCATATTACGCAGGAAGTGCTGGAAGAGGCGTTCCAGCGGGCGTTTGCGCAGTACGACAAGGGCGGCGAGGAGCATTACAATATTATTTCCGCGTTCATCAAATCCGTTCGCGGCAGCGATCCCGACGCGGCGGTATACTGGATGGCGCGGATGCTCAACGGCGGCGAAGATCCGCTATTCGTGGCACGGCGGCTGATTATTCTCGCGAGCGAGGATATCGGGAATGCCGATCCCAATGCGCTGCTGCTGGCGACCTCGTGTTTCCAGGCGGTGCATTCCGTCGGGATGCCCGAAGCGCGTATTGTCCTTGCGCAGACCGCTACCTACCTAGCCTCGACGCAAAAGAGCAACGCCGCATACCAGGCAATAAACTCCGCTCTCGAAGACGCACAGAAGCTGCCGCCCTACCCTGTTCCCCTGCATCTGCGCAACGCGCCTACGGGACTCATGAAAAAGCTGGATTACGGCAAGGGCTATAAATACGCGCACAGTTACGACGGTCACTGGGTCGATCAGGAGCACCTCCCGCCCGAGCTTGAAGGCAAGCAATACTACAAACCCACCGACATCGGCAGAGAAAAGGTACTCAAAGAGCGCCTCGCGGCGTTGTGGAAGAGAAGGAAGTATTAGGGGGGGGGAAGGAGTATACTAGCTATTCTATTCTACTGATATCTGCTTGTCAAATACATTATCGCGATGATATTCTAACAGCTTTGGATCAGGTAAAAATCTGCTCGGCATAAGCAGCTTACTGCCTTCATAGTCTAGCAGGAATTTTTGTTGAACCTCGGATTGTTGGTCAAGCTTTCTCCGCGCTAAAATTAGCCGGTAATTTCGATCGAATGATATAAGACCGCTGTCAAAAGCTTTATCATGGAGTGCGTTTAGCGCAATCCCATTTCTCGGATTTAGTCTATTATCAATAGAATCCTTCCAAGGCACGATATGACTTGCTACCAAAAGCCGGGAAATGTTGAGACCCGTGATTGCGCATGTGTTGTTATACCCAGACAAGACCATTGTTCGAAAAAAACTTTGGTTTCGTCGTTGCTTTGATTGCCCAACATACTCCGTTGGCCGTTCTTCTAACTTTACAGGAACATCGTAAATATTCTCTTCAATGGTCATCTCAGCGTGTATGTCTTCGATGACGTCAAGTAGATTCTCCCATTGATCCTGAAATTCTGCCCAAACCATCCTATCAAGCTTGCCTACATTCCCAGCTCCTTGCCGATTCAAGGATGGATCAAGGTGAGCAAAGTTTGCAAGCTTCCAGCTCACCGCACCCGGTGTACGAGCAAGAAGAGCAGCTAATGAGATAATTTTGGGATTTCTTATATGGATCGTTCCGAACGGAATCTCGCAATAGAGCCTGAGTGCGAGAATGAGTTCATCCCTTGTCCATGCTTTGTTTATCATACTCTAACCTTTTTACGCCAGACATTAAAGATATCCCAATTCCTGGCATTCGCGTTTTTAAACAAACATACAATCTCATCAGAGTTTTGATTTACCGTCTCACGTTCAGATGTGATAACAAGTTCCACGATTTCATGCCACACATGGTCATCTTCAGTCCAATCGTTCGATTGTAAATCACTCCATCCAACGACAGATGGGATGAAATATTCCGATTGATATAAATGTGGGACAAGGTCATCGAACGATAGCTCACCTCGTATAATTATTTTATTATATACTTTCCAATTGGCTGCGTCCCTGTATAGATAATGTATCTCGGTATTCATTATCAACCTTTATTGTGATTTCCGGAAGCATACCTAATCGCACTGCTATCATATCAAGAATCTTTGAGGATTATTCTCAATACCGGACCAAAAATCCGACGTAGTTGAAATATGCCTCAAATATCGTCAGCAAACCACTTAAAGTCAAAGAGCTTTTCACACCTTCAGGAGACGGTTCAACTTTGCTCTAACATAGACCAGCCGAGGGGCAGTAGTAGGACATTTTCCCGCCGCTCGAAGACGAGCGCCTGCGTGTCTACACACCCCCTTAATAAGGGGGTCGGACAGACCGCAACGACTGTGAAGTAATTGTCGGTCGTGGAATCCGGTCTGTCCGGGGGGATCTCAATTACCGGGCGCATACAGCGCCGTTGATGATTATCCGAGTCGCAACGGACGCATTCCCCCGATTGCCGCAAGAATTTTGGGCGGCAATCGACCCCTTTATCCAAAGGGGTATGAAGACAGCAATTTCCAGATATGTACCCCACCGCACGAAGACGAGCGCAAGCATGTCTTCACACCCCCTCCGTCAGTGCCGGACGTAGACGCTTGGGGGTCGGACTGTCCACGACGGCAGCATGGCAAATGCGTATCTGCTCATCTGGACAGTCCGGGGGGATCTCAA
>CAYPBB010000027.1:0-476 GCA_964408855.1 uncultured Ectothiorhodospiraceae bacterium
CAACATACAGGTTTTTCAACCTACACGTGTTGCACTAGATACTTGACTTGAAGAGCCTATGAAATGCCATTAACAAAACAATCTTCCTTAATCCTTAAAGCAATTGTTCTAATCTCTGCTTTGCAGTTCATCTCGTGTTCGCAAACGGATTCGTTGCCCAAGAAGGAAATACCCGTTCTCAATGTGAATTCAGCAGGAAAGCAGGATACCGTACCCAAACGCGGTAGGCCTATGAATTTTTACTATACGGTATCTCAGCATTATCCGAATTGTTGGATGGGCGCTACAGTAGGCGAAATTGTACACATAAATAAAAAACTGAAGTACGGCAGAGAGTTGATTCCGCATGATCTGTTTGAATGGCGCGGCACTTCATGCGACCGCGAGCATGAAGGAATCACGAATCTCGATTCGCTGGCCTCTCAAAACCGCACCGAATATCGGATCATGCACAACGGCGATGAAGTAGGCCTGCT
>CAYPBB010000027.1:486-61161 GCA_964408855.1 uncultured Ectothiorhodospiraceae bacterium
GCTGTTCGGCACGTTCATCGCTACGCATAGCGATACCTGCGAATGGTATAACGTCACAGATACAATTGCAGTGCATATTGTCGCGATGGACAGCACAACCGGACAAGCGATCCAAACGCTGGATAGTTGCATTTTTCTGCCGTTTAATCATACTTCCGACATCGATCCTTCGTCGTTCCATAAAAGCATGGATGTGGCGATCGCAAATCCGAAGAAGTTTCCGTTATTCGAAACATATATACTTCATCTGCCTGTGGATAGCATCAAAGCCTGTATCCAGATACGAATATCGTTTGGCGCAACCGACCCAATTCACAGCCCGAATGTAACAAATGAAGTAGATTGTCATCCGTACCGAATCTCGGATAATATGATACGATTCAACGCTCAGTCCAAAGACGAATTGTCAGAGGTACAGGAGCGTATCTCAACGCTTTGCAATAAACTATCTGATGATGTCGACGCAAGTCTTGCCAAAGTTTTAAAGATTCATGAGTACAAGCAATTTGTCGATGAAGAATTTCAATTCGGTTTTACTTCATCGCAAGGCAGGGAGTACTCCCTTCGCGCCGTAAACGAGCAGGGCGAAACGGTGCACGATTTCGGCAAGTCTTACGCCTTTCCGGGTATGGAGCAGACATTCAAATGGGCAACGGCAAATCAACCGAGGGGGGTGTATGCCGTAACCATCTCGTGCGGCGGCAAACTCTGCTATCTTGTCCCGTTTATTGTCCGTCATAATGGAGAGAAGCTCGTCCCCCGGGCGCCGGCATCGGTGAAATAACCCCAACACCGGTACCTCGATCGTTCAGGTTTTGTGAGTAACAATTTTTCCTTTTCCCGGGAACATCCGCTTTCCTTGCCGGGTATAACCCGATATGCCCCCGCTGATTGGGGCGGTCTATCTCTATCATACTACTATTGCGGAGGAATCCATGGGATCTCTACTGAAACAGAATGTGCTTCTGTTGGCGCTTCTGCTTGTTCCATTGGCACTGTCTGTTCAATCCTGTTCTGACGACGATACCTCGAGTAACACCATTCCGGGCGGTGATTACTTCCCATTCGGACGGGAATACCGCTGGACCTACACAACGAATATCAGAGCCGCAAAAGGCACTCCCGTCATGCAATTCCAGATGAAGATCGATACGGCAATATCGAACGACCGGCTTTTCAGGTTCCTGATGGTGCAGGATTCGGCACATGGCGCCATTTGGGGCAGGATCATCGGACTGAAGGACGAGAACAATATTATCTATTCGCTGGGAGATCATCCGCCGGAGGTCGAATATCCGTTGTTCAAGCACTCGTATCCGGCTAACGAAGGCGTACGCGAAACCATAACCGTACAGGGCGTTACCTATAACACGATTCGGATCGACAGGGAAGGCGACGGCGTCAAAATAAGCTGGTGGTTCGCACCCAATGTTGGACTGGTAAAGGAGTACAGCGAGCAAGGTGGCTCGCTCTTTACCGACGATCAGTGGGGCGATGACATCATTATGAATACGGAACTTGTGGCATTTCAGAAGATTCAATAAGCAGGGAATTCTTAGTGACTGGATAATGAAATGCCGCTCATACGAGCGGCATTTCATGTTACTCCCGGGTGAAGCCGGGCACTTTCATTGATTGGGCAGAACCGCTACGCCATGATTTCGCTGCCGGTGAAGAAGTAATTCACTTCGAATGAAGCGGTGTCTTCGGCGTCGGAACCATGAGCGACATTCCGTTCGATATTCGTCGCCATGTCGCGGCGGATTGTACCCGGATCGGCTTTCGCCGGATCGGTGGCGCCCATGAGCGCGCGCCAGCGCTTGATCGCGTTTTCGCCCTGAAGGCACATCAGTACAACGGGGCCTTCGGTCATGAATTTCACGAGGTCGTTGAAAAACGGGCGTTCTTTATGAACGTAGTAAAAGCCTTCGGCTTTTGAGCGCGTGAGGTGTTCCATCCGGATGGCGACGATCCGCAAGCCTTCCGCTTCGATACGTTTGATGATTTCTCCGATGTAGCCCTTCTGGACGCCGTCGGGCTTCACGATGGCAAGTGTTTTTTGCATGTCTTGTTGATACTGTTATTGTGAAACATTGGTATATGAATGTACTTTGTTCGCTTATACTCTGTTTTTCGCCGGATCGGTGAAGGCATTTTCGGTGCTGGTCACCGCTATAGTAACAGCGCTGTCGCCCGATATGTTCACGACGGTGCGGCACATATCGAGAATTCTATCCACGCCAAGGATGAGGGCGATGCCCTGCTCGGGTACACCGACCGACTTGAGGATGATGACCAGCATGACAATTCCGACGCCCGGAACCGGCGCCGTTCCGATCGACGCCAGCGTCGCCGTGAATACAATGGTGAGCTGCTGCAAAATCGTCAGATCCATCCCGTAGACCTGGGCAATGAACAGCGCGGCAACGCCCTGGTACAGTGCCGTGCCGTCCATGTTGATTGTCGCGCCGAGCGGGAGGGTGAATCCTGTGATGCTTTTCGGTGCGCCTAATTTTTCGGTGCATTCGAATGTCACCGGGAGCGTCGCCGCCGAGCTGCTGGTTGTAAACCCTACCAACTGTGCCGGACGCAGTTTCCGGAAGAACTCCATGACGCTGACCCGGCGCGCAAAGATCTTGAGTACTGCCGGGTAGACCAGGAATAATTGCATCAGCAATCCGGCGGCAACAGCGATGATATACCAGATAAGCGTCCGGAGGATACCAAACCCAAATTCTCCTACTGTCGCGGAGATCAGCGCAAAAACGCCGATAGGGGCGAACTTCATGATGATATCCACCATCTTGATCATGGCGTCGCTGACGGCGTCGAAGAACGAGGTTACGGAGTTCCGCTTATTGTCGGGGAGGGCAACTGTTGCGATACCGAACATCAGCGCGAAGAAAATGATCTGCATCATTTCCGCGTCCGCCATGGCGCGTATGGGATTTTTAGGGACGATGTTGACAAGATAATCGAGGATATCGATATCCGTTTCCTTCGAAAGGCTTTCGTTCGCAGCATCCTGGTACGACGCCATCAGGTTCTGCCGCGCGCCTGGATCCATGCGCTTGCCTGGCTCGATGGCATTCCCGATCAGCAATCCAATGACGATTGCTGCCGCCGTCGTAGTCAAATACAGGGCTATCGTTTTTCCGCCGATGCGCGCCATTCGTTTCATATCCTTCAGGCTGGCAACGCCGACAAGAAGCGATGCGAAAACAAGCGGGATCGCAATCATCATCAACAGGCGGATGAACAAATCGCCGAACGGCTTGATCTGTGTCGCGATGGTTTCGTCTTTCTTCACCATCGTGACATGATAATACGTCCGTTCCTTGCCGTCCCTGAGCGCGATACCGGTGATGATGTACCCGGACTTCTTCATCGCATCGTACGCCTTTACGATTGCGGTTTGATCACCGGGACCGAATGTTACGGTTCGCTCCGGCGATTTCAATGTGAATTCATCCCAGTTTCTGACCGCTTCCGTATAATGCGTCGCGCCGCTTTCGTGCGTCAGGTACACGACCCGCGAATCGATATGGAATATCCCCCCGAACACGGCGCCCAGGACGAGACCGAACAGAATTTGCATATGGAGTGGGATTCGAAACCGCTTCATAGACCGCACCATGAAATTGTTAACCGTCCGCAACAGACCGGCAGGATTGATGAAAACGACTCATTACCCGCGTCAGATGTGGCGCACTTCAGTGCGGCGATATCCATACTCCCGGAGAGCGCGATGGAATTCTCTGTTGCGGGGAACAGCTACTCCCAAATATACGAAAACGCGGCTTACCGGACGCCCCACTCCCACATGCCGAATGCCGTGCTTTTGTCGACCGGATGACCGGCCTGTTTGAGGATGAGCATAATCTGTCCCCGGTGATGCGATTCGTGGGAGATCAGATAGCCCAGAAACCCGGCGTTATGAGGCTTGAATCCTGGAATGCGCTTCCCCTCGGCGTTCCGCCTGCGGACCATTTCCGCGACCGCGCTCGCCGATGCCATTAAAGATGAAACAAGAAGGATTTTATCCTGCGACTGCTCCTTCGGGATATCGCACATGGCGGAATGCAACGCCGGATCGCCGGCTTTCAGCCACATCAGTCTGACCTTATGGATATGCGCGAATTGCTCTCCTACGGTCCGGCCTTTCGCGGGGGATGCGCTGGCGAGATGTTCCGGCTGGATCGCATCGAGGAGATACAGGTGTATGCGGTTGTGAATAAGCCATGTCTCGATAAGCTCTTCCATGCTATTTCCTTTTCACCTGGCGCTTCAGGCTGTCCTGCTGCGCTTTTAACCGCTTCAGTTCTTCTTCCAGTTTCGCGGCTTCGTCCTGGATATTCTTTTTGGACTGTCTGAGATGTTCCACGTCTTCCTTCAACTCGCCTTCGGATTTATCGACATTCCAGTCTTCCGAATCAGGCAGGCGGAATTCCACGGGAATGGAAATGCGCGACCCAACGGGATGGTTGTCGCGCCAGGCGGCCTTGAAATTCCCCTGGCGTACGGCATCGAGCGCGGCGCGGTCCAGCAACGGATAGCCGGAGCTTTTCTCCACTTCTCCGTAGCTGACGATGCCTTTCTCGTCGATATATGTTGCTACAAGCGCGATACCCTGCATCCGGGCATCGACAGCAGAGTCGGGATACACGACATCCAGCGGTTCGAGAAGGGCGGCGGATTTATGCGTCGGCGCCTGTACGCCGTCGAAGTTGGGAGGTCGCTCGCCGAAACTCAGCTTTTGCGCCTGAAGTCCCGAAACGTATAGCGTAAGCAGCGCGGCGGCGGCCAGCGCCCGGAATATGAGACGACCCGGTAGATTCCGGGTCGCGCAAACGTTCGATAGCGGTATCATAATCAATGCGGATGGACGGCGTTCAATCCGGCAAGTTCTACCGAAACGATTTCGGGGAACCGGCGTTTAAGGATGCGTTCGACGCCGCCTTTCAAGGTCATCTGAGCGGAAGGGCAGGTGCCGCATGCGCCGGAAAGCTCGACAAACACGACGTTGTCTTTCATTTCCACGAAACGGATGTTGCCGCCGTCCATTTCTATGTACGGGCGGATTTCGTTGTTGATGGCTTCCGCAATCTGTTGCTCGATCGGTTTTTCTCTTTCGGCTTCGTTCATTGTGTGTCCACGCTAAATCTATAGGTTCGTATCAGTTACATAGAAACATACCAAAAAAACCGCCCCAGGTCAATGCCGGACCCGGGGCTCTTTTGCGTAGTTTAGGATAAAAACCGTTCACAAAGATTCCTTTTCGAACACCGATAGCAGCCATTCGTGAAGCGGAAGCATCTCCTTGAAGAGCTTGGCGCAGTTCTTCGTCAGCGCGCCGCCGGCGAAGTACGACTCGTCCGGCGCTTCATGCCACCCGAATATCCCATCGTGGAGCAGGAGTTCGGCGTTCGGCATTTCCTTGTCGTAGCCCCGCGGGACCTGCTTGAGGTTGCGCCCAAGCGCCTGGTAGCCTTTCTTCTCCAGCTTCTGAACGATTGCAACCAGCTCCTTCCGTTTCGCATCGTCGGTGAGCGTGTCGCGATAGATGGGCAACTGGTCTTTCGTGAACATGTACATACCCGCTCCGGCGGCAACCAGACCGGGTTCAACGTGAACATAGAATCCAGAACACTCCATTTTCTTGCGGCTTCCTTCCCAGAAGAACAAGCCGAGATTCGTTTTGTACGGCGATTTATCTTTCGAAAACCGTACGTCGCGGTGCAGCCTGAAAATGGATTTGTCGATTTTCGGAATTGCCTGGATTGCCGGACGAATCTTTTGTAGCTCTACGCCGAGCGTCGTCACAAACTCCTGCGCGGGCAAAAGCAGATCGCGCTCGAATTCGCCGCGGTGCGCTTCGAACCATTCCTTGTTGTTGTTCGCGGAAAGAGCTTTGAGAAAGCCCATTGCCGTGCCGGGAAATCCGCCGTGTGTTTTTGTTGCCATTGTTGTGCCTCTTGCTGTGTCAGGCGGTCAATTTACTTCACGAACCGAACCGGTATTGTCCGCTGCGTTGCCGCGCCGCGGATGGCGACGAAATACGCGCCTGCGGGAAGCGCGCCACGCGTAACGGAGAGCGTCGCGCTGTTCGACAGGAAGCCGTCGAACAACAGAGCGAGGGTTCTTCCCGCCGCATCGTGCAAAGAAACGGAGAAATATCCCGGCGTTCTGGCATCGAGCAGCAGGTTCGCCGTTGCGGACGCCGGGTTTGGATACACGGCGGCAAGAAAATCATGCGGTACTGCAACCGTGCGGACCCCGGTTGGAGTGCGGTTGCCTTCGTACCCGCCGATCGATCGCGGCGAGGCGTACAGGAATCCGTCATAATCGCGTTGAGGGTAGGATACTGCGACGCCGCGGCCGATAGCGAACGAGGTCGGTTTCAGCATATAATCGCCGCTGGCGATATCGTTCAATTCCGGATCGATGTTGAGGATGCCGTTCGATTCGGCGACCGGCAAGTTCGGACCGCTCCAATTCGCATCGTCGGCGTTGAACCACATGTTGTTTTCGAATAGGAACGATTGCGGCGATGTATTGGGTCCGATGTTGAGCGTGGGTGAATCTGCCTGTGAATCGAGGTAGACAATGTTATTGGTAAAGCGGTTGTTACCGCAAGCCAGGAATCCCGGATCTGTGGTTTCCTGCAGAATGCGAATCGCCCATTTCTCGGGCAGCACAATGGTGTTGTTCACCACTTCGGAGAAGACCGCGCCGACGTATGCGATGGGCGCGACGGCGCCGTAGAAGAGGTTTGCATAGACGCCGATGTAAGCGGCTTCGTAGTTAATGCCCAGGGGCCTGAAAAATTGAAGTCCCGTCGAGCCGCCGATATTGATAGACCGCTCGCCTCCGCCGATGAATGCATTCTTCTGAATGGAAAGATACGCCGTACCGCCTTTCGCCTGGATGCAGTTCGATCCGGCGTTGATGAAGTAGTTTTCTTCGATTGCTCCGTAATGGCATCCGACCATGTCGATGCAGCTGCCGCCCGGCGATCCGTCGGTGAACCAGCATCCGCGCACCGAAAAGGTATCGACGCCGGATAGCTTCAACTGGTCGTTGTTGCCGGTGGCGTTCAGCGCCTGGAACTCGCAGTTTTCGATGACGATGCTGTGCGACGGCGAATCGTACGTGCCGCCGTCGTCGATGTTGACGCCGTTCGCGGTTTGCCCGGTAAACGTAAATCCGCTGACGACAAGGTATGCGGCATCGCTGAACTGCCATGCCGTGCCGCCGCCGCTGTAGATCACCGATCCGGGCGTTTCGGCGGCAATCGTGATCCATGCATCGGGGGCGCCCTGAAGATTGGCGATGTATTCACCGCCTGCATGCGTGCCGTTCGACACGAGAATCGTATCGCCAGGCTGGGCCTGCTGGGCCGCCGCCTGCACGGTTGCGTAGGTTTTCCCCGGACCAACTTCCAGAATCCCTGCGCGCAATTCGGCTCCCATACAAATGATAATAAGGAGAATGGTATATATCTGTCTCATAATCGTTGCCAGGCATGTATTGTACAATGGTTGATTTCGCTGCCGGGTAATATACCGCATCTGTTTCAATAATGGAATGCAATCCGGCATCTTCCGTGGAGCTGCAAACCGCGTCACTGCAACAATGTCTCCGCCATCTCCTTCGCCTTTTTCCTCAGTCCGGCATCGTTTCCCAGATATTGTAATTCGGCGTATGCGACCCAACGCTTTTCAAACCACCAGAGATGATAGATGCGGGGATAGACGAACAACGCGGTTTGTCCTGCGCTGTCGAGCGGTGTGACGGATACATTGGGCGAGCCTGACGGATGGCCGGTGACGAATTCCGCCCAATATTCATAGGTATCCTCGCTGACAAGCGTGCTCTCCCACAAAGTCGAATCGGTTGCGTATGCGGTTGCATACCGCTCGCCCTTGTATTTCCATACCAAGGCATTTCCGGCGGTTCCGCTGTAGACGCATTTCATTCCAAGCGGGAGGGCGTAACAATTCGGTTGTTGCGATTCCCGCCATTCTGTAATTGCTGCGTGAATTCCTTCGAGCTGCTGTTCGTCCGCCCAATCGGCGTAATTCTGGGCAAGGAGGGCGCCGTTTGCTAAATACAGATGGCAGGTGAAGTAAATCGAAAGTACGATTATTCTCATGTCAATTTACTCGAGTAGCAGTAAACGAAAACAGAATGATACTTGTTGCTATGAAATAATGCAATGTTTCCTCTACTGAAAAAAAATGTCTGAATCCTGTCACATACACCTATGTTATTGCGACTATTAGGACATACAAACACATTTGTATCCGCTTTCGGCGTATTGCACCTGTTTTGCCGGGATAAATCCAATTCCCTAATGGAGGACTCATGACTGAGATTGCGAAAATCAACCCAGATGGTGGACCGGTAACCTGGTCGATCAAGATTACACATCTGAAAATGGCGGTTTACAAGGCAATTTTGTTCGATCCATCGAACCAGCATCTGCAAGTATGGGATAATGAACGAACAGATGATTCCAAGCCAGATAGTTTCACCGTCCAGGTACTGTCCTCTAATCTTGATAATTGCGGACTCTATTGGAAAGCGACCGTGGGCGATCCTGCGGAAATTGGAGGAGAGTATTCAGCGATCATCTCAATTATGCAGGATGGGATTCTTCTCGAGAACGACTCTGTCCACGGTTCTATCCCTCCCGGAAAAGGAATGACCCAGACAATTTCATCTGTAATTAAATTTAGTTTCTAAAAGGGGAAATGCGATGAAACCTTCCATTACCCTCCTCGTGATAGTCTTAATATCGGTTGTGAATTTGCACGCGCAATCGATTCCGAACGCGGATAGTGTAGCGGTTTTCGAAGCCATTCCGAACAACCTCGTCTTCGAAATGCTTGCCCTCCCAGGGAATGCAATTCAGCAACCCGGGACGGTTTCTGAAGCGTTACTCAGCCTCACTTCCATCATCGGTACGGACGGAAGTATCCATCCGGGACTGGGTATTACCATCGCGCCTTATCAGCTAGCGGTAGGCGAAGATCTCGAACTAAAGGACTATATCGGCAATTGGTGGACACGCTTCATGACTAACGCCCAATTTTCACTTGGCACAGCGCCTTCGAGAAATTCTGATTCAGCAGTGGATTGGGGAGTAGGAGTTCGCTTTGTTTTCTTCAACTCTGGGGATGCGCGCACCGATCAGAAGACGCTGGATAAACTCGCCGAGCGGCTTGGAGAGGTCAATGATGCTGCGCCCGACCCTATCGATCTTCAAAACGATAGCGCCAATACTTATGCGACAACGGTATTCCTCCCATCGTATAACGAATTCCAACAGGCGTTCGCAAACGGAGACAGCAAAGCGTTTGAAGCTGCACGGGCAGCATTGCTCGCGTTAATCGATTCAGACGAGTTTCTTAAATGGTACGGTAAAGAGAATCAAAACGAGCGTCGCGCATACATCGCAGCGAAAACCATCGCGACATCGCAGAATCAGTTGAAGAAACAATCCCTTGATCCGTCATGGAATGCCGTTTCGCTCGATTTCAATCTCGGCGTCGTGTACAGCGCTTCCGAATCGAAGATTCAGAAAAGCGATTTCCAGATGTTCAATGCGTGGCTCAACGGCGGCATCGGATTTGGACCGGGACAGTTTCTCGCGCAAATCGGGATGCAGAAATATACGCAACAGGGCGATTCCATTGCCGTCACTGCTGCGGCGATGCTGCGTTTCGGGAATGCGAAGTTCCGGTTCGGGCTCGGCGGGAACGGCATCTACACGGGCGAGCAGCACCAGGAACTGACCGCCAGCCTGGTATCGGAATACATGGTTTCGCAATCGGCATGGGTGGTGTTTTCTATCAATGCGGTAACGCAAAAAGGTGCGCGTCCGGAATACATCCCGCAATTCGGAATCAAGACGAACGGCGGTTTCTTCCACCTGTAATATGTCCGGCACTAATTCCAATACCCTGTTGTTGGATTGATGATCGCATCTTCAACAACAGGGTTTTCCTTTCATTATGGAAACAAATACACAGTATACTATCGCCGGCTGGAACGAAGAGACAGTGAAGGAATTCGAGGGCGGAAAAATCACCCGCGCTACAATCAATAAAATCTATACCGGCGCCATCGAAGGCGAAGGCACGCAGGTGTATATCATGACATACAAGCCCGGCGGCGCCGTCGATTTTTACGGATACGAATGGATCAATGGAACCATCGACGGAAGAACCGGCGGTTTC
Organism: uncultured Ectothiorhodospiraceae bacterium; assembly: GCA_964408855.1. Taxonomy (GTDB): domain Bacteria; phylum Bacteroidota; class Ignavibacteria; order SZUA-365; genus CAYPBB01. Next base: position 10,731 of record CAYPBB010000027.1, read on the forward strand.
GCATTGCGCGAGGAGGGCGTGTACAAGGGCACGGTTGCCGAAGCGGAGTTCCACGTCATCCCGGGTACGGGCGTTGGAGCGTTAGCTGGAATAACCGGTTCGGGAAGCTATTCGCTTGGGCACGCCGAGGTGTATTCCATCCGGTTCGACTGGAAACTGACATAGCGAGATCGCAACGAGTACACGTTAGTCCGGAACACGCGTTTCTGAATGCATGGACCGGATTTCCGATCCCATGACAATGAAAGGATTTGCAGTAAGGATAGATGATTTGATGGAGTGAGAACCCATTCCGCCTCGATACCGGCGGATACCGATAACGATGATTCGATAAATGCATAGCCGGAGAAAACGTATGTACAATCCGTCCGGAATTCCTCCCGTTTTACTGCTGCCGTTGTACGGCAGAGCGCAGAAAACCTGCGCTGGGGTCTCGATTCTGAACGACTCGTTCGCGGTAGAGCTGATCGGCAAAATTAACTACGATATTGCCGCGGTCACGCGCCTGTGCCATCCCTTCGTCAATCTTACGTGGCTCGCGCGCGCGAAGCAATTCGATCTTCTCATCGAATCCTATATCCTCGGACATCCCAGATGTACGGTCATCAATCTTGGCGCGGGACTCGATACGCGGTTCCAGCGCGTCGATAACGGCTCGATCCGTTGGCTCGATGTTGAACTTCCCGCAGTCGCCGCCATCCGAACGCAACTGATGCCCGATACCGAACGTTCGCGGTGCATCGCCTGCTCGATGCTGGACGAAGGCTGGATAGGAGAGATACAGGACCCGGAAGAAGGGGTGTATCTTCATTCCGGCGGCTGTCTGATCTACCTGTCCGAAGCGGAAATACGCCGGTTGTTCGACATGCTCCACCGGCGGCTTCCCGGCGCGCGGCTGGCCTTCGATACGATGACTCCCAAGGCAGCGGATCTCGCGAACAGCATGATGGAAGGCGCCGGAATTCAGACGGGGGTTATTCAGTGGCATCTCGCCGACGCCCGCAGCATCGAGGAATGGGATTCGGGTGTGCGCGTGCTGAAGCAATTCCGGTTGTTCGAGGGTATCGACCGCGCTGATATTGAACCCGCCACTCGCGCCATGATGGATATTTCAGATAGGGACGGCTCGATGACGATTGTCGAATGCGAAGTATGATCCGCATTTGAATAACAGCATCCCCTGCGGCGGTTCTCTGTATCGCACTACCGGTTCCGGTTTTGTTCCTCTGGCAGGCGTTTTCTAGATTAGCGTCGCAATTACGAACCTATTCCGGAATACGCACATGCAGTTTCAGCTTACCTCCGTACCTCAGACATTATTACTTCCGCTCTATGGTCGCGCGCGGCATACCCGAGAAGAGAATCCGGTGCTGCGCGACGAAAACGCCGTCGCGATTATCGACCGGCTCGATTACGATTTCGCTCCCCTTGAACGCGTGTACAGCCCCCTTTCGGGAATCATGTGGGCGGCGCGCGCCAAACAATTCGACGCTCTTCTTGAACGATATATCGCCGGACATCCGGAATGCACCGTCGTCAATCTTGGCGCCGGTCTCGATACCACCTTCAACCGGGTGGACAACGGTTCCATCAACTGGATCGATCTCGATCTTCCCGAGGTGATTGAAATCCGCAATGCACTGATACCGGAAACAGAACGCACGCGGTGCATCGCCCGCTCGGTGTTCGATCCGTCGTGGACCGGCGAATTGGGCGATACCGGTAAGGGATTGTACATGGTATCGGCAGGGTGTTTCTTCTATTTCGAGGAAGCGCAGGTGCGCGAGCTGTTCGCCATGCTGCACGAACGCCTCCCCGGTGTGCGCATGGCTTTCGACGCCATGACGGAAGAATCGGCCGCCCGGGCGAACGACATGATATCGAATGCCGAGATGAAACGCGCCGTCATCCAGTGGTTTGTCCACGACGCGCACGTGATCGACAACTGGAACTGCGGAGTCAGCATCCTGCAGCAGATACCGCTGTTCAGAGACATTCCCCGCGAGGGCATTTCGCCCTATAACGCCGCCGTCATGAATCATATCGATCAGTTCGGGATGATAACGCTGGTAGAGTGCGAGCTGTAAGGTAATCTCCGAGAACGCATCAAAAACCGAAAGGGAAGCTTTGGGCTTCCCGTTTTTGTACAAACAAGTACTCTCATTTATCCGATAAGCCGTCTCAAAAGTAACGAATGCAAATCGCGCCTGCCGTCCGTGATAAGTACGATGTACAAGGTCTGTGCGGAAATATAGTAGACGATCCGGAGGGAATGAACAAACACTTCACGGTATTCTCTTATCCCCAAATCGAGCAACTCTTTAGGAAACGCTCCCCGCTCGGGCATTGTAGCAAGATCTGCGATTGCGCCCTCGATCTGATTCAGGAGTTCATTCGCGCGCTGACCTGACGAATGCCCGAATACGTAATCGTATATTTCAACGAGATCGCGCTCGGCGTGCGCAGTAATACGTACGTCGTATTTCATTTCCGGTCGCGCTTTTTCCCGCGAAACCGCTTCAGCACTTCTTTAGCAGGAGAATGCGCGCCTTCTTCAACCTGTTGTTTACCCAGCGCGAGAATCTTAAGCAGCGCGAGCGTTTCCTGCGTTTGTTCGTAACTCGCAATATCCTGCACAACAGCTTTCGCTTCGCCGTTCAGCGTGATTATCAGCGGCTTACCGTCCTCGGCAACCGTGCGGATAACCTCCGACGCATTCGCCTTCAGGTAGCTGATGGGTTTTACCTTGCCTGTCAGTTTCATGATTACATCTAAATGTGATACCGGACTAAATATAGTCCATATTCAGTCCGGTATCAATGTAGAAATGCACTATCCGGAAGTATGCCCGTCCACTTGCCGATAAAGATATCACCGCACTTCGGCGTACCGCTCCTGCCGTTTGGCGATCGTCAATTCCAGCGCCGCTTCCTGCTGACCGGCGAGCGTGGGAGACAAGTCCTCTCCGGTTTCGAATACTTCCCATGTTGCGCCGTTGTCCTGCGCAAAGAGATATGCGTTGTACCGGACGACGGCGGTGTGGGCAGGATAATCGCCGGCGACATCGGCGCCGATGGAAGCGCGTTCAGCGCGCAGCGAATCGACGCGCTTGTTGAATGCAAACTCGCTTGCCGCATCGATTTGTACATGTTCTGTTACGCGCAGCACAGCCACCGCGCGTATTGATTGTTCCTTCCTGGAATGCCAGTACGACGAACGCGCAAATGTTGCGGTTGACGCTTCAGGATGAAGACGCGAGTAGAACGCTACCGCCGCTACCGCAAGGGAGGTGTCCTTGTCGTTGTACACCTCGAGAACATGACGGCGGTTGCGTTGCCGCGAGTTTGGAGTTAATTGTGCAACTGCGGAAGACGCAAACAGAAGAGCGCACAATGCGCCAACTGTGAAAAATCGTGAGATACAGAAATTCATGGCGGCCCCTATAGTGATGGTGAAACCAGTTCTACGCACCGGGGGGCTTGAGGTTCCCGGTCGCGGACCGGGTATTGGACAAAACTACTTTCCTTCCTCCACACTGAAATCCGATAGCTGGAGCAGCGAGGCAATCTTTACCAGAAACGGATCGTGGGCATAAATCACGCGGCTGTCCTGCTCGCAATGACCGCCTTCTTCGCACGGCGTACAACCGATGCGGGTATTCTTATTCGATAGCGCCGGAGTACATCCTTCGCAACCGTCGAGTATCCGGCAGATCGTTACTTCTACCAACCGCTCGGGGATGAACAGCCGAGTGCCGCCGTCCGCAGTTTTCTCTTTCACCAACTGGCATGCGACGGAAATGGGATCGTTCGTTCCGTTGCGCGTTCCCCGGAATATAATGTAGAACCTGAACGACTCCGTGTTAATAAACGCGGATTTCCTCTCGAGCGTGAAGTTGCCGAACTGCGCTTCCAGCGCTTTGGCTAGCGATGTATCGCCGAGCGCGAACACAGGAGAGTTCTCCTTGATTGTTCCAACGAGGTAGCCTCTCATTGGGGTTTGAGCGTATACCGTACCGGCAAGGACGGCGGCGATGGCGAAGATGGTTATCAGGCGCTTGTACATCTATACTCCGTGTAAAAACATGAATGGGAATGAATGGGACTGCAACATTGCAACATGCATACAATCACTCACTCAGAAACTGCTGCCGGAATTCACGACAACAGTACGCTTAGGCATTGGCAGTCCGGGGTGCTTAGTTGCCGGAGGAAACGGCGACGATCGCGGTGACAAGCACCACACCGCCGAGCGCATAGAGGTAGTAGTACAACAACTCGCGTTGCTGTTCCAGAATGCGGACCTGCTCGCGCGCTGGTTCGGCCTGGATTTCCGCGGCTGAGAGCGCGGTTTTATGCCGCGAGCAGGCGTCCTCCAGTTCAAGATACATAGCAAACTGGCGCTCCGTCATCTGTTCGCGAGGAACCTGGCGCAATGCAAGCAGTTCTGTTTCGTTACATGGATCGTACGGCGGGACATCGGTAAAAACCGCAGGTTTCGGGACACAACCTGTGACAAGAACGGCAAGAAGGAGGAAGCTGATGAATTTCATGGCGACCTGTATTCGAAAGATTACACGGACAACTCGGTCCGATAATACAACCGGAAACGATACCAAACAATCCCAACAACGGTTCCCCTGTGTGGCAAGGCGTCGATGCCTTGTCGGCGGGATGAGGCGAATGATGTTTCCCCGTAATTTTGAAACGCCCCCGGAGGGGCGTAAAAACTATAGTCTAAAGTCTGCGGGCGAGATATTGCTACTGATATGGACCAAATGTCTCCGGGTTGTCCCTATTTCACCAACAGCATCTTCTTTGTCTGCACTGCATTTCCGGCGCGGAGATTATAGAAATACATCCCCCCCGGGAAGCCCGATAAATCGAGGTTCTGCCTGTGCGATCCGGGTTCAAGCACACCCAACTCAAAGGTCTTTACAGTACGTCCATACGTATCAGTTACCGACAAGGTAACCGCGGCTCGATTCGGTAATGAATACTCGATGGTTGTGTTCGGGTTGAAGGGATTCGGGTAATTTTGGCTGAGATATAGATAATCGATCGATGGGCTTTCGCTAATTCCAGTAGTGTGGAGCGACCGATACATTGTATATTGCGCGCTTACGAGTAAGCGTCCATCCAAATCAATTGCAATATCGAGAATACTGCCTGAATCATAGAATTGCCCGGCGATACTCCAATGATGACCAAAATCCAATGATCGGAGGACGTAATATAACGTTGAATCACTGTTCGCAATCTCGCAGGATGCAAAAATGATATTATCCTTATTCAGTGCGTACTTACTGCTTGCTGCTGGCGGATAAATATCCTGCCACGTTTGCCCCTCGTCGGCGGTAATATACCGTCCTACCAACCATTTGCCGTCGGGGAGTATCTTTGTCGGACCGTAGATTGAATCTTTCACGGTTTGCATCGTGCCGAGTTCTTCGTTGATCCGTTTCAATGCCTGGTATTGCGTACAGAATATTCTGCCTTTCGAATCGACAATCAACCCGGAAATATTGTTGCAGTTTTGAAGCGTAAACGAATAGAAGTTCAATCCGGCATCATACGAAATATACAGTATTGAATTCGTTGTCATCGCAACGATGGTGTTGCCGTCCGGACTCAGCGCGCACTGCAAAAATGAGCCTTCTATTTCGCCGAATTTGTGCCATTCCGAATCACCTATATATCCCCAATAAAGACCATCTTCTGCCGGAACATACTTTTTCGTGGCCGAGTACGCGATTTGTGGTTCAACTTGTACTCCAGCCTTTTTTAGATTATCGTATACCCACAAACCGGTAACAGGATTGCAGTGAGCGAGAAAGTATGAATTGCCAAAACCGTAATAAAAATCCCGATCAATGGATTGCACTGAAATCGAAACCTCCATGAAATCGTCGTCACGCAATTGCCATGAAACACCGTCATCAGTCGATGCGAGGATGCCGTTCCTGGAACCGAGCAGTATTGCGTTGTATTCGGTATCGTATTCGATATCGTTGATATGACTGTGATCGGGATGAGAAACAACGTTCCAGGAATGACCGCAATCTGTGGTGCGGTAGACGATTTGAAACTTTGCGGAATAGAATACGCTATCATTTGTCGCAACCACGTCATAAACGTCCGGCGGAGGATTCGATGCATAGAATTTGCTCCACGTTAATCCGCAGTCGTAACTTTCATATACTTCGGTTCCGCCGAGATTAAACGCTACGCCGCCGTTTTTTATTCGAAACATCGTGCGAGCAGAAATATCTTTCAATGTATATACTGTATCCCATGTTTCGCCGAAATCGATCGATCGTAATACCAAATTGTTTGACCCTATCAAAACAGTTCCATCGTCGCATTCAAATGGAGTCCATAAGCTTTCAACAGGCGTTTTGTACATGGTCCGGAACGTGTCCGTTGTCTTATAGAGCCTGAACCTTGCCGGATCGCGTGTAACAAAAAGGATAGAACCATCCGAAAGTGGCAACAAATCTTTGACCGCTGCGATGCTCGTTGTCACCTTCTCCCAGGTGTCGCCGCCATCAGCCGATTTCCACAATCCGGATTCGGCGGCGCCGTACACGGTCCCATCCGACGCAATATAATCATCGTTTATGGTACTGATTCCATTTGGGTGCATCCGGCGCCATGTGCGTCCGCCGTCGACAGAATGATATCCATGAATATATATGCCTGACGAGAGAGCCTTTATTTCCAAAACATCATGATTCAACGGCCTGTGAAGTTTCTCGAATTCAAGAACTTGAGTATACGAGACACTCGCACCGAAAGCGTACAGTCCGCACAGGATCAAAAAAAAGCTTTGTTTAGACACAATACCTCCCGGTTCTGATGAACGACAATGTCTGGAATACCGGCTTGTACATGAAGTGAATCAGCTGTAAAAGTGACAGAATGACTTTCTTGCTGGTTACACTTCCGATCCTTTCGCCTCCCAATATATTTTACAATGCTTTCATCCATTCATCCACGGTATGCACCATTTTATCCGCGCTTTTGGTGCAGTCACCGACGGAGATGCCGCCGCGGTAATTGGCGCAGAAGAACAGCCCTGGAACGGTGCGTTCCGCTTCTTCAATTGACGCGATTCGTTCGAGGTGTCCGGGCGAGTACTGCGGTATTGCCCGATCCCAGGCGGTGACATGGGTGAATACCGGCTCTGTGGGCGTGCCAAGCAGCGCCTGCTGTTCCCTCAACGTCAACGCAATAATTTCGCCGCCGGATAGCTGCGCATTTTGAGGCTGACGCATCCCGCCGACAAACGAGGTAAGGAGCGCGTATCCCTCCTGCGCACGGCCGGGAAAGATGGTGCTGCTGAAGATCGTCCCTAGAATCTCCCGGTTCTCCGCCTGCGGAATCAGGAAACCGAATCCATCGAGAGGATGGCGGATGTCTTCCTTCCTGAAAGCGCTGATAACCACCGCCACAGGAGGATAGATGATTTCCTTCAGCGGCGCTTCCACTTGAGGCGCGATGCCCCGCACCAGCTCCGCCGCCTGGAGCGCAGGCGTCGCAACGACAAGCGACCTGCAGGTATAACGACGGTTTTCGCCGCCGATGGACGCTTCAACCGCGAAACCCGCATCGGTTTTCTCGATCGAGACAATCGTGGCGGAGTGTTCCTTCCTCCGGATTTTGGAGGCGATGGCGTGAGGAAGCGTTTCCATCCCGTCGAGGAAGGAAAACATCTTCGCGCGCTGTTTCGATTTCTCGGGGTTCTTTTTCCGTTCGCGCGCGCCTTTTATTTGACCTTTGATCAGACCCCCGTATTTCTGTTCGATTTCGAACAGCTTCGGAAACGCAGCGCGGACACTCAGTCGTTCGGGATCGCCGGCGTATACCCCGGCAACGAAAGGATTAATGGCATAGTCGAGAAACTCCCGGTTTAACCGGCGCCGGACAAAATCGGCGACGGTTTCCGTGGAATCCGGACGCGACGGCGGAATGAATGGCTCGCGGAACAGACTCAACTTCGTGCCGATGCTAAAGAGCTTCGTCGTAAAAAATGCCGGCGGAGACATGGGGAGCGGCACGAGTTCGCTCCGCTTCAGAATGAAACGCTTGTTCGAGGCTTCGCTTGCGTAGCATTTCTTATCTTCAACGCCCGCCTGTTGTATCATCGCCGTCAGAAGGGGCGTTGTCTCAAGCGTGGAATTAGGTCCCTCTTCGACCAGAAAGCCGTCTTTCCGCCAGGAGCGCATCGCTCCGCCGAAATGTTCGTTCTTTTCAAGAATAAGGACATCGCGACCCTTGTTTTGCAGCCAGAATGCCGTCGCGAGTCCCGATATCCCTGCACCAATAACGATAACGTCTGCATGTGCTTGTTGTGTCATACCACCGCTTTAGTTCGTGCGAAAACACGTTCAATTTTGGGAATAATTTCGTCCGCCAATGCGGAAATATACAAATCCCCGTCGTTCAATCCCTTTGTCACAACGAAACGCTCGATCCCTGCCTCCTTCGCGGTATGCCGCAGTTCGATGCCAAGTTCGTGCAGCGTCTCGATGTGATCGGTTACAAATGCGACCGGAACGACAAGGAGATTCTTCACTTCTGCAGCGCCGAGTTCCTTCGTTTTATCTTCGGTATTGGGCTCCAGCCACTTCGCGGGTCCGACCTTGCTCTGGAAACTCAGGTGGTACGGCAAATCGTTGCCGCGGAGCTTCATGACTGCTTCCACCGTATCGCGGATCTGGAAGGAATACGGGTCGCCCTGTTTGACCAGACTCACGGGCGTGCCGTGTGCGCTGAACTGTATATGCACCGAGTGGCGTTCGTCGGCGGGAAATTCCAGCAACGCCTCGTCGATACGCTGGTTAATGGCAGCAACGAACTTTGCATTCACGGGATACATTTTGACGCTCTGGACTTTGAAGCGCCGGTTGCCGCGCCTGCGGTGCAGGTTGCGCCAAGTCTTGAAGCAGGAGCCGGTCGTGGTTTTGGAGTAATGCGGATAGAGCGTCATGAGAAAGACATGTTCGATACCGGCACTGTCCAATCGCTGAAAGGCCTCCTCGATAAACGGATGCCAATAACTGAATCCGACTTCCACAAGGACGTTTCCGGCGCCGAAACGTGTTTCGAGGGTATTTTTCAGTGCGGCGGCCTGTTGTTCCGAGAGTTCACGAATCGGCGATTTTCCCCCGATCATCGCGTAGTTTTTTTTCACGATTTCCGCGCGGCGCTTTGCGATAAATCTCGCCAGGGGTTTCCGGGCAAAATTCATCGGACCGAAGGAAATGATTTCCTCGTCGAGGAACAGGTTCTCCAGAAAGGGACGCACGGAATCGAGGGATGTCGGTCCGCCCATGTTCAGAAGTACTACGCCAAATTTATTCATCGATTCTCCGGTATTTTCATCGTTCATCCGTTGATATAACGAACGGGAGCGCTGTTTCGTTTCAAACATTGCCGTCCCACCAAGATACGAAATCTCATTCCCACCGCGATATTGCCTGCACAATTCGACCCAATACAACCTCAAGGCGAGTATATACCCGGATCCGTGTATCTGCCATGGTTGCCTGCGCAAAACCCGATCGAAATGTACAGAGAAATTTCTGTTTACCCCGCCTTCCCTATTGACTCCTGAATAACGGCGCTGTATATTATTCCAGCGATAGGGTTTTCGCAAACGTCAATCTCGACAATAACGCCGCCGGACGATTTGGGTTGTATACTCCGGCAACCGCCTGTTCAACTACATATTCGGTATATAAAAATCTCTGATTGCTGCCATACGTATTGCAGCAACCGCGAACGTATTCATTCGCAACCTGGTGCATTTCCTGCCGGATAGAGGACGCTTTCTGCCCGCTCTGCTGGAACTGCAAGGTTGCGTTCTACAGAGGCATGATCCATGCCCGCCTGTTGTGCCGCTTCGGATTGTATTGATCCGCATGGGCGCGGTGAGCGGGAATCACTATTACATTACTTGAAGGAGTAGGGCGATGGGACTGAAAGAAGCTGTCATGATGCACATGGAAGCCGAGCAGGGCGGATCCATTCTTGTCAGAAACGAGGGCGGGTATGTGGCGCGGTTTTCCGTTTCGTACACGCTGAACGGCCAGAGTTTCACGAAGGATTCGGGGAATTTCACCCTCGGCGTTAACGCGTCGATTGCCATTCCCGCGGGCGCGACCGATATCCACGTGAAAGTCGAAGAGATGTGGGGATTCGGGTGGTCGACAATATTCACCAAGAATTTCGACGCCCCGGTCACCAAATGCTACAAAATTTACGGAACGACGCTCGATCCCAAATGGGAGGAAACGGCCTGCTAACCGATAACCTGACGGTACATATCGCGCCTGCATAATGATGCCATATTGTACAGGGCAAAAGGCATACTCAACCCTGTACCGGTGCATTGTTATACAATTCAATCATTGCTGGTTTTCGGAGATTGTATAATTATGGTCTCCGGAGACCTGTATTGTATAATACTGTCCCCGCCATTCGAAGACGAATGGCAATCCGGCAGTTGCCGGATACAGATTCCTGCGTCCTCAGGAATGAGGAGCGCCTGAGATAGTACGAATAAATCTTTTCCTCATGCTGATCCGCCGCGGCGGACAGCATCTCCATCCCGGTCCGGCTGAGGCGGACGGGTTGCGTCTGTTCCGACAGACGCGTTGCGTGCATGCTACCGCCATTCGAAGACGAATGGTAGCGCCTGCGGCGCGGAGATCCTGATCCGTCAAAGCCCGTCTGACGCCGGGTGAAGACACCGGATGGAGACACGTTCGTCAGGATGAGGGGCAGTGAACACTGAAGGAAAAATGCCAACCCGGTAAAACATCTGGTACACCTCACCCCGGACGCGTCTGCGTCCGGCTTCTGACGGAATCCGGGGTCTCTATCCCATCCGCGAAATGCGGATGGGGTGCGGCTATTCCGACAGACGCTTCAAAGATGTCATTGCTCATCAACAAACATGATATCTCTTTTCAAATCGCGAAAATCCGGATTCACTTTCGCAATAAGCTCGAGTTTCCACTCACGTTTCCAGTTTTTCAATTGCTTTTCTCTTCGAATAGCATCGAAATATGTTGGCGCAACTTCATAGTATATCAGGTAGTCTAAACTGTAACGTCTCACGAACGTATCATCGTCTGTAAGCTTGTGTGATTGCAGTCGTTTCCGAAGATCGTGCGTAACACCGATGTAAAGCGTAGTTCTTGTCTTATTGGATAAGATGTAAACGTAGCCTTTGCTAGACATGGCATATTTCCCTATGCTAGTTGTTTCATTTGCCATTCGAAGACGAATGTCAGCGTGTCTTCACACGGCTTTGACGTGCCTGCGGCGTCGGAGATCCTGATCCGTCAAAGCCCGTCTGACGCCGGGTGAAGACACCGGATGGAGACACGTTCGTCAGGATGAGGGATGCTATTTCGAAATCTTCTCCTCATGCTGAATCCGTCAAAGCCGGACGAAGACGCTTGATCCGGGGTCTCCATCCCGGTCCGGCTGAGGCGGACGGGTTGCGTCTGTTCTGACAGACGCGTTACTACAGTTACACGGTCTTTGAGAACAGCGGCTTTGCGCTCATCTGTTTGGGGAGGTAGGCGTCGAATGCCATGGCAATATTGCGGATCACAAGACGGCCGATATCGGAAACCTGAATGGCATCATCGGTCACAGTAACGCAATCATCGTCTTCCAGCTCTTGTAACACATCCCTATAGCCGGAGAAATACTGTTCGAATTCAATTCCGTATTTCTTTTCCACGGCGCGCTTGTCGAGTTCAAAGTCGCACATCAGCGTCATGATGATATCGCGGCGGAGAAGGTCGTCGTCCGAGAGGAGCAAGCCTACATGTGTGGCGGGCTCGCCTGCATCGATGCGGGGATAGTATTCGGCGAGTTTCTTGACGTTCTGCTGGTACATGCGGTCGAACTGCCCGATGCTTGTAATGCCGAAACCGTAGAGGTCGGTCCCCGCATGCGTGGTGTATCCCTGGAAATTCCGGTAGAGCGTTTTGTTGCGCTGCGCAACGGCAAGCTCGTTATCCGGTTTGGCAAAATGATCCATTCCGATAAAGACATACCCCGCCTCCTGCAGCATTTCAATGGTGCGCAGGTGGATTTTCAGCTTGGTTTCAGGACTGGGGAGATGGCTTTCGTGAATAAGCGACATGTGCTTCTTGAGCCAGGGTACATGCGCGTAATTGAACACCGCGAACCGGTCAGGATCGATGGCGATGGTGCGGGCAAGCGATTCCTCGAAGCTCTCCAGCGTTTGATGGGGCAATCCATAAATAAGATCGAGATTCACGCTTTTGAATCCCGCCGCGCGCGCCCAGTCGATAACCTGGCGCGTTTCCTCTTCGGATTGGAAGCGGTTCACTGCTTCCTGCACAGATGGATTGAAATCCTGCACGCCCATAGACACGCGGTTGAAGCCGCCTTCCTTTAGCGCGTCAACATGCTCCTTCGTCATGCCGCGCGGATCGAACTCCACGCCTGCTTCGATATTCTTGTCGAACTCGAACAGCCGCTTCGTTGCCGACGTGAGTTCGTGGATTTCGTCCGGCGTGAGGTAGGTCGGCGTACCGCCGCCCCAGGCAATTTGCGCCACCTTGCGGTCGTCCCGTATCAACGGGCGGATCATCTCCATCTCGCGGATTACATACTTCACATATGTGGCAATCTTCTCGCGGTCGCGAGTAATCATCATGTTACAGCCGCAGAAATAGCAGAGCGTATCGCAGAACGGTATATGGAAATACAGCGAAAGCGGCGGCGCGTCCGGATTGGCGTTTGTGCGCTTTATCTCGCTCAAATAGTCCTGCGGACCGAACGACTCGTTGAACACCGGCGCAGTCGGGTAGCTCGTGTACCTCGGTCCGGGACGCGAGTACTTCTTGAGGAGTTCGAGGTGGGAAAGGGATGTGGTTGCCATGGGTATCTATCTTATTGGTTGCGAATCAAATCATTGCTATTCAATCATTATAAGGTCCAAGAAATCTTTCTCCATTAAAATGAATCAAATGGGTTGGAGAATCGGCTACCCACACTTCGGTTTCCCAAGATATATCATGCAGATATTTGTTCATCGCTTTTCGATCGAGAAATGCAGTTACATATACAATTCCAGCCGATGATTTTGCAAATAGTTCTTTCAATTCTTTCCGCCTTTTCGGATTAACCGGACCATGGCTTGTCACAGCTTCTATTAAAACCAGCCAATCCTTTCTGACATAATGGATAACGACATCGGGCATTTTCCCATGCTCTTCAATCGATACGCCGAGTTTGATCAGTAGTTCCGAATCGAAATATGCCCACTTTCTATGCGAATCACCGACATATATTATTTGACCGCCCGGAGTGTAAAATGAGCAAAAGTTATCAATGATTTGTTTCACGAGAACATTTTGTCCACCAGGTGAAAGTGTAATATTCATTGATTTGTTTATTACAACCGGAATCCGCAGCATGTCTCTTTCTTTTGCATACGATGATTTTAATGTCCCGACCGATTTTATGTATGCCCTCAAACTCCGCTTCCAACCTGGTTGACCAAATTTCCGGATTAACTTCAATGCTTTTGGCTCAATCTGGTATACAGCTTTTGGGCTGTTTGTCGGCCGGTTGGGATTGTCTGGGTTTAACAGGACCAAAGAAGACTGAACAAATTGATGTATCGTATGCCGTCGAACGGTTTCACGAGTATTGGGTGCATAGCGTATGGCATAATACTTAGCAAAAAATTCCATCATCGGAGTGATGCCAATAAGCGGATCGCTAGCTTCTATCCAAGGCGTTTCCGGTTTAAGATCGAGAAGAGCTAACAATGTCAATGCAGAGCGTTCGTTTATTTGCTGCCCTGGAAATCCAAGTTCTGTCAGAATTTGGATTGAGTTGTGTATTTTTAGTTCGGTTATGCTAACCTCTTGATCATGAGCCTTTCCCACCGCATACCTCCTCCACTAATACATCCAATGACTTCTGATCAAGCATCGAATTTCCGGCTCTCGTTCCGATCTCCATCAATTGCGCCTTTAAAGGATACATCACCTTTCGCAAATCGCCGGCATTCACCTGAGTATGTCCGCTAAACAGCCGGAAGTATTGATCGAAAACACTGGAATTCAGATAGCAGGCGAGTCCTACTGCCAATGCAGGTTCTAGTCCGTTGCCTTGGCTATGAAAGAAATTGAGATGATTCTCGAATCCAACATATTCAGCATCGACCGTGTTTGGATTAAAGACAACCGCAACTACCCTTCGCCGTTCTTCCTTCGAAGAGAACCTTTTTGTTAGGACGTAATAGCTGCTTTTTACCAATAGATTCTCTGTTTCGTTGTTTGCGGCTATTGCATTCGGTTTTTTATCATTCTCTGAAGGCCAAACGACAAATCCATCTTTAAAATGCACAGGATAGATGAGAGGAACCGTTCCTTTCTCTGGATTCCGGCGTATATGACCGCGAGACCGGAAATCGACAACCCTTCCGGTCGATACTTCAAGACCCAACTGCGGCAAGGTTGCTCGCATCGCCGACATCCAATCCATCACGTCCAGTCCGGCATCATCTTCGACTATATGGATATAGCTATCTTTATCCCCAGGCAGAACGACACTATCAAAAGAAATTCCTTTTACACTCGTTTTGGATAGATCGGCCCCAACTGAAGATGAGATGTCGACTGTTTTGCTTTGATTCTTCCCGCGGATGCCGTGAAATATGATATTTTCCTGCAGAACGGAATCGTCGGCAAAGGCTTCTTTGCGCGATTGGAACGTATGAATTCTTTCCAGACTTACAAGTTGCAATAACGCTTTACGATACCGTTTAAAATATGGACCGTTACAAAAACTTCTTGGCGTAATAGCAACAATTTCACCGCCCGGATTCAGCAAGTGTATCGAAAGCCAGACAAAAGCTGAATAAAGATTCGATGTCTCAAAGCCGAATGCGTTTAGTCTTTTTCTTGTTGCCGAATCGCTATTAATCTTTTTGTACGGTGGATTCAGAATCGCATGCGTATATCCGGTAGCGGTATTATCAAATAACCCTGCGTCCAACTGATGTAAAGCAGACGCTATAAAATCCATTTGAAAAAGAACGCCGTCGAAATGGATACCCTTCTCATGACATATATTCCTGCACAAAGAAATGCTTTCTTCGAGATAGGGACGAAGCGATTCATCGGTTTCAAAGGCATGAACAATGATTGATTTAGGATAGGTTCTCCGTTGGACCAATTCGAAAACCAAAGCTGTGAACAAGGAGCCGGTACCAGCGCCCGCATCAAGAATGCGGACACTAGATTGAGCATTGCCAAATATCGAAGACATATAGGTGGAAATAGATGCTGGCGTTAAAAACTGTCCGGTATTGGCGCGTAGAGACCTCGAGTGACTTGCCGTAACAATCTTCCTTGCCCTTTCCGTTCTCACTATTATGTCTGCGTCTAATGCCATTCTACATAATATCTATATTGTCAGTCCTTGTTAATCGATCCACTGCGAATTTAGCCATCTACGCTTCTTCCTTCCTCATTTCCGCGCTGATTTCCTTCACTGCTTCAATCATCGCTTTTGCGTGTTCGACGGGGACATCGGGAAGGATGCCGTGTCCGAGATTGAAGATGTGTCCGGGATGATTGCCGTACCACTCGAGGATATTCCGCACATGGGTGCGGATATTCTCCGGTTTGGCATACAACGCCACAGGGTCCATGTTGCCTTGAAGGGCAACGCGATTGCCGATCTGTGCGCGTACTTCGCCGATGTCCACCGTCCAGTCTAACCCCACCACGTCGCAACCGGATTGAGCGATTTCGGGCAGACTGACATCCGCGCCTTTGGCGAAGACGATCACCGGCGCTTCGGTCGCGCTTTTCACCTGCTCCACAATCTGGATGATATACGGCAGCGAAAACTCCAGAAACGCGTCCTTGCTGAGCGCGCCCGCCCAGGAATCAAATATCTGTACGATATCCGCGCCGCCCTGTTTAATCTGGCGGATGAGGTACTGCGCCACGACCGTTGCGAGCCGGCTGAGGAGGGCATGCAGCACTTCCGGCTCGTCGTTCATCATGGTTTTGATGACGATGTAGTTTTTCGAGCCTTTGCCTTCTATCATGTAGCTCGCCAGCGTCCACGGCGCGCCGGCAAAGCCGATAAGCGGCACGCGGTTCGCGAGCTGTTTCTTCGTCAGCGCGAGGGCGTCGTACACATATTGAAGTTTATCTTCAGCGCCTTGGACCAAAAGTCGTTCGATATCCGCGAGCGACGTGAGCGGGGAGGGGAATTGCGGTCCGCCCTTGCCTTCCTCGACGATGAGGTACATGCCCATCGCTTCGGGCACGACAAGAATGTCGGAGAAGATGATCGCTGCATCCACGCCGACGATATCCACCGGCTGAATGGTAACTTCGGCGGCGAGCTCCGGCGTTGTACACAGCGTGAGGAAATCCGCCTTTGCCCGGACGGCGCGGTATTCGGGCAGGTATCGTCCCGCCTGCCGCATCATCCAAACGGGAGTGCGTTCTGTGGGTTGGCGGCGCGCCGCGCGGAGAAGAAGGTCGTTTTGTAACATGCAGAGTCCGTTATATCCATTTTTTGCCGGTAACCGCGTTCGGGATGTTGCTTCATGTTCTACATCGCCGGGCGTACCATTGCAGGGTTGCGGTTTTGAATTACAGCGCAGTTTGAAAAATACGGAATCCGTACCATTTATACGCGGCGGTATCATTCCAGCCGATTTGGGTCGCAGGCTTATTGCCGTCCGCTGGCTGAATTCCGATCCTCATGAGGTCTCTTCGGCGTTGCCTGGCAGCCGTATTGAGTTGAATGCGCTGTATTCATCGGGCTGTTCTCTCGCGATGCAGATCGATGATTATGCTTGAAAAACACAAATTTGTAAGAATCAGTTGCACGGTGTGGAGGGTTTATGGGCTGGAATGCCTTTTCTGTCGCCTATCTATATGACCGGAAACGAGTTGCAACGGAACTTTTTACACGGTATCCGACAGAGATGATGGCGTCGAGGTTGTAAAAATCCAATTGCCTTTGAACCTCCCAGGAACCTTCCAAACGAACCGACAAGAATTTCTTGTGAGTTGCCTCTTCATCTAACTCTCTTTCGCTGTAAATGTTTTGAAGATGCTGACTAATATTCTGCTGCGTGGTCTGAAACAGTTCTGCCATGAGCGGCTGGGTCAGCCAAACAGTTTCATCGTGCAAACGGACATCCAGCTTTGTTTGCCCATCATCGGATTGGTAAACCAGGATTTCGCCTTTCGATCCGCCGGTTATTGGCTGTTCTGCCTTTCTGGAACTCATATTAATTCCATGTGCTGTGTATATGCGTACCGCAAAGGTAGGGAATTTTTCCTACTGGATATGCCCTTGAACTGTCGACAATCCCCCCGGGCGCACACGGGGTTTTTAGCCCGGCAACCGACGGGGTGCGCCCCTACATCAGCATTCAACGGAGACGCATACCGCCCCTTACTTCACCACGATATTCACCAGCTTGTCCGGCACGGTGATGATCTTCACGATGCTCTTGCCGTCGGTGTGCGCTTTGACCTTTTCGTTTGCCTGGGCGATACGCTCCAGTTCTTCCTTTGCCGTGCCTTTCGGGACCTGCACCACGTCGCGTACCTTGCCGAGTACCTGAAGGACAATCTCTATCTCGTCATCGACCGTCAATGCCGGATCGTATGCGGGCCAGGGCTCGTAGGCAAGGGTGGCCTTGCCGCCGAGGAGCGACCAGAGTTCTTCGGCGAGGTGCGGCGCAAACGGGGCGAGGATCTGCACGAACGGCTTCAATACGCTGACGGGACGCACGTCCATCTTTGTCATTTCATTCGTGAAGATCATCATTTGCGATATCGCCGTGTTGAACCGCAGCGCTTCGATATCCTCGGTCACTTTCTTGATCGTCTTGTGCAGGAGCTTCTGCGTTTCGAGCGCAGGTTCCACGTTCTGAATTGATGGGTCGAGTTCCGCAACAGACTTATCGTGTGCATCACGGACGGCACGGACAGTTTCACGGACGGGGACAAGGACGCCGTCACCTACTTGCTTACGGACCTCTGGAGAAACAGCGTCGTGAATGGGGCGGTTCAGGTCTTTTCGTAAACCAAACTGATCCGTCGCTTCAGCGTCATCCTTCACGAACAGCCGCCAGACGCGGTTGAGGAAGCGGTGTACGCCTTCCACGCCCTTGGTGTTCCAGGGCTTCACCTGCTCCAGCGGACCCATGAACATCTCGAACAGGCGCAGCGTATCCGCGCCAAATTCCTTGATCACATCGTCGGGATTGATGACGTTGCCGAACGACTTGCTCATCTTCCGCCCGTCTTCGCCCAATATCATGCCTTGATTCACAAGCCGCTTGAACGGCTCCTTCGTCGATACCACGCCCGCATCGAACAGCACCTTGTGCCAGAAGCGCGCGTAGAGCAAATGCAGCACGGCGTGCTCCGTCCCGCCGACGTAGAGGTCTACCTGTCCCCAGTATTGCTCTTTTTCGGGCGCAACGGCGTAGTCGCGGTTCTGCGGATCCATGTAGCGGAGGTAGTACCAGCACGAACCCGCCCACTGGGGCATGGTATTGGTTTCTCGGCGCGCAGGCGCTCCCGTTTCCGGATCGGTGGTGTTGACCCAGTTGGTGATAGTGGCAAGCGGCGATTCGCCCGTGCCGCTCGGCTTGTACGATTCCGTTTCGGGAAGCGTAACCGGCAGTTCGCTTTCGGGCAGGAGCTTGTGCGTCCCGTTTTCGAGGTGAATCACCGGGAACGGCTCGCCCCAATAGCGCTGGCGCGAAAACAGCCAGTCGCGCAGCTTGTAGTTGATCATACGCTTGCCGAGGTTCTTTTCCTCCAGCCAGGCGACGACCTTCTCGAACGCGTCCTTATATCCCAAGCCGTTGATGAAGTCCGAATTCACCGCTTTTCCATGTTCGGTATCGGTAAAGGCTTCTTCCTGCACGTTACCGCCGCTCACGACTTCGATGATGGGCAGATTGAATTTCTTCGCGAATTCCCAATCGCGCGTATCGTGCGCGGGCACCGCCATGATAGCGCCGGTCCCATAGCTGATGAGCACATAGTCCGCGATCCAAATCGGAATGCGCTCGCCGTTCATGGGGTTAATGGCATACGCGCCGGTGAACACGCCGGTTTTGTCCTTCGCAAGCTCGGTGCGTTCCAGATCGCTTTTGCGCGCCGCATCTTCGATATACGCGGCAACGGCGGCTTTCTGTTCGTCCGTTGTGATGAGGTTCACGAGTTTGTGTTCGGGCGCAAGCACCATGTAGGTCGCGCCCCACAGCGTATCGGGACGGGTGGTGAACACGCGGATATCGCCGTCGTGACCGTCGAGCCGGAAATCCACTTCCGCGCCTTCCGAGCGTCCGATCCAGTTGCGCTGCATTTCCTTGAGACTTTCAGGCCAGTCCAGTTCGTCGAGGTCATTCAACAGACGTTCAGCGTAGGCGGTGATTTTCAACATCCACTGGCGCATGGGGCGACGGACGACGGTGTAGCCTTTTTCCTGCTGCTCGGGGACTTCCTCGTTGGCGAGCACGGTGCCGAGTTCGGGGCACCAGTTCACCGGCACTTCGGCGATATAGGCGAGACCTTTTTTATAGAGCTGGGAGAAGATCCATTGGGTCCACTTGAAGTACTCCGGATCGGTGGTATTCACCTCGCGGTCCCAGTCGTACGAAAAGCCGATCATCTTCAACTGGCGGCGGAAGGTTTCGATATTCTGTTTGGTGGTGATTGCCGGATGCACGCCCGTTTTCAGCGCGTATTGTTCCGCAGGAAGACCGAAGGCGTCCCAGCCTATGGGATGCAGCACGTTGAAGCCCTTCGTGCGCTTGTACCGCGCAATGATATCGGTGGCGGTATAGCCTTCCGGGTGCCCGACGTGCAGACCCGCGCCGGAAGGATAGGGGAACATATCTAGGACGTAGAACTTTGGTTTCGCGCGGTCTTCGGCGGAATCGTCCTTCGTCTTGAAGGTTTTCGTGCTTTCCCAGTACTGCTGCCATTTCGGCTCGATGTTTGAAAACGGATAACGCATGTCTCATTCTTCGTAATGTTAAGACCTATAATTTACGAAAAAAGAGGGGAAAGGCGTAGGAGGGAGCCTGGGGATCAATCTGTAGACAAACCCGCGTGGCAATGTGTTGAGTATCAAGCCGTAGACGAACCCCCTTGGCAAGGGGGTCTACATCCAGTCAATGGCGGAATTGAGCAAACATACTGCAATAGCCAACCCGGAATGCGTGGCGCATCACCAGTCTACCCATAAGGTCAGGGAAGTGAAGCCCTGTGCATTGCTGGCGTTCGGGGTGGGAAGAATGGGCTTTTTGTTCGAAATGGATATCTACGTTTTCTGGGAAGAGGAAGAATGCATTCAGTTCTACCTGTACAGACCGCCCGGCGCCGATCCCTGGTCTTATTTCTCCGAGAAACCCAGCGCCATTGCCTTTGGATTGGGTACATGTTTTAGGGGGGGGTGAAGTGAGATGTGGTATAACCTGCATTGCGTAAAGTTCTCAACCATCATCGCAGTATGTTCACGTTTAGGATTATAAATTCATCTATCTGTAATCAACGCAATTCACGGAAGTGACGCCCATTTATCATGCTCTGCAAGATCAACAAGGCTTTTCGAAAAGATATCGAATTTTGGTGTTTCATACTTTCGATCTCTAATCGCTTCTATTAAAGGCATAACATCCTCTTTTGAGTTTATATCTAGCATACACTTCATTTTGTCGAAATAATTCCGAGATTGAGCCTTGATAAATATTTCGAACGTTGGATGATAATGTGCAGCATAAACAAGCGTGATGGGCCACCATGAATGCATCAGTTTAATTGCGGTTCTAAACCAGAGGACATAGTCACTTTGCATAAGTTTATCGAATGGGATCTGCGATAATGTTGATCTTTCTTTCAATAGATCAGCATGAATTGATATTCGATTCAGTTTTAGGCGGTTATTTCTATTCTCCAGAGATTCAACAAAAGGCCTGAATTCAATGTAGTCTACTAATCTATCTGTGCCTCTGCCAAATCTAGGTAGAAAGTATGCCTCGTTTAGTAATTTTGTAATGGTTGAAAACCGCTCCGACTTTATTAGCACGGTTATCAGATACAGGTATAATTCGTGAATTATAAATTTGAAATTATCGAAATCCCATGAGGAATATTGACGAGCCTCTTGCGGAGCATCATAGTATGGCAGTAGTGATTCAAAAAACCTATGCAGGTGTGCGTCGATCGAATCGGTTTGCTCAAATCTTGCCAATGCTAAAAACACCTGCACTACTTCATTACGATACGGAAGAAAGTTCTCGATATTTTCGAGAAGCAATACGTCTACTTCTCTGCCATCTTTTTTCATACGAAATTGTTCCAATCCAACAGTGAATTGTTCAAAGTATTCCGCCAACAATCCTTGTCGATTCTCTTTCTGGTTTCTAATTGCTTCTACTAGCCTTCTTTGTAGAGTGGAAGTCCCCAGGATAATGTGATCATCCTCTGTAATAAATGAAGGAGTTGTTCCAAGAGGAGGTTTTTTGTATAACGGCTTGTCGTAAATCCATCGTAATAGCTCGTTATCGTAGTTCGTTTGGTAAATGTCTTCGTTACTCAAGTCTATATATATTCTCGAAGAATAAAATGCAGGCAAGTACGGTTTGCCATATTCGTCTTTTTCCGAGAGAGCGGCAACAAATTTATTCTGATCAGCGCTTTTGTATATCAATGGAGATATAATTTGCGCCTCCGTTCCTACCCCATCTTTCCTGTTGTTCGCTTTGTCAACATATTTCTTGTCGCAAACCATGATAACCTTTTTAACATTTGGTTCTGTTACCATCGTTTCCATGAACTGATAGGCATCGTTTCCTTTCTCCAAATCCCATTTATCAAAAATAACGTCAACGCCATCTTCTCTGAGGGATGTGGCAAGTCGAATCACCCAATTCTCATGTTCTTGAGAACTCCAGCTGTATGAGATGAAAACCTTAGGATGAGTGTCAGCCATATTCAACTCCATTAATGAATGCCGAAAGACAACAGTCGCATGAATCCCGGACAACAATTGCTTTGACATGTATCAGCTAAAAAGAGCCTTGTAGATCACAAACTACCCCTGGCTCTATTGAAAAATGTACGATAAAATACGATCACTTAGCGAGATTGGCAATCATCCCCCCCCCTCACCTTACCACCGCCATCTTCCCTGATACATTACCGTTGCGATAGCGCAGGGTATACACGTACACACCCTCATTGAAAGCCGCGCTGCCCAACGGGACTGCGAACGTAAGCGCCGTACCGGATATGAGTTGCACGGGCGCGGCGTACACAGTTCTCCCAAGCGCGTCGGTAACGGTGAATGTTGCAGTGCCGGAGGCGCTGCCGCATGCAAGCGCAAATGCGGCCGATGTGTGCCGCGAAAGGGAAACAGGATTGGGGTAGGGCGGCTCGAGCGACGGCACCAATGCTACGGGAAGATTACCCGTAGATGACGGCGTACCGCCTTCGCCGAGAATGGTAACCTTCCTCGGCGACTCCCTGTCGTCGCTGTAAACGATGAGCGTTGCTGTGTATACGCGTTCGGTATCGGGAGTAAAGGCGATTTCGACGGTGCGGAACTCGGAAGGCGCAAGCGTGAATCCGCCGGTAGACGCAGGAACAAATCTCGACGAATCGGCGCTCTGAATGGAGATCATCCCCACTTCAAGAAGAACCTGCGATGTGTTGGATATCGTCATGCTTTTTGTCGCAGTCGTCATTTCCTTCACGACGCCGAAATTCAGTTGAAACGGATTGGCGCGGAGTTTCGGATATTCGGAATTGGCATATACACGCACATCGATTTGGGGGGTTGGTGTGTTGCTCAGCACCCGGAGCTGGAGTTCTTTCATCCCATCGAAAATAGGATGGTATGTGAGGTGCAGATGGTACTCGCCGCCGGTGGGAACCGTCAACGGAAAATCCGGTATTGCTGTGAATTCGAACTCGGGGGCAAAAGGTCCCAGGATTTGAATATCGTTGACGATAAGATCGCCGTAGCCGGTGTTACGGATGAAGCCCGTCACAAGCGTATCGAGATGCTTATTGGTCTTCACCGTTCCCAGGCTGAGCGTGTTTGGAACCGCTATCGCGGGCGCATATCCGGTACCGAGAAACCGGATGGAATACGGATCGGCGGAAGCGTCGCTACGGATTTGTACGTCGGCGCCGAACACCCCGCCTTGCGTAGGACTGAACTGTACCGCCACATCGAACCAACCGCCCGGCTGAACCACGAAATCCGAATCGGGTACGCTCGCGACGGCGAAGTCGAGAAACGTGAGGTCGCTGACAGGGAAACTCGCCGCGCGCACACGCCGGATATTCTTCGAGACATTGAGCGGGACCGTGCCGTTGTTGAAGATCCGCACCGTATCGAACTCGGTAGCGCCCGGATTCAAAACTCCGAAGTGGCGTAGCGTGTCCGAATCAATCCACGGCGCGTACGCGATGCGCTGCGCGTAGATATCCGCTTCGCCGTCCTGTACACGTCCGTCGTACCAGACCACGATGGCGGCGCCGAGTCCGCTGGGTACGATTTGCGGGCCCAATTGGTTGAGATCGGCTTTCATCAGCGTCAGCCCCGCTTTTTGATTCCACTGCTTGTATGTCGAGAGCCCTGTCGCGGTGAGCCGGTTCATGTAGAGATCGTAGTCGAAGGTATTCCTCTTGTCCTGCCAGACGGCAAAGGTTCCGCCCGCCGGATCGGCAACGATAGCGGGCAGTTCCTGCGATCCGGAATAATCGCACAGCGGATCGCCGAAATCGGAGCCGATGATGGTCTTATCCGCCTTGACCCGGCGGTAGAAGATATCGCCTTCTCCGGTGCCTTTCCGGTAGTCGGTCCACACTGCGACAATGCCTTTCAGACCGTCGTCTGTAAGGTATAGCCCGTTTTGAGGAGCGGGTGATTGCGAGAGCGGGAATCCGTTGGGGTATTCGGGCACGCCCGACGGCGTAAGAATCTGCAGGTACACAGCCGACGAGTTGTCGAAGCCCCGGAAATCCTGCCAGATAATCGCGGCGGAGCTATCGCCGAACGCCTGCGCTTTCGGTGCGAGTTGACGGTTGGGTTCGTTCGCTACCGGGAAATCAACCGCCCATACCGGCTCGCCGCCGGGGGCTAGAAACTGCGCATAGATATCGTCTTCCGTCCGCTTATCCATCCACGCAATAAACACGCCGCGCTGATTCGCCGCAGCCGTCGGGTAGGTTTGGTCGTTTGGTGCAGTGCAGACGGCGAAGCCGTTTTCCTGCCAGAGTAGGGTTCCTGCATGATCGATTCGCTGGGCGTAGATATCCCTGTCGGCTCCGCGTTTGTCCTGCCATGCAATATATGCGCCTCCCTCTCCATCGGGAGCGGCGATGGGATATTCCTGCGCGCCGTCGGCGGTACAGACAGGCACGCCGCCGGTTTGCCAGCGCACTGCGCCGTTCCCGTCGATCCGCTGAGCGAAGATGTCGCTTGTGCCGCCTTTCCGGTTCACATAGACGACGATTGCGCCTCCGGCGCCGTCAGAAATCACGCTTCCCAGAAGCTGCCCGGATTCTGCCGGGCTGACTTCGACCCCGTTGGCTGCCCATGGCAGCGTTCCCTGTACCGTGATCCGGGCGGCGAAGATTGCCGGTTTGGAACCGCTGCGGAGATTTTCCCATACAGCGACAGCACCCGACGCGCCGTCGGGGACGAGCATCGGCTTGCGTTGCCAGTTTTCCGCGGTGCAGACCGGCAGACCGTTCGAACTCCAGTATAGCGATTGCGCCTGCCCGTTGTCCGCTGCGATCAGGACTGCCAAGAGAGCCGGAACGATGGTTTTGTGGAAGTTGCGCATGTATGAATACTCCTCGTCGCAGAACACCGTCTGCGGGCGGAAAGCGGTCCGGGATATTGTCTGGGATTTGGACGTCCTACGTATGGCGGCGTATAGCGTCTCATACAGGCACAACAAAAAAGGACGAGGGCTTAGTGCCCTCGTCCGCCGGGTCCAGACCGAAGTCTGGTAAATTCCGTTAGGGTATTCCGATCAAGAAAGGATATCGGAGCCCTTTTACTATGGTATATGCGAGGCGACAGGACTAGATTGAGGGGTGCCGTTACTTGAGCCTGTTCATCGGTGGGGTATTGAGTCTATCCATCATTTATTCAGAAAGGGTCCTCTCACCTCAGCTTACATCTATATAACGCTTTGGGAGGGCAAAAAGTTACCGGAAGGTTTCAAAAAAGTAGTGCAAAAAGTTGTCCCTTTTGCAGAAGCGATTTTCCTTGTCGTTTTAAGTGAAAATTGCATATTGTGATTGTCCGAATTCCCGGGCACGGTAATTCAGGCGACACTTTTTTCCGGTCAGGCAGTGCGTATTCATCAAGGCGTATTCATGTCGAATCTAATATCTCCCGAAGAGTGTATCGCTTCGCTGGGCGAAGAGAATATCTGCATTATCGATTGCAGGTTCGAGCTTTCCGATCCGGCGAAGGGAAAAAGTCTGTATTATGAGAGCCATCTACCCGGGGCGGTATACGTTTCGTTGAACGAAGACTTGAGCGCACCCGTCGGTCTGCATGGCGGCCGGCATCCTCTTCCTCCCCTCGAATATCTGGCGTTTCTATTCGGAAAGCTCGGCATTGTCCGGAATCGAACCCGCATCATTGCATACGACGATTCAGGCGGTCCTTTTGCGGCGCGCCTTTGGTGGATGCTCAGGTATTGCGGACACGATGCAGTACAGGTGATCGACGGAGGCTTTTCGGCGTACGTGTATGCCGGAGGGAGTCTGACAACCGACGTCCCGCTATGCGTACCCGTACCGTTTGTTCCAGAAGTACGCAAAGAGATGTATGCCCGTCAAGCGGAAATCGAAACCGCCCGCAATGCCGGCGCGCTGATCGATTGCCGGGCGCCGGAGCGGTTCCGGGGCGAATACGAAACAATCGATGTCAAAGCGGGTCATATTCCCGGGGCGGTGAATATTCACTGGATGGGAAATCTGGATTCGCGCAACCGCATGCTTCCAGCCGAATCGTTGAGGGAACGGTTTGAATCGCTTCCGTCTCAACCCATCATGTACTGCGGATCGGGTGTCACAGCGTGTATGAACGTCATCGCGTACGAAGAAGCGGGACTGGGGCTGGCGAAGCTCTATCCCGGAAGCTGGAGCGATTGGATAAGCTATCCCGGGAACGCTGTCGAAACGGGCGGGTAAACCGCCGCCGGATTACACGACCAAGCGCCATACCTCCGCAACGATCAAACAGACAACAATGCCGAGCGCGATTGGGAGCAGCGTTGCCAGAACCGTCCATTTGACGCTTCCGGTTTCTTTGTATATGGTGTAGATCGTCGTCGAGCAGGGATTATGCAGCAGACTGAACAGCATTACATTGATTGCAGTGAGTGCCGTCCAGCCGCCGGCATGGAGTACGGCTGCCGTGCCCGTCGCTGAGTCGAGTTCAAATAGGACCCCTGCTCCCGAGCCTGCTCCCGCCAGTTGCGCCGTTGTCAGTACTGTCAGCATGAGGACGGTTGGAATAACGATTTCATTTGCAGGGATCGCGATGACATAGGCAAGGAGGATCACGCCGTTCAACCCGATAATGAATCCGAATGGATTCAGAAAAGCAACGATGTGTTGCGCGAGGCTCTCTCCGCCAATGGTGATATTCGCGACAAGCCAGATAGCCGCTCCCGCGGGCGCCGCGAATACGATGGCGCGCCACAGCACAATCAGCGTACGGTCGATCACCGAAGTGTACAGCGTCTGAAGAATACGGGGTGGGCGGTAGGGAGGCAGCTCAAGACTGAACGCGGAGGCTTCCCCCTTCAGCACTGTCCGCGACAATCCCCACGAAACGAGAAGCATAAACGCCACACCGAGCAACGTCACGCCGACCACAGCCCCCGCCGTGGCGATGCTTGCCCAGGCAGCGGGTACGAGTGCGCCGATAAAGATCGTTGCTAGCAGGATCTGTGTCGGCCAACGGCCGTTGCACAGCGAAAAATTATTTGTGATGATGGCGATCAGCCGTTCGCGGGGACTATCGATTATCCGCGTTGCAACCACGCCTGCGGCATTGCATCCGAAGCCCATCGTCATCGTCAGCGCCTGACGCCCGTGCGCGCCCACTCTGCGGAATATCGCGTCGAGATTGAACGCCACGCGGGGTAGATATCCAAAGTCTTCGAGCAGCGTGAAGATAGGGAAGAAGATCGCCATCGGGGGCAGCATCACGCTGACAACCCAGGCGGAGGCGAGATACACACCGTCGAACAGAACGCCGTTCAGCCACCAGGGCAGTCCGATTGCGTCGCCGAAGCTTTTCAGGGCGGGATGTACGGTATCGACAAGAAGCGTCGAGAGCAGCTGCGACGGGACGTTCGCGCCTTGAATCGTCAGCCAGAACACGCCCGCAAGCATCATGAGCATGATCGGGAAGCCTGTCCATGTATTTGTGAGAATCCGGTCCAGCGTTCGTTCGAACCGGAGGGTCGATGTTTTCCCCGATTCCGTCACTGCTGAGGATGCGATTCGCGATGCATCCTGGTAGAGCGACTCGATAATCGAGTCGTGATACCCTTCTCCGATTTTCCAGCGCCAGTCGTTGGCGCGCTGAAGCAGATCGTCGAGGTTGTTGCCCGTCGTCATGATGTCGTCTCCTGTTGGAATGCCGCATGCAGGGTGCTTTCCGGTATTCCCGGATTCCGGCCTACGACAAGTTCTCCGCTTTTCAGCGCATCGATGATTTTTCTGTCGCCTTCGAGAAGCCTCATGGCAACCCAGCGGGCGTTGGGCAGACCGGGGAATTCGCGTTCGAGGCGCGGGGCGAGGTCGTCGAGCGCTTCCTTGATAGCAGGCGATTCGGACCGCTGCCTGTGCGGCTTACAGATATACTCGCCCGACGCGACCTCCGAGATACGCTGCAGGAGTTCGGGAATCCCGGTTCCGGAACGCACCGCAGCCGAGACGACCGGGACGCCCAGTTCCCGCGAGAGGCTCCGGATATCTATTTCGATGCCGTGACGCTTGGCTTCGTCTATCAGGTTAACGCAGAGCACAACGCGGCCGGTGATCTCCATCACCTGAAGCGCAAGATTGAGATTGCGTTCCAGGCGCGTCGCATCGGCAACGACGACGGTGACATCGGGCTGTCCGAACAGGATGAAGTCGCGCGCCACTTCTTCGTCCGCGCTTGTGGAAAGCAGCGAATATGTCCCCGGCAAATCGACGACCTTGTACTTTTTCCCTTGGAACGAATAGCTGCCTTCGGCGCGAGCCACGGTTTTGCCGGGCCAATTGCCCGTATGCTGGCGCAATCCGGTAATTGCATTGAACACCGTCGTTTTCCCGACGTTCGGATTACCGGCGAGCGCGATGATGTAGTCGTGATCGCCGGGCATAATCCCGAGTTTTTTCAGACCTTCCGGCGCGGCGAACGCGCAATCGGCGCACTGTGCCGGTCCGGGGGTATGGTTCGCATTCATGCCTGCACCTTCGTTTTCTGCGGAACTTCGATTTCAATCATGCGCGCCTGATCGCGGCGTAGGGCAATGCTGGCGCCTCTGATCCGGTACGCGACCGGTTCGCCGAACGGCGCCTTTGCTTCGGCGGAAATGCGAGTGCCTGGGAGTACGCCGAGGTCCATGAGCCGGCGCCGTTGTTGACCTCTGCATCCGGGAAGTATGCGTTTCACCACCGCCGATGAACCGAGCGGCACATCGGCAAGCGTGGCAGCCGGTTCGCTTTCCGGAGCGTCGTCGCCTTCGGCGGGAACGATGGTCAGGTTCCCCGCCTGGAGATGAGAAAGCGGGATAGAAGAATCTTCGAGACCGACCAGGAATCCCTCGGGCGTCGATTGCAGCATTGTAAGAATCTGCCCCGGCTTGAACCCGGCCTGCACCAATCCGGCATATGTCGATTCCGGTTCGTCTTCGATATGGACGATCCGCGCGTGCCCGCCCTGCCCGATATCCTTGAGCGTGAAACCGCGTATAGCCGGTTGATTTCCCAATTCGGTCGGGATCGGATCGCCGTGGGGATCGAAATGCGGGTGTCCGAGTTTGGCGGCAAGCTGGTTTACCTCGTCCTCGGACAGCGTGTGTTCTTTCCGTTCAGCGGCGCTGTGCCATCCTGTTTCGTGAATCATCGTTTCATCGGCAAGAAAGCGTTCCCATAACCTATGCGAGCGGATGATCCGAAGCGCATATTCCCGGCCGTTCGCTGACAGCCGGACGGCATCGCCGCTGGTCGAGATAAGTTTACCGTCCTGCATCCGTTGGAGGAGTTCGGCGGTTTTATTTTGCGGAGCATGAACAGCGCCGGAAATGCTTGCAATGGTACACTCCCGCTGTTTGTACTCGCAATCGTAAATGTGTTTGAGGGCGTCCTCGATCAGGATGCGTGCGGCAAGTCTGGCATTTGTCCGGATTCGCGCTGCGATCCCGTATTTGGGCGCGAACAGTGCGGCAAGAAGAATCAGCGCTCCCGCTAACAGTGCAATAAACCATGTTTCCATTATCCGGTTCCTCCTCTAACAATACTCGACGTAGATACAACCTGCGAGTTTTTCGCTCACTACCTGTTCCGTTCCTTCAATATCGACGCGCAGACTCCGGTCGAATTCAATCCGTTCCAGAATTGCGACGGTTGTGCCAATGGCGATCCCCAGCCTCGACGCGTATTGCAGCACTTGCGCGTTGTCATCGTTTACCCGCCGGACCGCCACCCTCCCGCTGTGATGAACTTCCGAGAGCCTCACATAATTGGTGCTGGCGCAGCGGCCGTCCGCATCGGGAATCGCATGCCCGTGCGGGTCGAACGCAGGGTAGCCGAGGTATTCGTCCAGTTTGCGTTCGAGGGCTTCGGACGTCGAATGTTCGAGGCGTTCGGCTTCCTCATGAATCTCGTGCCATTCGAAATGCAGAACCTCGTGAAGAAACAATTCCCATAGCCGGTGCCTGCGGAGAATTTTCAGGGCGAGACGGCTGCCCTTCTCGGTCAGTCGGGCGCCTTTGTATTTGCGGTGAACGATGATACCGTCCTCGGCGAGCCGTTTCAGCATGTCTGTCGCCGATGCCGGCGCAACGTTCAAGCGCTCGGAAAGCAGCGAGGTGCTCACCGATCCTTCAACTTCCTGCAACAGGAATACATTTTTTATGTAATTCTCCGCTACCGCGCTATATCCATTCTGAGGCATCAATTTGCCGTTTCTGTGACAATAGGTCAAAATCACTTCTTAAACATAGGTACGATTTCGTCTATTGTCAAGATGTATTTTAGATCAGTCTAAATTAATTTTCGCAACCATTCCCTTTCTCATGCGTATCAATTCACTATAGAGAGAAACCACCTATCCACCATGGACCCGATTACCTATACCCTCGCCCCGGATTCTTCAACAGCAGAAACGTATTATCAGACCATCCGCACATTCGCCGGTATCGTCCTCGACGAAGCGAAGCGGTCGCTTCCGATCGTTCAGGAGTATACCGCGCACCGTCATATGCAAATCGACGAACCGCCCCGTTCGGACGGCGAATATCTGTTCGATATTCTCTGTCTCGGCACATTCTGGGACCTCTACGGTGTACGCGCAATGCGTACGCACGCATTGCCGTTGTTTGTACTGAAGGCGCTCTATGCGTCGCGGCATATTCATCCCAAACTCAAACCCAGAATCGACGCGTTTCGCGGTGTACTGGGTGCAAAATGGCTCACGCAGCCGGTGCCGGGTCTTCCGGTACGGAAAACCTCCCCCTCCATCGGCGATCTGTACCGTCTTGTTCTCTGGCTGCAGGCGACAGGGGAATACAAGGAAGAAGAAAAGCGCATCAGGCTTTTGCTCGCGTTTTTTGCCGAAATCAAACCCGCCCGGTACCAGCAGGCGATCACTTCGATACTCGATTTTGCCGAACGGTTCGAACAGCTGAGCGAAGCGGCGCTCGGCGAATTCACTCCGAACGTCGAACGGTTCCGCGCTGAATCGCTGCCCTCGTATAAGGGACGAGAAGACGCTGTGTTCGTCGGCCGCGCGCGGGTCGAATACCACCTGAATATGACCGGCGCCGAAATTATGAACCGCGCATTCAAACAGCATTTCGCAGAAAGCGCTCGAAGAGCATTGCTTGTGCCGGCTTGCATGCGAAGCAATCCGCTGGACTGTAAAGCCGTTCAAGCCGGTCTCGATATGCGCTGCGCCGGCTGCGATAAAGAGTGCCGTGTGAACAGACTTCGCGAACTGGGAATTGCCGAAGGATTCGAGGTGCATATCATTCCGCATTCGTCCGATTTTACCCGCTGGCTTTCCACTTGGGCAGTTGGAACCGGTGTCGGCGTTATCGGCGTCGCATGCCCGCTGAACCTGATTCGCGGCGGTTTGGAACTGCGAGGGCTTCATATTCCCGCGCAATGCGTGTTGCTGAACGAATGCGGCTGTTCCACCCATTGGCATCCCGAAGGAATACCCACTTCGCTGGACGAAGGCGAATTGCTCCGCATCGTGCGTTCGAAGCCCCGGTATGCCCCCATCCCGGTCAGGTTAAACGTCCCATCGTTTACCGATGTCCTATCGTAGAAGCCTGGTATTCAATCACATACATCTACCCGGCATGAATGCTTCATCTCAGAGCCGGGTTTTTCATTTCATACGGCAGATGATACTTTTAATCGCTCTTTGTAACCATTGAACCGCATACCGGCTCTTTCCAATAGAGTAATTCTTTACATTCCACATACGACGCACCTTCTACACTACACAAAATGCTCAAACGGAGGTTGCTATGCATTGGATTCGATACTCCCTTTTCGTAATTCTTCTTTCTTTGACGATTGCCAGCGCCCAGATTCAGCCGGCGTTCAAGGATGTCGCGTACGCGACGGTCGATGGAAAGGATTTGCTGTGCGATATCTATATGCCTCTGAACATGCCCGCGAAGGCGCCCGAAGTAATTGTCTGGATTCACGGCGGCGCATGGATGTCGGGGAGCAAGGAGAACTGCCGCGCAACTCCATTGGTAGCATGGGGCTTCGCAGTGGTCAGTATCAACTACCGGTTATCACAGGAAGCAATCTTTCCGGCGCAGATTCACGATTGTAAGGCGGCTATACGTTGGATCCGGGCAAACGCCGCGCAATACGGCTTCGATGCTTCGCGGATCGGAGTTTGGGGCAGTTCCGCAGGCGGACACCTGGCTGCATTGCTTGGAACATCGAACGGAATGACGGAGATCGAAGGAAACGTCGGCGGGAATCTGGCGTTCTCCAGCGATGTACAGGCGGTTTGCGACTGGTTCGGACCGAGCAACTTGCTCACGATCGGCGATTACCCAAGCAGTATCGACCATAACGCAGCCGATTCGCCGGAAGGAAAACTCATCGGCGGCGCGATACCGCAGAATCAACAGAAAGCCTGGATCGCCAGTCCCATTGCCTACGTCGATCCGACCGATCCGCCGTTTCTCATCCATCACGGCACAGCGGATATGACCGTCCCGTACCATCAGAGCGTGGAACTGGATTCCGTGCTGAAGCTTGACGGCGTCGATGTGACGATTCATCCGCTCGATGGAGCTGGTCACGGAACGCAGGAGTTTTCCGATCCCCGCATAACCACTGAGGTGGCGGAATTCTTCCTCCGCACGCTTCGCGGGATAACCGGCGTAGAGAATCCGGGTCTGGCTGACGAATTCCAGTTCGACCTCTATCCAAATCCCGCTTCCAATATGTTGCGCATCTCGGCGCGGAATAGCGGGAATGCGCGAACTGCGACCATCGCCAACTCCATCGGTAGAGTACTGTACCGCAGCGAACTGACAGGGAACGAAACCTTTGTCGATCTGCGGGCATTCCCGGCCGGAGTCTACTTTGTACACGTTTCGGGAGCTGAGCATTTCGCGATGCACCGGTTCGTAAAAAAGTAACGCCGCCTTCATCCCTACGCCGAGGGCAGTTTCAACTGAATGCTTACGTTCTTCCGGACTATATCCGCGCATGCGCTACCGTTGCGCGGCGGCGGTCAGCGGAGTTGTACGCGTGCCGCCTGCAGTACCGATTTTCCCGATGCCCGCTGGAGAAACACAACTACGTGCATTTGCGAGCCGGATGTATACGGAACCAAGGTGAAGTCGCGGGTGAACGTCTGCCAGACGCCGTCGGAAATGCTTACGCTTTCGCCTTCTTGATTGGGAAGCATGGCGCGCACCACATGATCGTGGTAATATTCGTCGTTGCCGCCATTGTAAAAAACATTGCTTTCCGTGACAACGGTATGAAGCCGCAGATCGGAATACTGTGCCGCCGATAGACCGAACACATTGATTTCGAGCTGAACCGAGCTTCCATTAACGGCGGGGGTAAGTTGAATCCTTGCGCCGGGAGCAATTTCCTGATCGATCTGTCCCTGTGCGATCCATGTCGCGGGTGAGGAGGATGCGTCCTGACCGTCGACCCACGCGTACGGCGCCGATGTCGGCGGCATGGGACTGAAGAGGTATTCCACCCGGGGACGCGCCACCGGTTTTGATTGCAGGTAGAGGCTGTCCTTCGGGTTAGGCCACCAGACATGATAGCGGACGGGCGCGAATCGCAATTGCGCCACCTCGCCCCGCGTTTTTTCCTTGAAGTATTCGTTGGCGACGGGGCAATTCTGGCAATTGCCGTTGCTTACGTTTTCCACGAGAGCGCAGCGCATATCGCGAGAATACGATTTCTCAGCCGATGCGGCTTGCTGGCTCCCAGTGCCGCTTACGCGTACCTGCACGCGGTGGCTTGTTTCACCAGGATCCGGAACGGGGACGAAGATTTCATACACGCCGTCTTCCAGTTTCGTGCATTCAGATAGCGGCTTTGTTGCCACCGGGCTGCCGTCGACGATGATTTCCGTTTGAGTGGGAGAAGCGAATCCGGCAATCTCGAACTCTACGCCGACCTGGTTCTCACCGGTGTCGGTTTGCCGCAATGCGGTATATGAAATCGAGACAGATGAAGTGTCCTGTGGCGGTTTGCCGGGATCATCGCTGCAACCTGCAAAAAGAACAATAGCGCAGAGGGAAACGAACGCGAACCGGAATATGGTATTGAACATGGTATCCTCGTACAACAACAACGTGTTTCAATGATACCGATTCAGAGCCAGAACCTCAACTGCGACGTTCGAACTATCGCATTTATGACAAATTGGATGTTGTAAGGTTGGTATGCGGAATCACCTTACCATCTGTTGGTTACTACACCGTCCGCCATCGGCATCGATACCCGGAATCAACATCGAATGTTGCATTAGTCGGTTGATTCGTTGCTTATTGGAGCCGGTATTTGGCGAAAAGAGGAGTAGGTATGGCTAAACTGAATGATCTTGGCAGTTTGGGAGCGCTCTTTGGAATGGAGCCTCCAAAACAGGAGAATTCCGGGAATCTCGACAGGGCAACCGCCGGAGTTACGCTCGATATCCGCCTTGAAACGAAGGGCAGGAAAGGCAGAGGCGCAACAGTGATCCGCGGTTTCTTTCACACGCAGGAGGACCTGGAGGCGCTGGCGCGAAAACTCAAGACGGCATGCGGCGCAGGCGGGACCGTGAAGGAGGATACCATCGAAATCCAGGGCGACCACCGGCAAAAAGCGGCCGAGTTGCTGCAAGAGGAGGGATTCAAGGTAAAGGTGATCAAGAGCGGAAAATGAATGAGCATCCGGTACTGTTGCACCGGATGCTCTCTCGGATTGCTGCCGGATTAATGGGTTACGATAAACCTTGTCGCAGTGATCCCTTCTTTCGAAGATACGACGGCGTAATAGACACCAGACTGATAGGTGTTGACATTCAGCGTAACAGTGTAACTCATGTCACGCATGGTAATGCTTCTGCGTTCCAGCACTTCGCCTAACTCGTTGTAAATTTCCATCTTCAAGTCGGGCAATAGTGACCGAATGATGAAAGAGATTTGATTGTTCGACGGCTGGGGGAAGACATTCAATTGCGGCGATGATGCGGACGAAACTACTAACTCTCGAATAGATGTAAGTGTAGGGCAATACAACTTCTTAAGCGCACATTCGGTGTACTGAGAGATAGTTGATTTGTTCT
Organism: uncultured Ectothiorhodospiraceae bacterium; assembly: GCA_964408855.1. Classification (GTDB taxonomy): domain Bacteria; phylum Bacteroidota; class Ignavibacteria; order SZUA-365; genus CAYPBB01. Next base: position 45,890 of record CAYPBB010000027.1, read on the forward strand.
GCATAATTTTGCCGTGATTAATATCATGAAACAGTGTTTCTTTATCCATGTCTGGAAAATTTGACGCAGTATTGCATGGATTTTTGAATGGATCCTTTGGGTTGCCCTGGTTGTTGACATGACCGAGACCTAAAACATGTAGCATCTCATGCATAAGAATTGTTTCAAGATTGAGGCAGTCCCTGTTTGCTGATGTTGATTGCGGGCAATCGCTACTATAGCATTTTGGCGGATATTTTGTTCCATTGAGATTGCCTCCATTAATTAAATTGTCGGAAAAATTTACTGCAAGAGTTCCAGAAATTTTATTGTTTGCAATGTATACATCTGCCTTTCCTAATGTTGCGTACGGATTGTCCTTGAATGGACCACTAACACTCGATGTTATTGGCATTATTGCGATCTGGCTAATTTCGCATGACTCATCTACTTCCGTCAGGTCCACGGAAATATTGTCGCATATACCATTCAATGCTCCTAGAGTGTTGGTAATACATAGACGGGTTAGATCCAGTATTGATTCATTAGGGTCGCACGTAATGCTAGAGTTTACCTTCGAAAAATATACGCTTGAGAGACACAGTTTTACTGGCATAGGCGCCTTTTTTATCGTCACCGTTGAAGGAGCATTCAACGGATCAGTGACGCATATATTTTGGGTTCCTCCTGCCGATGTCTGCCAAAGATATGTGTAGTACCAGCTCGATGAACATTGCGATTGCAGCAGGTCGGTATTCCAAAGGAATAGGAGACCGCTGATCAAAATATAGAATACATGATGGTTTCTCATATTGGCTCCTTATAGCTCGAGTTCGTTGAGAATGTCAATAATAATAGTCTCGGCTTCCTCCAGCGATAGCTGCCCGCCTGTTCCGAAAAGGTTTTTAGGGTCATGTACGATGCCGTTTTGAATTAACAGGCGCTCTGTAGCCGTTGCTTGGTATGTGTAACACCAGTAATTATAATCCCCCCGATTGGCGTAGAAGTGAAAAACGAGATATTCATTGCCAGGAGCCAGATAGCTGCCATCGCGGACATCTTCTTTGTTCCAACCAGAACACGTACTTCCGATACTATATGATTCCCATGTATAACGAATGCAATTATTGTCTAACTGACCCTCAATATCTGGACTGCACAATGATGGATGATGCATTCCTTTGTACTTGGTTTGTATTGTAGCGTCCGCCCAATAGCGATTCGTCGTACAGCCTTTGTACGGAAGGCTTGCAAACGAGTTTGAATCCGCGCGCATATCGTTGTATATTACTCTGACACGATATACACATGCATTCCATTGCACCAATGATCGAATATCGTCCAAATTCTCACTCAATATCGGTTTGGTGTAAATTCGATCGATATACGCCCCATTTAAAAGGCTAATGACATCTAACCAGTTAGATTTATATCCTGGCGGAGGAAAATGAGCGATGTACCTATATTGATGCTCATATAGGAATGGATCATAATTAACCATATTAACCAGTGCCTTAAATCCGATCTCTAAGGAATCGTTCGACATACCATCAATGATCTCTTTTAATTGATCGTATGTATATGTTTTGCAGATCGTGTCGAGGACAATATATGCTGACCGTACCTCCCAGGGCATATCCGAGCGAAGGATTGGAATACGCTCCGGCGCTGAAACACAAAAAACTTCAGCGGAATCGGGTACGCTAAAAACCTGAAATCCGACATCGTTTTGACTGTAGCATTGCATCGTGAGCAATGCACTCAGAAACAGAATGCATGGAAAGACATTTCTTGTCATAAGAAACTCCTTTTGTTAATAAATGTATGGGGATAGAGATCGTAAGCTCTTTGGTCATCGCGAGATAGTATGCGGCACATTGAGTGTCTGGCGAAGGTCAGAGGAAGATGAAAAACCCTGGTGTCTGGCATGTACGTCTTTAACGCGTAACGCATAATGATCTTTAAATAATAGAGTAGAACAACTAAAACAAATAAACAGGAACAAAGATGTTCGAATTACATATTACCAATATTGGAATAACAAATGCTAAATGCAAGTTGATGCGAAGCCGTATTGGGATCAAGGTAAAAACAGCTCCCTATTTGTTATTAAGCGGTGTCGCGTCTGAAATGATTAGTATGCCGATCCTACTGAATCGTTCCTGTTTGCGTGTTATATTAAGAATCAAGAGAACCGTGAAGTATATCGGTGCCTGCTGATTAAACTAGGGAATGCCAAGTAAAATGTGGTCAGAAAGTGCCGGTTAGGTGTTAGTCCTGAGTCTAGTATTCATCGATAAAATATGGACGGCGAATCAGGATGAAGTCTCCAGAGAGCGATCATTTTCCATCATTCAGTATCGGAATTAGGTCATTCCGGAACTTTTTCGCCGCTTTTTCGCTTGTATCGGTGTATCTATCACCGATTATCAACCCTATAACGAGGGAACCATGGACATCAACATTGGAATTCAGGAAGCAGACCGGAAAGCGATTTCCGAAGGACTGGCAAAGCTGCTCGCAGATTCGTATTCTCTTTTTCTCATGACCCACAACTTCCACTGGAATGTAACGGGTCCCATGTTCAATACATTGCATCTTATGTTCGAAGCCCAGTACACCGAGCTGTTCACGGCTGTCGACGCTATTGCGGAGCGCATTCGTTCGCTCGGAGTGTTCGCACCCGGTTCGTTTGCTGAGTTTACTCGTCTCAGCACGGTCGAACAGAAGGAAAACGTCCGCGATGCGAATGAAATGATCAAACTGCTCGTTGCGGCGCACGAAACCGTGATCCGTACGGCGCGCGAGGTGTTCCCGGTTGTCGACAAGGCGGGCGACGAATCCACCGCCGACGTCCTCACGCAGCGCATGCAGATCCACGAGAAAACAGCGTGGATGCTTCGAAGCCTTCTGGCATAAGACGCATTTTTTCCGATATAGAAGCCCGGCAACCGCCGGGCTTTTTTTCTCATATCAGCGTCGGGGATTCCTACAAATCGGCATGGAGCGAAGTCGGCTACCCTTTTTTCGGTAGGTCAGTGACTAAGATATAGGAAATACGCGTCCGAATATCTATCATTCGTTTGCTTTCTTCCTCAGTTATGACAACCGTGAATCGGAGGACGTGTGAGCTTAAACAAAAGCTTAGTAATGATAATGTTTGCGGCAGTAATCGGTCAGATGTATCCTGCCGGGTGTTTCTCGCAGGAAATACGTATCCCAATAGATGAAGATGCCCGTGTCGATATGATTACTCCCGAAATGCGGAGCGAACTCGGACTCTTCCCGGAGACGGCGAAATTCCGCTCCGCCGGTCTCTTCAGGAACCAGGATTCCCTTTATATTCTCATTATCGAGTCGAATACCGAAACGGGTATTGTGCGTCAGAGAAATATCATTTCGCAGAGCGAGATGATTGATCTGCGCAAGCACGTTACGCAGAAGCTACGGCAAACCGATCCCAGCCAATATCTGAAGCGTGAAGGCAGGGTAGGATTGATTACCGGGGTGACGACTCTTTCGCTCGGGTTTTATGGGTTTGCAATGCCTGAGATACTTCAAACCAGATCCGGACGCCAATCCACCGGGGCGTATCTCATCACTGCCGGAGCAGGCTTTTTAGCACCGTATTTCATCACAAAGAACATGGACATCACCAATGGCATGACCACGCTGGGTCTGCACGGCGGAATGCGCGGGATCGCCGACGGCGCATTGTTTTATTGGTTGATTAAAGGCGATACAGAAAACTGGGACGACCAGGCGCTTTTTAGTAGCATGATGGTTGCAAGCGTAGGCGAACTGCTGGCCGGAACATCTATCGCTTCATCGACAAATATGGAAGACGGACAGGCCTCGACGCTTTCAACGATGGGTTTGTTTGGCGGCGGTATCGGGTTTGCGGCCTATGGTTTGGCCGGCAGCGAAGGCGATATCAGCGGACCGCTTCTCGTCTTCGGGGGATCAGCGCTGGGATATGGGGCTGGACTTCTGATGACAAATAATCAATACTACACCCCCGGCGATGCACAGGTGTTAAGCGTATCCGGGACGAACGGTGTCATGCTTGCCCTGACTCTCACGTTGGCATTCGATCCGGATGAAGAGCGGCTCTATTATGGTACCGCCATTGCCGGCGCACTCGGCGGATTGATTGTCGGGAACGAACTTGTCCGTGGGAAGGATTTCACCACAGCCGATGCGGTCTATATCGGTTTAGGTGCATCGGGAGGATATCTCGTCGGATCAGCGCTGGGTGTCATGGCAAGCCCGAAGGATGGAAAGGTGGTTGCCATAGCCAGCGCAATCGGCGGATCGGTCGGATTTGCGTTAATGGCCGGTAAATTCTCACGGGTAGCTCGATCGCGGGCGCTCGACGCAGGTCATGCATCGTCGTGGAATATCGAGTTTTCACCGGCAGGTATGGCTTCCGCGCTTGGTTGCGCGGGTTTCGATTCCGTACCGCTTCCGCTTGCACGCTTTTCATATACATGGTAAGGAGGGAGATCATCATGAAGAGAAATCGAATTTGTTCATCGACCTCCACAGCGAACTCTGCCATATCTCATCGCTGGAAGCTCTACACAGAGCAATCCCTTCGTTGGGTCCTTTGCTTCGCCCTGATGCTCGCATTTTATGGACCGTCCTGCTACGCGCAGGAGACGCGCGTCCCGATGGATGAAGGAGGCAAGATTGTTACCTTGACCGAAGAGACGGCCGCCAATCTCCTGATGTTCAGAGATTTGACCGACTTCCGTTCGGCGCAGTTGTTCCAGGTGAACGACTCGCTCTATGTCCTCGAAATCGAATACGGCGAAGGGAATGCGATCGCACGTAACCGAACGGCAATGAACACAGAAGAGATGTTGGCGTTCCGGAGAGAGGTGAGCACCCGGATTCAGTCATTCGGACCGAATTTAATGCGTAACCATGAAGGGCGAACGACGCTTGTCGTCGGTGTTTCTTCGCTTGCGGTAGGTTTCTATTCCTGGGCGATCCCGGCATCGCTTGAGATCGAAGATAGCGAAGCATTTACGTTGATGTATCTGCTGATCTCAGGAGCCGGATATATCGTGCCAAGTCTGATTACCGAACGTTCTGATGTGACATCGGGAATGGCGACGTTGGGACTGAACGGTGGAGTCCATGGAATTGCCGACGGATTTTTCCTTTCCTCTCTTTTTACCGATGACGCCGGCGATCTCGAAGCAGAGGACATCCTCGGTACGATGGCGCTGACAAGCATCGGCGAACTCATCGCCGGTTCTGCAATCGCATCGTCGTCGAACATGTCGGCCGGGAAAGCGATGGTGGTCTCATCCGCAGGGTGGTTCGGATCAGGGATCGGACTGGCGACCTTCCTCATGTCCGAGCCCGACAAACTGAATAGGATGGGCGGCGCACTCTGGCTGGCAGGAACCGCGGGCGGCTACATCGCCGGGAATGCCCTGGCGACCGACCAGTCGTACACAACCGGCGATGCGCAGATTCTGACGGTTACCGGCGTGCTCGGAGCCACAGTCCCTACAGCACTTCTCAGCCTGGAACATAAAAAAGGCGCCGACATTAAACCGGTTGCGTATTGGGGTACCGCGATAGCGGGTACTATCGGCGGATTTTGGCTTGGGCATACTCTGACAAGAGGCAGGGACTTCAGTTCGAGCCAGGGAACGCTCGTAACGGTTGGAACTGCCGGAGGCGCGCTGACTGGAATGGGTATCGGATTTCTTCTCGCATCTTCAGACGAGGATTGGAAGATCCCTATCGTCGCGGCGGCTGTCGGAGGCGCGGCGATGTTCGGCGTGATGTATTATGAATTCAGCGAATCGGCGAGAATCTCCGCTGAGACCTCCGGAACTGCATCCGCATGGAATGTGCAGATCTCCCCGCTCGGTATCGCTGCTGTCGCCGGCTGCGGGGGACTGGGCGAAATGCCGGTTCCCGTAGCGTCGATTCAATACAAGTGGTGACATAGCTTCGACAGTATTTGCCTTTTCTCCAATCGTTCATCATTTTTACTTATTCATTCTTTGAGGAAACATGATGAAACGACTCAGCCTTGTATTGCTTCTTGCTTTGGTTCTTCCGGTCTTTCTTTTCGCGCAGGATCCGGTATCGGTGGATACAACCGCAACGATGAGCGATGGAATTTCGCTCGACGTGCTGTATGTCTACCCAGCAACACCTCCTCCGGCAACCGGCTATCCGGGAATACTCATCGTCCACGGGTTCGGCGGAAGCAAGAATGGAGAACGCAGCGGAGCAATCGAGTATGCAAAACTCGGCTATGTCGCCGTGGCGTATTCTGTCCGCGGGCAGGGCGCCAGCGAAGGCGAGTTCGATTTCTTCACCTCCGACCGCATCGTCGCCGATCTTCGTGAGATGATCGGTTTTACGAAAACGCTGCACGATGTCAACGACGACCGCGTCGGCGTTCTCGGCGGATCGCAGGGAGGCCTTCATGCCTGGGCGGCGTCGGCGTACAATCTCGGCGCGCGCGCGGTAATCTCTGCCGTCGCGAACGGCAGGTGGGAAGAAAACTGGACCGAAAACAACGCGCTGAACTACATCTTCGCCTTTTCCATTACCACGACGTCGATCAACCTGAAACAGGAATGGAAGACCACAGTACAGAACGCCGTCCAAACCGGCGACCTCGAGCCCGTGAAAACCGTCTTCCACCAATATCCTACCATCGACAAAGAGCAGTCCACCACCACACCGGTGCTGATGCTGTTCAGTTATTACGACCAGTTTTTCAATCCCAGCGCCTGTCTGCGGCAGTTCAAGAATATCTCCGCGCCCAAGCGCGCAATGGTATACCCGGCGAATCACGAACTCAGCACAAATCCGCAGGTGTACGACGATTTGATGGCGACGGCGCATGCATGGTTTGCGTATTGGCTCCAGGACGATCAGTCGTACCAATGGGTGCTGAATGCCAACGATGCTGTCACGTTGTACGACGGTGCGGATAATAGGCGGTACACGTTCGCATTAAGCGACTCCCTCATCTGGCTCGGTTCGGAAACGGACATGTTGCCGGTGTGGGTTTCGCCGATACGGATGTATATCGATAATACCGGCCTGTCGTCGTCTCCTCCGGTCGTCGACTATGAATTGCCGTTTTCCTACACCGCGAATCTTGGCGGTACAGCGGTGATCCGCCGCTCTGCGCCTCTGCCGGACAGCCTTTGTCTATCCGGAACAATGGGCGGCGCCACGATCATCGCGGACGGAAGCGCGGCGAGATACCAGGTCAATATCGATCTGTTCGACTACGATCCGGCAACAGGAACATCCCTTCCCATCTCGCGCGGTCATTACCAGCAGAACAGTAACACGCAAGGTGAAAAGGAAACGCTGACGTTCAAGTTCAATGCCATGATGCATACCGTCAAGGCGGGACACATGATCGAAGCGCGGATTCATGGGGGAAATCCATTGCTGACATATCCGAACAACAACATCGTTGTCGGCAGTGGGGTCACATCCAGCAACGTGATCTACTCGACACCGTCGCTACCGTCCTATCTGGATTTCTACGTATTCCGCAACGAAATAATCGGCGTGGAACCCGCCGCTTCGGCTTCTTCCATTTCCCTGAATCCGAATTACCCGAACCCGTTCGGCGCAGGATCGGGGAGCGGTTCGCCGCTGACGTATCTCACATTCACCACGGCATCCCCCGCCGCGTCGCTCGAAGTCTTCAACTCAATGGGGCAGCGCGTCGCAGTTTTACATGAAGCCGGATCGCCCGCCGGTTCCTATACCGCGTCGTTCAACGCCTTCGGTCTGCCTTCGGGTATATACTTTGCGGTACTGCGCGACGGTAACGCCCGCGCATCGATTCCCATGATGCATATCCGTTAACACCTTTCTCCGGGGCGGGCAGCATGTCCGCCCTAGGCAATCTACATATCTCAATACTTGAGAAATTAGTATTCGCTCAAGGAAAATAGATCACCTCACCCCGGTCTCCGAACCGGGGTCTCTACCCAGTCCGTCCGCCTCAGGCGGAGCGGACGGGTTGCGGCTATTCTTATAGCCGCTTTCTGCTAAATATCACACCTAGTGAAGACGGTCGATAATCCCTTCAGTAACATCGCTCTCTGCCTGGTACTATTTGCTCAGAGATGGAATTGAGTCAACCGAGGTTACGCTCCCATCAGCATGAAGTGTAGTGAATCCAATTCATTTCACTATCCGATTAACCTAATACCTTTCTCCGGGGCGGGCTGCATGTCCGCCCTTTTCTACTCTCCACGTACAGCCTCGTACAGCGCCACCGCCACTGAATTGGCCACATTAATTGAATCGCAGCCGTTCTTCATCGGAATGGTGAACACCTCGTCGCACAGCTCCAGTGCTTCAGGCGTCAGTCCGTGCGCTTCGCTGCCGAACAGCACGCACAACGGATGCTCCGCCGATGGGGGAGAGAAACGGTTCGTTCCGCCGCGCGGCGTCGTTCCAGCGATCCGCCAGCGGTGCATCGAGCGGAGACCGGCAAGGGTTTCGAGCAGATTGTCCGTCTGAAGAATGCGGAGCGAAAAGACGGTCCCCATGCTGACGCGCACGCTGCGCCGTAGGTACGGGCTGCTGCTGTCGCTGCCGACGATCAGCGTATCGATACCGAACGCAGCGCAGTTGCGCATGATGGCGCCCATGTTTTCGGCGTCGGCGATTGCCTCCACGGCGGCGTGTACGTTGCTTCCGCCTGCGCGGGGACCGAGCGATTCCAGCGCCGGCGACGCGGGTATCCGGCCGATTGCCATGATATTCTTATGCAGCTTGTATCCGACAATGCGTTCGAGAAGCGTTTCGTCGGCAAGAAATACCTTCACACCGGCGTACCGCTCTTCCGAAAGCTGCTCTTCGAGCGCGCGGTACCATTCGCGCGACAGGAGCATCGATACGATGCCCCAGCCGCTTTCCATCAACCGGCGCACCACCTTTTCGCCTTCGGCGACGAATACCCCTCCGCGCCAGTGTTCGGTATTCTCGCGAAGAGAGGCGTAGAGTTCCAGTTCGGGAGTTTCGAGCGAGACGATTTCGACAGGCGTCATACGTAGGCCAGCAGATGTTTGAGCAGGTAGATCAGCGCGCCGACCGAGCCGCCCACGATGGCGCCGTTCAGGCGGATATATTGAAGATCGCCGCCGACCTTTTCTTCAATTTGGCGAACCATCGCCTCATCGTCAAGCCGGTCGAGGTTGTCGCGCACCAGCTTGCCGATTTCGGAATGATAGGATTCGACGATTTCCCCGATCCGCGCTTTCACCCAAGCATCGGCGGAGGCGACCGCCTGCGGATTGGCGCGGAAATGCGCAACAGCCGTATCGAGGGCGCGGTCGAGGTAGTCCATTGCCGCTGAGTTTCCGGTTGCGGCGCTTCGCTGCAGCACGGCGATTCCGTCGCGGACAAGGTCATCGAGCCATGCAGGCGCGCCGTCTTCGCCCGCAAGAGACTCCCGGATGCGCGTCAGTCCGGCGCGGAGTTCGGCGTTTTCATGTGCGGTGGCGAGATACCGCTCCAGCGATTGGGCAATGCCGGTACGCAGAGGGTGTTCACCGTCCGTACGCGCCGCGTCGAGTTCCGTTGTAATGGACGCGAGGATGGCGTCGGTCATTTTCGCATAGTCGATGACCTTCACCATCTCCAGCAGCGAAACGCCGAGTTGTTTCACCGGGGCAGCGGCGTAGGACTTCACTGCCTGGCGCACCAGATCGTTGACCAGGGTGTGTGCCTCGGGCGTGGCGCACCATTCCTTGCCGCGTTCGAACACCGGCGGCAGCAACTGGTCCAGGAATCCGGACGCCGAAGCGTATTCGCCTGCGCGTTGCACGGCGCGGATCATGCGGTCTTCGGTCAGCTCCTGTTGCAGGATGCCGCCAAGTTTTGCGGCGAGGCCGGGGGCGTCTTCCTCGCGAACAGCGCCCGCGAGCATAGAATGCAGCGCGGAGAGCGCCGGTTTACGGTTCGAGGCAATCGAGAAGTACTCCAGCGCCGCCGGAACAAGCCGCCATTCCGCGATCCGCGCGAGGATGCTCTCCTTGTTCAGCCAGTTATGTTCCAGGACATCCACGATACCCGCCGTGAGTTTGGCGCGGTGTTTCGGGAGGATGGCGGTGTGGGGAATCGGCAGACCCATCGGATGGCGGAAGAGCGCCACCACCGCGAACCAGTCCGCCAGACCGCCGATCATCGCCGCCTCGGCGAAGGCATGCACCAGCGCGAGGGCGAAGATATGCGTGAACGGCAGCGTTGCGGCAAACAGCGCAGCCGCCAGCGCCAGCGATACCGGAGCGAGGATATTCGGCGTGGTCTTCATACCGGGCAATCTACGCAGGGAAGGGAAGAAGAGGAAATGCATTTATGTTGGGGTGCAGCATGCTGAGGTGGATGCACTGAGGCAGTTGATACGGTCAACCAGACTTAGAAATGATAGGCGAACGGTCCACCTCACCCCTGCGAACGCAGGGGTCTCTGTCCCGAAGGGACTGCCGATTATCTTTAATCGGCACATTTTCCGCACTCCGGTTGTCCAAATAACGCATCTTTCCCTTTGTCGCGCGAGTTCTTTCATGCGGCGGCGGAGAGGGTTATCTTTGTGTAAACAACGGAGGGTATATGGCAATCACGATGCAAAGTTCGGCGGTGCGTACCACGCTTGGCAACGCAATACAAACGGTTGAGCAAACCGGGGAGCGTATTACCATTACACGACACGGCACACCAGCCGCTGCTCTTATCCCGCCCGATGACCTCGCGGTTTTGGAGGAATTTGAGTGGTTTGAGGAGGAGCAGGATGCGAAAAATACTGTAGAAGCGATTGGTGAGGCGTAGACACAGAGGGTAGTGGCATATAGGAGGTGAGGAAGGGTTCTCTAGTAGAAAATGGTAGTGTCTCGTATTGGATTGTATGTGATAGTTCTACCATCGGGAGTTTTTAGTAATGTTAATTATATTCTTGTGTAGCTGCAAGCAATATATTATTGTTTCTAATTGTTCTACTTGGCCGCGAATAGGTTGAAAACATGTTGAATTCGTTTGGAATGAATGCATCAAATCCATATTTTCGTGTTCATAATTCAGGAGAAATAAAGTGGATCGGGACATTAAGAATCAATTAGCTGAAGCATTAAAGCATAAGCGTCTAACATTGTTTTTGGGTGCAGGGGCATCTATCACATCAGGATTGCCTTCTAGCTCCTCTTTAGTCGAATTGTTAGTGGACCATTTCACTCTGTGTGATTTTAAAGATCGTGATCTTTTTAATGTATTTAAGGAAATTTTAGATACCCCGCCATATAAAAGGTCGGATATTGAAGATTATCTTGAAATATTATTCCAAGATGCGCAACCTTCAAATGCACATATTGCCTTAACAAAAATAGCATGGAAAGCAATCTTCACCACAAATTATGACGATTTAATCGAGCTGTCATATAGAACAAGTACGATCAAGGTTCAAACGGGAAGGCCGGTGGAGGTCGGTGCTACTGTAAATTATTCAGAGCCGCATGTCGTAAATATTTACAAGCTTATGGGGTCCTTTCGTAAGAATGAGGATGGTGGCACGAACCTCGTTTTAGATCAAAGAAATTTTTATAACATGCTTCTCAATCATAAAAGTTTGATCAAAATTCTTCGAGATAATGTGTATTCTGGTACAGTGATTTATAGTGGATATAGTTTCAGTGATAATATAATTAATGCAATAGTAAGTGAAGTTATTCAAAATAATTACGATCGAGTCGGTTACTCCTACGCCGCTATCCCAGACGTTAAAAAGAACGACAAATTATATGAAAAGCTTTATCGAAATAAAATTATTGCATTTGATTGCACATTCGAAGAACTAATTGACGAAATCAATTCTCTAGCAACGTACCAGATCCCGGCCGCAACGATTCTCGCTCGTACAGTAAGTGTTGCGAATGTGGCAATGCTGAAATTGTCATCAAAAGAATACAAAGATCTTTCGGAGCAGTGTGTAATTCTTGAAGATGAGTTGATTAACGCTGATTTGTTAAATCACGATTACTCCATATCTGATTTTTATAAAGGGGGGTATACTAACTGGAAAGCGTATAATGACTACTACGATATAGCTCGCGATAAGTACGAAGAAATTAAAAATACCATACTAAATTATTTCGCAAGTGATAATGCTGAAGATAATAAAGGGATTGTGATTACTGGAACCTCAGGGTGCGGGAAATCGGTTTTAATAAGAAGGGTGTGCTGGGATTTGTTTAATGAGAAACATATTCCAATTTTCTTTCTACGTGAAGATCGGTTGGATCATGATTTTAAGGTGATCGATCACAATTTAAGACAATTGCAGAACCAAAACAGCATTCCTGGATTGTATTCTACGAAAGCTCTTATTGTCTTAGATAACGTTCCAGATTTCATCGAAAGGGCGAAGAGGCTGTTCGAGATGCTTCTATCGCGAGGGCGGATTGTCACAATAATCCTTGTTTGTCGAAATAATGAATATTTATCAATATGCAAGGAAAATGAGATAAAATATGAAAATAATGTATGGAAGCACATTGAAATAGATGAGAGGATATCATCTGAAGAATTGCAACGACTCATTGCTAGTCTGAAAAGCAATAGACTGCTTCCGAGCGAAAGCTATAGTAATAAAGAACTGCTTAATAATATCGTCTTTGAAGAATGTAAGGGTAATTTTTTTGTTTTGCTTTATCGGTTAGTAAAAGATTTTTCGATGTCATTCGAATCTATTATTAGAAGTGAATATAATAATTTGGGTGAATTATCGAAGTTGATTTACAGACAAACATGCTTATTCCATCAGTACGATCTGTCCTTGGTGCTCGAGTGGATGGTGAGAGGTCTTGAATGCACATATCCGGAATTCTTAGACCTGATTAACGATGGTGATCTACGGGATGTCGTGAGAGAAAAGATAGGTCCTAAATCGGAAATACTATACGAATCAAGACATAGATTGATTTCAGAGAGTGTAATCTCTCAAATACATAGTAATTCAATAATGTCGATATACAGCATGTTTAAAAATATACTTGCGCATGTTAACAGTGCGAATCCCATCGAGGTGGAAACTGTGAGGAGATTGTTCGCGAAAGTATTGGGCCCCAACGGGGTCGAATATAAAACAAATAAAAGAGTGACAGAGGATGAGGTTAGGTCACTGTTTGATACGGTGCTGGAGCGAATAGCAGACGATCAAACAATCTTGCATCACTATGGTTTATTTGAATATGATAACGGACGGTATGAGCATGCGGAAGAATTGTTGTTGGAGGCGATTTCAATAGAAAAAAAGAAATCGATTAGACGTACAGAAAGAATACAAAATATAAACGTTACTTTAGGGATGTTGTATTACGAACGAGGTGAATATTATCAAAGACAAAACAAGCATGAACAAGCCGAAAATGAATACGAAAAGGCCGAAAAGCTATTTAAAAGTGCCAGGCTAGGTGAATATCCAAATTTCAAAGCTTACGTTGCACATGCAAAAAGGATATATTGGCGAGCATCTCGTTGCTTTAGTATGGGGGACGTACAGTCAGGAAAGGCGCTAATAGTTCAGGGATTAGAAATCGTTGATCAAGGTTACGAAACCATATCTGATGACGATGGAAGGTCGGCTTTGCATATGCAAGAAGCTGAAATGATCGCAGCGCTTGGTAACACAAGAGAGGCAATAGAAAAAATCGAAAAGGAAATATCAAAAAGTTATGGAGACCCTAATAAACACTATCTTTTAGCGAAGTTGCACCTAATAGAATATTCGGAATTCATGAGAAGAAACGAAAAAGAGAAAGCTCAAGATGTTTTGTTCGCTGTGCTTGATGCTTTAAATACGGGATTATATGAAAACCCAGATAGTCGAAAATTGCTTCGACTAAAATCTTATGCGTTCAAACTCAAATATCCAAACAAGAAACAAGAATTATATCAAATCTTATTAAAGCGATATTCGATTCCCGAAGAAAGAGATTGTTTGGAAATGTTATATGATTTAGGGCGATTATCGTTCGAATTATCTCCGAAGGACTGTGTGATATTCTTTCGCGAGTTGGCAGATAACGCATATTTCCATAGAAAACGACGTGGCGTTAAAGATGTCATAAAGGATGAAAACGGCAATGATATTAAACGAACAGGTGTAGTTATTAGTGATTCAACCAGACATCTCGTGCGAGATCAAGAGTCGCGAATAAACTTGTATTTTGAATTTAGAAAGCAGAAAATAACGCCTTCAGAAGGTGAATATATGCGTTATAGTGTTGGTTTTAATTATGCCGGTCCAATAGCTCTTGATTTGGAGCGTGTCTAACCCTCCCCCCCCTCTGAACCTCCCGCCGTCATTCCGTGTTCTCATCAAAGAATCGTAGTTTGATGAAGAACATTTGAAAGAGAACGCATGTCAGAACCTTTGAAAATACGCGACGGGGCGTTTGAACTTCCCGACCTTGCATCGCTCCCGCAGGACGGTGGTACGGAATTTAACCGGCTCATTTTTACCAAAAGTCCCTACCTGCTGCAACATGCGCGCAATCCGGTGGACTGGTATCCGTGGGGCAAAGCAGCATTCGAACGCGCAAAAGAGGAAAACAAACCGATCTTCCTTTCTATAGGATATAGCACCTGCCACTGGTGCCACGTCATGGAGCACGAATCGTTCGAGGATGCGGAAGTCGCCGCATACCTGAACGAGCATTTCGTCAGCATAAAACTGGACCGCGAGGAACGCCCGGATATCGACAATATCTATATGACGGTCTGCCAGGCAATGACGGGCGGCGGCGGCTGGCCCCTCACCATCTTCATGACGCCCGATCAGCAGCCGTTTTTTGCCGGAACCTACTTCCCGAAAGACGACGGCTTCGGGCGGCCGGGATTCATGAAGCTGCTGTACCATATCAGCGAGGCATGGAAAACCGAGCGGGAGAAGATCGGTGAAATTACATCGGACATCACCGGAATGCTGGCGCATTCGCAGCATACGGCGCCCGCTCCGCTGAACGCCTCGGTGCTGGACAAAGCGGTGCGCTCGTTCGCGAATACCTATGACCGCAAACACGGCGGCTTCGGCAACGCGCCCAAATTCCCCATGGCGCACGGTATTTCGTTCCTTTTGCAACAGTACCGCGCCATCCGCGACCGCGATATTCTGGATATGGCGGAACATACGCTCCACGCCATGTACCGGGGCGGTATGTACGATCACATCGGGTACGGCTTCTGCCGCTACTCCACCGATGCGCGGTGGCTGGTTCCGCACTTCG
>CAYPBB010000028.1:0-59500 GCA_964408855.1 uncultured Ectothiorhodospiraceae bacterium
GGGCTTACCGACAAAGACCGAGCAATCGGACCTCTACCAGGCGATTCTCGGAAGAAACGGCGAAGCCCCGATCCCCGTCATCGCGGCGCAATCGCCCGTCGATTGCTTCAACATGGCCATCGAAGCCTCGCGCATCGCGGTGAAATACATGACTCCGGTCATCCTGCTTACCGACGGATATCTGGGCAACGGGTCCGAACCGTGGCGCATCCCCGACGAAGCCAGCCTTCCGAAATTCCCGGTTGAATTCGCAACGGATCCGGAAACCTTCCAGCCGTATTCGCGGAACGAAAATCTCGCGCGTCCGTGGGCGGTTCCCGGAACGCCGGGCCTTGAACACCGCATCGGCGGTCTGGAAAAGAAGCATATTACCGGTCACGTGTGCTACATCCCATCGAACCATGAATACATGGTGAATATGCGCGCGGCGAAGGTGAAAAACATCGAGAACGATATCCCGCAGCAGGACGTTTACGGCGTCGAACAGGGCGACCTTGCGGTGATCGGTTGGGGCGGCACATTCGGCGCAATCCGCGCGGCCGTCGAGGACTTGCTCAATCAGGGTAAATCAATCGCCCATATCCATATCAAGTACCTGAATCCGTTCCCGACCAATCTCGGCGCTCTTCTGAATAACTACAAGAAGATTCTCGTGCCGGAAATCAACCTCGGGCAGCTTGCGCATTTCCTGCGCGCGACATATCTCGCCGATCCGATTTCCTACTCCAAGGTGCAAGGCCTGCCCTTCGCCCCGAGCGAAATCAAGGATAAGGTGTTGTCAGTTCTTGATTCGATGAAATAATGGAGAAAGAAATGAGTACCGAAGAGACCACACAAGCAGAACTCAAATACACGGTGAAAGACTTCCAGTCCGACCAGGACGTCCGCTGGTGCCCCGGTTGCGGCGATTACTCCGTACTCGCCCAGGTGCAGCGCACCCTGCCGACGCTCGGAATCAAACGCGAAAATATTGCCATCGTCGCGGGTATCGGTTGTTCCAGCCGCTTCCCGTACTACATGAGCACCTACGGATTCCACGGAATCCACGGGCGCGCTGTGGCGATCGCATCCGGCTTGAAATCGGCGAATCCGAAACTCAGCGTCTGGGTCGCGACAGGCGACGGCGACTGTCTTTCCATCGGCGGCAACCACTTTATTCACGGGCTCCGCAGGAACATCGATATCAATATCATGATGTTCAACAACCGCATCTACGGTCTGACCAAGGGACAGTATTCGCCGACTTCCGAGCACGGCAAGAAAACGAAATCGAGCCCCTACGGCGTGATCGACCATCCCTTCAACCCGGTGACCATCGCCATCGGCGCGGAAGGCACGTTCGTCGCACGCAGCATGGACCGCGATCCGAAGCATCTTCAGGAGGTCATCATGCGCGCCGCGAAACACAAGGGCACGTCATACCTCGATATCCTGCAGAACTGCAACATCTTCAACGATGGCGCGTTCGACCAGTACAGCGACAAAGCGACCCGCCCAGAAACCACGATTTACCTCGAACACGGCAAACCGCTGGTGTTCGGCGCCAATCAGGACAAAGGTATCAAGCTGGACGGCTTTACACCGAAAGTGGTGAAGCTTTCCGAATACAGCAAGGACGATCTGATCGTCCATAACGAGAAATCGAAAGAGCTGGCATTCATTCTTTCGCACATGGCGGATACCCCAGGCATGCCCATGCCGTTCGGCGTCTTCCTGGCGATTGACCGCCCGACCTACGATGAGGAAATGAATAACCAGATCGACTTTGTGATCAAGAAGAAAGGCAACGGCACGCTTCAGAGCCTGTTCATGGGCGGTCCCACCTGGGAAATCGAAGAAACGAACTAACTGTTTCCTCCACCCGCATGTTGTAAAACCCGGTCTTTCACAGGCCGGGTTTTTTTGTTTGGGCGCAGGTATGCCAAATCACCTCGCGCAAATTTTTACGGTATTCATACCCCCTTGGCAAGGGGTCATCCCGGCGCTCTTGTCTTTTGCGCCGGGATGGGGGGATTTCTTTGCAATGTGCGGGTACGGCCGCCTAAAGCGAACGGCTAGAATTGCAGTCTTCTGTAGGGGCGCAAAGTTTTGCGCCCGTGGGCGTCCGAACGGACGCCCGAATTGTTGCCGTAAAATGTTGCCCACAGACCGCGTGTTTCATCTACCTGGCCGTATGATGCGGATTCGCACGTGGGGGTACCATTTCGCGGACTGTTGCGGACGCGCACGGACGTACAAGGACAATGCCGACCCGAGCAGGTGCGGACCGCCTGTAGCTTTCTTGCCCCACCTCCTTAAACTATTTTCTTAGATACACGCCTGTAACCACCTTAAATAATTGAACTTCCCGCAAAATATCCGTATACTGGCAAGGTGGTGTACAATATCAATTCCGAGCGATGCGAACGCTGTTTACAGATGTAAAATCCTTCCTCCTGCACTTCCTGTGCATCGCCGTATGTATGCTGGCTCTTGGAACGGCTTTGCAGATGGATATCGCCGTCGCTCAATCGAAAAAATCTTCAAAAAAACGCGCTTCTCAGCAACAGGAGACAAAGAAATACACCAACAAAAGCATCCGCAACAAGGAGCAGGAGCTGGAACAGCTCCGCGCCGAAATACGCAAGTATGAAAAACAACTCGCCGAGAGCAAATCGATGGAGCGCAACACGCTCGACCGGATCAATAAAATCGACAGGCAGACGGCGCTGATCCAGAAGCTCATTGCGGGTCTCAACGAGCGTATCAAAGACAACGAGCAGGAAATCAACATCGCGAAAGAGGGTCTTCAGCAAGCGGAACTCCGGCTGCGCAATCTCCAGCAGGCATATAGCCGCTATATCATCAGTATCTACAAGCGTGGACGAACGCACGATACCGAATTGCTGCTTTCCTCCGCGTCCATGAACCAGATGCTCATCCGGTCGCGGTATCTGAAGGCAATCACCGAAGGACACCGCGTGGAAGCCGAGGACATCAGGCGGGCAAGACGGGCGATCGAGACGCAGAAACAAATTCTCGAAGAACGGCTGCAACAGCAGGTACAAACCCGCCAGCAAAAGCAGGAAGAAGAACAGCTCATGGCGAAGCGGGAAGTGGAACAAAAAGGTCTGCTTCAGAAAGTGCGCGCTGACAAGGCGGCGCTGCAGGAGAATCTCCGTACGAAGCAAAAGGCGGCGCGTCGTATCGAAGGCGTTATCGCGGAGTTGATTGAAAAGGAGCGTAACCGGCGACTGGAAGAAGCCCGGAAACGGGCTGCTGCGACCCCGTCGCCAGTCAAGAAAGGCACGAAGGGGACAAAAGCCGCCCCGGCGATTGCGGAACTTCCGACAACGCCTGTATCGCAGACGGCATTCGGAAAGCTGCGCGGCAGACTGCCCTGGCCTGTCGCCAAAGGAAAAGTGGTAGGGGGGTTCGGCGAGCAGGTCAACAAAGAGCTGGGCACGGTGACGGTCAGCAGCGGCATCGATATCCGCGTACCCGACGGTTCTACGGTCAAAGCTGTCGCGGACGGAGTTGTCTCGTCGATCAACTTCATCCCCGGCTATGGAAACATCGTCTTCATGAGCCACGACGACGAGTTCTTCACCGTGTATGCGCACGTGCAATCCATCAGCGTGAGCAAGGGACAAAAGGTGAAGGCGGGGCAGGCTATCGCCAAGAGCCGAAGCGGCATCGAAGGCTCGGAGATTCACTTCGAGCTATGGCATTCCCGCAACAAGCAGAATCCCGTCAGTTGGCTGGCTAAACGGTAGGTCGGCGGGATATCGGCGCTGTTGGCTCGTCATGCAAGGCTAACGCAGATTTCGTCGCCGAACTGCATCCCTTCGCGGGTAAGGCGCAGAGTGCGACCATCGGCAGCCAGCATTCCGAGCTGCACGTACTTCTCGATTTCATCTTCCCTTCCCGACAGAAAATCCACTCCGAAAAGTCGCCGGTACTCCTCCAAATCAATCCCTTCGCTCCGCAACCGGAGGTATAGGTATTCTTTCATCCGCATTTCCGGCGTCAGGTCTTCTCCTCCGGCAATGGCGGTACCGCCTCGTTCCACCGCATCGATGTATTGCGTCACGTTTGAGAGGTTCCACGAACGCCGGTCTTTCCATGTGCCGTGCGCCGAAGGACCGAATCCTACATAATCGTCGAGCCGCCAGTAGCCGAGGTTATGCCTGCACTCGAACCCGGGAAGCGCGTAGTTCGAAATCTCGTACTGCCGGAATCCCCATCCGGCGAGGGTTTCCATCGTCATGGCGAACAGTTCGGCGTCGCTTTCCTGTACGGGCATGCGAACCTCGCCCTTTCCCACCATGACGGCAAGCGGCGTCCCCTGCTCGACAGTAAGCGAATAGCAACTGATATGCGTTGTGCCGAGCTCGCGTGCGCATTCGAGGTTGTAGAGCCAGCGTTCCGGCGTTTGTCCGGGAAGTGAAAACATCAGATCGAGATTGATGTTCTCGAACCCCGCGAGGCGGGCGGTCTGTATTGCCGAAACGGCTTCGTCCGAAGTATGAATTCTGCTTAACAACGCGAGGTCTGTATCGTGAAACGACTGCACGCCGAAGCTCAGCCGGTTGACGCCCGCATGCCGGTATGCAACCAGCTTCTCATGCGATACCGTGCCCGGGTTGCATTCGACTGTAACTTCGGCACCGGAGGATATGCGGAATGCGCTGTGGAGAGTATCCAGGATCCGGGCAAGCTGCCCGCCGCTCAACAGCGAGGGCGTACCGCCACCGAAGAAGATACTGGAGAGAGGCGTATCAGCCTGGAGTTGCGGGGCGCGGGAGGTTATTTCCTTTTCAAGCGCGGCAAGAAACCGCTCGTAGCCGCCCCGCGATTCGATGGAATAAAAATCGCAATAGATGCACTTGCGTTCGCAGAACGGGATATGCACATACGCCATCGGCATGCGGTTATTCGATGCTCTTGAAGATTCTGCTCCAGCGTACCGAGGGGATGGCGTTGCCGGACTCGCCGCCGCCCGTATCCCACGACCAATAGATAAACGACGCTCTCCCGATGATATTCGCCACGGGAACGAATCCCCAGTATCTGCTGTCGTCGCTGTTATCCCTGTTATCACCCATTACGAAATAGTAATCGTTTTCCACGGTATAGATATTACCGACCTTTCCGTCGAGCTCGATCTTACCGTCGGTGGTGAACCGGATGGAATGTCCTTCGCGCTCGATAAACAACCGCCAATGATCGAGGTTTTCCAGCGTGAGTTCCACGCGCATTCCTTCGAACGGCACCACAAGCGGACCCCACCAGTCGCGGTTCCACGGTTTCCCTTTCGGATAGATAGCGCGTTCGATTTCATTCCGGTCGAGGGTGAAGGTTTCGAACCGCGCCGTCCCCGGATCGCGTTGGCGCATACCGTTCACGTAGACCCGTTTCGCCGCGATCTCCACTGTATCCCCGGGCAAACCGATGCACCGCTTGATATAAAACCGCACATCCGGCGTTTCCACGGCTGTGGTCATGCCCGGATACTCGAACACGATCACATCGCCCCGTTTTGGAGAAGCGAGCGCTGGAAGGATTTGAATATTGGGAAGCGGGATCGATGTCAGAGGAATGTTGCGCGGAGAATGAACTCCGTATACGACCTTATTCACGAACAGAAAATCGCCCATCTTCAGGGTTTGTTCCATCGAGGGGGTGGGAATCCGGTACGCCTCGACGATGAAGGTTTTCAATACGAGAGCGATGAAGAACGCGATGAGAAGCACGCGAATGAACTGACGGAACCTGCCTTTCCGGGGTGCGGCGGCTTCCTGCGCCGGAGAGGCGCTCGAATCCTTTACGCAGCCCTCTGGTTCCTGCTGCGATGCGCCGGACGGGAACAACTCTCCCTGTGTTTCAAGGGGCTGCTGTTCGATGGGCTGTTCTTCAGGGTGTTGGGCGTTATCCAATGCTAGTCGATAAGCGTCGCGATACGGCTAAACCTGATGGAGCCGATTTTCTTGAACAGATTAAAAATAGGAACGTTCGGATCCCAGGACCAATAGACAACCATCGGCGTGCCGACGACATATTCTTCCGGCACGAAGCCCCAGAAGCGCGAATCGAGCGAATCGTCGCGGTTATCGCCCATGCCGAATACGTAATTGCGTTCCACCTTGTAGCTCGTTGCCGGCTTACCGTCCACGAAGACCTTTTCGCCCACCACACGGACCGTGTGCCCCTCGCGGCGTATGAAGGTCGCCCATTCATGAATATTTTCGATGGAGATATCGATCATGTCGCCTTCTTTCGGGATGACGATAGGCCCGTAATTATCCTGGTTCCAGGGCTTGCCGACGGGGAAGATGTTCGGGTTCACGAATCCCGCGGGCTGGGATTCGAACATATAGACCATCCCTTCCGGGTTCTTCATCGGCTTGCCGTTTATATACACCTGTTTGTTGATCACCTGCAGCGTGTCGCCTGCCGTGGCAACGCAGCGCTTGAGGTAGTACTGGAAGACCTTCGATTTTTCCTCGTCGCGGTTTCCCGGAAAGATGAACACAATCACGTCGCCTTTTTCGGGTTTGCGGAAACCGGGCACACGGAAATACGGAATTTCGATTTCTTTCCCCGTCAGAATGCCGAGAATGGGTATCGTCGGCGGCGTGGTGCCTCCATACAAATACTTGTTGACGAACAGCAAATCGCCAGCCATCACCGTGTTTTCCATGGAACCGGTCGGCACCTGAAACGAAGCGAGTACGAAGCTGTTCAACACAATAACGGCGCCGAGAGCGAAGCCGATCGATTTGAAAAACTCGATGGTTTTTTCCTTGAACGTTTGCGGTTTCGGCGCATCCTTACGCCGTCTCCGTATGCCGAACGATTTCTTTTGCTCTGCCATATTTCAACTTGTAGCTAACCAGTGAAAGGCGGTCCGGGAATATCCCGGGGACGCCGGATAATAATCTATTCGTCGATGCGCTTCATTCTCTACGGGAAACGGGGCACGGTGTTGCATCGGTATCCATAGCGAGTTCCGAGGCAGTCACAAACGGCGCAGAACGCCGCCGTTATTCGTCCATCGAAAGCACCGCGAGAAACGCTTCCTGCGGTACTTCGACAAGCCCGACCTGCTTCATGCGCTTCTTGCCTTCCTTCTGTTTTTCCAGAAGCTTGCGTTTGCGCGAGATATCGCCTCCGTAGCATTTCGCGGTAACGTTCTTACGCAGCGCTTTCACGACGTCGCGCGCAATCACCTTATTTCCGATCGCAGCCTGAATCACGATTTCAAACATCTGGCGCGGAATCAAATCCTTGAGTTTCCTGCACAGCCTTCGCCCCCAATCGTACGATTTCGTGCGGTGGATAATGCTGCTGAATGCATCCACCGGTTCGCCGTTGAGGAGGACGTCGAGTTTCACGAGATCGGACTCTCTGTATTCGTCCAGTTCGTAATCGAAGGAAGCGTAACCTCGCGAAACCGACTTGAGCTTGTCGTAGAAGTCGAAAATAATCTCCGCAAGCGGAAGTTCGAACTGCAGGTCGGCGCGCGTTGGATCGAGATACGTTGTGTTGATATACTCGCCGCGGCGGTCCATACAGAGTTTCATGATATTACCGAGGTATTCCGTCGGCGTGATGATCTGCGCCTTGATATACGGTTCCTTGATAAAATCCACTTTTGCCGCATCGGGAAGCGAGGAAGGATTATCGACGATAATTTCTTCCGCCGTCGCCTTCATCACGGCAATGTACTCGACGTTCGGAACGGTATTGATAATGGAAAGATTAAACTCCCGTTCGAGGCGTTCCTGAACGATTTCCATATGCAACAGCCCGAGGAACCCGCAGCGGAACCCGAATCCGAGAGCCGCCGATGTTTCAGGCACGTAGTTGATCGCCGAATCGTTGAGCTTCAGTTTGGCGAGCGCATCGCGCAGATCTTCGAAGTCGTCGCTGACCGTCGGGAACAGACCGCTGAATACCATCGGTTTTACCTGCTTATAGCCGGGCAGCGGAGCCGGCGCAGGGTTCTTCACATGCGTGATGGTATCGCCGACGTTGGTATCGCTGACATCCTTTGCCCCGGGAATCAGGTACCCGACATCGCCGGCCCGAAGGGTATCGGTCTTCGTGCGGCTCATCAGCAAAATGCCGACTTCTTCGACCTCGAACTGCTTCTCGTTCGCAAAAAACTTGATCTGTTCGCCCTTGCTGATGGATCCCTGCATGACGCGCATATAGACGACGGCGCCCCTGTAGGCATCGTAAACCGAATCGAATATCAACGCCTGGAGCGGCGCCTGCGGATCGCCGACGGGCGGAGGAATCCGTTCGACGACGGCGTTCAGCACCTGATCGATATTCGTGCCTGCCTTCGCGGATACGGGGATAATATCTTCCTTTTTGCACCCGATAAGATCGATGATGCTCTGACTTACCTGATCGATCATCGCGCTGGCAAGATCAACTTTATTGATCACCGGGATAATGTCGAGATTGGCGTCGATCGCGAGATATAGATTGCTGATGGTCTGCGCTTCAACCCCCTGGGTTGCGTCGACGACGAGAATGGCTCCTTCGCATGCGTTCAGTGAACGGCTCACTTCGTATGAAAAGTCCACATGTCCCGGAGTGTCGATCAGATTCAGCGTATACTCCTCGCCATCGGAATGCGCGTATTTCATCTGAATCGCGTGCAATTTGATGGTGATGCCGCGCTCCTGTTCCAGGTCCATATCGTCGAGCACCTGGTTGTTCACCAGGTCGCGCTGCGTAATGGTGCCTGTATACTCGAGAAGGCGGTCGGCCAGCGTCGACTTGCCGTGATCGATATGGGCGATAATACAGAAATTGCGAATATGCTTCATACGTAAAAGGCGTTCCAATCCAATATATCATAGTAATATAGTCGTATAAAGCTCCGCAAACAAGGCACATACGCGTCCGGCCAGAAGCCGGGCGTCCGGTAGATTTGCCTTGTATTCGTTCAGGCGGGAATGCTTCTATCCCGGGATAATCAGTCCGTCCCCCAAAGCGTGATATTGAAGATAATTCCCTCGATCCTGATCGGCGAGCCGTCGTTGGCAAATATCCCTCGGCCTTTTTCGTACACAGTGCGCACCGAACCGTCTGCGTGATGGATGCGATACCGAATCTCGTAGGGTGCTTTGGTGTTCAGCGCTTCGCCGATAACGTCCGCAACCACGATAGCGTCTTCGGGGACGATAATGCTTGCGTACGAGCGGACGTTGTTATATAGAAACTCGTGCGACTGATAACCGGCGATTTCTTCAATTTGGTCGCTTAGAAATTCCATCGTCCAGAACTGGTCGGGCGCGCATGAGAAGACCGCGCCGGGAATGCTCGAAACCAGAGCCTTATACCGCTCGCTCGTTTTATGAAGTTCTTCTTCCACTCTGATGCGCTCCGCCACCGCCCGCTGCAATGCGTCGCTTGTGCGTTGCAATTCGAGGATTTTTTCGTCGAGCAGATTCTGCATGTTTTCGCATGCCTTACGGATCTTAATGTCTCCCGACCGCTTCGCGCTGACATCGCGCGCAATAACAAGCACCTGAACCGTCGGATTGTTGGGGATGACGATTGGCATGAACAGCGTATTGAGCCATCGTTCGGTATCGGGCAGCACAACTCCCTCTTCGATCGTCAATTGACGCTCGGTGCGGAGCGCTTCCATAATCCCCCGGGAAAAGAGGGAGTATAGTTTGCCGGGAAACACCGACCCGGCCGATTTACCGATGATCTCGTTTTCCTTTGCAATGGCGATTTCCGAGGCGGCTTTATTCATGTACTTTACCGTATGCTCGTCGTCGACCAGAAAAATCATCTCGCCGGAATCCTCGGTCAGCGTCCGCGCCACTTCCTGCGTATATTCTTCGCTTTCGTGATTTTGGCGGTACTGATCCAGCTCCGATTTCAACGATGCCGTAAGTTCACGCAAATGCTCGAGCTCCGCCCGCAATTGCATTTCCGATGTTCCGTCCATGGTGTGTATTCCTTAGTGTGCATGCCGAGATAGCAAAGGTGCAATAAATGTACTAATTTCTTGTGATTGAATGAATAACGGACAACTTTCATGCGGTCTGCACAAGAGTGGATTTCCATACTGCGGCTCGAACCGCATCCAGAAGGCGGCTACTACCGCGAAACCTACCGGTCTGAGATAAGAATCGTTCCCGTCGACGGCGCTCTTCCATTGAACCGATCGGCCGCAACCACTATTTATTACCTGCTACCTCGCGGAACGTTCTCGGCGTTCCACCGCCTGACCAGCGACGAGGGATGGTACTTCCATGCAGGAGGCTCGCTGGTACTGATCAGTATCGACAGATCGGGGATGTTGCGCCGGCAAGTACTCGGCGACGGTGAAGGAGAAGAGCTTCACATCGTCATCCCGGCCGGAAGGTGGTTCGCTGCGTTTCCAAGAGAATATGCGGAATACGCTCTCGTGAGTTGTTCCGTTTCGCCGGGCTTCGAGTTCGAAGACTTCGAAATGGCAACCAGAACCCGCCTCCTTAGCGTATACCCGGAACACAAAAATTGGATTAGAAGGCTGACGCGTGAAGAAGAATGAACGCCTCGAACCTCTGTTGTTCGCACTGAGCCTTGTCCTCGGCATCCCCATCTGCACGGACCTCGTATTGCCCCCCATGTGGGCGCTCATTGTCGCGGCGGAACTCTTTACCGGCAGTCTGCTTTTTCGCAATTCCCGGACAGAAGTCCGGCTCGATACGGTGGCCGCGCTGCTGCTTTCGCTGTGCTTCGTCCCGCTCTCGATCATCGTTTCGGTTGATATCGCGGTGTCGTTCAGACAGGCGGCGGTACTGGTCTGGTGCATATCCATCTATTTTCTCACCGAGGGCATCTTCGCCGTCATTCCGGACGAACAACGGCTTCGCAGCGCGCATTTCTGGCTTACATGGATCGGCTTCATTACCGCAATCGGCGCCATTGCCGGAATGGAACGAATCGGGAAGCTGCCCGTTATCGAACACCTCTACGCATGGCTTCCCCGTCTCCATATGCCGGGCGGCGAAAGCGGGGCGTTCCCGGCAAACGAAACCGGCGCGGTTGTGTCCTGGCTTATTCCAGCCCTCCTTCCATTTGTTATCGCTGTAAAGAGCAAATCCGGTGTTGGCCTGTTCCGGAGAACATTGCTGTGGATAGCGATCCTTCTTCTTACCGCCGCGCTGGCGCTATCGCAATCGCGGGGAGCATTGCTTGCAGTCTGCATCGGCTCTGCTGCAGCCCTGGCGCTCAGCGGCAGAAGAGGCAGGATTATATTGGGAGTCCTCCTCGCCGGCGCTGCAGCCGCGGTCTTTCTTGTGGGAATAGACCGCATAGAGGGACTGGTTTCGTATCACCGCCGTTTCGATTCATTCCTGCCATTACTATCCGGGAGATCCGATATCTGGATTCGCGCGTGGATGCTTTTCCTGGACGTTCCAACGTCAGGATTCGGACTCGGCGCGTTCGGGACCATAGTACATCATATTTATCCATTCGAGCGGACAGCTCTCGCCAATCCGCTCGAAGACGCACATAACCTGTTCCTGCAAACCGGACTCGATCTGGGAGTCGCCGGAGCGCTGGTCTTCTTTGCCCTTCTGATTATCCTGGGATACGGTGTGCTTCAACATCTTCGGTCTCAATCCGGGAATACCGAAGACCGAGCTGTGATGGCGGGAATTGCCGGTGCATTGACGGCGTACCTCGCCGGAAATACATTCGATGCTGTATCGCTCGGATCGCCGGCGCATATCATAGGCTGGATACTATTCGGACTTTGTACCGCCTCGCGCGCCCGAACCGGCAATGCGGCACGCCGTAGAACCGGCATCGCCGCGCTTGTCACGCTGATTGTTGCGAGCCTGGTGGTTTCGGTGCTGCTCCGGCCGGCGGCCGAACAGGCGACCATCATCCAGTCGGCGCGATACCTGATCACCGGAAAGGCGTCGCTGTATACCGGCGAATTATCCCGGTTCCGGTCAGGCGGATCGGCGGCGTCGTTGTGGTACACCGGTCTTGCCGCTCATCAGGCAAAGGATACTGTGTCTCAATCGCCGGCATGGCTGACGCTCGCCTCGCGCGATGCGCGGTACATACCGTTCATCGAGCACTTCCACCCGCGGAACATCGGGTTCGCGCTGGCAGTTCTGGATGCGGCGCCTGGAAATTCCGACGCATTATTTTGGGCGGGACGGGCGTTGCGCGATTCGCTGTCCGACAGCGCTATCGCCTGTTTCAGACGAGGGCTGCGTATCGATCCGGCGAACGGCCTGGCATGGCTACAGTACGGCGACCTCATGTTGGCGAATCATCGCACCGGGGACGCTCTCCGCGCCTACAGCAATGCGTGCTTCCACGACGATCCGGGCCTGAACGGCTGCTGGAAGGCCGGCCGTACGGCAGAAC
Source organism: uncultured Ectothiorhodospiraceae bacterium (assembly GCA_964408855.1). Taxonomy (GTDB): domain Bacteria; phylum Bacteroidota; class Ignavibacteria; order SZUA-365; genus CAYPBB01. The sequence continues at coordinate 12,391 of CAYPBB010000028.1, forward strand.
TGCTCGGCGATACCGTAGCAGCGCTCAGGTACTACAGGATTTCCGAGTACAGCGAAGCAAGGAAACGCGCCGCACAGCTTTCCGGACAATGACGTTCCAGGTACGAACCAGCAGATAACCATCCGGGAAGCCGGAAAAGAAAGCGCCCTGCATATTGACGGTTGCTCCGAATAGTCGTATACTTCAGACGTTCATTCAATACAAATAAAACCTATTATGTCCGATACGTCTCTTGAGGTTCAAACGGCAGCGTTGATTCAACGGCAATTCGGGTTGGACGACCGGCCGTTCGCCGCAACCGGCGAGCAAATCGATCTTCCGGATCTCTTCCAGAACTACCTGGCCGAACAGATCCTCGATCTGATGAACACGCGTTTCGAATTCCTGATGCACGCGCTCTATCGCATCGATATCGAAGAACAATCGGTCAGGGAATTATTCAAGTTAAGCGACGAACGGATCATCGCTTCAAAGCTGGCGGCGCTCGTCATCGAACGGCAGCGCAGGAAAATTGAAACCCGCGCCCGGTACGGCGGTATGCAGGATGGCGATCTCTGATGCAGTGCGGCGATGCAGTGCGGCGATGCAGTGCGGCATCGCCGGAGTCCGGAGAAAAAATTCCGAGGTTGATGAAATAATTCTTACTTTAATAGCTTGTTACAGAATCGCGATGTACTCTAGCGTACTTCGCGGCGCTTTAACGAACAGCGGACGTATATTGTTGAGCCCATTACATACATCATGCTATTGAATACAAACCATGCCCGGTCAGCCGCCCGGGCGCTTCCTATATCTCTTTTCTCACCACTTGCGAGAAGGGTTTTATGATCAACAATCTCTTCTGGTTGGCGCCTATTGGTTCAGCCACCGCTCTCATTTTTGCCTATTTCTTCTTTCGGCAGATGCTGAAGGAAAGCGAAGGCACCGAACGCATGGCGACGATCGCGAAACACGTCCGCGATGGCGCCATGGCGTATCTCAAGCAACAGTATAAAGTTGTAGGAATCGTATTTCTCTGCATCACCGTACTGTTCTCCATCCTGGCGTACGGATTCAATTTCCAGAATCCCTGGGTGCCTTTTGCATTTCTCACAGGCGGATTCTTTTCCGGTCTCTCCGGCTTCTTTGGAATGAAAACCGCAACATACGCATCGGCGCGCACCGCGAACGCCGCCCGCAACTCCCTGAATGCCGGTTTGAAAGTGGCGTTCAGAAGCGGCGCCGTGATGGGTCTCGTCGTTGTCGGACTTGGGCTTCTCGATATTTCGCTCTGGTTCATCATTCTTCGTGAAATCTATCCGATCGGCGGCGACGGACACAATCTGGTCGTCATCACCACGACAATGCTGACCTTCGGAATGGGCGCGTCGACGCAGGCGCTCTTTGCGCGCGTGGGCGGCGGTATCTTCACGAAAGCCGCGGATGTCGGCGCCGATCTCGTCGGGAAAGTGGAAGCTGGAATTCCCGAAGACGACCCGCGAAATCCCGCCACCATCGCCGACAACGTGGGCGATAACGTCGGCGACGTTGCCGGTATGGGCGCGGATCTTTATGAATCCTATTGCGGCTCCATTCTCGCCACCGCCGCTCTCGGCGCGGCGGCGTATCTCGGCAACCCCGACCTGCAGCTCGCCAGCGTCATCGCTCCGATGCTTATTGCGGCAGTGGGCACCATCCTGTCGATCATTGGCATCTTCACGGTCCGCACGAAGGAAGGCGCGACGCAGAAACAGTTGCTCGACTCGCTCGGCATGGGCGTAAACGTCAGCAGCGTGTTCATTGTGATTGCGTCATGGTTGATAATCTACTACCTGGGATTCGCAAACTACTGGGGCCTGTGGGGGTCAATCGTTACCGGTCTTATTACAGGTATCGTCATCGGAAAGGTAACGGAGTACTATACATCGCACTCCTATAAACCGACTCAGCGCATCAGCGAGAAAGCAACCACCGGACCGGCAACCGTCATCATCGAAGGCGTCGGCGTTGGGATGCTTTCAACCGCTATCCCCGTTCTTGCGGTTGGCGCCGGTACAATTCTTTCGTTCCTGTTCGCCGCCAGTTTTGACTTCAACAATATCGCCGGCGGATTGTACGGTATCGGAATCGCCGCGGTCGGTATGCTCTCGACGCTGGGTATTACGCTCGCAACGGACGCATACGGACCCATCGCCGATAATGCCGGCGGCAACGCCCAAATGGCGGAACTGGAAGAAACCGTTCGCCAGCGTACCGATGCCCTGGATTCGCTCGGAAATACCACCGCAGCAACCGGTAAAGGCTTTGCTATCGGATCTGCCGCACTAACGGCGCTTGCACTGCTTGCATCCTATGTCGAGGAAATCAAGATTGGTCTCATCCGCACCGGCCAAACAATGATGGATCTTGGAAATGGCGTGACCATTGAAACAGCGAAGGCAACCCTCACCGATTTCATGAACTATTACGATGTCAACCTCATGAATCCGAAGGTGCTTATCGGCTGCTTCATCGGCTCGATGATGGCATTCCTGTTCAGCGGTCTTTCGATGCTCGCAGTTGGACGCGCGGCCGGCAAGATGGTCGATGAAGTCCGCCGTCAATTCCGCGAGATCAAAGGTATTCTCGAAGGCAAAGCGGAACCCGATTATGCGCGATGCGTGGCAATTTCCACTGCAGGAGCGCAGCGCGAAATGATGCTCCCCTCGTTCATCGCCATTCTGGCGCCGGTTGTTACCGGTATGATCTTCGGCGTGACAGGCGTCATGGGCTTGCTTGTCGGCGGCGTTTCGACCGGCTTTGTTCTTGCCATCTTCATGGCAAACTCCGGCGGCGCATGGGATAACGCGAAGAAGTACATCGAAGAAGGCAACTTCGGCGGAAAAGGAAGCGACGCTCACAAAGCAGCGGTCATCGGCGATACTGTCGGCGATCCGTTCAAAGATACGTCCGGTCCGAGCCTGAACATCCTCATCAAGCTGATGAGCATGGTAGCAATCGTGTTCGCCGGATTTACCGCGGCGTTCCACCTGCTGTAACCGAAAGTCGATTTACGTAAAAGGCTGCTTCCCGCGAAGCAGCCTTTTTTACTGTCTGTTCGTCGAAGACCAGTTGTCGATCACGGCGCGATGGAATCCATCCGAATAATCTCGCCGGGAGCGTTGTTCGGCAGCGGCGCCGGATTATATCGGGGACGCCGTGGTTTTCCCTTTCCTGTCGCGAAATCAGAAAGCGATGCGGGAGGTCGTTTTTGCCACTGATTGTACGGTTTGGCAGTCTCAGTGTTCTTGTAGAGGTATTGCATCACCTTAGCCGTGTCGGCGCCGATTTTAGTGAGCGTGCTTTTCAGCCTGAATTCCGCGCCTTCGGAAAAGCTTTGATCGCCATCCGACGGAGACCGGGAAGGGTCCTCGCCGAGGAACCAACCTACCATCAACACTGTAAATACGATCAGTACAATTTTCGCTTTCGACACAACGAACTCCAACTATTCCCGGCGTAACGACCGCAGCCAGGTTACGTTTGCATGAGAGTGCAGCGTACGGCAATAATACTCGATCCTCCGGAAAGAGTAAAGGCATAAATACCTCCCGCATGAAAAATGAAACCGGGCGCTCCGCCTCAGACGGACGCCCGTTCTGGTGAAACTTGCAGCGATGTGGACGTTACTTCACCAGCCGGGAAATAGCTTTGAATTGCTCCGTACCGGAAACCTTCAGCAATTCGAACAGAATCATTTCTGTTCCTGTCAGCATTCCCCCCAATGATTCGATTTTCCTGATTCCGAGCTGCCTGTTGGCCTCGGTACGGCTCGATACGGCGTCGGTGACAAGATGGACGTCGTATCCGTTATTGATAAGATCCTGGGCGGTTTGATAGACGCACACATGCGTTTCGATTCCGCAGAGTATCACATTCTGCCTTCCCTTGATATTCAGGGTTTCCATGAATACGGCATCGCCGCAGCAACTGAAGCTCCCCTTTTCAAGGACCGGCGCCGATTTGAGCGCTTCGGCAACCGACTCTATCGTATGTCCGAGCCCTTTCGGGTATTGTTCCGTTGCAATCACTGGCACGCCGAGAACGTTCATCCCTTCGATGAGGATGCGCGCGTTGTTGACGACTTCTTCAGCGTTATGCACGATTTGCGTAAGCTTCCCCTGGAAGTCGACAACCACGAGTACGCTGTTCGAAATATCGATCATACTGATCCTTTGGATAGTGGTGGTTACGGGATGCGTTGGTTTTCTAAAAGCCGTTTCAATTCGGAAATGCGCTCGGTAAATTCATATCTCCGGTCGTAATGCTTTTCGCGTAATTTCCGGTATACTTCAATCGCCTGTTCGAACTTTCCCTGACGAGCGTATATTTGCGCCAGAGTTTCGGTGACTGGTCTCGATTCGATGTTGATCTGCCCTTCCTCGTCGGAAAACAGTTCTTCCTGCGGAGAAGGGTGCGTCAGTTTCGGAATTGTCGCACCTTCGAGGCGATCGGCCAGCGTTTCAATATCTGCATCCGGATTCGCGATGTCGTCTTCCCTCCCCGCACCCGCATTGTCCGGAGCCGTCTGAACACTCGACGCGGAATGCGTTTCCCGCGCCTGTCGCCGAAGCGTAAACTCCGGAATTTCGTATGTACGAACGTTCGCCGGTTGCGCCGGTTCGTGAAGATAGGGAGCGTGTTCCGGCTGCTCCTCCTTACGCGGCTGCTCCTCCTTCTGCGATGGCGGCTCTTTGCCCGGCTCCTCCTTCTGCGATGGCGGCTCTTTGCCCGGCTCTTCCTTCTGCGGTGCTTCGAGGTCGAAATCGCGGGATCGCTTATTCACTATTATTTCTTCTCCCGGTATCAAATGATGGCGCCACGACCAGTTTGCCTTTTTTTCTTTCGATCCGGTAACGGTGAAATCCGGGGCGGTGATCTGCGCCGGAGTACTCCGCGCTTCCTCCGCCTGCTGCGCTTCTATTTTCCCGATCCGTTCGAGAAGCTGCAATGCAGCCAGACTGGCGGGATGTTCTTCGAGAAGTTCGCGAAGACGCGCCCGCGCCGGCTGGTACTGTCTGAGTGCTGTCTGGGCTTTTGCCAGGAGAAGAAGAAGCGAAGGGAAATCGGGGTAGCGTTCCAGACCTGAGTTGCACAGACGCAACGCCTGTTCGTACTCGCCTGCTTCGATGCATGCGTACGCCAACCGCGCCGAAAGCGGAGACTGCGGGTGTTGCTCAACATACGCCCGCAGTCCTTTACTTTCTGTCAGATTGGGATGGTCATGCGTCATGCGCCTGGCAATCCTTATGTGGTACAAAAGGTCGCAATGCTTCTATACGCGCCTCGTCGCAAAGAGAGAGTGGCGGATCGATGTAAAACCGACCATTCCGAAGCCGAGGAAAAACAACAACTGGAACGGCACGGCTGCAATTTCAAGGAAATAGAAGGATGCGAACACGCCGACGAAGCAATACGCGGCAAGGAACATTTCCAGAACCATATAGATATTGATCCGCTTCCCGCCGCTGGTGTATTTCTTGTTCAGCCATGTATCCTTCATCGTTTCGATTTTGTATTTCGGGGTGCGGACAAATGGGCTTTTCTTGTTGAGCAATCCTTCAATCACCGCGCGCGAATTGTTCACCGCCAGTCCCATGCTTCCGGCCATGAAGAGCGGGAAGAGGAAGATTCGCTTCTTCCAGTCGAGATGGATTTCCTTTTGGGAATAAAGGTAGAACAGGAACGAACTCACGAACGCAAGCACGAACACCGACATAAATGCAAAAAGAACATCGTATTCGCCTGTCTGCTTGATGAACACAAGCGGTACGTTCAGGATACCGGTAAGCAGAATGAACGGGAAAACGAGGTTGTTGGTAAGGTGGAATGTCGACTGAAGCTTGATGCCGAGAGGCAGCTTTGCTTTCCAGACGCGCGGAAGAACTTTCTTCGCGGTTTCGATTGCGCCCTTCGTCCAGCGGAACTGCTGCGATTTCAGCGCATTGATTTCAGACGGAAGCTCGGCGGGCGATGTCACATCGTTGAGGAAGACAAATTTCCAGCCTTTCAACTGCGCGCGGTAGCTCAGATCGAGGTCTTCGGTCAGGGTATCGTCTTCCCAGTTTCCGGCATCGATGATGCAGTCGCGGCGCCAGACGCCGGCGGTGCCGTTGAAATTGATAAAGAAACCGGTCTTATTTCGCACCTGCTGCTCGATGGCGAAATGCCCGTCGAGGGCGATGGCCTGAGCGCGGGTAAGCATACTGTATTCCGAGTTGAGGTGTTCCCAGCGTGTTTGTACCATTCCAATGTTCGGATTGACGAAATGCGAAATCGTGTCTTTCAGGAACGATGGTTTGGGGACAAAATCGGCATCGAAAATCGCAACGAACTCGCCTTTTGCAGTTTGCACTCCTGCACGCAACGCGCCGGCTTTGAACCCGAGTCTGTTGACGCGATGGACTTGTTTAATATCCAAGCCTTCGGCCTGTTTCTTCGCAACGACTTCGGCAACAAGGTCCACGGTTTCATCGGTGGAGTCGTCGAGGACCTGGATTTCAAGTTTCTCGTTCGGATAATCCAGGCTGCAAATTGCGTCGATGAGGCGTTCAACCACATACATTTCATTAAAGATAGGTAGTTGAACGGTGACAGGTGGAAAGTTGTCGAGTAACTCTCTTTTCTCCGGACGGCGGTGCTTGTTCTTCAGGTAGAAGTAAACCATTATAAATCCGTGGGAGCCGAACAGGGACAAAACCGTCAGCGAGAAAAGATAGGCACCCAGTATGACGTTTTCCATAGTTGTAGTTTACACCTCAATGAGTGTGAGATAGTGAGCGTTGTTGTTACCAAGCTGAGATGATTTCGAGCAGGAGGTCGTCCGTCAGCTTATCGACCGCCGCCTGTAAGCCGGCTTCGCGTTCGGAAAGGGATCCGGGAGAATATGTTCCGTACGCGCTCAGGTTCTTTTTCCAGACCTGCTTGTTTTTCGCCTTGTCGAACAAGGTGGCTTCAATGGCGATATCGACCTGCATCTGCGTCGCCTGCGCGCCGCCTTCCACGGCGATAGGCTTGTCAGCGACTACTGATGTGATGCGGCCCTTGAGCTCGACGCTTGCATTCGATCCGTTATCAAGTTGAAGCGTGTTATCGCGCTGCACTTTCCGAATAAGCGAGTTGGTTACGTCCTCCGGAAGGGAAGGTTGCCCGTAACTACTCTCGTCGTCAAAAAGTGGAATGGCGATAGACCTCCAATGCTGCGGAACGGATGCGCCAGTGAAGGAATAGGAACAGCCGTTCAGCGACAGCGATAACAGCACAACAATACAAAAATACAAGGATATGTGAACCTGACGCAAATGTCTCATGAGAGTTCGGAGTCCTTGATTTTTCGGTACAACGTCCGCTCGCTGATCTGTAGCGCTTCTGCCGCCAACCGCCGGTTTCCATCGAACCGCTCGAGCGCGCGCCTGATCATCATGGTTTCCATCTCTTCAAGCGTATAAGAATCCAGCGATACCTTGTTATTCTCTTCCACCGGATGTCCGTCGCCACGTTCGAATGCGGGAGCCGGCAGCGATGCGGGCTGTCCCCCTGCAAACTGTTCGATCAAATGCCGGACATCGAGAATTTCATTTCTGATTTCGAACAGCGCGCGCAGAATCAGTTCCCGTTCCGCCTGTTCGGGCGTCTTTCCAAGCCGAACCGGAAGCATTCGGTCGTCGTGATCGTCGAACACCTCGGGAGTGTGAAGGTACTTCCGTATGGCAAACTCGTCTACCATGTTTCCGTATTCGAGAACCGCAATACTTTCAATCGCATGCTTGAGTTCCCGGACATTGCCGGGCCAGGCATGCTGGACGATGGCCGCAATGGCTTCGCTTGAAAACTGCAGGGTGTTGTGACGGTCGTTCTTTCGTAGTTCCTTCAGAAAATGCTCGACGAGTAGCGGAATATCGCCTTTCCGCATCCGCAACGGTGGTATGCGGATCATCACCGACCGGAGACGGTAGTATAAATCCTGCCGGAACCGCTTTGCCTGGACTTCTTTCTCAAGTTCCTTGTTCGTTGCGGCAATCAGCCGTACATCAACCGTGCGAGTCTCGGAGGACCCGACGCGCATAAATTCGCCGTTCTCAAGTACGCGCAATAACTTCACCTGCGTCGATACCGGCATTTCGCCGATTTCATCGAGGAAAATCGTCCCCCCGTCTGCAAGTTCGAAATACCCCTTGCGCGATTCCACGGCGCCGGTGAAAGCGCCCTTTTCGTGCCCGAACAATTCGCTTTCAAGGATTCCTTCCGGAATCGCTCCGCAGTTCACCGCGACAAATTTTTTCGATGCGCGCCTGCTTGCTTCGTGAATGGCATTGGCGATAACCTCTTTTCCTGTCCCGCTCTCTCCGACGATAAGAACGGTGATATCGGTCGGCGCTACCTGCATTACCGTTTCCACTACTTCGCGGATTTCAACGGAATGCCCGACAATGCCGTGGCGTTTCTGGAACTCGTCCCGGAGGTCGCGTTTATCCCGCGACCCGATGTACGCGTAATCAACCAACTGCGGATTCCTCATCCAACTGAATAACAAAACCATCGCTGGCGAACACCGCTCTCCCGCCGAATTCATCCGCCGCCTGCGCGGTGGTTTCCGGAAGACGGGCGTCTAGCTCGGGAGGAATATGCGTGAACACAAAACGGACCGCTGGGGTGCGCCGGACGAGATCCAGCAAATGATCAATCTGAATATGCGTCGCTTCGACGACGGCGGTATCGGCTGTATTGAGATGTGGCTCGATGTCTGTGACGGAGCCAATGTCTGAGCTGAGGAAAACGTTGTGCGACTGCGTCCGGAGGTGAAACGAGTAACATGCCGGAGTCACTCCCTGCTCCTCCGCCAGGGAATGCGCTCCATCGAGATGGGAATTTTCCGATGACGTAACATGAAGCGTATTGCCTGAGCCGAATGCATCGAAGGAATAATCGACGACATTCATCGGGAACGACCACCGCGACGGGATCAGGAACATCCCTCTCAGCATTTCGAGCATCCAGACATGATTCCGTGGATCGGTGACGATGTACAATGGATGCGTCCTGCCCGAAAGCCGCATTCCCTGAAGCAGCATCGGCAACCCCGCAACGTGATCGGGATGGGTATGAGAGAGATAGATGCGCCCGATGGAGTGCAGATCGACATGCAGTCGAAGCAGCGTTTGTACCGCGCCTTCGCCGCAATCGAACAACACGATACAACCATCGTGTTCGACGAGTAACGACGAGCCGTTCCTGTTGCCAACCGGAATCCCGGATGCCGTGCCAAGAAATGTGAGACGCATACCGCTGTTAACTCATGTGGCTCATTCTGTTACAGTGCTTCATGCGGCAGCCGGAACATCCGGCGCGCATCAGGCAGCACTTGCCTCCAATGCAGTTTGCAGTACCGTGCCAAACAGCGTGGCCGAGGTCGCGCTGTATATTTCAGTCTGTATATAATCGCCTGTTTCGAACGATCCGCGGGGAAATACGACGGTCTTGTTTGTATCCGTCCTACCCATCCATTCGTCATCGGACCGTTTGCTCGGACCTTCGACCAGCACCCATTCCTTCGCGCCGATCAGTTCGCGGTTCTTCGTGTATGAAAGCTCTCGTTGAAGGTCGATTATTTCCGTCAACCGTTTGCCTTTCACCTCGTCGGGGACGTCGTCGCCCATTTTCCACGCCCTGGTGTTTTCGCGCGGAGAATATTTGAACATGTATGCGCCGTCGAACCCCACCTCGCGCATTACATCCAGAGTCTCCAGATGATCTGCCTCGGTTTCGCCGGGGAAACCGGCAATGATGTCGGTCGAAAGCGCAACGCCGGGAATGGCATCCCTGATCTTACGGACAAGACCGAGATAATGCTCGCGGGTGTAATTCCGGTTCATTTCTTCGAGAATCCTGTTGGAGCCCGATTGTACCGGAAGATGAATGTAGTTGCAGATGTTGGAGTGCCGGGCAATCGCGCCGATCAGTTTATCGGACATGTCCTGCGGGTGCGATGTGGTAAAACGCACGCGCATAGCGCTGTCGACGGCGGCGACCGCTTCGAGGAGATCGGCAAAATCCGCGCCCGCGTCGCTGTATGAGTTGACGTTTTGTCCGAGAAGCGTCACCTCGCGGAAACCGCGAGCGGAAAGCGTCTCGATTTCCGAGACGACGCTCGGCAGCGACCGGCTGCGCTCGCGGCCGCGCGTAAACGGCACGACGCAGAACGTGCAGAATTTGTCGCAGCCGCGCATCACCGACACCCAGGCGCTGATGCCTTCGGTACGAAGCGGAATAATATCTTCGTACGTCTCGATACGCGAAAGCTGGACCGTGATTCCCTTGCTCCCCGCCATCGCTTCGTCGATGAGCCGCGGAAGCTTGCGGTATTCGTCGGGACCGCAAACAATATCTACAAGACCGTCGCCGCCGATCAGGTTGCTGCGAAGGCGTTCCGCCATGCACCCGAGAATGCCGACAACGAGATGCGGATTTCTTCTCTTGAGAGGCGACAGCGCGCCGAGTCTGCCGTAGATGCGCTGCTCGGCATTGTCGCGTATGGCGCATGTATTCAGGAAGACAGCGTCGGCTTTTTCAATATCCTGTTCAACTTCAAATCCTTCCTTGCTGATGATACCGTTGATGATTTCGGTATCGGCAAGATTCATCTGGCATCCGTACGTTTCTATATGTATCTTTCTCTTACTCATCTGCTCCGACTGTCAAAATGTCAGTTTAGCGTGAACACAAAAATAGGCACTGTCGCAGGGATAGTCAAGAGGAAGCTGCACTCTTCGGAAATCCCGCCACGGCGCCGTCTACAAGGTAACGAGTATGGTTCTTTGCCAGTTTACAATCGCTCCCCTTGGAATGGGAGAAAGCGTAAGTCCCTACGTGGCGCGGGTGCTTCGGATCGTCGACGAAAGCGGTCTGGCGTACATGCTGACGCCGATGAGTACGATTATCGAAGGCGAGTGGGACGAAGTGATGCATGTTGTCCGGGAGTGCTACCTTGAACTGGATAAGGATTGCAACCGGATCAGTGTTTCAATCAAGATCGATTCCAGAAAGGGGGCCGAGAGCCGGATACACCGGAAAGTGGAGAAGGTCGAATCCATCATCGGCAGGAAATTGTTCCGCGCCGCCGGCGAGGAATGATCCGCGGCGATAAAAGCAGGACGCCCGGCACACGCAACGCGGAGGAGGACGGTTTCGGCGCGTATCATGCGCGCGCAGTCAACGTATTACTTGTTGATAACCGGTATGTTGTGGCCCATCGAAAGCGTTTTATAGACGTCGGGCAATTCGATCGACAGCTCCATGATCGAGCGGGTTGTTACCAGTTCCTGTATTTCCGAGCGGATACGCTTCCAGGAACTATGGAAAGGGCAGGCATTTTCATCGGAACAGGGACTGAATCCGGAAAGACATGAATCAAAATCCATCGGACCGTCGATCACAGCAATGACATCGGCAACGGTGGCATTGGCGCCTTTCTCCGAAATCGCGAATCCACCTTTCGGACCTTTTACCGAGGTAAGGAATCCGAACCGGCTCAAGGTCTGAAGTATTTTGCTCAGGAACGATGCGGGCAGCTTCAGTTCGCGTGCAATATCCCGGACAAGCAGGTTTTTACCGTCCTGATGATTTGCGGCGACAAACAGCAATGCTTGCAACGAGTATTGAGCGGTCTTGGAATAAACCATGTATTAACTCCTCTATGAGGGTGATAAGTATTTTCTGCGGTGTTGTGGAATAACAGACCGTAATTTTTTGATTTTTTGTGAAAAATTCAAATTACATACGTCACTTTTTTCACTTCGCAGGATCCTGACAGGCGCATGATGTCCGGAAACAGATCAACAGCGCGTAACTCAATAAAAGTATAACACCGATTGGTGGCGGAGCGTTCTGGAATGCGTATATTTGATGTCTGAAGTGATTTTGAAAGCATTGCGCAGGCTATGACAGAAATCCCCCGCAAGAGATGTGTGTACGATCCGCTGACAGCGTTGATGGAGCATTATTCCATCGCCGCGCCCGCCGGCGTCGACTCGGGACGCGCCGATGCACGCTCGGCGGAAGAACGCCTCGAGCACCGGATTATCGACGGCGACCGGATCGGAATCGAGAAGGACCTCGATCAGGCGCTGCAAACCTGGGCACCCATCGACATCATCAACACCATCCTCCTGGGCGGCATGAAAACAGTGGGCGAGTTGTTCGGGGCCGGACAGATGCAATTGCCCTTCGTCCTTCAGTCTGCCGAAACAATGAAAACCGCCGTCGCCTATCTCGAGCCTTTCATGGATAAAGTGGAAGGAATCGAGAAGGCAACCATCGTTCTGGCCACCGTCAAAGGCGACGTTCACGACATCGGGAAAAATCTCGTCGATATCATCCTTACGAACAACGGATTCCGCGTCATCAACCTCGGGATCAAGGTACCTGTTGAAACGATGCTGCATACCGCACAGGAACACCGCGCCGATGCAATCGGGATGAGCGGTCTTCTGGTAAAATCCACCGTCATCATGAAGGAAAACCTGGAGCTGATGCAGAACCGGGGGCTGCGTATTCCGGTGATTCTCGGCGGAGCCGCGCTGACGCGCAGGTACGTCGAGAATGAACTTCGCAGCGTTTACGGCGGAGATGTGGCATACGCACAGGATGCGTTCGCCGGCTTACGGTTCATGGAACATCTCGCTACGATAAAACGAGGTATTCCGGACGAGTTTGCGCCGGAGAGGATCGAAGAAATCGCCGAAGAAGCCCTGCCGACGGACGTTACCGTTGAGGAAGAACCGGCTCTGCCTGCAGGCGCCGCGCTTGAAACAAGCCGAACCCTCCAAACGATTCAGGAAGAACGGGCCGACCTTCCGCACCCTGTCGAACGCGCAACGGGCGGTCATACCCCGTACAGGATCCGCGCTTCCGTTGCCGCCGACGCGCCTGTGCCGGTTCCTCCATTCTGGGGCTCGAAGGTCGTCGATTCAATTCAACTCGATAAGATATTCGAATACGTCAATCCGCGCGCGCTTATCCGCGGACAGTGGCAGATCAAACGAGGAAAGCTTGGAGCGGAGGAATACGAAGCGCTTCTGGAGCGCGACGTGTACCCTGCTCTCGAATCGCTGAAGCTCGCCGTAAAGCGCGAGAACATTTTTTCTCCGGCTGTCGTCTACGGCTTTTTCCCCTGCAATGCCGACGGCAACGAGTTGATCGTCTACAAACCGCGCAACGCTTCCGGCGATGCTCTTTATCGCGTCTGGAGTGAAGCAACCTCCTCGCCCGGCGAACTGGAGGAATGGCAGCGATTTCTGTTCCCCCGTCAGAATCACGGGAAGTATTTGTGCATCAGCGACTTCTTCAGATCCGTGGATTCCGGCGCCGTCGATGTCTGCGCATTTCAAATTGTAACTATAGGCGCGAATGCCAGTATACATACGGCGGAGTTGTTCAGGCAGAACAAGTATCAGGACTATTTATATCTGCACGGCCTGAGTGTGGAAACCGCCGAAGCGCTCGCGGAGTACTGGCATAAGTCGGTGCGCACCGAACTCGGAATCGCCGCGCGCGACGCCGCATCGATCGACCGGTTATTTTCGCAGGGGTACCAGGGTTCCCGCTATTCGTTCGGCTACCCTGCCTGCCCGAATCTTGAAGATCACCGTCAGCTATTCGCTCTCCTGCGTCCGGAACGCATCGGAATAACGCTGACCGAAGAATTCCAGCTCGTTCCGGAACAATCGACGAGCGCTATCATCGTTCATCATCCGGAAGCGAAATACTTCAACGTCCGATGAATGCAGATATTATTGTTAGAGGATGGAGCGCGACAGCGCTGTTTCAATGAGCAAGAAGAAAAAGCACGCGCGCGGCAAACGGCAAGTGGCGCCGCAACCACAACGGACAAATCAACCCACAGGCTCTTCGCAACAGCCGGTTCCGGCATGGCATTCGGAAGATTCGATTCAGTCCGAGCCGCATCCCCAACCGGAAAAGCACTCAACAGGCGGCACAACAACAGGTCCCGCGCCTGAAACCGAAAAAAAGCGCGGCACATTCAAGCGCCTCACGTTATGGACATTCTGGACGCTTCTGTGCTGGTGGGCGGTTTCCGTTGTCATTCCGGGGCTTCCCACGCCGTTGCATGCAGGCAAGGAACTCCTTTTCATCATGAAGGATGTCGGCGACGCCGTGTATTTCACCGCAAACGAAAGCAATTTGGAAGAATCGGCGAGGAAGGTACGCGACGCATCGAAAGTGCTCGATAGCAGCGCCATCACGGAACAAACGCAAGAGATTTCCGCGGACCGCCTGAAACGCATGCCCGTGGTTTCGCAAAGCGACGACTCCGTCGCCCGGTCTTCGATCGCCACCGTCTCGACGGCGCCAGTAGTGCGCGGCCGGGTATTCAACGTTCTTGTCATGGGCATCGATTCGCGCATCGGCGTGCGAGACGCCCGCGCGGATGCCATCCATCTGTTTACGATCAATCCCGATTCCGGGATTGTCGAAATCATGTCCATCCCGCGCGATACCTATTGCGATCTCGGGTATCCCGATACCACGACGTTCAATATTGTCGCCAATGCCCGCGCGGCAGGCTACAATGGATTCCTCAACCACATCGAACGGCTCACCCACCGCGGGTCCATCGAGTATTACATTGAAGTCGGCTTCAGTCAGGCTCTCGGTGTACTCGAAATTCTCGGCTACGAGGATCCGCATAAGACGCTTCAATTTCTCCGCACCCGGAAAACCCTCGCGATGGGCGATATTCAGCGGTCGCACAATCAGGCGCGCTTCATGGCGGATAATCTAAAAAGCAAATTCAACCTGCTGACGGGTTCGACGGGCGACCTCTTTCTGATGGCGGGGTTGCAGTTCGTCACGACGAACCTGACCAAAGAAACCTGCCAGGGCTTGATCTACAATCTTCAAAAAGTCGGCTTCCCGAATCACCGCCCCGACGCGGTGCGGCTGCGGCTGCTCTCGGCGTCGAAAATCCGCCTGAAAGAAATGATCGCCGACAAAGCGACAATCGAATCAACGTTATCAAGAAATAAACGCGTACTGGGAAGCGACTCCATCGGGATCGCGGATGTCGCCACCCGGTTGCGAAAAATCAACAGACTTGCGCTTGCCGATTCCAATCGCCCTGTACAGGTGGTGAACCGGCTTTCGCGCATCCATCAACAACGCGGCTGGATCCAAATCCGCGATGTCCGAGCGAGAAAAGGCATCCGGGATACGCTCAGTCTCGCGCTGGAACGCGCGTACCAGAAGCTTGGAAAAACGCAGGAAGCGCAGAATGTGCGCCATGCCCGCGAAGCCGAGGATTTTCTGTTGAATCAATACAAGTAAAATTGTGTTATAGCAGCGATTGGGCGTATCCGGCTTGCTTTCACATGGTTGGGCTGCTAATTTGTATGCCGCAGGATGGATATGCATTGTCATTGTGCTCACAACAACGTAAGGACGAACTTCTATGGCGATTAAAGTTGGTATCAACGGTTTTGGGAGAATTGGCAGACTGGTATTCCGCCGCGCGTTCGAAATCGGCGGTTTCGATTTCGTCTCGATCAACGATCTGACCGATGCCGCGACGCTCGCGCATCTGCTTAAATACGATTCCGTGCATGGCAAATTCAAAGGAACCGTCGAGGTCGACGGAAACGATCTTCTCATCAACGGCGACCGGCTGAAAATTACGGCGGAACGCGATCCGGCAAACCTGAAATGGGACGGCGTCGATATCGTCATCGAATCGACAGGCATCTTCCTGAAGAAAGATCAACTGATGAACCACCTGAATAACGGCGCCAAAAAGGTGGTGCTCACCGTGCCCGCGAAAGACGAAATCGACGCAACCGTCGTGCTCGGCGTGAACGATTCCATCCTCACCGGCCAGGAAAAAATCGTCTCCAATGCATCGTGCACAACCAACTGTCTCGCGCCGCTCGTCAAGGTGTTGAACGATTCCTTCGGTCTCGAAAAAGGCTTCATGACCACCGTTCACAGCTACACAAACGATCAGCGCCTGCTCGATCTTCCGCATAAGGATTTGCGCCGCGCACGCGCCGCCGCGATGAGCATCATTCCGACCACCACCGGCGCAGCCCGCACCGTCGGAAAGGTTATCCCCGAATTGAAAGGCAAGCTCGACGGCTTCTCTCTCCGCGTCCCGACGCCCGACGGCTCGATCACCGATTTCGTCGCCATCGTGAAGCGCGACGTAACGATCGACGAAGTGAATGCCGCCATGAAAGCCGCCGCCGACGGTCCGATGAAGGGTATTCTTGAATATTGCACCGATCCGCTCGTTTCCGCCGATATCATCGGCAACACCCATTCTTCCATTTACGACGTCGAGTCCACCATGGTCATGGGCAATCTCGTGAAGGTTGTGAGCTGGTACGATAACGAATACGGCTATTCCTGCCGCGTCGTGGATCTTGTCAAGAAAGTCGCGGCTATGTAAGGCAACACCGGACCTTTTCACCATGTTCAACAGAATGGAATAATCGGTTTGCATCGCAGCAATCGAAGCTAATTCACCCCGCAGGGGCGCCCGGCACACTGCCGCACAGCGCCCCTGCATCGTTTTTGGATCTTTTTCCCGGCGCCGGATGAATTTCCCGGCTGAATCCTGTGTTTTCAATACCAACTGTACTTTTGTAGTTTACTTTTCCACTAATCGAGAGGAGACAGTTCCGTGAACAAGCTCACGCTCAACGATGTCGATGTGGCAGGCAAGCGGCTATTGGTCCGCGTAGATTACAACGTACCTCTTGACGAACAGCAGCACATTACCGACGATACGCGTATCCGCGCGACGTTGACTACAATACGGACACTCACCGAAAAACGCGCGTCGGTCATTCTTATGAGCCATCTTGGACGACCCAAAAACGGTCCCGATCCAAAGTACAGCCTCAAACCAGCCGCGGAACGGCTGGCTTCCCTGCTCGGACGCCCGGTGAAATTCGCCGCCGATTGTATCGGACCCGAAGTCGCCCGGCTTGCGGAGAACCTTCAGCAGGGCGAAATCCTTCTTCTCGAAAATGTACGCTTTCATCCCGAAGAAGAAGCCAACGATCCGGCCTTCGCGAAACAACTGGCATCGCTTGGCGACATGTATATCAACGACGCTTTCGGCTCCGCCCACCGGGCGCACGCTTCGACCGAAGGCGTAACGAAATTCATTACCCCCGCCGTCGCCGGATTACTCATGGAGCAGGAAATCAATTACCTCCATCAGGCGGTGGGACACGGAGAACGCCCGTTTGTAGCGATTCTCGGAGGAGCGAAGATATCCGGCAAAATCGACGTTCTGAAAAACCTCGTCGAAAAGGTGGATCACCTGCTCATCGGCGGAGGCATGATGTACACGTTCCTGAAAGCGAAAGGTTGCGAGATCGGCAAATCGCTTCTCGAGGCGGATAAACTCAATCTCGCGCACGAAATACTCGACATTGCGGCGGCGCAGAACAAAATGCTCCATTTGCCCGTAGATACGATTGTCGCGAAGGAGTTCAGGAACGATTCACCGCAACAGAACGTCGAAACGGGCAACATCCCTGCCGACGGCATCGGGATGGATATCGGTCCTGAAACCGTACGGAAGTATTCGGACATCATATTATCTGCGAAGACGATCGTTTGGAACGGTCCGATGGGCGTTTTCGAGATGCCGAACTTCGCGCACGGAACAAATGCAATAGCGCAGGCTATGGCCGACGCGACTGCCAAAGGCGCCGTTACCATTATCGGAGGCGGCGATTCCGCCGCGGCGATTGCCCAGGCGGGACTGGAGAACAGCGTTTCGCATGTTTCGACCGGCGGCGGCGCTTCGCTGGAATTCCTCGAAGGTAAAGAACTCCCAGGCGTCTCGGCGCTGACGGATAAATAACGCACACGATGTAACCGAACGCCACAGCGTTCAATCGAGCAGTAGAATGAACGGATTCAGACAATACAGTCCCGGCGAGTACCGCCCGCAATTCGGTGGATTCAGCTTTTTTCCGCCGGTCGTCAAAAACCTCCTGATCGCCAACTTCGCGGCCTTCATCCTTCAGATGATAGTCGAAGGCGGCGGCTTCACCATTGGCGGCACGCCCATTTACGCATGGTTTGCGAAAACGTTCTATCTCTGGCCGATTTCGGATGCCGATCCGCGCATTGCCGGCAACTTCCAGATCTGGCAGGTCGTAACGTATATGTTCCTGCACGGAGGCTTCTCGCATATCCTGTTCAATATGCTTGCGTTATGGATGTTCGGGATGGAGGTGGAAAACACCTGGGGTTCGCGCAACTTCCTGATCTTTTACTTCGCGTGCGGAATCGCCGCCGCGCTTGCCAACCTGTTCATCGCCCCGCTTTTTGCCCCCGTGGGACCCACCATCGGGGCTTCGGGCGGCGTATACGGCGTCCTTGTGGCATTTGCCATGCTGTATCCGAACCGGTATGTGTTTATTTCGTTTCTGTTCCCCGTCAAAGCGAAGTACCTGGTAACGTTTTACGTGATGCTGGAGATGTACAACGGCGTCATGGGCAGCGGCGAAGGCGTCGCACACATGGCGCATCTCGGCGGCGCAGTGGTCGGGTTTGTCTGGGTACTGATGGATAAGCGGGGCATGATAGACCGCGTGATCGGCACCATTCAGACGCGGAGCGCAAAGCGGTTCATCCAATACCAACAATCGAAAACCCCGGCCAGAGATGCGCAGTTCTACGAAATGCCCCGCCGGGACGAACCTGCTAAACCGGACGCGAACGCAGACTACCAGAAAACTATCGACGAAATCCTCGATAAAATCAGCAGGCACGGCTATTCCGCGCTCACCGAAGACGAAAAACGCATGCTGCTCGACGCCAGCAGGCGCATTCAGCCCGGCGACGAATCGTAACAGTATCCAGCACATCGATACGAAGAATTAGAGAAAGACACGCATATGATAGAGATACCCATAATTCAAGCAGACGGCGTTCAGCCGGAAAAACCATCGGACGGACGGCGGCGCCGTACGCGCCAGGTCATGGTCGGCGGTATTCCCGTCGGTGGAAACGCGCCCATCTCGGTGCAAACCATGACCAAGACCAAAACCGGCGACGCCAAAGCGACCATTGCCCAGATATTGCAGGCCGAAGAAGCGGGTTGCGATATCGTCCGCGTGACGGTGAACGATAAAGAAGCCGCGGCGGCGATGTACGAAATTGTCCGTGGCGTGAATATTCCCATCGTCGCCGATATTCACTTCAATCACATTTTCGCGCTCGAAGCCATCAAGGCGGGCGTTGCGAAAGTGCGCATCAATCCGGGCAACATCGGCTCGGTGGAGCGCATTCACCAGGTGCTGGCGGCGGCGAAGGAACGCCGCATCCCGATCCGTATCGGTGTGAATTCCGGTTCGCTGGAAGAGGACATCCTCGAAAAGCACGGCTATCCGACCGCCGAGGCGCTGTTTGAAAGCGCCATGCGTCACGTACAGATCTGCGAGGATTTCGGTTTTCAGGATGTGGTGATTTCCGTGAAATCCACCGACGTGCGGCTGATGATCGAGGCATACCGTTTCATCTCCGAGCGGGTGGACTACCCGCTGCATCTCGGCGTGACGGAAGCGGGCACGACGCGCGTGGGCACCATTAAATCAGCCGTGGGTATCGGCACGCTGCTTGCCGAAGGTATCGGCGACACCATCCGCGTATCGCTGACCGACGAGCCGGTGAAGGAAGTGGAAGTCGGCAAGGAGATCCTCCGCAGTCTGGGTCTTGCGACCCGCAATGTCGAGATCATTGCCTGTCCTACCTGCGGACGGCTGGAGGTTGATTTATTCGGTATCACCCGCGAGCTGGAAACCCGGCTCGAGGGCGTGAAGAAGCCGGTAAAGATTGCCCTTCTCGGATGCGTGGTGAACGGTCCCGGCGAAGCCAGCGAAGCGGATATCGGTATTGCCGCAGGGAAGGGCGTAGGTATTCTGTACCGCAAGGGCGAGGTTGTCCGCCGCCTCAAGGAAAGCGAGATCATCGACGCGGTGGTGGAAGAAGTGATGAAGTTTGAACCGGAGATGGGGTAGGGGTTTTCCGGACGCGAAATAATAGTTGAGTATAAAGCACATCCGCCCTCAAAAGGGCGGATGTTTCGTTTGAAGACGAGTGAATTTCTTAATGGCTTTCGACTGTCAGATTCGCGATTGCGACATCGTTCGATTTCGCGAGCGAGCTATGATAGAGAATGTTCATATCGTCCATGACGAGGTCCGGGGATTTCCCTTCTCGCAGGAGTGCGGCGCGCAATTCCGATGTATTGATTGGCGTGCCTTCTACCTTGTAACCGTAATGAAAACCAACTCCAAAGAAGAGCATGTAGTTGTTTACTACCCCATCAATCAGCGCATCATAGCCTGGTCCCGAATTTTCTATGGCGCGGTCGATAGCCGTTTTAATGCTGGGAAAGCCAAACGGAATAAACAAGACATAATAGTTTAGATCCTCACCCGTGACACGGAACCCTTTGGCGTTCGCCGGAACATTGACCCGGTGATTTTTTGTACTGATGATTGTGAAGTCGGTGATACGCGCCGTACATCCCCCTAGCGCGATGACTAAAAGAAGCGTGAGAACGAGTGTTCTTTTCATAACTCTCCTTGGGAAGGTAAAATAGCGATGTTAAAAGACAGATATATCCTTAATGTACCCGAAAACGAGGAGTCAGTCAATACCGCCCCGTAACGACCCTGCCGCCGGGAAGGCGATGCGGTCCGCCGCCTCAAAGAAAGCGAGATTGTAGGGGCGAATAATTATTCGCCCTCTTCGGTTTATTACCGTACATCCCGGGCGAATGTGATTCGCCCCTACACCACCAGCGCGCAGGTGGTGCCGACCCACTCCATGTTTTTGTTGAAATCCACGCCCATCATCTTCCCTCTGCCCGTGCGGACAAGAATATTGCACGCAATCGGCTCTTTATCCCACAAGATGAGCACACGCAGCTCTACCTTTGCCCCGCCATGCGGCGTGGCGAGCGCCGGGGCGTACTCAACCCGCTCCTGCAACAGGTAATGCCGCCGCATGTGCGATGGGATAGAAACAATGTCCCGCTCCTCCGGTCCGACAATCACGCCGCTGCCGGCGAATGAATGCAGCGGCTTCAGCACCCACCGGTCCAGATCGGACGGCAGATCGCCCATCTCGTGTAGAAAAACCGAACGCGGCACCGCGGAATGCCGCAAATAGGGAATGCTGTGCTTGCTGATCAGAAAATACCACGCCGGATGGGACGCCCATTCGACATCGAGGGCATCGGTAAAACGGAACGGCACGGCGATATTCCTCCGCTCGATCTCGTCTATAATCGCCCGGTTATACACGCGCCGTATACGGATGCGCTCGCCGCGCTCGTTTCGGTAATACAACCGCGAGCCCTCGCACTCCACCGCCGTGATATCGACGATCGGGACGCCGGTGCGCCGCTGGGTATCGAGGAAGTCGGGCAGCGTTTTCTGGTTCCACGGATCGACCTCCAGCAGCACCGCCTCATCGGGCGAATATCCGCCGAGCAGCCAGTCCCTGAGCATGGAATCGTACGATTCAACCGTCATGCCTGCGGGTAGATGCCTCAGCGATTCGTATCCGAAAACCTCTTTGGCGGTACGCCCCAGCAATTCCTGCCACCCGAACAGCGTCGGGAAGCCCTGCAGTTCGATCAGCTTCAGCGCGTACGCGCCGCCGGAATCCGCCGTCACCGCAAAGTCGATGGCGGCGCATCCCGGGTGCGGGTTGATCTGCTCGAAGTTCAATCCCTCCGGAATCCCCTCCTTCGCCACGGACAAGTGTTCCGGCTGCATCGTCAGGTCCAGTATCTCCGTTGCGGTGCGGTAGAGCGCCGCTTCGAATGCGGCATCGATAAACAGCGGCGTTTCGCATACTCTGAATCCGACGCGGGTACCGGCGCGGCGGTCGAGTTCGTCCAGATAGCCGCGGTAGCGTTCGGGCGTAAACCGCGCATTGAAATCGGTGCGAAGGGAATCGATCATATCGGCTTTCGGAATTGTTGAGAACTGGGGAAGATAGAAAACCTGCGGCTGTTTTTCCAGCGGTCCGGTTGTTTTTCCAGCGAATACGTACTATTTTATGATTCTTGTCTGGATGATGTCCGGGCAGGAACCCATACTTTACCCAAAAGCAGGGCCCTTAGCTCAGTTGGTCAGAGCGGCGGACTCATAATCCGTTGGTCGCTGGTTCAAGTCCGGCAGGGCCCACAAAAACATCCCCGGTACGCCGGGGATGCTGCATTTTAGGAGGTACGTTGCCTACCAGTGCCTGGGAGAGATCTTCAATCGGGAACACACCGCGACACTGATCAACGCCAGAGCTGCGCCGCCGGCGACGTCGATGATGAAGTGCTGCTTCACCAACATCGTTGCGGCGCTGATGGCGATTGCCAGCGCGACGAATACCACGGTAATCCACGAGAAGCCGCGCTCCCTGATACTCAGCAACGCGAGAAGGCATGGGTTCACGACATGCAGGGATGGGAAGGCGTTATACCGCGAATCGGCGCTATGTGTTAGCGATACCATCCACTGAACAACGGAAGACGATACTGGCTCCGCACTGCGTACCGGACCGAGAACGGGAAGGACGATGAAGATTAGAAACGCAGCAGCATTCGCAACGATAATGGTAATGTAGGCGCGGTTCAGAAATGCCGGTTCGCGGGAAATGAGGAAGATTCCGGGGATGATGATGTACGCAAGGAAATAGACCGGCAGTACGGCGGGGAGATATGGTATCGATGCATCGATTGGAAGCTCCGCGTCGAATGCCGGTCCTCGCAGGCTTCCGATCCATGCGGTGAAATAGTAAAGCCCGATCCATGCCGCGTAGACAAGGATCATAATAACGACGTATTTCCTGTTACCGATCGGACGTTCCTGTGTCATTTCATTAGATTACAGGTTAAATCGAACCAATATACGTATCCTGAATGAATTGCGGACGACATACCGGCTCGGCGGATTCGATCTTCGCACAGGAGACGAAATTCCGACTTGACTGATAACCGGTGGATGTTGATATTTCACCTCACGAATAACAAAGGATCGGGCATTCAATGCGAAATATACTTTTACTTGCCATCGTAGCGTTGACGCTTGCCGGAAATACGGCTCTGAGCCAGACGTCGGTCGCGAAATACGCAGGGGAATTCATGGCAACAGGCGTCGGCGGCAGGGCGCTGGCAATGGGCGGAGCGCACGCCGCGCTAGCGCGCGATGTGACCGCCGCCTACTGGAATCCTGCCGGACTGATGCGGATGGAATATCCCGAAATCGGTCTGATGCACGAGCAGAGATTCGGCGGTCTGGTGAACTACAACTACGGCGCGGTCGCCTGGCCCTTCGGACCGAAAAACACGGTGGCGTTCACCATCACCCGTCTGGGCGTGGACGACATCCCCGACACGCGGAATGCCTGGGTGGATCTGAACGGCAACGGCAAGCTCGACGAGAACAACGGCGAACGGCTTGAAACCGGAAAGATCAAGTTGTTCAACAGCGCCATCTGGGCGGGCTACCTCAGCTATGCCTTCCACGGGTCAGAAAAAGTCTCGCTCGGCGTTAACATGAAACTCATCCGGCACGAACTCGCCGAATCGGGCGCGTTCGGCGTGGGATTCGATATCGGCGGTATTTACCGCGTTTCGCCGGAACTCGTACTCGGCGCAAATGTGCAGGACGTCACCACCACGCTCATCGCGTGGGATACGGGCACAAACGAACTCGTCCTTCCTACGGTAAAGGTAGGCGCAGCGTATACCTTCGAAGCATTGAGCGGCAAATTCACTCCTGCTGTCGATATCGATCTGCGCGGCGAAGGCAGAGAGTACGCAACGATGGCGCATGTGGGACCCGTCAGCGCCGATCCGCATCTGGGACTTGAATACCAGTTCAAGGAGGTATTTGCAGTTCGCGTCGGTTACAGCGATATTAAAGCGCTCACATTCGGAGCCGGAATTCACCTGCCAAAGCTGTATCTCGACTACGCCTTCGGCGAAAGCCCGATGAGCACCGGCGGCATTGCCACGGACCCATCGCACCGAATTTCGCTCCGCTTGCAATTGGAAGAACCCAAATTTTTCCGGAAATCGCAATTCTAATTCCTATGGAACAGATACTTCGAAATCCGAAAAACCGTGAGCGCTGTCTCACGGTTTTTCTTTTTGCCTTATCCGCCCTCATCGTCATCTCGTGCGGAAAGAAAGAACAGCAGCAATCGAAAGAGCCGGATCTCTCCAGCATGGGAGCATATGAGCTCGAACTTGTGAAAGACCGGAAGGAAAAGGATCTTCATTTCATCCGGGATGAAGCGTCGCCAATCAAACCGTCTCAGCGCGAGTTGTTCAAGAGTCTCGATTACTACCCTCCCGACAAGCGCTTCGCGTTTTATACGGCTCTCGAACCACTGGCTAAGCCGGAGCTTTTCGTTATCGCCACATCGAAAGACAAGCCGCGCGAAATGCTGCATATCGGTTACCTTCCATTTTCCTACAACGGTGCTACGTACAAACTATCAGTGTTCGCGCCGAAAGACACGTCGGACGGGAACTACTGGTTCGTCCCGTTCACCGATGCGACCACCGGTAAAGAGACCTACGGCGGCGGGCGTTTCATCGATATCGAAGACATCCACTCCGACAGCACGTATCTGGATTTCAATTATGCGTACAATCCCTATTGCGCATACAACGAACGGTACGATTGCCCGATTCCGCCGCCGGAAAACAAGCTGCCGGTCGCGATACTCGCAGGCGAGAAGAAATTCCCGCTGCATTCAGCGCATTGAGATTCCGCGCGGCCGGGACAGGATGTTCCGGTTATGAACCGGGTCTGATCTTATAGCGCGGGCGCTGTCCGATTTCGGCTCATTTTATGTATATTCCGCTTTACGAATTCGGCACGAAATTCACTTTCAGGAGTCACACCATGAAGCTGTCTGCAAAGGTACTACCACTACTTTCCATAGCGGTCCTCGGTTTCATTCTTGTTACCGGGTGCAGCGATGACGACAACAATACGACCGGACCGAACAACGAAAACGGTACGCCGATCAAGATGGACATCAAACCAACCGACTTTTATTTCTACTACAACAGGTGGGAACTTGATGCCAATAATAATAAAGTTGGCAGCCCCGTCGAATGGCGCGGCTGGTTCAAGACAAACAGCGGTCTTTCACTGTCCGGGTATACTGACTGGTATTATTTCCGTCTCGACGATCCCTATCCGCCGAATAATGTATACCGGGAAATCAAGGTGCGCACGGATCAGCAAAGCAATCTGTACATGTATGGATTCCAGCACGATCTCTTCACGCAGTTTTTCGACCTCCTGAAAACATTCGATGCCAATCTGGTGGTACCGAGCATTGGCAACGAAAAATGGGATCCCATCGCAATGTTCAACGATGCGAGTGGAAACGCCAAGCCGAAAAACACCGAGTGGCTTATTACCGATGCGAATATCGAACCGTTCAACTTCTCGCTCAACATCGGCGGATTCCCGGTACAGATCACAATTTTGCCGCAAATAAAAGGTATTTATGAAGGACAAGGCGACCCGGTAAATGCAAACGGCAAAGAAGTGAAAGTATGGAATACCAAGGTCGTCGCAACAATGAACGTCTCCTCGCTCGTCTATAACGACCAGATCATCGTCACGCAGAATGTCTCGTACTCCGACAATCCTTCCGGTCAGATCATTTTCAAACGTGGATCGATTACCATCACTCTCGCGGCAATCTCGCAATCGTACACCCAGCCCGGCGAGATCCTCGAGCTGAAGCGTTTCCAGGATCTATAATCCATCCGCTTGTGCATGTAAAAAAGGCTGCCGCTCGGGCAGCCTTTTTTATTGCGTGGTAAAAAGGCCGGCTAATGAATAGCCATCATCGGTATGGTCTGTATCCCTTCAGAGGTTGAGAGAGTACACCAATACAGTCCGTTTTGTGCCCCCGGAACCGTCAGGACCGTGCTATGCCGACCTGCCTCGACCCGTTCGGAGAGGAGCACTGCCATCTCTGTCCCAAGGCTGTTGGTCACAGTCAGCCGGACCGGTTGCGAAGAGGATACTGAGAACGATATCGTCGTTTCTGTATTGAACGGATTGGGGTAGTTCTGTTCAAGCGTAAAGCTCCTGCAGGCAACAGCCTGGTCAACAGCCGAAGGCTTGCGATAGGTAAGCGTCAGATAGACCGGCAGATGATCGGATGCCAGGTACAGCGCATCTGCAATTTCCTGCGGAACGCATGCATTCGGCGGTTCGGCGTTCACCGACGTATTGAAATGCGCTCCGTCGTTTCCAAATGCCGTATAGCTGCCGGGCTTGTAGTCGAAACCTCCCTGGCGCATCAACGACGGTGAAACCAGGATAAAATCGAACCTGTCGTCCAGTCCTCCGTATGCTCCTCCGCCGAATTGTTCCAGCCGCGTTGCCTGTGTGTGATACTCCGCGAAAGCCTCATCCGCGCTCCATTTTCCCGGCACATCGATCGGATCGATGAAGTACCCGGATGCCGCCGTGTCGAGCAAAGCTCCGAACGCTGCCTCGGCTGACGAATACAGATTGAAATCGCCCAGGACAAGATAGTCCGAGTTCGGCTGCAGAGAAGCAGTCCTGCTTCGCAGCGCCAGCGCCTCGCGATAGCGCTGTTGTTCGTTCGCGGAGCCGGAACTTGCCTTGAGGTGTGCGCCGAACAACCGGATGGTATCTCCCGACTGAAGATAGACAAGCGTGAATTCGTTGATATTTCTCAATTCCGTTGGTATCGCAGTGTTCGATACGAAGGAAAAGAGAAGCGGTTTGTAAAAGATTCCGCAATCCGTGTCCGGTCCGTCGATATAAGTTCCCGTGGAAAAACTTCTATCGAGCGCTTCTGTAAGAAACTGATTCATCGCCGCCTCTGAAGCCAGTTCTTCGACGACAATGATGTCCGGATCGATCGCTTGAATGATTCGTTTGAAATGAGGATTCCGTTCCGCCGATGTGCTTCCCGGATACTTGAGAAGATTATAGGTCATGATCCGTATCGAATCCTCTCCGTATACATGGGAAACGGAAGCGAAACCGATGACTAACAGAAACACACACCGGGACAACCGGCCGGGGTTGAGAAATAAACGTGCTGACATTCTGAACACCTTTTCCTGATGTCTGATTATCCCAAAAGCAACCGGACGAAAAACACTGCGGCGAGAAAGCTGATGAAATCGGCGAGAAGCCCTGTCGGTAGGGCGTGACGCGTATTGCGAATACCGACGGCGCCGAAATAAACCGCCAGCACATAAAACGTCGTTTCGGTGCTGCCATACATGGTCGAAACAAGCATTCCGGTAAATAAATCGGCGCCGTGCTGCGCCATCGTTTCGGTCATGATTCCCATCGATCCGCTTCCGGAAAGCGGGCGCATGATTGCCATCGGCAACGCTTCCGCAGGCAAACCGAGAAGGTCTGTGACCGGCCGAATAACGGCGATGAATACATCCATGGCGCCGCTCGCCCGAAAAACCGCGATCGCCACCAGCATGAGAACAAGATACGGAATGATTCGAACAGCGATCTGAAATCCCTCTTTTGCGCCTTCTACTGCGGTTTCATAGACCTTTACTTTTTTCATCGCCCCATAGACGAGGAAAAAGAGGATCAATGCCGGGATGGCGATGGCAGAGATCGCAGCGACAATGGTCCGGAATACATCCATCACGCGTTCTCCCCGTCCGGAATCCGGAACATTCGCAGCCGCTGAAATATCTTGGCCAGCGCAACCGCCGATACGGTCGCCGTCAACGAAGCGAGAAACGTCGTTCCGATGATCGCCGCCGGATCGCCCGACCCCGATGCCGCCCGAATGGCGATTGCCGTCGCGGGTACCAGCGTGACGCAGGATGTGTTGAGTGCAAGGAAGGTCACCATCGAGTTGCTGGCGACTCCGGCTCGGGGATTGATGGAGTTCAATTCTTCCATTGCCTTCAATCCGAACGGGGTAGCGGCATTCCCCAACCCGAGCATATTCGCGGCGATATTCATCATCATCGATGCAATTGCGGGATGATCGTGAGGAATGTCGGGAAACAACCTCCGGGTGACGGGTCTCACTATCTTCGCCAGCACATGCACCAGACCGGCTTCTTCCGCCACTTTCATAATACCGAGCCAGAGCGCCATGATACCGATCAAACCGATGGCTATGGTGACGGCAAGCTTCGCCGCATCGAACGCGGCATTGGTTATCCGCTTGAGGTAGACGTATGAAACCGGTTCGGCGGTAAATCCGGCGTATCCAGCGCCGGTGAACCTGAACGCGCCGTTGATCGATCCGGGAGTCCCTTGCGCTTCAGCAATTGTTTGCAGAATACCGGGGGCGCCATCGTCGAGTTGAATCGTCCCCCTCCCTTCCTGCGAACCAGTGAAGACAATCGCAACCTGGCAGGAAAGACCGGCATTCGCGGTCTCATCGATACCGAGCCGTTTCATTGTAACCGGAAGCATCGAAAGAACCGCCGTTTTCTTTTCGCCCATCGTTCCCGAAACCGTCTCTTCCGTCGCGAACCGCCATACAGTACCATTACGGTAGGTATTCCTGGAGGCATCGTAGATGTCGCGTCCGGCGGCAACCAGAATGCCGGTTAGAAGCAGCGCCAGCCAAATGTGGTTCAACATATGTTATCGACCGCGATTTGCATGAAATCCGGAGTTATGGGATTATTTCCGTTTTCACCCCGCCAACTTCAAACGCATCCGGGTTGGCGCAGGTTACATTGTCTTCGTCGATGCTGACCGCGCGGAATACTGCAATTCCTTTCTCGTTGGCGACGGCGCGCAGGGCATCGTTCAGAATCACCTCCGCATACTGCGCCGGGCTCCGGTCGTCTTTCCGAAGTACGGTTACTTCCACATTCTTTGTGCCCTGTTTGCGGTACCCTTTCCATTGAAGGATACCTGAGTATATACCCCATGCAAGATTCGAGGAATTCAACCTGATTTGCTGATCGGGATACGTCGATCTCCCCGGCGGAGGAAGCAGTATCTGCACAAGCATATGTGTATCCGTTTCGCTGCGACGTTGCGATCTACCGGCAGCAGACCGCACCTGCATCTGAGTCGCGCCCGTCGTTCCTGTTGCGATAGCCGATGCGACGGCCCCGGTTTCCGAGGCGGCGTTCCGCTTCATCCAAATGCGTTGGGTCGATGGATCGACGCTGAACTGGAGAAGGAGTTCATCCGGAGACGATGCAAGCGCTTCGATCCGTTCCTGCGGCTTCATCGTCGAAAGATTAACGACGGTTGCTCCGCTGGCCACCATCAGACGTTCGAATGCGAGCAACGTTTGAATATCGATCCGGTTGGATTCAAGCGGCATTGTTCTTGAAGCGCCGCCGGCATCTGTCAATTCAATAAATACCGGCAGGCCGCGGAGGATGCCGCGCGCCACGGAATTCATGACAATCGGGTCCTGAACCAGATCGGCGTTCAGCGCTTCGCGAATTCCGAAATACCCGTCGGCATGAACCTTGACTTCAAGCCCTGCCGTCCGTTTCCCGGCAATGATATACTCTCCGTTTGCGTTCGATACCGCGTCCGAACCATCGGGAAGACTGAACACGGCGTTTGCGACGGGTTTCCCGTCGGCGCTCATAATTACGCCGCGGCTATACAGCGCTTCCGGCACAACCTTGATGCTTCCGCCAGTTTTTATGGGACCATTCGATGCCGTGAAGGTAATTTCTTCCGTATCCCCGGGTTCGATATAGACCATTGCCATGCCGTTTTTCATTGTCAGCGTGGTATCGGTCCGCTTCGGAATACTGAATCGTACCGGGGTACCGTCCGGACAGGGCCGGTCGAGACTATCCAATGCTTCAATCACGACGTAACTGAACGCCCGGGGATCGGGAGGGATCTCCGCTGGGAAAATGCGTGCCCGCAGTTTCGACGGCGGAGCGCCAACCGCGAAAAACACCGAAAACGGCGCAGACGAATTGCCATTGTTGTTCCGTACCTGGGCGGTAAGTTCATGAAATCCAGGTGAAAGATCGAACATCGCCTTCACCGTGAGCGCTCCGGTTTGTTTGTCGAACAGAAAGCCCTGCTCTTTTCCGTCGATTCTGACCTGAATCGATTCATCATTAATACCCGACGGATCGCTGGCGATCAGTTGGAAAGAGGGAGTTTTGTCCGCGAACACTGTCGGCGATTGATATGCGATTGACGGAATGCCCGCTCTGAAGTACTTTCCGATTCCTCTGAAGATGCCCCAGGCCTCTATTTCGTTGAACTGCGGAATTGCCAGTCGCTGCTCTTCGTACGCGCTGGTAAAGAAAGCGCACTCCACGAGTACAGCTGTCATTTGGGTGTTCCGAAGGACGGAGAATCCTTCTCCGGGGTAGATCAGATAATCCGACATCGTACCATCGAACGAGGCAAGCGGACCGGGCGTGCCCAGCACATAGCTTAAATCGCGCTGGATATACCGTGCCAGGTCATGGCTCGACGGTTGGTACCCCGGCTGACCCGGCTTGGAGTGATAAAAGGTCGCCGTGTAATTCGTGTACCGATTGCCTGCTGCGTTATGGTGAATCGAGATGAAGACGTCGGCTTTATTGACATTGGCCTGTTCCGCTCTCGCGGTAAGCGGTACGGTGATGTCCGACTCCCTGGAAACGATTACATTTGCGCCGGTTTTCATTAAAAATTCGCGAAGATTGAGCGCCACTTCGAGATTGACGTCTGCTTCGACAACATCCCCTTCCGGGCCTTTCCCGCTTCGATCCTCCCCGCCATGACCGGGATCGATAAACACTGTTTTGTCTTTTAGATACCTGGAATACGAGGCAATCGTTGAATCGCGCAGGTAGCTGCTGTTTAAATCAGACGGTACAACGTAGTAGACGCTTGTCCCGCAGCCTGCCAGAGACAATGCAAAAAGAAGAAGGACGGAGTATCGGCGGAATTGAAGAGAAGGCATGGCAATATTCACTGTTTCGGCACTTTAGAGCATTGGAATATACTCTGAACCTTCACGCAAGGCAAGGTAAAATCCCGCAAACTGGGACTCGTTACGTTATGAAGGGGTGTGAATCAGACTGAGGAAAAGACGGCAGACCGCATCGACTGGTGGTCGATCCGTTCCGTCGGCTTAATAGTCATTTTCCAGAGTGGGCATCTGGACAAATAGATCCGCTATAATTCGAGGGGTAAACAGATCAGTGGTAGAAAATGATGAGGACGTTAATGATTAATAAGATGGCGATAAAAGTCCATTTTGAGTCGCGTAGTTTTAGTATCCTTTCCATATGATTCTTCCTGTTATACGTCGATCCACAGTCACACTAGTAACATCTCAAAATTACCTGCGTTGACAGAAATCGTCCAGAATTATTCGCTGATTCTATTACAAAAATTTCAACCTGTCTGCAGCCGATAACAGGGACGGTTGAGTTTTTGCAATTCATTTACCATCAATATATTACAGCGGTTTGTTTAAAGCAAATATTTACATACGAACGCGCAACGCTTTTATTCGCGTCGAATACCATTGCTCGCCAGTTCCCGTTGACTGCTCAGGTAAGACAGGACGGAAAAAAACACAGGAATGGCGTTTGAGACCAAGAAATGTGACCGGTTGACCGTTTTTTGGAACAAATGGATCGTAGATACTGGACATTTATCTAAAAAATTGGTAAATACTGATTGATTACGCACTATCCGGACAGTTTTCTTTCATCCGTCGGCGGCGACGCCGTTCCAGGAATTCGGCGCTCGGGCAATTTGCATCCATTTCAGAACCGCTCGATGCGAAAAACTGTTCGCACTGTTCCCACAAGCAACCGAACGATCGTACCAGTTCCGTCTCTACCCACATGGATTATTGATCCACTGTCGCCGAGGCATGGATGCTTCCATTTACAAAGAACATACGCGGGAAAATTGTCGTCTACGTGTACGCATCGATGATTATTGTCTTCGGTACTGTTCTGTTTATTTATATCAGCGGCACATATAACGGCCTGAAAAACGATGCCGAGAGCATTCTGCGGCTGCATGTGTTGTATGTCGGGGAGGAGATCAACAAAGACAACAGCGAAGTCGTCACCTTTGTGCGCACCCTCGCGCATCTGCAAACCGCGGACGGGCTTTTCGGACAGCGGAATCGTTCGATCCTGATTATCCGAAACCAGCTCGCGGCGAATCCGAACTTCACAAATATGTACTTCGTGTACGAACCCAACGCCGATGGAAACGATGCCGCGTATGCGCGAAGCAGCGACGCCGATACCGCGGCCATCGATTTATCGGGGCGATTTCTGACAACGTGGGTACGGCAACCGGAAATGAGCGACAGCCTGCGGCTTCAAAAAGCGCTCGACATGGAGACGAGCCTTTATTATCAAGGTTTGAAAGTGAGGATACAAAGTAACGGCCAGGAAACCTACATTCCCCCTTCCCTCGCTATCAGTAAATACTACCAGTGGAACAACAAGCGCAATCGCCATTCGCATTCTCCGGCGTACATGATTTCGGAACCATATATCTACGAGGGAAAATTTATGGTTGAATACACCTTCCCGATCCTCATCGAGGGTGTGTTCAAAGGGATCGCCGGCGCAGACCGAACGCTGGAATCGATCGGTAAACTCATGAACCACCGGAAACGGCACTTTACGGAAGATTTCATACTCATCAGCAGGTTTGGGAGAATTATTGCATCGACGGTAGATACCATCAAGGCGACATCCACCATCGAGGAAACACCGTACGAACATATCCTTGCCGGCATCTTCACCAGCAATCTGACGGATAGCATCGACGTCGTTGTCCACCGCGATCCGATCGACGGAAGAGAATACTACTTCACCGCCAGTCATATCGATTTCGGAGACTGGTTGCTGGTTTCCAGGGTAAGCGTTTCCGAGATCATGGGACCTGTACAGGCGCAGGTTACGGTTGCGCTCCTTATTGCGTTTGTTGGATTGATCGGTATGTTCCCGGTTCTTGCATGGATTGCCAAATCGATCTCGAAACCCATTTTCATCGCGCGAAGCATTGCCGAGGACATTACCCGGGGCAATCTGGCAGCCCCCATCCCCGTGTTCGCCAAGGGCGACGATACCGGCGAAGTCATCGAGGCGTTGACCCGCATGCGAGACAGCGTTCGCGATCTTATCGGAACCAAAGAACTTGTCGCGCATATCTCCTCGCGGTTCGCATCGGCGGATCATACCGAAATCGATGCCGTCATCGCTGCTGCAATCGAGGAAGTCTCCGTCTTCGTTGGCGCAGACAGGTGCTACGTAATTGAACTCATACCGGATACCGACACCCTGGTCTTCAGTCATTGCTGGGACCGCTCCTCAAAACCTATCGTTTTTCAACTGAACGTTCCGTACTCCCGGCAGTTCTCACCCAAGCTGGCGAACGATATCGCTGCGGGGAACATTGTCAGCTATCGAGTTGCCGACCTGACATCGGAGCCGAATCTCGTTCAATTGGAACGGATCCGAACGGCAGAACTCAAGTCCGTGATCCTTGTGCCGCTGAAGCTATCCACCGAAAGCTCCGGGGCATTATTGTTCGAATCAATGGACGAGCAGACATCGTGGGACGACAGCCATCATGGATTACTTGAGGTTGCCGGTCATATCATTCTCAACGGGATCGAGAGGCGTAATAAGACGCGTTCCATCCTGGAGATCAATGCCGAGCTCGAACGGCGGGTCATGCTGCGCACGCAGGAACTGAGCGCGGCAAACAAGTCGCTCGAGGAGTTTCAGGCGCTTCTGAAATCGCTCTCGGCCAAATTCGTCAGCGTCGAACAAGGCGATATAAACGAAAACATCACAGTCGCTCTTGGCGAAGTATCAGGCTTTATCGGCGCCGAACGCGCGCTTCTGCTTCAGGTATTTCCAGACAAAGGCACATTCCTGTTTTCGCACCGGTGGGATGCGACAACCGCGCCTGTTGTCGTCGAGATGAACGCGGAGTACGACCGCACGTTCATCCCCTATCTTCATAGCGAACTTATCGCCGGGAACTTCGTGATTCTCGATTCCGAAGACAGCCTGCCGCCGAGCGCCGTCAACGAACGGGCTATCATCGAAAAGATCGGCATCCAGTCGCTTGTCATCCTTCCGCTGCGTATGATGGACGCTGTCTATGGCGCGATTATGTTTGCGACGATCAACAAACGCGTCGAATGGACCGGATCGAGGCTGGAGATTCTCCAGGTAGCCGGGCAGGTGTTTCTGAATGCGCTGTACCGGCAACGCGACGAGCTCGCGATGCGTGATTTAAATGTTGCGCTCGAGAAACGCGTCGAGGAACGCACCGCCGAGCTTCTTATCGCGAACCGCGAACTCGACTCATTCCGGAAATTGATCTCCTCGCTTTCCACGCAGTTCATCACAGCGCACGACAATGATCTTGGGCCTAGTATTGTCGAAGCCCTCGCCGAGGTCTCGCGGTTCATCGGCGCCGACAGGGCGTACCTCTGCCAGTACTACACCGAACGCAGGACTATGGAGTTTTTATACCGGTTCGACGAGTCGAAGGCTGCGACGATGATTCAACTCAACAAGGAATACAACTCAGAGTTTGTCCCGTATACCTATGACCAAATGCTTCAGGGAAAATTCCTTTATGCATACTCTGCGGAAGAACTTCCGGCAGAAGCGCCCGTCGAGAAAAAACTCATGCAGGCGGTCGGTATAAAATCCTTCGTGTCGATTCCGTTGCACAGTTCGGAGGGAATCGTCGGCACGCTGTTGTTCCATGCCATGCACGAGCATCGCAGATGGACTCAGCAACAGTTCGAACTCCTTCAAACAATCGGCTATGCATTCATCAATGCGCTGACACGGCAAAAAAATGACAAGTACATCCGCGAGTTGAACGCCGACCTCGAACACCGCGTGGACGCGAGAACGGCAGAACTTCAACAACTCAATCGCGAACTCGAAGCGTTCAGTTATTCGGTTTCGCACGATCTCCGCACGCCGCTCCGGCACATCGATGGATTTGCCGATTTACTAATGCGGCATGCCGAACCCAGGCTCGACGAAAAGGATAAAGGATACCTGCTCAAAATCGGAAATGCATCGAAGTACATGGGCAGGCTCATCGACGATCTTCTTGTGTTCTCGAGGATGGGAAGAATGGAGCTTATCGCGACGCAAATCAATGCCAGGGAATTGGTGGCCGATACCATCGCCGAACTTGCACAGGATATTGGGAATCGCGAAATTTCGTGGAATATCTCCGATTTGCCCATCGTCCGCGGCGATCCGGCGATGCTCAGGCTTGTGCTCATCAATCTGATCTCCAATGCGATCAAATTCACAACACCGGTCGAGCGGGCTGAGATACACATTTCCGGAACGGTTTCCGACTCGGAATGCACCATTGCGGTGCGCGATAACGGGGTTGGGTTCGACCCGGCGTACACGTACAGATTATTCGGGGTCTTCGAACGGTTGCATTCGCAGAGCGAATTCGAAGGCACCGGCATCGGACTCGCAAATGTAAAACGTATCATCACCAGACACGGCGGGCGCGTATGGGCGGAATCGCAGCCGGGGAAAGGGGCGGCTTTTTATTTTACTTTACCTTCAATGGAGAAAGGGAAAAATGGTAATTCATAGTATTTTGCTGGTAGAAGACAATCCGAACGATGTAGAGTTGACGCTTGAAGGCTTAGCGGAGTATAACCTCGCAAACGACATTCATATCGTGCACGACGGCGCCGAGGCGCTGGACTATTTGTACCGGCGCGGGGAGTATGCCTCAAGAGAGGAAGGAAATCCAGCCGTAGTACTCCTCGACCTTAAACTTCCGCGGGTTTCCGGAATCGAAGTGTTAAAGACCATCAAAGCGGATTCGAACCTTCATTCGATTCCGATTGTCGTATTAACGTCGTCGAATCAGGAGCGCGATTTGGTCGCCGCATACGATGGCGGCGCAAATGCATACGTTGTAAAACCGGTGGACTTCAAGAAGTTTGTCGAAGCAATCAGGCAGGTAGGCGTTTTTTGGGCGTTGCTGAATGAACGCCCCCTTGGATCGATTAAAAGGCACCGGGAGATTTAGTCGTGCACAGAAACGAGTAACAGTCACATCGCATGAATGTCATTAAAATACTTCATCTCGAAGACAACGAAATCGACGCAGAATACGTACAGTCGCTTCTCGAATCGCAGGAAATACCTGTCAGCATTGTTGTTGTCGACAATAAACAGGATTTTTTACGGCAGATTCAATCGCAATCATACGACATGATTCTGGCCGACTTCAAGCTTCCGTCGTTCGACGGAATATCGGCGCTTCTTCTTGCTTCCAAATATGCGCCGGGTATTCCATTCATTTTCGTCTCCGGTTCCATGGGCGAAGATCTGGCGGTCGATGCGTTGAAACACGGCGCAACCGATTATGTTCTGAAGCACCACATCTCGCGCCTCGCTCCGGCAGTCGAGCGCGCGCTCCGCGAAAAGGAAGAGCGTCTCCGCAGAAAGCAGGCGGAGGAAATGCAGCAGCGGTTGGTCGCCATCCTCGAAAGCACATCCGACCTCATCATCATCACCGACAGGGATCTGAATACGTATTTCATGAATACCGCCGCCCGCCGGATGCTGGGGTTGCCGATGGAAGCCGACCTCTCGAAAACGCCGGTGACAAGCTTCCACCCGGACTACGTCCACGACACGATCTTTGAGGAAGGATTCGTTGCAGCAGAGGAAAGCGGTACGTGGCGAGGCGAATCCGCCATCATCGATATTGCCGGAAGAATTATTCCTGTGTCGCAGGTCATTATCGCGCATAAAGACGATTCCGGTGAAGTGCAGTATTATTCAACGACGCTTCGCGATATCTCTGCGCAAAAAGAGGTCGAAAAAAATCTCCGCACCGCGAAGGAACGCGCCGAGGAATCGGAACGGCTCAAGGATAATTTCATTGCGACGATGTCGCACGAAATCCGGACTCCGTTGAATGTCATCATGGGCTACTCGGCGTATATCAGGGCGTTGCTCGAACACCAGAACAATAAAGATCTGCAGGAATGCCTCTGGAGTATCGACCGCGCAGGCAAACGGCTGATGCGGACGGTGGATAATATCCTCAATGTTTCCATGTTGCGACTCGGCGGCCTGCGCATGACGAAGGAATTGCTCGATCTCAACGAAGAAGTACGGTATCTGTACAAGGATTTCTATGCGTTCGCGGAGGAGAAAGGCCTCGAATTTGTGACATCGTTCGAGGAAAAGGCGGCAATCATTTCTGCCGACAAGTTCAGCCTTCGCGGCGCGATGCTCAACATCATCGACAATGCGCTGAAATTTACCAAGACGGGCGAGGTGAAGCTGCGGGTATATATCGAAAATGGATTCGCCTATATGGAGTGTTCCGATACCGGAATCGGTATCTCCGAGGAATATCAGAAACGGCTCTTCAAATTGTTTTCTCAGGAGGAGGAAGGGTACACCCGTTCGTTCGATGGACTCGGACTCGGTCTGGCGCTCTCCAACCAGTATACCGAACTCAACGGCGGCAAGCTCGAAGTAAGCAGCGAAAAGGGGCAGGGAACGACGGTCCGGATGAAATTCCCCGTTGCCGGAATATTCTTCTAATCCGCTTTCAGCATTTCAATGACGGCATCCCGAACTTCCGGGATGCCTATTTTTTCGAACGTGCATGAATGCGGATCGTTGCCGCAATGTGTCGTACAAAACTCCCGCGGCGATTCAATGATCGTCGCGCTGTTGCCTTTCGGTCCCCAGAGTTTCGGCGAGCACGCCGGCAGCGGACAAAACAAGCTGACAGTCGGACGTTTCAATCCTGCGGCGAGATGCATCGGTCCGGTGCTTGCCGACACGACAACCGATGCGTGGGCAATAATCGCCATCAATACTCGAAGGTCGCCGCCGTTGTTGGGAAGAAACACTCTGCCGGCGTCGATTCTTTCAAACAGCCTCTTCCCTTCCTCGTTCGATGGAGTAAGATTCACCATTACCTGGATATCCCCGCTGCGCGCCAGAAGCTGCCGGATGAACTCCGCATACGTGGCATGGGCCCAGTTCGGCGCCGATTTACCGCTTTCGGGATGAATGGAGATGAGCGGTTTGAACAGATCGATTCCCAGGGAAGTCAATAGCGATGCGGTGGAATCGCGCTCGCCGGAAGAAACGAACACCTCTTCGCTCAGATCGTCGTGACGGACGCCGATCGCTCTTCCAAGATCGAGGCAATAATCGGCTTCATGCCGTTCCTCGATATATTTCTTTCTGCTCACGCGGCGCGTGCAGCTGAGGATATGATACGGCCGGGTGCCGACGCCGATTCGGGTTCGTATACCGGCCAGGAACGTCATCCAGGTATGCCGCTCGGTCGGTAACAGCATCAGGGCGGTATCGAACCGGTGGCTACGCAGTTCGGTCCGCTTTCGCCGGAAGCCCTCCCTGCCGGCGTCAGCTCCATCCATATCGTCGGTGAGAATAAGATCGAGGTGAGGATTCTGTTCCAGCACCGGTTTCACCTGCGGGCGCACCATTGCCGCGATAAACGCGTCGGGGAACGTCTCCCGAAGTCCTCGAATAAGGGGAGTCGCGCAAACAGTATCCCCAATCCTGTCGGGACGAATCACCAGAATGCGGCGGCGGCGTTTCATTCGGCCGTCCCTCGATCGCGCAGAGGATGTTGCAGCTCCCAAAGATACATCTCGACTTGCGCTTTATTGATTGCGTGAATCAGGGAAAAGATGAATCCTATCCATCCGTCGAGAAAACCGCCTGCAAGAATATACTTTTTGAAAAACGCAAGCGGCGGACGCAGCGCAAAATCCAGCGCGCCTGATTTGCGGCGGTGCTGCTTCTCAAGCGCTTCATATCGGGCGTAATCCACGTTTTTCTTAAGCATGTGCCTGATTTCCGGGAGCGTGTAATGTAGCAGCGGCTGTTTGAGATAACCCCGTTTTCCCGGAATCGTGAATCCCTCATGCACCAGACGCTCGGTCACCCCGGCGCCATCGCGGCGGAACAATCTGAACTGATGATCGGGGTAATTGCCGCCGTGTCTGATCCACTGGTTCCGCACAAAATTTTTGCGCGGTATCGAGAAGCCGTCGTACTCATCCGGTGATTCGATAGCGGCAAGAATCTCATCCTTCAATTCCGGTGTCACGCGTTCGTCGGCATCGACGCTCAACACCCAATCGCCTGTAGCCAGCGAAAGAGCATACCGTTTTTGCGCCGCATACCCATCGAACGGGCGGTACACAACCCGGTCTGTGAATTGCCCGGCGATCTCTGCGGTTTTATCCTCTTCCGATGAATACACGACAACAATCTCGCCGGCGAAATCGACGCATTCCAGACACTCGCGGATATGATGTTCTTCCGCTCCGGCGATGATAATGACTGAAAGATGAGTAGCGATGGTTATCTCGTTGCTGATGATCTACAATCAATCGCCAACATACCATTTTTTTTTGGATTACGGGAACCCCAGATTGCAATGAATCGTTGTGTAAATGAGCGTTATGAGCGTTTGAATATCAGCATATTTTTGGATTCTCTGCTTTTCTAACGAACGAAGACAAGGCGTGAATTCACTAAAGCATCATACTAATTACTGCTCTTGTAACGCCGATTGCTGCGCGAATCCTTTATGTTAGTTATTACGATACGATTGGTAGAATTAGAAAGGATTCGCTTGAAATGTACGAAAAGCCGGATTGCGGTCTCCTGCTTACTTGCCGTTGCAGAACCAAACCGCTGTTCCCCTCGCGATCGATCCGGCAAAAGGCCGCCCCCCACAGGCGGCTTTCTTTTTTATCTTTCAGTCCGTCCTCTACAAACAACAAGGCTGTAAGCGGTAGCCGCTAGTCGGCGCGCTTACGGTTGGTTCCACGCCACTGTTTCAGGGCGGCTGCGGCATTGTGTTTGTTGTGTTCCTCAGCGACTACCAGACATGTTTTTCCGTCTTTATCGTACGCACGAGGATTGGCGCCGCATTCGAGCAGGTAGGTGACGACATTGGCATGATCGCCGTACGCGGCGAACATCAACGGGGTATAGCCCGAACTGTCGGAGTCGGCAACATCGGCGCCCGCATCGACAAGCGCTTTCACCACTTCGAGTTTGCCCTGCGATGCGGCCCACATCAGCGGGGTTTGCGCGCCGGGTCGCACAGGCGTAACCAGAGCTCCTCTGGAAAGAAGCGACTTCACGAGTTCGAGTTCCCCGTCGGCCGCCGCCAGCATTAAAGGGGTTTCCGAACTGCCTAATACAGAATGTGCTTCAGCACCCTGATCGAGAAGGTACATCGCTACATCGATATGCCTGAACTTGACCGCCGCCATGAGCGGAGTATAGCCGTTTTCGTCTGAGAGATTTACATTCGCCCTGTGCGCAAGTAACAACTTCACGATATCCAGATTTCCATTCTGCACAGCCGAATGAAGCGCGGTAAATTTGTTGGGCAATTGAATGTTCGGATTTGCACCTCTTTTGAGCAAATACTTCACGGCATCGTTGTGATTCCTGTAAACTGCATAGATGAGCGGCGGAGCTCCTCGTGTTGAGAGTTCGTCTACGTTTGCCCCATTTTCGAGCAGCACACTAATCACTTCGGTATTTCCTGATTCAGCCGCTTTATGAATCGGCGCAGCACCCGTACTATCGGTATAGTGAACATCGGCGCCGTCTTCCACTATACCGGGAATGCTTTCGGCATCCCCGTTGGCGATGGCGTCCAAAAGCCGCCGGTTCGGCGGTGCGGATGTACACGCAATGAGAAGAGCTAGAAGCAATAGAGAGTACAGACGAAGAGTTCTCATGTATCAATGCTGGATTGTTGAATAACATCGATTGCGCGTGCAATCTGGTCAGTATTGCCGAGTAAAACAACCAAATCGTTTACCTTAAAGGCAAAATCCGCAGATGGATTGGAAATCAGATCTCCGTTCCGATTGACGGCAAGAACGGAAACGCCGAATTCCCGCCGCAACGCGCTTTGTTCCAGAGTTCGTCCGGCAAGCAATGATCCTTCGGAAAGTAATACCGTTTCCACGCCTATGCTCTCGACGATATCCAGCGCTGTCACCAGGTCGTCGGTCTCTGTCTGCCGGAAGAGACTGTAGTGATCGCTTCGTATTTGCCGCGCCGCTCTTCGGATTTCGCCGTTTCCGATTCGATATATCGTCAGCACACGCGAAAATATCTCGATCGCGGTTTCGAATTCCTCTGGGATAACATCGTCTGCGCCGATCCCGAGAAGCGGCTCCACTTCTGCAATAAACCGCGTTCGGGCAATGATGTGCAATTCCGGAGAAAGACTGCGCGCCTGCTCAACAATTCGCCGGGTTGCGGCAGCGTCTGAGACGGCCGCCACCAGGACGCGCGCCGACTCAACTCCGAGTCCCTGCAACACCGCGCTCTGCGTCCCGTCGCCAAAAACGATCGGCTCGCCTTCCTCGCGGTAGCGCCGCACCGTGGCATTATTCATTTCAAGAATGACATATGGAATAGCATACCGCTTCGCAGTCCTCGCCAGATTCATCCCGTTCACTCCATAGCCGAGGATGATGAGGTGATCGCGCAGTCCTGTCTGCGAACCGGTGGATGCAAAACGCTCGCGCAACGAAGAAACCGGTCCGGATATCAACCGTGTCAGCCAGGGAGATGCCTTGAATAGAAACGGCGTTGCCGCGATAGTCAAAATCGCGACGGCGAGAAACATTTGATACTCGCCTGGCGAGAGAAGCGAGGAACCGAATGCCGCTCCTGCAAGGATGAACGAAAATTCGCCGATCTGGCTTAAACCCAGCCCGGTTAATAGTGCAGTCTTCAAGGGCTGCCGGAACGCAAGGGCCGCGACGGCGGCGATAACCGTTTTTATCAGCAGCGCGCCGGCTGCAAGCGCAATCACTTCCAATGGATGATTCAGAATGGTGCGGACATCGAACAGCATTCCAACCGATACAAAGAAGAAACTGATAAATGTGTCCCTGAACGGAAGCACATTGAACAGCGCATGACGGCTGAACTCGGACTCGGAAACGATCAACCCGGCGAGAAACGCGCCCAGCGCCAACGACAACCCGATGGACGCCGTGATCCATGCGGTAGCAAAACAGATGACGACAATGCTCAACAGGAAGAGCTCCATATTTCTTGTACCGACTATCAGCCGCAACAACCACGGGATAACGAATTTTGCCGCCAGTATTGTTGCCCCGACCAGCCCGGCGCCCTTGAGGATGGATACCCACCAATTGCCGCCGCTATCGAGCAGATCCGAACCCGAGAGGAACGGTATTGCCAACATCATTGGAATGGACGCCAAATCGTTGAACAAGGAAATGGCGAGCGTGATTCTTCCATGCGGAGCGTCCGTTTCGCCTCGTTCCTGTAACACTTTCATGACAATAGCAGTGCTCGATACGGAGGCGAGGAATCCGAGCGCCACGCTTTGTTCCGGCTTAAGCCCTGCAAGAAGAGCAGTTCCAGTCACGACGCCGACGGTCAGACCGACCTGAAGGCTTCCTCCGATAAACAGCACCTGTTTCTGTTCGAACAACTGTTTGAACGAAAACTCCACGCCGATGGTGAAGAGCAGGAAGATTACCCCGAATTCAGCCAACACCGAAACCGCGTCCGCGGAATCGATCAGCCCGAATCCTGCAGGTCCGGAAACCATTCCGGCAAACAGAAATCCCAGAACGGCAGGGATGCGCAGTAAATGACACACATAGAGCGAAACGGCGGACAGCCCGAAGATGATAGCGATATCGCTTATCGCAATAAATAATAATCCATCGTTCATTGCATCGAGCCTCCTTCTGCATCCGATTTGAACGCGCAGTTCGTATATTTTACGGATGCGTTTTATCCGCTTTTGTGAGATTACGCTTGCGATATGGCGTTGTTTCGTTTTTATAAATCTCAAAAACAACGTACTTTATGCGCGAATCAAGATTAATTTACTGCGTACAACTCATTCTTGCCGATAAATCAGACAACCTTCCGGATTCGGTTGGGTTGTGTCGCGCGGTTACAACCTCCTAATTAACAACTCGAAGGTACTATGGCTACTCTTCTGAACTTCTTGAAGTCCTCGATTCTCAGCAAGGTAGTGATGGCTATCACCGGGGTAGTTCTCGTGGCGTTCGTTATCGGTCACATGCTCGGCAATCTCCAGATCTTCATGGGGCAGGACCAGATGAATACCTACGCCGAAAAACTCCAGGCGATGGGCGCTCTTTTGTGGGCGGTGCGTGGCGCATTATTGCTCTGCGCCGTTCTGCATATCGTCACTTCCTTGTACCTGAAAAAACTGAACCTGGATGCCCGCCCGGTAAAATATGTATTTAACAATACCGTCCAGGCAACTCTTTCATCGCGGACAATGATTTACTCCGGTCTTGCTATCTTTTTCTTCCTGCTCTACCATCTACTGCATTTCACTATCGGCGCGGTACAGCCGGAGAATTTCAAGACGCAGTTTGTCGACGCTCTCGGCCGCCCCGATGTCTACACGATGGTCATCCTCGGATTCAAAAACGCCTTCGTTACTATTTCCTACGCGCTGGCGATGATTTTCCTCGCGTTCCATCTCAATCATTCCATTTCAAGTGCGTTTCAGACTCTCGGTATCAATCATCCCAAATACAATCCGTTGATCAAGGGACTCGGTCCGGTGGTTGCCATCGTCGTGGCCGTCGGGTACCTCTCGATTCCGCTATCCATTTTGTTCGGCGCGGTGAACCTGCCCCAAGGAGTGATGTAAAGATGACGCTAGATTCGAAAATTCCATCCGGACCGCTTGCCGAAAAATGGGACAAGCACCGCTTCGAAATGAAGCTCGTAAACCCCGCCAACAAACGCAAATTCAAAGCCATCGTGGTCGGCACAGGGCTGGCCGGCGGTTCCGCCGCGGCAACGCTCGCCGAGCTCGGCTACGAGGTCGAAGCCTTCTTCTATCAGGACAGCGCCCGCCGCGCACACAGTATCGCGGCGCAGGGCGGTATCAACGCCGCGAAAAACTATCCTAACGACGGCGACAGCATCTGGCGGTTGTTCTACGATACCATCAAGGGCGGCGACTACCGCAGCCGCGAAGCCAACGTGTACCGCCTGGCGCAGGTCAGCAATAATATCATCGACCAGTGCGTGGCGCAGGGCGTGCCTTTTGCCCGCGAGTACGGCGGCTATCTCGATAACCGCTCGTTCGGCGGCGCGCAGGTATCGCGCACCTTCTATGCCCGCGGTCAGACAGGTCAGCAGCTTCTGCTGGGCGCGTACTCCGCG
Source organism: uncultured Ectothiorhodospiraceae bacterium (assembly GCA_964408855.1). GTDB lineage: Bacteria > Bacteroidota > Ignavibacteria > SZUA-365 > CAYPBB01. The sequence goes on from CAYPBB010000028.1 coordinate 56,738, forward strand.
CTGATGCGGCAAGTGGGTCTCGGCGCAGTGCGCCTGCATCCCCGCACCGAAATGCAGGACCTCGTCATCGTCGACGGGCATGCCCGCGGTATCGTTACCCGCAATCTTGTCACCGGCAAGATCGAGAGTCACGCCGCAGATACGGTGATTCTCGCCACGGGCGGATACGGCAATGTGTTCTACCTCTCAACCAACGCTATCGGCTGCAACGTCACGGCAACCTACCGCGCCTACAAGAAGGGCGCGGCGTTCGCCAATCCCTGCTTCACACAGATTCACCCGACGTGTATTCCCGTCGCGGGCGACCATCAGTCGAAACTCACCCTCATGTCGGAATCCCTCCGCAACGACGGACGCATCTGGGTACCGCTGAACAAAGGCGATAAACGCAATCCGAACGATATCCTCGAATCCGACCGCGACTACTACCTCGAACGCAAGTACCCGAGCTTCGGTAACCTTTCGCCCCGCGATATTTCTTCGCGCGCCGCAAAACAGGTCTGCGACGAAGGCCGCGGTGTCGGGGGAAGCGGCTACGGCGTGTACCTGGATTTCAGGGATTCCATCAAGCGTCTCGGAAAGGCGAAAATCGAAGAACGCTACGGCAACCTCTTCGAAATGTACGAGCGCATTACGGGCGAAAATCCGTACGAAGTCCCGATGCGTATCTATCCCGCATCGCACTATACCATGGGCGGGTTGTGGGTGGACTACAACCTGATGAGCAATATCCCCGGTCTGCATGTCCTCGGCGAAGCGAACTTCTCCGACCACGGCGCCAACCGCCTCGGCGCAAGCGCGCTGATGCAGGGTCTCGCCGACGGCTACTTTGTGATACCGTACACCATCGGACATTACTTCGCGACGGCAAAACAACCGAAGGTCACCACCGATCATCCGGAGTTCAAGAAAGCGGAAGCGGAAGTAACCGAACGCATGAAGAAGCTGCTCTCGGTCAACGGCAAGCGCACGCTGACCTCGTTCCACCGCGAACTCGGCTCCATTATGTGGGAATTCTGCGGTATGGGACGCACTGCCGAGGGCTTGAAGAAAGCCCTCGAACGCATTCCGCCGCTACGCGAAGAGTTCTGGCAGAACGTGATCGTCACTGGCGAGAACGAGGACTACAACGTAGCCCTGGAACGCGCCGGACGTGTGGCGGACTTCCTTGAATTCGCCGAACTGATGGTTCACGACGCCCTCGAGCGCAACGAATCGTGCGGCGGACATTTCCGCGAAGAGTACCAGACCGAGGACGGCGAAGCGCTCCGCAACGACGACGACTACGCGTACGTGGCGGCGTGGGAATACAACGGCGTCGGTCAGAAGCCCATCTTGCACAAGGAACAACTTGAATTCGAGAACGTGCACCTCAGCACGAGGAGTTACAAATAATGAAACTCACACTTCATATATGGCGTCAGAAAAATGCCCAGGACAAAGGGCATATGGTAACCTACACCCTCGACGAGGTCAGTCCCGATATGTCGTTCCTCGAGATGCTCGACATTCTCAACGAAAAGCTGATGCTCAATCAGGAAGAGCCGGTGGCGTTCGAGCACGATTGCCGCGAAGGTATTTGCGGATGCTGTTCGCTGACGGTGAACGGTATTCCTCACGGTCCGGAGAAAGCCACTACCGTCTGCCAGCTCCACATGCGCAAGTTCAAGGACGGCGACGAAATCTACATCGAACCCTGGCGCGCCCGCGCGTTCCCCATTGTCAAGGATCTTGTCGTCGACCGCAGCGCGTTCGACCGGATCATGCAGGCGGGGGGATTCGTTTCGGCGCGCACGGGCGGCGTTCCCGATGCAAACGCGATTCCCATTCCCAAAGACGACGCGGAGATGGCGATGGACGCCGCGGCCTGTATCGGTTGCGGAGCCTGCGTTGCCTCGTGCAAGAACGGCGCTGCGATGCTGTTCGTTGCCGCGAAGGTATCGCAATACGCCTACCTGCCGCAGGGCAAGGTGGAAGCCAAACACCGCGTATTGAACATGGTCGCGAAAATGGACGAGGAAGGTTTCGGCGCGTGTACCAATTACTACGAATGCGAAGCCGTCTGTCCGAAGGAAATCAAGGTTTCCTTCATCGCCAAGATGAACCGCGAATTCCTCGCCGCCAAACTGCTGAGCAAGGAATAGAAGTAACCTGCCTTCTGTAGGGGCGTCAGCCTGAGGCTGACGCCCCTTTTTTATTCCCAGTATGCTGTTAATCTGTAGGGGCTGGCGTTTGCCAGCCCTTTATGATGATCCCTGTGGTGCATTCGCGGCGATAGACATACCCCAGTAATAAGGTGTCTGCATCCGGCAATTGACGGAGGGTCGCTCCGTTCGCAAGCGAGTCTGCGAGTGCGCGAATACGGAGCGGGGGGATTTCTTAATTCTCGTTCTCTTCCTCCGCATTTCGTATATGTACTAGGTATCGTTTTTTAAACGTGCCGAAACTTACGTGAATCAAATAGTCATTTCCCGCTGACAGCTTCGTCCGAATTGAAACAGTGGCAGTAAAAGTACTCGTACCGGTTGTAGGATTCTTAATTGGAATAATTTCAATATCATCCATCAGATCGTTAGCCCCGGTTGTAGTGTTTTCCACGAAAACATTGATATCGTTAGGAAACATTCTACGAAATGCCTGCGAATTAGCGATGAGATCCTTTATTTTGTCAGTACGATCAGTGCTATCTTTAAACAGCTTTACTGATTGTTTCTTTGATGAATCCCCAATACTTGAAGCTCTTGGATCAGCGTAGTTTTCGCA
>CAYPBB010000029.1:0-58069 GCA_964408855.1 uncultured Ectothiorhodospiraceae bacterium
GATTGTATCAGCCTCGCAAACCGGAACCGTATCAGAATTTTTACTATCGGGATCGCCGAAGCGAACGGCTCCGAACTCGAGCATATCGCGAATATGACCGGCGGAAGATACTACGCGGTTAGCTCGGAAAACCAATTTACATCCATCTTCCAGGAAATCTCATCGATAGTATTTGCAGGATTCCTGGATTGCGTCATCACCTACCAGGCGCAATGCGCGGACGGCGTTGACCGCAATGTTGCGCTTACGTTGGTGCAGTTCTGCAGCGGAAGCGATACTGCCACGGCATCATATACAGCCCGGAAAGACACAAGTTCCTTGATTCCTCTCAACATTGCCGTGGGCGCATGTTCGGGGAGAGGCGATAGCTTCGTACGTGTACCTATTGAACTGAAAACGGATATTCAACCTGCTGGGGTACTGGAACAGGCAGTAATCGAATTGGAGTACGAGCCCAGTTGTATCCAGCTCGCAGGCTTCGAAGCGCCGCCTGGCACACTGCTTCATGGAGTGCCGGTTACCGTCGACGTTACCCCCGAAGGGGTCGTCCTTAAAACAAACGCCACCACACAAATTCAAGGGCGCGGGACCCTTGCCGAGCTCGTGTTCAAACTCAGCGATCCGGATGTGCCAACGGGGTGTCCCATTCGCGTGCGTACATTCGATTTTGAACAGGGGTGCTTCAGGGCGGTTGTGAAGGATGGCGAAATTTCGATCCAGCCTCGAGCGCCGGAAATAGAGTGCAAATTGGAAGCGCCTGAAAAGCTGGAATGGCAGCCATGGACGAACGACTACGCCGCCAATCCATTTCAACTGCGATGTAGGGTATTCAACAAGGGAGACCGGGAGGCGCGAAACTCCAATGTTACTATCGCATTTGATCCGGCTGTTGCATCCTCGATCGTACCACAGACGATGAGTCAGACGGGAGTGCCGCTGAATGTTGCCGCTGGAGAAGAGTCGGAAGCATATTGGTATGTGCGAATTGCTCCGCGCCGCACCGACGATTCGGTGGAGTTTTGTTTTTCGGCAACGTTCGATAATCATCAACCTGTAACCTGCTGCGCGAAAATCTGGATCCCGCGGGTACGCCCGAAGCTTGAGACCGAATGCAGCGTCCCCGGTAGTCTGAGGTGGAACGATACAACCGGTGTGTACACACCCAATCCATTTATTGCGAAATTGTCGATCCGAAACACTGGGAATATCGATCTGCAGAATGTAACAGCCTCTATCGAGTTGCCGTCAGGCGTGGTATTGGATCCGGCGGCTCAACAGCAGACCATCGCAGTTGGAAATGTCGCGCAATGGAAGCCTGGCAATTCTTTTCCCATAGCGGAGTGGTCGGTTCGATATACTGGAAATCCTGCAGGGAACGTTCCATTGAAGTTCCGTTTTTCGACCGTAGGCGAAACGGTTTCGGAACTCGAAGTAGATACTGCATACTCGGAGTGTCTGACGGTCGCAACAGGTATACAGGAACAACTCGAATGCGCGATCGATGCTCCGGATACGTTGAGACCATCCGCGGGAGGGATGAGCGTCGAACCAAATCCTTTTCGGGTAACCTATACTATTACGAACCCAACAACGTCGATAGCAGTCGTGCAGTCGGTTGAACTTCAATTGACGCAATCCGCCGGTCTCAGCATCGATGCATCGTCGCCAAATCCGAATACGGTGCTTCTCAACCGTACACTGCTGCCCGGCGACGCATTGACTCTGGAATGGATACTTCTGGCAGCAAACAGCGCATCCAAACGCGATGTCTATGTTCAGGTTACGGCGCACGATTCGGAGAATAACGAAATTTGGTGCGGAAGGCCGATCGTCATATCCGCGCTTGAACCGAAGCTTTCCTGTATGCTGACAACCAGCGAAAATCCGATTATATATGATAGGCAGCGTCAGGTATATACAAATCCGAATTGGATCGTCCGCGCTGAGTTATATAATGGACCAATCGCTCTTTCAGACGTTACAGGAGAATTGCTGGTTGCCGACGATCCGCTGGGATTCGTGGAGTTTGATACTGCGTTTGCCGCGCAGAACACGAATCCGGTGCACGATGCTTTGCTGGGCGCCGGTAGAACGCTTCGCCACGACTGGCATATGCGTCTGACGAAGCCGAATACCAGCGGTATTCCTCAGTTTGTCAAGTTTTCTCTCCGGTACTCATCGGCAGAGACGCCGTTGAATGAGCAAGCATGCTTTACCTATCTTGAGATCAAGCCCGTGCTTCCGCCTCTCCCACCGGTTTGGGAGCGCGAAGTGCCTAAGCTGGATTCAACCGCGGCGATTCGTAAGAACGATGGGGAGCCTCTCGTGCTGTTGCATTGTTCTGCCGATGCTCCCGACTCGCTCGGCTACGACCCGCTCAGGACGAAGTTAGATCCGAACAGCTTCGAATGCAGATTCAGATTTTGGAATATTTCCCAGCAGCCTGTTTTTGTTGAGCGCGTTGAAATAGCGTATTCAAACGACGGTCTGACTCTCGATTCGAGCCGGTTTTCGAAGGTACAAACGATCAATGTTACGCTCCAGCCCGGCGAAGATGCGACCGCCGTCTGGCGGCTCGTGGCGGACGAAAAACCATACGAACGAAATGCGAAACTGGTGTTCGGCGCGATGAACGGCGCTGGCTGGAAAACGGTATGCGTGCGTAGCGTGCGAATCCCGTCGTCGGGAAGGTATATCGAATGCAGCGCCGCTCCCAGCATTGCGAAAATTATATATAACGATACAACCCAGAGCTATAATCAAAATTCCTGGACCATCCATGGCGTCTATACGAATATATCGCACATCGATATTTCGCGGCTGCAGGCGGGGATGAGCGTCGTGTACGATTCGCTTGGATTGGTGGAGCCGGATTCTTCTCGTCAGTATGCCGGGATACAGACGCTCCCCGTTGTTCCAATCGGAGGTTCGGCTCAGGCGGAATGGCCGTACCGTCTGGCGCGGATGAATACCACGGGCAAAACGCAGGTGGTGTCGTTCGTTTCATCGTATCTTTCGCGAATCACCTCGCTTGTCGCCGATGCATGCCGCACGGATGTGGAGATTCTGCCCGTCACGGGAGGTCATCCTCCTGACGGCGGGTTTGATGCAGGGGTCGGCGGTACGCCAATATCGCACAAGGCAGACAACGAAAAGGATGGTGCGTTGAATGGAACGCCCGATGAACCGTTGATGCCTCATGTTGTTCCGAATCCCTTCAATCCTGTCGCTTCGATATCCTTTACTGTGCCCGTAGAATCGCTGGTGTCTCTTGCGGTGTATAATGCGTTGGGCGTCAAAGTCCGGACGCTGGTGCAAGAGCGAAGGCAACAAGGCATGCATCGAGTATTGTTCGACGGAAGCCGGCTACCGGGAGGGATGTATTTCTACAGGTTGGAAACCGGTCCCTCCGTGGTTTTCGGGAGGATGATTCTCGCGAAGTAGGCGCCGCATTTGTGTGCCCGCGAAAAATAATCGCGGAACGTGTAACTTCCTTTCTGTTGGCGTGTTATTACATTGCGAAATCAATGATACAGTACAGAATGGGATGCAGAAAGGAATCGACTGCATCTCATACCCCGAAACGGCGTGGAATGATATCCGCGCCGTTTTTAATTATACAGTGTAACTTTTCCGCCGGTGATGTGTTATTACCTGTGCAATCTCTCATTTGCACAGCATTCATGGGGCGCGGAAAGCAAGCATCCGCATCTCATACCTCGAACGGCATGGACGAGCGACCATGCCGTTTTATTGCTATACATACTCCCGGCGGATGAAATGTATCGAATATTGCCGTGGCGTGTCTTACCTCTATCTAAAGATCCATGAACAGGTGGCGGTTGTGTTTGTGAATTATTGTATATGTTGGATGCTTGCATCGGTTGTCGTCTCGACAACCGCGTTTGGCGATTACTATCTACCCGGTTGTATGACGAAGCGCGCGCCCGGTGGGCGTGATACGCTTGTTCGGGCTATACAATGCGCAATACAAATGCCGGACGAACTGAAGTGGAACCGGGGCGGAAGGTATTACGAACCGAATCCGTTTCACATCATTATGCGGCTTACGAATTCCAGCGGAGACACTATCCGGAATATCCGCTTCACGATAGAGTGCGATCCAGCCGATCTCCGGATAATCTCGCCGTTATCGGATACGCAGGCAGGCGAACCGGTGGATGGCGCTCCCAACGGCGGCTCGATGGCGCAATGGTATGTGGAAGCGAAAACCCGCATTACCGGAGATTCCGTCGAGGTGAAGATAACAGCGTCTTCCGATAGTCATGCGCCCGTGACCTGCGCCCGCAAAGTATGGATTCCGCCGACGGAGCCGGTACTTGATGGCGCGCTGTCGGTTCCGGATATCGTCGCGGATAATGCGAACGAGCGCTATCTGCCCATGCCGTTCGAAGCGGTGCTGACCGTATACAATGCGGGATCTGCACGCGCCGGGCAGGTGTCGGCGACATTGTATCTTCCTAAAGAACTTCAGTTCGCCGGCGATGACGCTCCGAACAACCACACGAAAAGCAGCGATCCGATATCGATCGCTCCGGGCGGTACAGGGGTCATCAGATGGAAGCTCTCCCACCCGCAAACGATAATTCAGAAAGAGTATCTGATACATGCGTGGCTAAAAGCCGACAATGCCGATTCGTCCGAGTGTATTGTTAAAGTCGTCATCCCGGCGCTTGGGATGCCTAAATTGCTGGGGCGCGATTTCATGCCGTATCATCTCACGTTCGACGATTCGCTGGGAGAGTACACTCCGAATCCGTTTCAAATGAAGCTTCAAGTTATAAATGCAAGTTCGATGCCGGCGCATAACGTGTCCGGATTTCTGTGGCTGCCCGGCGGTCTGGAACTGGACCCCGCGTCGCAATCGCGTCGCTTCATGTTCGGAACGTTGCAGCAGTACAAAGAGGGCGACTCGATTCCGACTGCGGTGTGGACAGTGAGGTATGTACGGAGGGTACAATTTGAATCTGTTCTCGATCCGCGCTGGTCAATCGGAGGCTCCGGTCCCACCGGCGTGCCGATCGATACAATAAATGCGTTTAGTACGATAGAGGTTGAGAAGTGCCCGGAAAGCATGAATATCTCATTGCTCTCATCCGATTCGGTTGCTTGTGCGCGCGCCGGGAGCGACTCGCTCGGACGGTTTTTTGTCGATGCGAAGATCGCCAATGCATTCGGATATCCAATGCTTCTGAAAAAAGTTACAATACAATTCGACAATATCAGGCTTGAGACCGATAGCGGTTGGCCGGCTGAGCAGCATGTCCATAAAACGTTGCAGCCCGGCGAGGACACATCAGTACGGTGGCTGATGCGAAGGAAGAATGTAGTTCGAGGGGAAACGACGGAAATAGTCATTACCGCTGAAGACCAGTACGGTAATACTACGCCGTACACCAAGAATCTATTCCTGCAAAGCTGCGTTGCGCATTCAATTTCGGACGACCTCCCCGGCATCGAAAACAGAATTACGTTCAACCGGTTTACACAACGGTATTCTTCATACAACTGGAAGGTACAACAAACGATTACCAATTTCTCTGAGCGTGTTCTCACCGATCTATCATGCTGGATCGCCATCAACGACAAACTCAGCATGATCGATATCGATCGCACATATCCTGTGCCCGCCATACAACGAATCGATACGCTGTATCCAAATCAAACGAGAGAGTTGATTTGGCATCTGGTCTTGCACAAAGCAAACCGGAAACATCAACCGCAGCCTGCGACGCTCACGTTCAATTGTACCGATCCGGGAAAGCGGTACGTCGACTTGAAACAGTCGCTTACGGTTATTGTCGATCCGGTCATTCCCGGCCCAGAACTTTCCGAGTACGAAGACCCGGACTCGCTGGCTTTGGCAGAGCAGGGGCGCACTCCTTCCCGTCATCCTAAAGTGACGCAGGAGACGGAACAGGGCGCAGGTCTGGTATGGCTTCGGAATCACCCCAATCCGTTCAATCCATCGACGACTATCGAGTATGCGATACCGCAGCGCGGCCGCGTGCGGCTGGAGGTCTCGGATTTCCTCGGGCGGCGTCTGGCGGTGCTGGTGGACGAGGAACAGGAGGCGGGGGTGCATAATGCAGTGTTCGACGGGAGCGGCGGGCGGGGAGGATATTATATATGCAGGCTCGCGATTGGAACCGTCATCTTATATAATGCAATGTTGCAGCTGAATTAGTTATTGCAGGGCAGGTTATGTACTATCGAATACCAACTTCAAGCAGGGCAACCGGACATACGGGAATCGCGGTTTTCCGCGCGGCGGCATTCGCGACTGCAGTGTGTCTTATGCTTCTTCTTCCCGGGCAGGTCCGTGCGGACGGATCGTATGCCGCGCGTAATGAAAGCGCCGTTTCGCCGAATGTATACTGCCACCTCGTCATGCCTTCGGAGCTTGAGTGGAGCGCGTACAGAGGACAGTATCATCCGCATCCGTTTACCGTGCAAATACGTGCGTTCAATACCGGAAGCGCGGAAGCAACGAAGACGGTATTTATAATAGCATACGATACAACCTCGCTCAGGCTTGTGAAGCCTATGTCTGCCGTGCAGCCCGGTTCGCCCGTAGACGTTCCGCCGGACGGGGAGTCGAGCGTGGAGTGGGATTTCGCGGCGCTGCAGCGATTGACGAGCGACTCGGTGCGGATTACCGTGACGGCGTCGTTTGACAATCACGATACCATTGTCTGTACTCGTTGTATTTGGATTCCGCAATCGCGCCTGAATCTTTCCTGCCGGCTTTTGGCGCCAGCGATTATTGCCGATGACGATAACCAGAAGTACGTGCCCATGCCGTTCAACGTTAAACTGGAACTCGAAAATACCGGTACGCTGCCCGCCGATTCAATCAGCGCGCGTATTGTACTACAGGGTAAACTGTGTCTTGCCGGACAGGATGCACCTCATGGTTATTATAAAACAATGAATCCGGCGGTTCTGGAATCGGGCGGGAAAGCGATAATTGAATGGACGGTCGCTCACCCAATATCGCTTACGGAGATTGAATACGTCATTAAATGCTGGGTAAAAAATGGGTATAAAGATTCAATCTTGTACGAATGTGCGATAGTAATCCCACCGCTCATGTCTCCTGTATTGCAAGCCAATTGCGTTACGCCTTCGAAACTTATCTTCGACGCTCAGGTCGGGGATTATTCACCGAATCCATTCCCGGTAGTTATTCAGGTAATCAATATGAGTCCGGCTGTTGCGGAAAACGTCTCGGCATTCCTCTGGTTGCCTGGCAATGTGGAATTCGATCCGCCCAACCAAACACCGCGGCAATGGTTTGGCACGCTCACGCAGTATAGAACCGGAGATCACATTCCGGAAAAAACCTGGACGATACGCAGGACAAAGCGGCTGCGCGTCGACGAAACGGTAGATTTCAAATGGTCGGTTGCGGGCACGGGCGCGACCGGGAAACGGATAGATACGGTCAATGCTTTCTGCACGGTTGAGGTGCCAGGATTGCTTCCGTATTTCGATTGGGTTGGTTGCTCCCATCCCGATTCGCTTGTTGTAACGGAAGATGGCACCGACGTGACGCCGAATCCGTTTACTATTACCGAAACCATTAAAAATACCAGTTTCCAAACAGCGGCTATCAAGTCTTGGGAGGTCTTTTACTCTGCCGGCGATGGCGTGGAACTCGATTCCACGTCGCCGCCCAAGCGGCAGGATTTCAACAAGGTGCTGCTTCCGGGGGACTCGTTAACAGTGCGTTGGGTGTTCCGCGTGCAAAACAGAATAACTCGAAGGCTTCTCACATTTAATACCGGCGCTATAGATGATGAAGGTAATCCTTTGACCTGCCAGCACTTAATTTCTGTTGCGGCGCTATCGGTGGGAATGAGCTGCGCACTAAAATCGACGGTAACCCATGTCGTGTTCGATTCGAAGCGCCAACGCTACACGAACGACCGCTGGAAGGCGACGTACACGCTGACGAACGCTGGCGGGATGTGGCAAAAAAACGTCAGCGCGGAAATGAGCGCAGAGGATCAGTACGGTTTGATCGAGCTCGATCCGGCGTATCCCAACCCCAATCCGCAGACACTCGATGTGTTGAAGGCGAAAGAGAGCCACGATTTTGTCTGGTATTTCCGACTTCGGCAAAGAAACGAGACGGGGACAACGGAGTATGCCATCCTCTCGCCGACATATTCGACAAATGAGCTCCCGCAAAGCCCTAAGCACAATTGCTGGACGATCCTTATCGATCCAGTCATTCCCGGACCTCCGGTAACCGAGTTCGAAGACCCGGACTCGCTCGCGCTCGACGAACCCGGGCGCAAGCCTCCGCGTCATCCCAAAATGATGGCGGGGGACGTGGCGGCGGGCGGTTCGTTATGGCTACGGAATCACCCCAATCCATTCAATCCATCGACGACCATCGAGTATCAAGTACCATCTCGAACGCATGTTCGTCTCGAAATCGTGGATATGCTTGGGCGGTGCGTCGCCGTACTTGCCGATGAAACGCTTGAGGCGGGAATGCATACAGCTTCGTTTAACGGGAGCAATGCGCAGGGAGGCGTCTATCTGTGCCGGCTCACGGCGGGGAATTTCTCGGCCGCAAGGTACATGGTACTCGCACGGTGAGGATCTCTGCATGCTGTCTTCCGGAACCGGCACTTTTGCCGGTTTTTTTTGTTGTTTGAAATGTGTGTGAATCATGCCATGCTCAAGACTGGTACGCACGAATGTCGCGTCGCGGACAGACGATTTTCCCGCGCGGCAGGCATGCAGATGATATTCATCCGCCGATTGTCTATATTTCATAACCGATCTGTTCCGTCAGGAACAGCGCTCGTTCTTCAGTCAGGAGTTGTTTCATTGCGCTACCGGCTCGAATACAGAACGTTGCTGAGGCATGCCCTGCCTGTCCTCTTCGTATGCGCCTTCACGAATTTGTACGCCCAGCCGTCGGTGAAGATTACCGATCTTTTCCCCAACTGGCCGACCATCTCGCTGAGGTTTTCCGTCCGCTGCGACGGAAGATGGAAATATGATTTCAGCAGCGCAAATATGAAGCTGTTCGAAAACGGCAAGGAAATTTCCACGTTCAGTCTCTGGTGTCCCGATACAAGCAACCTGTGTCCATTATCCGCTGTTCTTGTGCTCGATGCCAGCGAAAGCATGACGGGAGTAAAAAACGAACGCACCAAAACCGCTGCAAAGTATTTTATCGGATTGATGGATGGCGCGGACGACGAAGCAGCATTGTTCTGGTTTAATCAAGCGGTTACGTTACGCGTACCGTTGACAAAAGACAAAGCCGCGCTGATCGCCGGAGTCGACGAATTACCGTCGACGGAAATGACGGCGGCATGGGATGCGGCATATGCGGCGATAGCGCACATTGCGTCGCTCAGCGAGGTTCCGGCGCAATGCCGGGCTGTGATCCTGCTCACCGACGGAAGGGATAATTCCAGCAGCCAATCGCTTCAATCGGTTATTGCTTACGCGATAACACAACAAGTGCGCGTCTTCACTATCGGGATTGGCGAAGATGTGAACGATGTAGCGCTGAACATGCTTGCCAATCAAACAGGCGGGCAGTATTTCTTTTCCGACGATGCATACAATCTAAACGATATCTTCGAACGGGTTTTTATCGAATCACGCAGCCTGTACCAGTGCGAGTTGTATTATGCCGCCTCGTGTCCCGACGGGACGCAACGCGATGTCGAACTCCGGTTGACCGATTATTGCAACGGCGCGTCGTCCGATATAAGAATTTACGCCGCGCCGCTCGATTCAAGCGCTTTTACGCAATTCAATATCGATCTCGGCGGCGTGAACGCCGGAGAGCAAGCGCTTGTTCAACTGCCGTTATTCGCCTCCCAGTTCCCGGCCGATACATACGTCCCTGCGGGAAGCATGATCCTTGCCTTCGATTCGTCGTGCATCACCTTCGTCGATCCGGGACCGCAGGGAGGGACACTGTTACAAAATGCATCGGTAACGTGGACGAAGGTTCCCGAAGGGGTCAAGCTTTCGTGGAACGAATCCATGCCTCCGCAACAGACCGATTATTTTGCGACGTTGTTTTTCCGGACACACCAGAGCGATTCCATTCAATGCTGCGATATCGCTGTGCAGAACTTCGGATTCGTCAATGGATGCCTGTATCCCAAAATCACGAACGGGTTCATTTGCTCCATTTCCGAGCCGCCCGAGTTGCAGTGTTCGCTGCTCCCGATGGATACCCTGAGGTGGTCCGATGCGGACGACGCCTATGTCCCGGATACCGCGGCTGTCGCGTACATTGTGACAAATACCGGGACCAAGGCGGCAAAGAACGCGCGGTATACGCTTCAATTCGACGCCTCTGTTTTTACGTTGGTCGATCCGCATACGGCAAACCAGACGGGAGGAACGCTGGAACCTGGGGCCCGGGATACCGTTCGTTGGACTGTCCGGGTAAGACCGCAAGGCGATTGGCGGACGCTGCCGTTCTGCATTACGGCGCATTTCGATAATGCTCCCGATCTCCAGTGTTGCAATCCCATTGTCGTTGAGCCAACTCCCAGGCATATCGCATGTTCAATCGATGCGCCGCTGATAACGGCGGACGATTCGCTCCAACGGTACGTCCCGATGCCGTTCCCTGTCACTGTGATCGTGACAAACGCCGGATTCGAACAAAAGGACTCTGTACGCGCAATCCTCAAGCTGATTGGGAATCTGCAGATCGCGGACGGCGATAGCCCGGAAAAACTGGTCGCTCTTCATCTTCCAGGAAAAAAGAGCGTTACTGCGGTCTGGATGTGTACGCATCCGGTTTCGATGACCGGCGGGACGATACCTATTGAAATTATCGTAGTCACCGCAAACGGCGATACAACGAGATGTAGTCAGGATATCGTTCTTCCCCCGCTGGCGGCGCCGTTGCTGAAAGCCACCTGCAGCGTCCCCGCTTCGCTGGAACTGGACCCGTTCAACAATTCCTATATTCCTTCGCCCTTTCAGGTAGCATTGAAAATTGCGAACATCGGATTGAAAGAGGCTCGAACCGTTTCGGCGCTGATTCAACTCCCGGAAGGCGTGAAGCTTGCCGCCGGCGAATCGTACCGCAAGTCGGCAGCCGGACCGCTTACGCCGACCGGCGAAACTGAATTTACATGGCTCCTGGAATACACGCAAAAGCTTGCGTTCGACCGTCAGCTTCCTTTCAGATGGACGGTCGGGGGAAGCACGTCCGACGGAATTCCGCTGGATTCGGTCTATAGCCGCTGTTTCATGTTCGTGCCTGCGCTTCCTCCTTCATTCCAGTGTAAAGTTACAGCGCCTGATTCATTGATTTTCAACGAAACGACCGGTTTGTTGCTGCCGAATCCCGTTCCTCTTTCGGTAAGAGTACGCAACATCAGCCTCCTTCCTCGTTCGCTTGCGGTTGCACAAATCAGCACGCTGCGCCCCGATATTTCGTTTCATCCGTTGACCCCGCCGCAACAGGCGATCTCGAAACGGCTTCAGCCAGGCGAATTCGTCGACGTCCTCTGGTATGCCGAAATTCCAATCGCGGCTCAGGAATCGTATGCCCAGTTTTACGTTCGCATTCAGGATTCGAACAACGTCGAAATCGAATGCAACCATGAGCTATTCATTCCAGGATCCATTTACAAGCTGCTGTGTTCCGTTGAAACCAGCGCGCCGGGGTTCTTTTTCTCCTCTTCGACCGGCGCATATCAACCTGGATTCATCGATGTTTCCGCGGAAGCGGTGAATGTCGCAGAAGAAGATCTTCTTAATACTCGTGTCCGCCTGACGCTTGCCGGACAATCGGGGTATCTTTCGCTCGATCCGTCCATACCGGGCAATACGCTGGAACGGACGATCCCAATTTGGAAAGCGGGCGACCGAACCCGCGTTTCATGGCGGTTCGTTCAGGATTCTGCCAATTCGACTGCTTCGATTCAGAAGGCGGTGACGGCTCTCGAGTATTTCGATCCGACGAAAGGATGGTTGCCCGGCGGTTGTTCGGCAGGTATACAGATTGGTCCGGTGGATGCCGCATCGAGCGGTATGCGTTGCTCGATTGCCGCGCCCGATACGATCAGATTCGACGATTCGGTGTATGTGCCGGAGATATTCGAAGTATATGTCTCGGTTTCGAACGCGGAGCATACCCCGATGGAACATGTATCGGTGACCTTGCTCCAGGATACACGGTTTACCAGCATCGGGTCCTCGAATTCACTCATTCTCTCGATCGATGCCCGATCCACTGAAACCATCGATCCGCCATTCCGTCTCAGGATCAAACCGTCGCCGGAAGACCGGTACGACACGTTGCGCGTTCTATCCGTTTCGGAAAGCGGCGATTATTCGCTTTGCGAGAAGCCGGTGTTCATTCAAAAAACAAAAGCGCCGGAAATTTTCATCGAATGCATCGCTATCCCCGATACGGTTCATTACAATCAGGTTTCATCGCTTCTGGAGCCGGATACCGTCGTAGTAGCCGCACTTGCAGCAAATACCGGCGACGCGATCGCAAAGGATGTCGTCGCTGTTCTTGTCACCCCTCCGGGGTATCAGTTAATTGACTCGGCGCTGGTACGTCTCGCGCGCCTGTTGCCCGGTCATTCGGCGCAAATCGAATGGCGGTTGAAGCCGTTCTGTGAAACCGCCTTTTCGCTGGACACAATCCGGACGCAATTCCGCGCCCGCGGCGGGTATCAGAACCCGCTGGTCATCGGCGAATGCGGCGCGGTGCTGTTCAAGGATGCTTGCGAACCTCTTTCGGCATCGATCGCATGTTCGATGCCGGATTCCATCGTGTTTACCTCACAGGATGGCGGATATCGGCCTGTCCCGGCTCTTCTGCGGAGCGTGGTCCGGAACACGGGTTCGCACGCTGTCGAGAATGCGGTTGTTCGTATTCAGTCCACGACGGATATAACGCTTGCAGCAGGTATGCCGATGGTTGTTCCGGTTCAATACCTCGCTCCGGGGGATTCTGTTGAACTTGAGTGGGAAGTACTTCCCGTCGACTCCGGAATACCATCGACTGGCGAGGTATGTCTCGCGTATGTATGGAATGAAATAACACTGGCGGAATGCTGCTCTCGGACTGAAATTGTTCCTTTCACCGGCATGAAGCTTTCTGTCGACTGCACATCGATCGATACATTGATTCCTAAGGCCGATAAATCCGGTTACATCAATTCTCCGTTTACATTGTGCGCGAGTATTTCGAACGCGGGAATGTACGATGTCGATAGCATTCGTGCGACATTGGAGGCGCCTCCGGGATTCGAAATTCTTGGGAGCGCAGACGTTCTGTTTCCCTCGGCAATCCGTCCTGGAGAGGCGTATCCGTCATACTGCTGGACCATAATCGCACGCCCGTCGCTGATTTCGACACTCGCGGAAATAAAGGTCGTCGTCCGCACTCCCGACAGCGCGGTCTTTTCCTGCCGGAGAATCATCTATGTTCCGTCGCTTGGCGACGCCGCATACGGATGCAGTCTGTATTTCGACAGCGGCGATACAATCGTTTCCGATCGCGAAGGAACTCCGGCGACAGTGAGAGCCGTTGTGCGAAAAAATACGCCGGCGCTGTGGGACGATCTGACTGTTTCGCTCATGCTCCCGCCGGCATTCGATTTCGCTTCAGGAGAAACGCCGCTTCGAACAATTATCGGTCAACAGGCAAGCGCCGACTCGGTCGTTCTCTTATGGTCGTTGATCCTGAAGCCAAAATTCCGCGCTTCCGAGGAGGTTGTCAGATCAATCATTGCCAGGGACACGACGATTCTGAGCTTGTGTACCGCAAGCGCGCGTATCGATGGAATCGATCCTGTATCGGTCATTCGCATTCCTTCTGACCTTTTTGCGGAATTTGGACGGCCGTTTGCGATTCCGCTCTATGTCGAAGATGCAGACCCCGTCAATGTTACCCGGTTTACAGTCCGCATCGAGTTTGATCCGGCGCTGGTTTCCATTCTCGGCGCATCGACGTCGGGAACAATAACCGAAGCAGGCTGGAATATTGAATCCAGTGTTATGGACAACGGCGGAACGCAATACGTGGTTTCGGCGCGGTCGACAGGAAGCGGATCGATACTTCAGGAAGGCAAGCCGCTTTTCATTCTTAACGCCTTCGCTGCCGACGACAGGCGCAAATACTCGCCGGTGTTCCTGACATCCGCGCTTTCACCGGTTGACTCGGCGTTTGCCCTGAATCGACCGGTCTCGACGATGTCGGCGCTCATCGACGGTGTTACAGAGGATGTCGCTGTCCGCGGGCTGGATGGAATGGTATATATCACAGGGAATTGCATTCTCCCACTGGAGCGGACAAGTCCTGGCGTACCGCAACTTCAGGCAAGCCCCAATCCCTTCAATCCCGTAGTCAGAATTCAGGTATCGCTTCCGCGGGAGATGTTTGCGTCGCTGGCCGTGTTCGATATGTTCGGGCGGAAGGTTGCGGATTTGTTCTCGGAGGTAAGAAGGGGAGGCGTTTACAGTGTCGAGTTCGATGCGGGCAGCCTTGCCGGCGGAGTATATTATGCGAGGTTGAGCACGGACGACGGTGCGGTTACGCTAAAACTCATCCTCGATAAATAACAGAGCGGATAAAAAAAGCGGAATTATCGCGTGTTGCGATAATTCCGCTTTTTTACGTTTCCGGATTAATGGAGCGGCGTTCCGGGCGGGGTGCCGGTAAACATGTGTTGCGACTCTCCGGAAATTTTTATTTCTCCGAACTTGTGTTCGTATTTATCGATGTTTTCGCGAAGCGCATTCAGCAGAAGCTTTGTGTGTACCGGGGTCATAATAATACGGGATTGCACCCGCGCCTTGGGGACTCCCGGAAGAATGCGGGTGAAATCGATAACGAATTCGGCGTTGGAATGGGTGATGATTGCCAGATTGGAATAGATTCCTTCCGCTTCCTTTTCGCCGATTTCGATGTTGACCTGATGGTTCTGCTGATCCTGACCGTTACTCATTGTGCCTCCTGAGGTGCGCGGTTGCGATGGACTTATTTTTGTTTTGAGCGCAGTTCGTCTGCTTTCTTGAACAGCTCGTTCGCTTTTTCAGTGTTGCCGACAGAAGCATATACCTTCGCGGCGAGGTCCAACACTGTAATATCCGCGGGTTTCAACTCCATCAGCTTCTCGATCGGCGGAATTGCCTTTTCGATGATGGACTTATACTTGGAATTCGAGGTTTCGGTGTTGTTCGTGTTTTCTTCATCGCGGACCTTGAATCCGTACCGGACATACGCAGCGGCAAGGTTCTGAAGCGATTGTTCGGATTTAGGATTGACTGCGACAGCGCGTTCAAGGTAGAGAATTGCGTTTTCGAAATCGCCCTTCTGAAGCAGGATCGTTCCATAGTTGAATTGAGCGACGGCATCGTTCTGATTCTGTTCGGCGCTCTTCTTGAACATCGACTCCGCTTCCGGAAGTCTGTCGGCAGCAATATACGCGTTGAGCAGCGCCTGCATCAGTTCGCCGCTGTACGACGCCTTCACGGAGTCGTTCATGTCTTTCTGCGTTTCGACTTCTTTCATTCCGCTCGATAAACGTTCGATCGCTGAGGCGTATTTTTCCTTCGCAGCCTCGGTCTTTCCCTCCTTTTTCAGATTATCGCCCTGCACGGTGAGCGCGCGGCCGAGAGTAAGATATGCGGAAGGATTCGGATTCATCGAAATTTGTTTATCAAGGGTCTTCATCGCATCGTCGATGCGGTTTTGAGCGATGTACACATTTGCCAGGTAGGAAAATCCGTTGTATTTCGCCGCAGTATCGGGCAGCAGATAGGTCGCTGTCAGGTACGCTTCTTCGGCGTCTTTCAGGAGAGCTTCCTTTTTAGCCGGAACGCTCATCATTTGCGCTTTTTGAAAGAGTATCGACCCATTGTTGATTGCCTGAACGAACATATACGGGCTGTTGCTTTTGATATCAGCCTGCTGCGAAGGACCGAGATCCTTTGCTTTCATCCATGATGAACGGAGTCCCGACCAGTTTTTGCGCATTCCCTCAGCCATACCGAGCCAATACCAGCCTTCGCCGCTGTTTGGATTCTCGGTGACTTCTTTCCTGAACATGTTGATGGCGCTGCTCAGCTTGGCAGTATCCTGCTGATTTGAATTGTACTGTTGAAGATAGAGTTTTCCGCCCTGGATATTGGGAGACGAACATTGAAAACCAAGACTTCCGATGACGGTGAAGGCGAGAAGGATGATGCTGATGTTCCTAAGAACAGGGGATTTCATGAGGTCCTCTGAGATCGTTGAAACGTGTAGTATTCAATACGTTTGACTGTTTTATGATGCGGTAGGTTACGCATGATAATAACTCTGTAAAATACCGATATCGCATACCTTACGCAAGACGGAATCGCCGGACGCGGAAGTACTGCGTTCTCAGCATGTGAAATACTGCAAAATCAGGCGATGTTGTGATGCAATAATTACAATTGACGCAGTTCAAACCGGACTAATTATCTAGAAATTCTCCACTTAGGAGGAATATCACTGGTCTTGACATTTGCCCGAAATAGCCTATATTGCTTTGTTCGGAGGATTATACGGATTCATGTTGTTTAACGAGCGAATAAAAAGACGGCAGGCAGAGACTGATTCTCAGACTCAGCATGTCCAGTCTACCGGTATGTACCGCGAAAAACTTGAAGCGTTGCTTGCGGTCTGCCGGAATAATCTCCGGAATGTGGACGAAAACCTCATTACCGGAGCGTTCGATTTCGCTGTAAACGCCCACAAGGATCACCGCCGGAAATCCGGCGAGTTGTATTTCACCCATCCCTATGCCGTTGCAATGATCGTCGCGCAGGAAATCCCCCTCGACGATGTTTCGGTTGCAGCCGCCCTTCTTCACGACGTCATCGAAGACTGCGAGCATATCACGTATCAGGATATCGCAGAGGAGTTCGGCGTCACCACCGCGGATATCGTCGACGGCGCGACGAAAATTTCCAACCTGTTGAAAAGCCGCGAAGTGACGAAAGCCGAGAGCTACCGCAAACTGCTTGTTTCGATGATCAATGATATCCGCGTGATACTCGTGAAATTCGCCGACAGGCTGCATAATATGCGGACGCTCGAGTTTGTCAGCAAAGAGAAACAGGTGCGCATAGCGCGCGAAACCCTCGAAATCTACGCTCCACTTGCGCACCGCTTCGGTCTGGGACGGATTAAATGGGAATTGGAAGACCAGAGCTTCAAGTATCTTCACGAAGAAGAATACCGGAAACTGAAGGAACAAATCAATCTTCGCAGACGCGAACGTGAATCCTACATCATCAAGTTCCGGAAGCCGATAGAAGAGAAACTCAAAGAGCGGGGATTCAAATACGAAATCAGCGGGCGGCCGAAGCACCTCTACAGTATCTATAAAAAAATGATCGATCAGAATAAGATGTTCGACGAGATCTATGATCTCTTCGCCATCCGGATCATTATCGATACAAAAGAGGAAACCGATTGTTATGTCGCCTATGCGATTGTTTCGGAGATGTACACGCCAATCCCTGAGCGCTTCAAGAATTATATCGCACTTCCCAAGCAAAACGGATATCGCTCCATTCATACGACCGTTCTCGGACCCGACGGGAAGATGGTGGAAGTGCAAATCCGCACGAAGGAGATGCACAATATTGCGGAACGCGGTATTGCGGCTCACTGGGCGTACAAGGAAAGCATCGCGAACATTCAGCAGAATGCATTCGAGAAGTGGATCCGCTGGGTGCGCGAAATACTGGAACAACCGCAGATTGCCGGCTCCGAAGAAGAGGGCGCCAAACAGCTTATCGAGGATTTCAAGCAGAAACTGTACCAGGACGAAATCGTGGTGTTCACGCCGAAGGGCGATCTGATTGTACTGCCGATCAATGCCACGCCTGTCGATTTTGCGTTTGAAATTCACTCCGCCGTCGGATTGCATTGCATCGGCGCGAAGGTCAACGGGCGGATCGTACCGCTCAACAGCAAGCTCAAAAGCGGCGATCAGATAGAAATCATCACATCGCGCAATCAGAACCCAAGCCCCGATTGGGAGCAGTTTGTCGTCACCCATAAGGCGAAAGTCGCGTTACGCAAATGGGTAAACGAACTCACGAAGCTGGCAATCGAGAAAGGCAAGGAGCGTTGGGAACGGAAGGCCCGCAAGCTGAAAATTCCCGTGACCGACGAAATGCTCCAGAAGGCGGTGGCGCGGCTCAGTTTCCAGAGCATTTCCCGGATGTTTGTCGCGTTGGGAAACGAGGAGATAAGTGTCGACGACATTATCGACGCGATGACGGCTCCCGTAGAGGAAGAAAAGCCTGTTCCGCCGCCATACGACCGTCAGGAGTCGTTCGAGCAATATGCTCAACACGTCCGCGACTTTCATCAGATCCTTGTAGAAGGGAAAGTCACTAATATCGAACATCAGTTTGCCAAGTGCTGCAGCCCGTTGCCCGGCGATGAAGTCGTCGGCTTCGTGACACAGGGGCACGGATTGAAAATCCACCGGAAGAACTGTCAGAACATTCTCCGGTTGATACATTCGTCAGACGACGGCGAAGCGATGGAGAATCGGTTGGTGGAAGTAAGCTGGCCGCCGAACGAGGAAGGCAGCTATATCGGAGGAATCCGGCTGTCGGGTTCGGACAGAACGGGCATTCTCAACGAAATTACGATGGCGATAAGCAGCTATCAAAACACAAATATTCAAAGCGTGAACATCGAAACATTCAAATCGGGATTCCACGGTTCTGTCCTTGTTTCGGTGAAAAACCTTGAACACCTACAGCGGCTCATCGATCGGCTCAAAAAGGTAAAAGGAGTGGATCTGGTGGAGCGGTATATCGAAGCTTCCTAGTATCATTGATGGTAATACCCTATGAAACCCAAAGTACCTACACTAACGAGAAAGGACATTGCGCATTATATCGCGCAGCACAAAAATGTGAAAGCCAGCGAAGTGGATTGCTGGGTGGACGCAGTTTTGGAAGCTGTTCGCGAGTTATTGATGACTGCCAATCCTGAAATTCGTTTGGAACTACGCGATTTCGGCGTGTTCGAAGTAAAGATGACAAAAGCCAAACCGCGCGCCCGGAATCCGAAAACCGGCGATCGATTATTTGTGCCCTCGCGCCGGAAAACCCATTTCAAGCCCAGCAAGTATCTGAAGACCTTCCTCAACGAGGCGCTTCCGGAAGACTTCGAACTCCTGCTTCTTCACCGCGGAGACGGTCATTCTATCGCAGTTCATCCGGAGGATTTACCTGGCGAACTGTGCGAACCGCTGATACAAGCGGGTATCGAAGAAATTCACGAACTGGAAGAACAAGTCGTTGACTGAACGCCCGAGGATTCTGGCAATCGATTATGGCGAGGTACGGATCGGATTGGCGATATCCGATCCTCTCGGCATGTTTGCTTCGGGGTTGGGGAGCGTGGAATCACGGAATGTTTTCGAAGAACTGGAAAAGCTATTCGCGACGTACCCGGTCGGCAGAATTATTGTCGGCATGCCGCTGACGCTTCGCGGCGAAGCGGGCGGTTCGGCGGAGAAAACAGGAGCGTTCATCGAGGCGTTGCGGAAACGTACAGAGATTCCGGTGGTTGCTATAGATGAGCGATTCACCTCCGTCATGGCGGCCAATACAATTCGGGAAATGGGAATAGGCAAGAAGAAAAGAGAACGCGAGAAGGGAAAGCTCGACGAGCTTTCAGCGGTTCATTTGCTGCAGGGATATCTTCAATCGCTGCCGCCGGGAGCGATTTGAGCGCGAAGCGTTAATACGGGACAACCGGCATACCGGATGATTTTCTGCGTGACGCTGCCGAGGAAGAAGTGTTCGATCCCCGCCCGTCCATGCGTTCCAATAACGATTAAATCAATGTTTTCCCGCCGTGTGTAGTCGAGGATCTCTTCGACGACATCGCCTTTTCTCACTGCCTGCACCACCGGCGCCCGCAGTTGGAGCGACTCGATCAACTCCCGGAGTCTGGTTGCGGCTTCTTCGTGCACCGAATCTTCGATCTGCTGCATATTCAGATCCAGCGTTCTCATCGAAAGGACCTTGAACACATCCTGAAATGCGTGAAACGCGTGAATCTCAGCATTGTACATCCCGGCCAGGGTGTCGGCAGTGCGCAGCTCTTCCTCGGAAAAGGCGTCGAATCCTACGGGTACGAGGATACGGTGAATACGATCAAGCATTGGAACTCCGCTGGTGAGCCTGGTGAATTGTTTTTAGCATGGTAAAAAGACCGCGTTTGATGGTGTCTGCGGTCGGCGACGGGCATTTCTCGTATTTGTAATGCTTGATCAGGCAGAGTTTGGTGGAGATATCGAGCTGATACTCGCCGAAAAAAACAGGGTCCTGTGCCACCATCCGCTCGAGAAGAGCAAGCTCCTCGTCGGTCATACCCGACGCTTCTCTGTCAACCAATGCGCTGATGTAGTTCTCTATTTCGGTTCGATTCACGATGCACATTCTGCCGCTGTTAAGGGATACAAAGGAACAGCGTTGTCGTGGGTGCGGAACCGCTTGTTTGTTAATCGTCGATCAGATCGTCGTCGTTGGCGAAACCCCGGCTTTTGGCGTAATCGAAAAGTTTCGCCCGGAGCATTTTCCTTCCACGGTGCAGACGCGAACGCACGGTGCCGATCGGACATTCAACAAAATCCGCAATTTCTTCGTAGGTAAACCCTTCGATGTCGCAAAGAATCACGACAGTGCGGAAATCTTCCGGGAGTTCCTCAAGGGCTCTGGTTACGTCGTCATCGAGGAGGTTCGAGAAGAGCCGTTCCTCGAGGTCGTTCGGATCGGTCGATTCCGCGCGGATCGAATGGTAAAATTCCTCGACATCATCGTAATCCACCTTGTCGGGTTCTTTCGAAACCCGCCGGTAAATATTGATGAAGCTGTTCTTCATAATCCTGAACAACCAGGCTTTGCAATTCGTGCCGCGTTCAAATTTATCGAAGAAACGATACGCTTTGAGGTAGGTCTCCTGCAGGAGGTCATCCGCATCGTCCGGGTCGCCGGTCATCCGGAGTGCGAAGTTATACAGAGCATCCATATGCGGCAGCGCTTCCCGTTCAAAGTCCTTATGGTTCTGCTTCAGCCCTTCCCCATAGGAATCGAGATCGGCTTCCTCGAGCGCAGAATCGTTCTCAAATATGTCAGGGTGTACTTCCGCCATATCTAGTTGTTTTGGGAATTGGAAAAGTTCCCGTGAATATATGTTTTTTTTTGCCGTCTGGCAATTTGTTGCGTTCGGTACCTACAAGGATACGTGAATCTTTGATCAAAAACGATTTTATTTTTATGTTATGCAGATGTTATGTGCCGGAAGCATAGATACTGTGCCCCGATGTATCCGGCGCCGAATACACGAACAAGGAACCGAGAATGCCGAAGCATCTATGGATGCAGGATCTGAGCAGCGTTGCGTACTGTCCGAAATGCAAAGCGCTGGCGTTCAAGCGCAGCAACACGAAGTCGGGGTTCGAACGGCTGGTCAGACAATATTCGACAAAAGTGCCATTCAGGTGTCATTCGTGCGGTTACCGGGCATTGATCGATCAGAATTCGCTCAGATATCCGGTAGGTTCGCAACAGGAATTTGAATCGCACGAAGACTTCGACTCGAATATTAAGCTGCCCGATATCCAAATTTCCAAACCTAACCGTTTTTCGGTCGACCATACCGATGGGGGAGCGCGCGCTTCTTCACAACAGCAGCCTCAGATGGAACCGCTGCGGGAGCCGTTGCTACCGGAAACCAAAGAAGAGTCCGCTGAAATGCCGATCCCGGATGGTTCGTTCCCCAGCATCCAGGCTCAACAACAAACCGAAACGGACAGCCCTGCTGAAAAACCTGATTTGCACGATGTATTCCCGGAATTCGATGAAACGGACGATTCCGAGCACCCTTCAAATCAATGGCGTAATAAAGAACACCGGATATTATGTCCTTCCTGCGGGGAGTATTCGTTATATCGCTCGCACAGCCGCACGATGGCTGAAGCAATCCGCAAGAAATTAACCTCGAAGCGGACGTACCGGTGCCATAAATGCAACTGGCGCGGTTGGTTGCCAAAAAACCTCTGATCGACTGCCATATTTGACAGATTTGGCGATTTGCTTTCTTTTCATCCCCGAAAAATTGTAGTATGGAATGAAGAGGGGAATTCGTATCTTTAATAGTGGAATTCCGTAAACAGAACGGAAGAATTCTCAATAACAAGCATCGCCTATGAACATCTCAAAATCCGCAGGGTATGCAGTACATGGATTAGGATATCTCGTATCCAATCCGACAGAAGAGCCCGTACAAATCGCAGAAATCGCGAAGTATCAAAACGTTTCTAAGACCTATCTTGCTAAAATATTCCAGCAGCTTGCTACTGCCTCGATCGTTGTCGGTCAACGGGGCGCTACAGGTGGGTATTTGCTTGGTAAACATCCCTCGTCGATCACGTTGCTCGATATCGTCGAAGCGGTTGACGGCCCGGTGCTGTCCAGGCATTGCTGTCTCGGAATTTTCGGCTGCCCGATTAAATCGCAATGCAAGGTCCTCGATGTGTTTGTCGAAGCGAACAAACGGTTCATGGATTACCTGCGATCGATGACGCTTGAAATGATTGTAACGGAGCTTGTGGAATTGAAAGCGCCGTTTATTAAAAACCAGCCGGCAGGGTAAGCCCGCCGATTCCGAGACTTTCCGGTAGATCATTTTGGAATTTATTCTACAGCACGCCGATGCGCAGTCGGGCGCGCGGGCAGGTTTGCTCCGCACCGGACACGGAGATATCCCGACTCCGATATTTATGCCGGTAGGGACCCAGGGAACCGTCAAGGCGGTCGAACATCGCGAGTTGAAAGATATCGGCGCCCGTATCATTCTCGCAAATACCTACCATCTTGCCTTGCGTCCCGGTGCAGATTATCTGCGCCGCACAGGCGGATTGCATGCGTTCATGGGTTGGGATATGCCGATCCTCACCGACAGCGGCGGATACCAGGTGTTCAGCTTGTCCGAGTTACGGAAAATCCGCGACGAAGGTGTCACCTTCCAATCGCACCTCGATGGTTCATACCATACGTTTACGCCAGAACGCGTTATCGACATCCAGCGTGCAATCGGCTCGGACATCATGATGATTCTCGACGAGTGTCCGCCGGCCGACTGCGGTTTCGACTATGCACGGCGCAGCCACGAACTAACGCTTCGATGGGCACAGCGCGCTCGTTCTCACATCGACAGAACCGCGCCGCATTACGGTCACGACCAATTTGCATTCGGTATCGTGCAGGGAAATGTATTCACGGAGCTGCGCAAGCAAAGCGCCGAGGGATTGATGGAAATCGGATTCGATGGGTATGCTATCGGAGGCCTTGCGGTCGGCGAGCCGGCAGAGGTGATGTACGACATTACCGCGTTCACCGCACCATTATTACCGCAGGCACAACCGCGGTATCTGATGGGTGTTGGGACGCCGGTGAATATCCTTGAATCGATCGAACGCGGAATCGATATGTTCGACTGCGTGATGCCGACCAGGAACGGCAGAAACGCAATGGTGTTTACCCGGAACGGTCCGCTTACGATAAAAAAAGTGCGTTTTCTGGACGAGTATGTCCCCGTAGAGGAATCCTGCGGATGCTATACATGCCGTCACTTCACGCGCGCGTACCTTTGTCATTTATTCCGCACGAAAGAGATACTCGGTCTTCAGCTTGCATCGCTTCACAATCTGGCGTTTTATTTACAATTGACGCTTGACGCGCGAAATGCTATTTTTGAAGACCGGTATTCGAGCTGGAAACGCGCGTTTCTTTCGCAGTATTCCGAACTCGACGATTCGTCAGGAAGCGACCCGGAATAGTTCTCGTTCATATCACACGCTCGCACAGGAGAAGTACTCGTGACCGATATCCTTATTGCAATGGCGCCACAGGGAGGCGATGCCGGCGGCGGCGGCAGTTTTGTTACCACCATGATCATGTTCGGCCTGATTTTCGTGATCTTTTATTTTATGATTCTTCGCCCGCAGCAAAAGCGGACGAAGGAACGCGAAAAGATGCTGTCTGAAATAAAGAAGGGAGATAAAGTCGTGACGTCGGGCGGCATGCACGGGAAGATCATCAACATCGACGAAAAAACCGTTCTACTCGAAGTCGACGATAACGTCAAGATCAAATTTGAACGCTCAGCAATCAGCATAGTACCTTCGCAGGAAAAATGATAGAAGAACGCACCATACCGACCAAGCTTGGTTTCAATACGGTCGATGAAGCCATTCAGGATATTCGAGCCGGAAAAATGATCATCATCGTCGATGATGAAGACCGGGAAAACGAAGGCGATTTCGTTTGCGCCGCCGAAAAGGTGACTCCCGAGTATGTCAACCTTATGATCACCGTGGGGCGCGGTATGGTCTGCGCGTCTATCACGGAAGAACGGATGCGGCAGCTCGACCTCGATTTGATGGTCGATGACAACAACGCTCTTCACGGTACGAATTTTACGATCACCGTCGATTATATTCACGGGACTACGACCGGCATTTCCGCCGGCGACAGGGCTGCGACCATACGCGCCCTCGCCGATCCGAAAACCACCTCGCGCGATTTCGCGCGCCCGGGACATATCTTCCCGCTCCTCTCTGTCCCAGGCGGCGTCCTCCGCCGTGCAGGACATACAGAGGCATCCGTCGATCTTGCCCGTTTGGCGGGACTCACTCCCGTCGGCGTGCTATGCGAAATTCTCAACGAAGACGGAACCATGGCGCGCGGCGCTCAGCTTGTGGAACTCGCCCGCCGCTTCGATTTGAAGATTATCTCCGTCAAGGATCTGATCGCATACCGGATCACCAAAGACCGGCTCATCAAGGAAGTCACCATAACGAGGCTTCCGACCCGGTACGGCGATTTCCAGATTCACCTCTACGAAAATGTCCTCGATAACCTCGAACACCTTGCGCTGGTGCGCGGCGAAATCGATCCGGACGAGCCCGTCCTTGTGCGCGTTCATTCCGAATGCCTTACCGGCGACACATTCGGTTCCCTGCGTTGCGACTGCAAGGATCAGCTCAACTATTCGATGATGATGATCGAACGCGAAGGAAAGGGCGTGGTTCTCTACATGCGTCAGGAAGGCAGAGGCATCGGTCTCAAGAACAAACTGATGGCGTATAACCTTCAGGATGCAGGTCTGGATACCGTCGAGGCGAACATCCATCTCGGATTCAAGGACGATCTTCGCGATTATGGTATCGGTGCACAGATACTTGTTGATCTGGGCATCAAGAAAATGCGCTTGCTGACTAACAACCCCCGTAAGATCGTCGGTCTGCAGAGCTACGGGCTGGAAATCGTCGAGCGCGTGCCCATCGAGATAAATCCGAATGAAATGAACGAGTATTATCTTCGTACGAAACGCGATAAAATGGGGCATTTCATCCTGAACAAGGATGCAGTCTAGGTCTCATTCTCCGCTTCCCCATTGACTTTCGGGGAAGAAAACAGTATACTTGTATCAACATAGCCAGAATTCCAGGTGGAACGCTGGCTATGTTTTTTATTCGTTTTTGAATTCAGGGCAACGTTTATCAACCGGAGTATAGAAGTGGAATCAACCGGAACAGTGTATCTGACAAAAGAGCGCATGCGCGAACTCGAAGCCGAATTGCACGACATGAAGCTCAGAGGGCGGAAGGAAATCGCCGATAAAATCGCAGAAGCGCGGTCGCATGGCGACCTGAGCGAGAATGCGGAATACGACGCCGCCAAGGAGGAGCAGGGGCTGTTCGAGCTTCGTATCCAGAAGATGGAGAATATGCTTGCCCGCGCCCGCATCATCGATACAAAGGATCTGCCGAACGATGCAGTCTATATTCTTTCGATCGTAACCATCGAGGATACGAAATCGGGGAACAAGTTCACGTATAAACTTGTCTCGGCCGAGGAAGCGAATTTTGAGGAGAACAAGATTTCGGTTACATCGCCTATCGGCAAAGCGCTTCTGAAGAAGAAGATGGGCGAGATCGTGAAGATTACGGTGCCCGCCGGTTCTCACGAATACAAGATCATCGATATTACGCGGTAATTTTCCGGCATACTGCGATGTAAAAACCGGCAGCGATGCCGGTTTTTTTTTATTACGGTTCTGCCATCGGGGGCTGGAGTCCTGGTATTGCGAGAAACGGGCGGGCTGTAAGGCCCGCCCGAACAGAGACGATGTTTGCCGGCTTATTTTTCCGACAAAGGGCTTGGAACGATAGGGAGCTTGGGCGTCGAGGCGCGGTCGATCTTCTTCATCTCAAGTTCCTTGAACAGCAGGGCGCCAGGCACAATGAAGGTTGCCGGGTAACCGCTTCCTCCTGCGTCGCTTATACTTCCAACCATGCGCATGACCATTCCCATTCCGCTGCTCGAGCCGGGGCTTGCCAGCGTGTTATAGATGTACTCGTCTTTCCCGGCGGCGAGAATATCCTTTAGCACGCCCACCGCTATTCCTCCGAATTTTACCGACCGGACGAGGGATTCCTTTCCCGTCTCGACGTCGACCTTATAAACAAGCAACGGCGCTTGAATCGTGGTTTCAGATTTCCCGAACGACATTGCAAAGGAATAGATCGTTTCGGTGCTTACTTCTTCCCGGTACGATATCGTCGGCGACGCAATCTGGCGGACGATGATAGCG
This sequence comes from uncultured Ectothiorhodospiraceae bacterium, assembly GCA_964408855.1. GTDB lineage: Bacteria > Bacteroidota > Ignavibacteria > SZUA-365 > CAYPBB01. Next base: position 26,717 of record CAYPBB010000029.1, read on the forward strand.
TACTTCAAGCCTTCGTCTTTTGCGGTTTTCAAAAGCGCCGCCCTGATTTTATCGGCCGCGATGGGTTTTGAAGCGGTGAGATGCACGACGCCCGGAGCAATACCTGCTTCCATGTTAGTCCCCAGTCTCGCATGTCCGTTCGATTGTTGTACTTGTTTAGAAGGCGACCGGTTGTTGAGAAGCGTCTTGAGAACGCCGTCCTCAACCAGCGTTAGCTTCTCCGATGGGACAACGCCTTCGCGGTCGACTTCATACGCGCCGATAAGCGGTACACCTTTGTAGGTTTTCGTGAGCGGCTTCGATTCAATAGCGAAGCCCGACGGGAGAAGCTTTTTCCCGATTCGATCTTCGAGCGATTTACCGCTGCCCATGTATTGAGCCATTCCCGGCTGATTGGAAATTTGCTCGCGGCTGGCAATTAACCCGTCGCTGTTGATGAACAGCCTCTGCGCTACAAGCTCCGCCGCCGCCTGTCCTTCAAACAGCACCGGGCCGGTATACGTATCGTTGAACTTTTCCGCGCTGCGCAAGGTCCGAAGTTTATCGGCAACATCCTTTGCTGCTTTGATAAGTTCCGGTTTTGGCGGGAGCTGCGACGGGATCGAACCATAAAACGCAGTCTGTTCATGAAGCGGTTCGCCATCGTCCGCCTGTGTCGACGCCTGGATCTGCAAACCGGCGAGCGTCATGGGATAAGAAATATCAGTCCCTTCGCTGTTGACGAACCAAATTCTCGCTTCGATGAACGAGAGCGTTACCCTCGACGATTGAATATCGGGATACAGTTTAAAGACTGCCGAGACTTCTTTCGCGCACTCTTCCCATGTGGGAATATCGAGTGTGTACTGAACCGGATTCACCGTTTTTGTTACCGGTTTTTCCTTGCTCAAATCGGGAAGCTTCGCGAGGTCTTCAAGCAGATTTTGTTGTTCGATTGCGGCGATCTTCTTCTCGTACGCATCCGCCGCATCGCGGTAGGAGTTATCGGTTGAAAGCCATAGCGCGCGGCGGATACCGAAATAGTCGTTCTCAAGCGGCACTTCGGATCCGATGGAATATCCCATCATGCGCCCGAAGTCGGACATGTCCATAAAGTGATCGTTATTACGCTGGTAGTCGCCGACGAGTACCTTCGGTTCATGATCGCGTTGATGAAGCTGCTGCGACTGAATCAGCGAACCCAGCGAGGCGGTAATCGACGTCCGCCGGACGTCGCGAATCTCATAACTTATGAAGAACGGCGGGTTCATTTTATCGAGCTTCAGCCGCTTGATGTTCCGGGCGAGTTCGTCCTTCATCGCCTGACGGATAGGATCTTCATCCGGAGATGCGGGAAGCGGCGCCGTCGTCAGAAGAGTGTTGTTGTGCCGGGGATCGAGCGTAGACGCCTTGCGGTTGTCGATTTCTTCCTTGGCTTTGCGAAGCTGTTCGATAGTGTGTTTCTCGTTCTGACGCCTTTTGACGTCGGCCTGTTGAGCTGTGATCGAAACAGCAAGAAGCGCCATACAGGAAATTGCGAGCAGTAGTTGTTTCATGATTGCGCCTCCCTAGAATGAACGATGATTTTCGATTTTTACTTCAGGATCGGCGTCGGGGCGGGGGAGAAGTGCGGGGCGTTCCTGCGACTTCGTCTTTTTCTGCACCTCGATCTGCGAGACAAACAGCGCTGGCGATATTGCCGATACGGGTACCCATCCGGATTCCGCGCCGCATCTGCCGTTAAATATTTCCGGCTTATCTCCAGTCGCCGTGATGTTTGAAAACATGACCAGCGGCGTGCCGACGAGATCCACTCCGCGGACCAGTTCGTCGGGTCTTCCATCGGTGTAGACCCGGTACACTTCCGTGGGAAGCACATTGAACGCGTTCGGCGTTGTGCGTCCGGTCATCGTGAAGCCGCCCTGAATATCTTCAAATATCAATCCGAATTCCTTATTCTGCTTCTTGCATTCTGCGATCAACATCTCTCGGAGAGCCGCGTAAGGAATCGGATTGGACGTAGCGACGATGAGATTCGATTGCCGCGATACAGGCGCCGACCCTGCCTGACAGCGGCCGTGCCCGTTCGATTTCGGAAATCCTTCGATTGGGGACCTTGACATCAGGAAGTTTTTGAATACGCCGTTCTTAACGACATCGACCCGCTCGCCTCGCACGCCTTCATCGTCGTAGGTGTAATAGCCGAGTAGTTTTGTGCCATTGAATTCCATCATTGTGGGATCGCTATAGACATCGACGAAATCAGGTAATACCTTTTCGCCTATTTTTTTCTTGAATGTCTGTCCTTCCGATTCCTTTTTCTGGCGGTGTCCTTCGATACGGTGTCCGAATATCTCGTGGAAGAACACTCCCGAGGCTCTGCCCGAAAGAATCGCCGGTCCGGTATACGGATCGACGACAGGCGCCGCTTTCATCGCCTGCAGTTTCGTAACGATTGCTTTCGCGTCGGCTACGACAATCGTATCGGAAGGGAGTTCGGTGGGGTTGAACGCCGAATACGTTTTATACAACGGAAGCTCCATCCCGTCTTCCGCTTTGACCGTCGCATTGATAACCAGGGTAGCAAGCGACCGGTTCGCCGCCAGCCGTGTGCCTTCGGTTGAAACGAAATACCTGCGTTCGAGCCTGAAACTCAGTCGCGCGTCGCCTTCAAACATATCGTTGAGCGCAAGGAAGGCGGATGAATACTTTTTCACCTTCTGCTCCCAGCCTGCAATATCGGGCATTATTTCGGCTGGATCGAATGGCGGTTCTATCGAGTTCGGATGTTCGGCGATGATCGAATAATCGTTCGATTTGTCTTCCGCCTCCACCTTTACCGCGACATTCGATTTTACCTTGGCAAAGCGCCTGACTGCGCTGCGGTACCGGTCGTTGGTCTCTTTCCAGAGTTCCATGCGGATCGCTTTTTCCATCGAATTGTCCATCGGCAGGCGCTGCAGACCGCCGTACCGGTCAAAGAAATCGCCGAACTGGTCTCCGCGGATTTCCCGCGTGTTGTCCATCGTGTAGTCGCCGACACGCACTTCAACGGAGAATAAACGATTTTTCGTCGTGTATGATCCGGTGACGACGCCGAACGATGCCGAGACCTGCGTTTCGTACACGTCTGTCACGGTATAGCTCATGAAGTACGGAGGCGTTTCCTCTTTCTGAAGCGTTTTGAATTCCCGGTCGAGTTCGCCGGAAAGGATGTTCATCAAATCTGTCTGGCTGAATGCATTACATATCGGGAATAGTAGCGCAATGAATGCCGGCAGGATCGATTTGCAGGCTATACGGATAACCATAGTGCGCCCTCTTGTGGTGATTGAATAATGTAGGAACGTATGGGATAGACTAAATACAATCGGAGGGAAAATACGGTATTTACCGGAATGTTGCAGTGCATGAATTAATGCACTATCACATTCCGGTATAACAAAAACCGCCCTCTGAAGCGCTGCTCCGGAGGGCGGAAATGGTTGCTGTCCGCAGGTTATTCGACGACTGTTATCCTGCCTGTCGCCGTGTGTCCGTTCGAAGTGAATTTGTATAGATATACTCCGGGTTTCCAGGTATGAACATCGAGAACCGCGGTATGCCGGCCGGGTTCGAACACATCGAGAAGCGGCTCGGCGATGATTCTGCCGAGCTGATCGAACACCTGCATGCGGACGTTCGCCTGGCGCGATCCGGTGATCGCGAAATCAACCGTCGCGATACCACCGTTTCCGGCGGAAACGGGGTTCGGGTAGCTCTGCGAAAGGCTGAACTCCGGATAGGCTTCCTCGCGTATACCGGTCTGATTGGCGCACATGATACTATCGAGTATCACGCTCATATTCTGACGAAGTTCGGGACCGGATAGCTTGTAATGTTGCGATCCGATGTAGACGAAGTGCCCGCTCATGATATTATCCACGAGATGCGGTTTGGTCCAGGCGGCGGTCGCTACGGGCGAATCGTAGCTGATCTCGTCGGTAAACAGGACCTCAGTGAACGACGAATCGATCGAAGTACTGACAAGACTGACGGCGTACATCGGTAATGGAAGCGGGATATCGATCAGTCCGGGCTTTTGCGCCTTCATCTCACTGACGACGCTGTATCCCGATCCCGTCCATTTGATTCCCATAAAACGAAGGAAGTCGGTTTCCATAAACTGGAATGCGATTGGAGCGAAGAGAACGACGTTGCCTCCTTCCCTGATGTATTGCAGCACAGGCGAATTGTACCACTTCTCGACATCGATCCCGTCTGCATTCGATACCCACACGACGGTACAGAATTTTTTCAGCTCGTCGAGCGTGAGCGCCACCGAGCCGGCGGCGTTCGCGATGTTCTCGGGATACTTGATATTTGGGAATGGAAATAGGTCGTAAAACACAAAGGGCCAGGAAGCAGTGTACACCGAATCGCGGTATGCCGCGATGAGGTCTTCGCTGAAATACGACGCCCAAGACGTACCATTCACGAGAAGAATGGTGTGCCCGTAGTCGTTGTTCGCCAGCGGTTGCGGAGTTATTTCGCAACGTCTGAGAATCCATTGCTCCGGATCGAAGAGAACGCGCTTCGGCGCTTCGGAGAACTGGAATTCGTAGTTCGCATTCCGCGTATCGTTCCAGATTGTGATAACCGTATCGCGGCTGGGAAATTCAAACCATATCTGCACCGGCATCGCGAATACCTGCCTCCCGGGAATATCCACTTGCTGGACATCCAGTTTGACGCGGTGCTGCGCGCCTTCCGGCGTCGATGTCCATCCGAAATAGTACGTCGGGTAGAATTCGCCGTATATCCATTCATTGAAGAAGTAATCGAGGTCCATGCCGCTGGCGGACTCGTAGTACTGTTGGAATTGTTCCGTTGTAACGCTTCGGTAGTTGTTCAGCTTCAGATCGCCGAGATAGGCGCGCGTTGCGCGGAAGAACGCCGTATCGCCGACCACGCCCCGCAGCATGTGCACCACCCACGACGCCTTGTTGTAGGTGCGCTCCACGTTGAAGATATCCGCCTTCGGTTTAGTGCGCGAGCTATCGACGAATATGGTACCGGGCCCCCAGTAGGTGTTGTATTGCATCGAGGAGAAAAGTTCGCTTTTGCCGTACACCGCTTCGTTATATAACGCTTCGCAATATGTCGCCCATCCCTCGTTGAGCCAGATATGATCGAATGATGCGCACGTCACTTTATCGCCGAACCATTGATGCGAAAGTTCATGAATAATGATGGATTCATAGAACGCACCCATCGACGAAACGGTCTGGTGTTCCATCGCGCCGCCCCAGACGTATTCCGCCATGCCGTACTTTTCTTCGATAAATGGATACTCGCCGAACATATCGGAGAACACAGTCAATCCGCGGAGCATTGCGCTATCCTCGCGCGCCTGCGCCGCCGCCGAGCTGGTGAAATACCACGTACCGGCGGGCATCTGTTTGCCGTTGTATTCCCATGTATAGCTTGTAACGTTGTAGTCGCAGATTGCCACTGACATGAGGTAGGTTGCGATTGGGTAGCGGGTTTTCCAATGAACGGTATGTGTGCCGTCGGGATTCGGGGTATCGGAAATCAGTGTACCATTCGAAACCGGCGTCATGTCGCCGTCGGTGTTGATTGTGATATCCACGGAGTCCGCCTTGTCCGCCGGATCGTCTTTGCAGGGAAACCAGCGCGGCGATGCGAACGGCTCGGTATGCGTCGCTATGGATTTTGTGCTCTTCGATTTTTCGTTGTTGACGACGGTTTTCAGGATAACAGCATCGCTTGGGAGTTTATACGTATACACAACCGTGAGTGTTATTTCCTGCCCTGCGAGCGCCGGGTTAGGCATCTTAACGGTGACGACATCGAGGTTCCGGGTGAATGCAACCGGCGCTCCGCCGATGTACACCGAATCGATCGTGCCTTTGCGATGATAGTCGAACGTAAAGTAAACCATGTTTTCGAGCGCCCGTGCCCGCATCGTCAAACGCCCATTGAAACTTGTCTTGTTTGCCATGAAGGTGACATTCAGATCGTAATGCACGACATCATAGTTATCTGCATGGCCGGTAGCTTCGGCGCTCCGCTGCTCAAGGTACTCGAAGGTCCGCGCCTTCGTGCGGGCTTCGTTTTCGCGGAACGTTTGAGAGGTAGGTTGATGCTGGGCAAGAGCGAAGCAAGGGATGAGAATAAAACACGCCAGATAGCGGTAAAGACCCTCGGTCATAATGAATACTCCTAAAGATTTCGAAATAGAAAACAAACGGTTGCTCGTTGTTTTTTAGAGGTATTATGATCCGAATTTCAGCAAAAATTAAACCGATTCCAACCGCGGAGTTACACAGCATCCGACACAATGTGCCGGCGATTAAGCCATGAAGAAGAACCACCGCCCATCGCAATAGGACAGCATTCAAAGACCCCCCCGCCTATCTTCGTTGCTGCGGATCAGGACAGGCCCAATTAGGCGTGGAAGAATGATCTGATTGTCTATTGATTGGCTGGTATTCAGAATAAGTCCCCTAAAAGGGGATTTAGGGGTTCTAAAAGTCAACCCGGCCAGACTGACTCTCGCACTTCGAATTTAGTCAGCTCTATCCACACCATCCGCCTGAGCTGGATCGCCTATTCCCAAAAGAGGATCAACCAAGAACCGGTTGGTCCTTTCGAACCAACCGGGTTACCTACTGACGAAGAAGAATTGACTACTTCACGACCGTCATCACGCGGCTGACAGAGTTGCCGTTCGATGTCAGGCGGTACATGTATGTGCCCGGCGCAAGATGTTCTGTTCGAACGTCGATGCTGTGCCTGCCGGGATCGAGCGTCGCGTCGATGGGCACGGCTACCAGCCGGCCAAGTGGATCGTATATACTCACTGCAACATGTTGCGGGATCGCGCCGCCCAGCGTAAAGGTAATTGCCGTCCTCGAAGCTGAACCCGGCGGCACCGGATTTGGATAGTTTTGCTCGAGCGCCAGCGGTGACGGGCTCTGTATTACCGGGAGGCCAGTCTGATTGGCGCACATGATACTATCGAGCAGAACGGTCAGGTTGTGTCGCAAATCGCCGGGTTGCACCCAGTGTCCTGCCATGCTAAAAAATACGACATGCCCGCTTTTCCCGAACTCGGTGGAACACGGCTTGGACCAGATTCCGGTACACACAGGGATATGATACGAACTATCGTCGGTAAACAGCATCGAGGTCGTTGAATTGCTGAAACTCGTTCGCATGACGGCGACAGGTGTCTGTTGTTGTATCATTTCCATATCGACCAGACTTGGATGATGCGAAACCGCCATCTCCGTGTGCGCTTTTTCCTTCCCAATCCATGAAATACCGAGAAACGACCGGAAATCTTCGTCGATAAAACTGCGAGCATTCAATGTAATAAGGACAAGGTTCCCGCCGCGTTTGACGTATTCAAGCATGGGCGATTGCCGCCATTTGGCGATATCGCTTTCGTTTCCGCTGGAAATCCATACAACGGTGCAAAATTTCTGCAATTCGGCAAGAGGCAGCGCCAGAGATCCGTTCGGATTGACGATGTTCTCGGGATAATTCTGTGCTCGGACAGGATACAGATCGTAAAACTGGAACGGCCATTCGGCCGTAAACACCGAATTGCGCAGAGCATCCCGAAGCAGCGTTCCATCCGCGGAGAGCGTCAATTCGGTGCCGTTTACCAGGAGGATGGTGTGGGGGTAATCGCCGTTTGTCATCGGGTCTGGTTCACGTTCTATCTGTTTCAGTATATAATCATCCGGATCGAGCGTTATCGAAACGGGTTGAGATGCGAAGGTGAATTTGTAGGTCTGCGATACCTGGTTGTTCCATACCGTCAGAACCGAGTCGCGTTGCGCGAAACGAAACAGTACGCGTATGGGCATCGTAAACAGGGGGCGCGTCGAAATGTATAATTGTTCGATGTTCAAAGTGGTTGTATAATCCTGACCGTTAAAGACTGAATTCCAGCCGTATTTATATGTCGGGTAATACTCGCCATAAATCCATTCATCGAAGAAGTAATCCAGATCCATCCCGCTCTCCGCTTCGAATGTGTCCCTCAGGTCGTCAGTCTGTACGCTGCGGTAGGACTGCCGGCCGCCGCCGCCCAGATAGCGTCTTGTTGCGCGAAAAAACGCCGAGTCGCCCACCACGCCGCGCAACATATGCACAACCCATGCCGCTTTCCCGTAGGTCAGGTTGTGATCGAAAATCCTAAGAAATGGCTGCATTTCTGCGCCTTCGATATAGATGTTGCCTTCGCCGTAGTAACGGTAATAATCCATCCATGAAAGCAATGAGTCGTATCCTCCCAATGATTCCCTGTATAACGCTTCTGAGTAGGTTGCCCAACCTTCATTGAGCCAGATATGCCCGAAATCCGCGCATGTGACCTTGTCTCCAAACCATTGATGCGCGAGTTCGTGAACGGTCAGATGCTCCGTGAAAATGCCCATCGATGTCACGGTTTGGTGCTCGGTTGCGCCGGGATATGTGGTTTCGGCCATCCCGTATTTTTCGCCAAGAAATGGATATGCCCCGAATAGATCGGAAAACAATGTCAGCGAGGTCAGAGCGATCGAATCGTGCTGTTGTTGTTCCTCTTGCGTATTGCGGAAGTACCAGGTTGTATAGGGCATGGAATGCCCTTCGTAATTCCATATATACTCGTTGATATTGTAATCGCAGGCGGCAAATGAAACCAGGTAGGTTGCAATGGGATAGAGCGACTTCCAATGGACGGTGTGGGTGGAGTCCGGGTTTTCAGTATCGGAAAGCTCGATTCCATTCGCAACCACCGTGTATCCCGATTTGGTGGTGATTGTGATATCGACCGAATCCGCTTTATCCTCCGGATCGTCCTTGCATGGCCACCATTTCCTGGCATCATAGGGCTCGGCATGACTCGCGAAACTGATCGTCTCTGTGCCTTTGACGACGTTCGTTACCGTGCTGCTGAAAATCGCACCGCTGGATGTGGGAGAACTGTAGACTGTCGCGATTTCAATTTCATTGCCCTGATTCATCGGCTGATTCAATTGGACGCTTACCACATTCCCGGAATGGGTAAAGAGGGCGGATGTCCCGTTAACAAATACGCTGTCTACGATTCCATTTTGGTAGAAATCGTAATCAATCGTTTCAAGGTTCTGAATCAACGATCTCAGCCGCATTGCTACCCTCCCTGTCAGGATGGCTCCTCCGGGGAGTAATGCAATATGGATATCGTAATACAGAACATCGTAGTTTTTTGCGGATGCCAGAGTGAACCGCTCGTTGTGCCGGAGAGCGGTTACAGCATTTCGTTTCGACTTTCCCTCGGCATGATGAAGATGTTCCCGCTGCGGTACGGGAACTTGAGCCTGGAGCAGGGATGATGCAAGGCAATACATGCAGCAAAGACGCAGCAAATAATTCATGCAAATACTCCGATATGTTGTATATATGACAAGACAACGCACGGAGAAAAAAGGGGACAGATGTATCGGATATTTGTCCTTTACCGGCTTCTCGTGTCGCCGGGACGACCAACGCCTTATTTCTTCAAGCAGATTGTGGATATATAGTCAACAGCCCGGCGGTGGCCGGGCTGTTGTTCCTGAGAGAATGCTGATTATTACTATTTCACGACTGTCATGACGCGGCTGACGGAGCTGCCGTTTGCCGTAAGTCGATAGATGTATGTGCCCGGCGCGAGACCTGCGGTTCGTATGGTAATGCTGTGCCGTCCGGGTTCGAGCGAAGATGCGACCGGCGTGGACACGAGACGTCCGAGCTGATCGTAGATGCGAAGCGTGGCGAACTGCTGCGTCGCGCCTGCGATGGAGAACGAAATCCTCGCCGCCGCCGATGCGCCGGCCGAAACCGGGTTCGGGTAGTTCTGATCCAGCGCGAGTTCCTGAACATCAGCCGCCGGCTGGTAGCCGGTCTGGTTATCGCACATCATGCTGTCGAGCATGAACTGCATGTTCCGTTTGAGGAAGGTGCGGTCGAGGCGGTACGGACGCATGCTCAGGAAGACGAAGTTGCCGCTTGTGCCGTATTCCGTCGGTTGGGGCTTGCTCCACACGCCGATACCTTCGGGCTGCTCGAATCCCGTTTCGTCGGTGAAGATGAGTTCGCTCCAGGGATTCGTGATTCCCGTACCGAAGGTTGCCACCATGTTCTGATCGCCGGTGAAGGGCATGTTCATCATGCCGGGCTTTTTCGCGGTGCAGTCTTCGATGCTTGTTTGTCCGGTATTGGTAAACGTGATACCGAGGTAGATCCGCATCGCCGAAGTAAGGAAATCGTCGCCGAGGCGCGACATGAGAATCAGGTTTCCGCCCCGTTTGACGTATTCGAGCATCGGCGAGCCGTTCCATACGACCTCGTCGTTATTATACGCGTTGCCGACCCACACAACGGCGCAGAATTTCTGAAGCTCTTCCAGCGGCAGCGCGGTCGATCCGCTGACGTCGTGGATGTTGGCGGGATATCCGGCAAGAGGATACGGGAAAATATCATAGAAGATATACGGACGGTTTCCGGTAAAGACGGAATCCCTATATGCAGCCTTTATCTGATTCGTATACGCCTGAACATCCCAATCCACGCCGTTGACGAGCAGAATGGTTTTCGCGAAATCATTGTTGACGAGCGGTTTCGGCATTAGCGTTACGCGTTTGAGAATCCATTCGTCCCGATCGATGAGAACGCCGTACGGGGCTTCGTCGAATTCAAAGCTGTACGAATCCAGTTCCTTGTCGTTCCAGATCCTGATCGTCGAATCCTTGCCCGAAAACTGGAATGTCAGGTCGATCGGCATCGTGAAGACCTGGCGTTGCGGAATGAACTGTTGCTGAATCGTGACGGTGGTTTTCGTTCTGGTTCCGGCAGGCTCGTTTTCGAACGAGTATTGGTAGGTTGGATAGTACTCGCCGTGGATCCATTCATTGAAGAAGAAGTCGAGATCCATACCGCTTTCGTCTTCATAGAACTTCTGGTAATCGGAGGTGATAACGCTGCGGTAGTTCTCTTTCGCGTCGCTGCCGAGATAGTTTCTGGTTGCGCGGAAGAATGCGCTGTCGCCGACGACTCCGCGAAGCATGTGCACTACCCACGACGCTTTGTTGTATGATAGATCGCCGCTGAATATGCGGTTGAAGCCCTGATTTTCCGGATCGTCGACGAAGATGGTTCCCGGTCCGTAGTAGGCGGCGGCGCGCATGTACTGGTTGCGCATCGCAACGCTGTGGGTGAATTCGCGGTACAGCGCTTCGCCGTAGGTTGCCCAGCCTTCGTTAAGCCAGATATGCTCGAACGTACCGCACGTCACCTTGTCGCCAAACCATTGATGCATCAGCTCGTGAGTCACGATATCGGTGTAATAGGCTCCCATCGAAGTGCAGGTCTGATGCTCCATGGCGCCGCCCCATGTGTACTCCGCCATCCCGTATTTTTCGTTGATGAACGGATAAGCGCCGAAAAGATCCGAGAACACCGTCAACGCGCTGAGCATATCCTGATCGTTCGGCACAATGCTGGCGTTGTCGTAGCTGGTATACCAGCTACCGACAAACATGTCCTTCCCGCCGTATGTCCATGTATAGCTGTTGAACGAATAATTGGAAATCGCGACCATGACCAGATACGTCGATATCGGGTAGTTGGATTTCCAGTGGACCGTATGCGTTCCGTTGCCGTTCTGCTGTTCTGAGACAACAAGACCGTTGCTGACGGGATAGAGGTCGGTATCCGTGGTAATCGTGATATCGACAGAATCGGCCTTATCATACGGTTCGTCCTTGCACGGCCACCAGTTTCGTGCGTCATAGGGTTCGGACTGCGTCGCGATATTCACGGTCGCGAGTGATTTATCCGCGTTCGTCATAGGACGAACGAGAACGGCGCTTGGAGAATACGGATGGGAATAGACCGTTGTTACCGTAATCACGCTGTCCTCCGATAGCGGCGACGCCAGTTGAAGGCTGATCCTGTCCCCGGAATGCGAAAATGCTGTGGAGATTCCGTTCACGAACACGGAGTCGGCGGAACCGTTTTCGCCGAAATTATACTCGATGAGATCGACGCCGTCTTTCAGCGCGCGGATTCGCATTGCGACGCGGCCGTAGAACGTAGAGGCGTTTTTTCTCATGGTCACATTCAAATCGTAATGAATCACATCGTAATCCTCTGCGGATTCGATTGTGAGCAGCGACGCCTTCGAGAGCGCGATGGCGCGGTTCACTGCGGCTTTACCGTGCGCTTCCATGTGTTGACGGTACTCTGCGCCGCGTTCTTGTGCGGGAAGCGAAGTAACCGCAACAAGTGCGGAAATGGCGAAAAGCAGTACTCCGTGGCGGAAATTCATGCAGGTTCTCCAGTTTATCGACAATGAATCCTTACTTTTTTATGAGATGCACGACGCGGCGGAAAATCAGCAGCGGGGCATCTACAAACCTACTGAGAAGGCAGGTACGGAGAAAGACATTTTTCGAGCATTCGTGGTTGCAATTGCAGCGACTGTTAATGAAGATTCTTTGTCCGAGACTTGCGATTTCGTTTTTAATGCATTAAATTAGATTTAATCTAAATAAACGATGCAATGTCCATCACTCAGGATAAAGGACTTACCATGATAAAATATCTGCTACATGCTGTCATTGTGTGTTTTTTCGCAACCGCGATGCAGAGCCAGGCACAGACCACCGTCGGCGGGTATGGCGAATTGCACTACAACGAACCGGAAGGCTCCACCAAAGGCGAACTCGACTTCCATCGCTTTGTGATTTATTTCGGGCACGAATTCAACGACTGGATCTCGTTTCATTCCGAACTTGAGCTTGAACATGTGTTCTTCGAAGCGGGCGAAGGACCCGGCGAACTCGGTCTCGAACAAGCGTATGTCGAGTTTCAGCCGTGGGAGCGGTACGGATTCCGCGGCGGTATCATGCTTATTCCTGCAGGCATCATTAATCACATGCATGAACCGCCGACGTTTCACGGCGTAGAGCGGCCCCGTTTCCATAATAGCATCATTCCAACCACATGGCGCGAAGCGGGGCTCGGATTCTACGGCAAGCCCCACGACATGGTCGCCTTTCAACTGTACTATACCAGCAGCCTCGACGCTTCGGGCTTTTCGCTCTCAAGCGGAATTCGAGGAGGCAGGACAGCCGCGGCGCGTCCGAAAACCAGCGATATGGCTCTTTCCGGTCGAGTCGATGTGTACCCAATACCCGGGTTAATCGTTGGGGGAGCGTTTTTCACGGGGACGACCACTCGTGGAAATGAAGACGCCGGAGACGGTACCGTCACACTCATCGCCGGAGATGTGCGGTACTCCATCGGCAACCTTGAACTTCGAGCGGAAGGATCAACGATCAATATCGGCGATACCGAGAAACTTCGCGATGCGCTGAACGTCGTTGTCGCTGAACAGATCTCCGGATACTACGGCGAGGCGGCGTACAACTTTCTCGCTCATCTCGCGCCGGCGACAGATCAGAAATTGTACGTCTTCGCCCGGTACGAATTGCTCAACACCGAAGCCTCCGTTGCCGGTCTGGATCCCGACGGCACGTACGAACGCAATGAATTGACCGTCGGCATTACCTATAAGCCCGCTCCCGATGTCGCCGTAAAAATCGACTACCAATCGCTTGGTTCCGCAAAAGACGGTTCGAAGGCGGCAGGGCAGTTCAACGCAGGCGTCGGGTATGCTTTCTAATATTGTTCTCTCATCACTCATCCTCGCTGGAACGCTGGGACTCCTTGCGGGTCCCGGCGCTCCGGCAAACCTTGAAACGGCGCTTACGGAGTACTACGGACCGGAGGCACGGCTACGGAGCGTCTCCGTTTTATTGAACGAAAAACAATCGGTCTCATTGAAGGCGAAATGCGGCCGGACCTTCGAGTCCGGCATGCCCGGTGTCTGGCGCATCGAACAGGGGAAGTCGGTGAAGGGCTATGCATTCTGCGACGACGTCAAGGGAAAGGTCCGGAACATCACCTATGCAGTATTCTTTGAACCCGATGGAACGATACGCGGGATCGAAATCCTGACATACCGGGAGTCGCACGGCGGTGAGGTGGCGAGCGGGATGTTCCGTTCGCAATTCGAAGGAAAATCGGCGGCAAGCGAACTGAAAGTAGGGAAGGATATCAGGAATATTTCCGGCGCGACCATCAGTAGCAGGGCGGTGACCGGCGGCGTGAAATCGATGGCTCTGCTGTTTCAATTTCTGAAGCAGGAAGGAATACTGACTGAATGATGGAAAACCGCGTGCTATATGCGTTGCCGCTTCATGTCCGGCAACTCCTGACGGCATTTTTGATTACGGTATCGATCGGATTTACACTGGGCGCTTTCTTTGTCGAGCATACGACGAGTCTCGATCCGCCGGGGATTGCGGAACGCTTCAAAGGGACCGAGGAAATGGGAATCGATATCGACTCTCTGCCGGAGGGAAGGGAGCTTCAGGCTGAAAAATCGAAAAGCGATTTGCTCAATATCACGCACACGCATATTCTCGCGTTGTCGATGGTGTTTCTCCTCGTTGGAGGAATTTTTAGTTATACAACAATACTGCCCGCCTGGTTGAAGTCCTTTGTGCTGATCGAGCCGTTTGTGAGCCTTGTTGCGACCTTCGGCGGTATGTGGCTTGTGCGCTACGGCTCGGCAGGATGGAGTTGGCTCCTTGCTGCCAGCGGCTTGCTGATGTTCGCATGCTTTTCGGCGATGGCTGCGGTTTCCATTATCGAGATGTGGATGCTGCCTCGTAAAACCCGATAACTGATCCGGCGGGTAGCTTTGCTCATTCGCGGTGCTGGGAGTATTGGGAATGAATACAGATACGGCGCACGGCAATTTTACAATTCTATTGACATAGGGATAAAATTCTTCTATTTTGGACGTGTCAGTTCAGCAATGAGTAATTATATAATACCTATTTGTCCGGTATTTTCCCGGTAAAAGTGGCGGGAATTCCGGATATGCTATTCCGTTATCCGCACGTCCGGAGACTTCTCCGCCTACTTCTCGCACCGCAGCCGATTTCGGCGCAAGGGATATCCCGATCAGTACAGTACCTCGCTTCGGCGTTCGCAGTGCAACGAAACAACCTGAAATGGAGGCGTCATGGCGCCATTGTTTACCCTACGCGGCTATACCGCGTTCGATCCGCTGGACAATGTCCCCGCAGGGAAGCGGTATATGCTCACGGCGGCGGTATATACTCTCGCCACAATTGCGTTGGTATATATCATTTCGACGGCCGCGCCGGCGGTGATTTTTCAATCTGTTTGGGTAATGGCGGCTGAGGTCGCGCTGTTCGGGCTTATCAGTTCGGCCGTCATGCTGGTGCTCAGGAAATGCAGTTCGATTGTGTTATACCTGATCGTGCTGATACCGTTGATGGTGCTCGATTTCTATCTCGAGACGCATTTCAGGCAGCTCGGCAAACCGGCGCTATGGGTGTATTACCCGGGTTCGTTCATTTGGGATATCCAGCCGATGGTGCTGCGGTTCTTTCTGACGCAGTCGGTCGATGCGCTGCTTATCGGACCGGTTTGTATCTGGATTGCACGGATAGTTGCAGGCGCGATCTATGGTTTTTCGCCGAAGGAAATTCCCACGCCGGGCGGAGCTTCTCCTTTTCCCGATGACTGGTCGAAGGAATCTCTTGTCAAACCCGTCCGCGATGCCGGGTACTGGATACTACGTCTGCTCGGTTTCGGTTATCTCGGCTATTTGCTGGTGCTGGTGGTCGGGGCGTTCGGATCGACGCCGTTTCCAACGGAGGTCAGGGGGTTGATCGACATGACCTATAAGAACCCGGCACTGGCGATGAACACCTTCGGGAAAGTTGGTGTGATGGTGCTGCTGGCTTTTGCCGGAGCATATAATACGAAGCTGCGCTGGCATGCGACGCTCGTCATGGCGATAGGACATGCGATATCGACCATGGCATCGCTGGGCTTCTACGCGATCGATGCGCCGGGCTCGGAGTACCGCGATTTTCTGCTGACATCCGCCATCGTCGACGGCGTCATGGTGGCGCTGTTCATTTATATTCTGATCCGCTGGAAAGGCGAAGCGGCGAATTTTGCCCGCCCACAGGACTTTCCCGATTACTACTCCCTGCCGTCCTTCCTCAGCAAGTGGTTTTTTTATCTCATCATGTCCGGCTCATGGTTGATGGTTATTGCGGCGTTGTATTTCCGTCTGGTGAAAAGCGGCAGCGTATTCGATGCGGTGTACGGCTACCCCGATCCGATACTGGCGAACACAATTACGTGCTACGGTACGATGGGGTTGATTGCATTGCTGCTGGCAACGCGCGAGCGTCTGCGCGATCATTTCACGGGCATCCTGTTGTTTCCGCTTGCCGCTGGGGCGTTCGCTTGCGTGTGCTGGTTCCTCGTACATCCCTCGATATTGATCGAAGTGTCCGGATCGGAGCCGGTGGAATTCGATCAGTACTTCGTCGCCTATCTTGCGGGAAACAGCATCATCGCGGCGGCATTGATCACGTTCCGGCGCATGTATTACCGGGTCGAATACCTCGTTACCACGCTGCATCCCTCCGACGCAAGAAATGCGTCGGCGGTATACGATGCATTGTACGGCGTCACTCCGGAAGACGCGGCGCTCGCCGTGCAGCGGATCGACCGGTTCGCGGGCGATATACGCGGAAGAATTCGCGGGCTTATCAATTTCCCGTTCTGGATCGTGGAAAACGTGCTGCCTCTTGTATTTGGGATTCATCCGTCGTTCTCGAATATGTCGCGCGACGAACGCCGGTATTTTTTACGGAAGTATCTGATTAGTCCTCCGGCGGAGCAGCGCGCATCCCTTACGCCTGCGCTAGCCGGCCTGTCGTTCAAGCTCGGCGTTTCGGTGCATGCACTGACGACGCTGGCGCACTATTCGACAATCAAAACCTGGTCGAAGGTGGGATATATATTGCCCGATGCGCGCGACCGCCTGCAGCCGGATGTCCCGGCGGGGGAGCCTCCGTTCGCATCGGCGTCGCCGTTGCCTCTCGACGAGAAATCCGATTTGAATTTCCAACCGTCCTCTCCGGCAAGTTCGCCGCGGCCGCTCGCAAAGAGGCTTGTCACGCCGGTGTCCAGACCGGAGATTCCGGAGGAAGCGGATTACATTGTTATCGGTTCCGGCGCAGGAGGCGCTACGATGGCGTACCGGCTTGCCCAGGGCGCCGGCAATCCGTCACGGATTCTGGTCGTAGAGCGCGGCGGGCGGTATTCGCCCCTGCAGGATATGAACGATAACGAACTGGAGATGATCCCGAAGTTATATAAGGAAGGCGGACTGCAGCAAACGAAGAATTTCGATATGATGGTATTGCAGGGAGAAGCCGTGGGAGGAACAACGGTTATCAATAATGCCGTGTGCTTCGAAATGGGCGGCCTTGCCGCACAGGAGTGGGAACGGGACTATGGTATTAACACAATCGCGCTCAGAAATGAATATACAATAATCAAGCGGGAGCTCGGTATTGCGCGGTTACCCGCGAATGCGGTCAATACGCGGGTCCGGCAGGTGTTCATGCAGGGAGTCGGCGGCTATAACGACTCCTTGCCGCCGGGAGAACATTTGATACCGCACGATCCGCTGTTCGTGAATGCATACGAACCGGCCGGCGACGGTCTTTGGAATCTGGGCAATAAGCGGATGCAAAAACGCACAATGCTGGAAAGCTACATCCCCTGGGCGGAAGCACGGGGAGTCCGAGTTGTTTCGGATACCTCTGCAGTGCGTTATATAATGGATAAGAATGGAAGCGCCGGGTCGGTTCTCTTGCGCACCAATACGGGCGATCTGAAATCGGTACGGGTGAAGAAGGCTGTGATCGTTGCAGGAGGATGCATTTCGAGCACGCATTTCCTGATGCGCAGCGAAGTAGCGGGCGAAGTTGGAAAGAACCTCGCCGGTAATTTCGCCTTTCCGGTCGCGTTCGAATTCAACGAAGAACTGTGCGCCTTCGACGGGACACAAATCAATACCGGCGCCCTGGATCCCAAGGAACGGGCTGTGTTCGAAACGTACTATAATCCGCCCGCTGCGATGGCGCTCAGTCTGCCGTTCTTTTTCCAAAAGAGCGAATACCTGATGAACCGGTATCGGTATTGTCTGAACTTCGGCGCGCTTGTCGGCTCGCTTCCCGGAGGCGTAATTCAACAGAAAGCCGACCCGCTCAACGGGCGCGCGTTCACGTGGGCGCTCGGCGGACGGGACAAGGAGCGCATCCGGTATGCATTCGAAACGCTGGCTTGGATGGGTCTTCTTGCGGGCGCGAAGCAGATGATACTGCCGACCCGTCCTGGTCTGGCGGTCGAGCTGACAAAGGCGAATGTCGAGATCTTTATCGACGGTCTTGCGCGTTTCCCGATGTCGCTCGAAACGCTGGTTCTTGCGACGGCGCATCCGCAGGGCGGGAACCGGATGTCCGCTGCCGGCGGCGTGGTGGATACGGCATTCCGCGTGAGAGGAACGCGCAACGTATTCGTCGCCGACGCTTCCATCTTTCCTACAAGTATTGGCGTCAATCCTCAGTTGACCATCATGGCGTTGAGTTCATTGGCGGCGGCAGAGGCGCTCAAACTATGAACGATGAGATTCGCAGGTATCTCGTGGTTTCCGATTTCCATCTCACGAGCGGAAAAGATCCGGAGACGGGACGCTGGTCCGCGACGGAAGATTTCTTCGACGACGAAACCTTCGCCGCATTTCTGAACCGGTACAACGAAGGCGGCAATACAACGCTGATTTTCAACGGCGATCTATGCGATTTTATCCAGGTGCTCGCATTTCCTTCTCAAACGCAGATGGATAAATACGGCATCCTGCCCGGCGAGCTGGACCGCGCGTACGGATTGCAGAGTTCGGAAGCTGCGTGCGCGTTTCAAATGGATCGAATCATGGACGGACATGAGACATTTTTCCGCGCTCTGGCGGATTTTCTGATATACAAGAATTCCATCGTCATCCTCAAGGGCAATCACGATATACAATTTGCGTGGGAACGGGTTCAGCGGCATGTAAGGGAACGGCTACGAATGTACTGCCGTCAGAAGGGCTATACAATTCAGGATGGACAGTTAGAATTTCCCGACTGGTTTTTCCTGGTTCCAGGAGTGCTGTACGCCGAACACGGCAATCAGTTCGAGGACACTACCGCATTCAGGCATTTCCTCTATCCGCGGCTGCCCGTTTCGGTTGCGGAAAACCGGCAGCCGCAGCTCGAACTCGATCTTTCGAGCTTTCTGGTGCGGTACCTCACGAACCGCTTCGAACCCGTCAATCCCCTTGCGGATAACGTGCGTCCGCTTTCGCAATACTACGAGACGTTGTTGAAACGCTACCCGTACTATGCGCTGACCGGATTTCGGACCGCGCTGAAGTACGTGCTGAAGGCGTTCGGAAAAGCGCGTGCGTTTTCGCATGCGAAAGGCGCTCTGAAGGCGGAATACGACGCCATCGTCGATGAGAACCGCCGCCGCATCGCGGAAACAGCCCGGCGGTTCGCGCCGCAGGGCGATGCGCCGGAACTGGAACGAAAACTGCTGGCCCTCGATGCGTATGCGACAAGCGCCGATGATCTGACGGGGCGGCCCGTACCGACGCTGGAGCAGGGCGCGTACAAGTTTGCATGGAGTATGATCGCAGCGGCGCTGAAAAAAATAGCATGGATTATCCCATTGTATATTCTTTCCCTGCTACCCGGAATTTCAGAGGGCGTGTTGAAATGGATCGGTTGCCTGCACATGTCTTGGCTGACCGGAGCGGTGGAATTTCTTCACCGCTATAATATTCTGCATGCCGCAATTCTTTTCGCCTCGGCTCTGTCGTTGCTGGGGCTGCGAGGTATATACCGGAAGATTTTCAACGTGCGGAAAAAAGTAACCGCGCAGGCGCTTCCGGACGTAAGCGCGTATATGCGAACGAAAGCCAGCCATATTGCAGCGCTGCTCGGCGTGCGGTATGTGACGTTCGGGCATACGCATTACGCCGATACCGCGCCGCTGGAAAACGGGAGCCGCTATTTCAATACGGGGACGTGGATGGCGGTGTTCGATCCGGAGAACAATCTATACAGCGATATCCGCCAATACACCTATCTGCTCGTTGCTGACGGTACAGCAAGGTTGATGCAATGGCGGAGGGATGCAAACGCGCCGCGCGATGTAGCGGTGGTCGATACGCAAACGCCGCTGACGGAAGAGGAAGATGGAATCATCGGCATCATCGTTCGCGCTTTCAAACGATCGTGAACGGAGAGCGAAAGGAACTGGTAGCATGCAAGGAATGAGCGTAAGGATTCGAGTAATTCTCTGTCTGGGTTTTGTGCAGGTATTATGCGCGGGCTGCGGGATTGTCGGATCAATCGAGGGATTCAACGTTCAGTTCGACAGGCTGAATAATTCAATCGATTATATCAGGCAGCACCCCGATTCGCTCGGCGGCAAGCTTGGGGCTGGACTGACGAAGGGCGTCGTGGACAGCCTCACGAGCGCGGAAAGTAAGCGCAAGATAGGCGAAACAATCGGCGCGGTGATGGAGGCGATGATGGATACGGCCACAGCGAAGAGTCCCGCGTTGATGGATTCGTTACTTGGACCGGCGTTCCAGAAGCGGCTCACGCAGGCACTTGGGATAACCGATTCGCAACTGACGGTCATTATGGGACATCTGCTGGGACCGAAAACACGGCGCAATATTGCCGCGCTGCGCGATACGCTCCTCGGCGATGTACTGCTCTCGCGGATGGCGGCGCTGCGCGATACGCTGATCGGTCCCGTTGCGCTCGGGCAGCTAACGGCAATCGCCGACAGTGTGTTGCTCACCGCCCACAGGAGGTATGTAAGCGATATTCAACCGGGCTTCCGCGAGGACATTGGTTTCGTCAAAAAGAACGCCGAAGGCCTGCTGATTCTTATTGCCGCGCTGACCGCCGGTATCATTGCCTTTGTCTGGTTTCAGAAGCGCAGGTATCAGCAAATGCTGCAAACAGTGGCATTCCAGATACACACGATTCCCGACCGGACGCAGTACGACGATCTCACAAACCGCATCCGTCTCAGCGCGCAGGAACGTGGACTCGAACCGGCGCTGCGCAAAGCGCTTGCTTCGCAGGGCATCCTCGGTGAAGAAAGCTGGAAGCGGAACAAAGCGGTGTAGGGGAGAAGATGTGATTCAATGCCGCGACGATGAGGATAGCTGATTGCAAAAGGCTGGTGCGATAGACGAGAAAAATACAGGGCGCCGTATAAGCGCCCTGTATTTTTGTTCGAGTATCGATATCCATGAAGTTTACTGTGTGACAATAATGCGTTTGCTCATTATTGAATTGCCTGAACGGACAATCGCGGTATATAGTCCGGGCGCCGAGGGATGTAGGAATTTCGAAATATCTATACGCGCTACATGCGTTCCCGGGTTAAGCAATCCTTCATCAAGCGATACCACTTCTCTGCCTAATGCATCGTACACGGATACTGTTGTGTATGCGGCAGTTTCGATGGTGTACGATATCGTCGCATGATCGCGCACGGGATTTGGGTAGATGTTGATCGATGCTGCCGCAGGTGCGGGGGGCTGTTCTGCAATAGTGCCCGTGGGGATGTATTCCACAACCGCTCCGCCAACCAGCGGATCGGGAATCAGAGCGACGAATAACTTCCCATCGCCGTAAATGACTCTTGTATAATAGGGATCCTGAGTATCGCGGAAGACCACCGTGCCGTCGGTCATGCTGAGAGCGGTCATCGCGCGGTATTCCCATTCAACAATATAGACCAGTCCGTTGACGATGGTCATTGCGTTGATTCCCGAGCCGGGGGATGTGTATGTCCAGACCTCGGCGCCGGTTTCAAGGTTCAGCGCCCGAACCACGCCCTTGGATGAAGGATCGTTCCACAAGGCATATAACAGCGTCGTATTGTCGCGCGCAAGCGCATTCCACGAGAGCCAGCCGAGATTCACCGCTTCGGGAATCGCATGCGTCCATGCAGGCTCGCCGTCGCTGAGACGGAATGCCTTCACGGATTGCGGTCCCGCGATATAGACGCGCTCCGCATCGATGGTCAATCCTTCCTTGGAGACTCCGGGCTGCGACCATAGGCGCGCGCCGGTA
Source organism: uncultured Ectothiorhodospiraceae bacterium (assembly GCA_964408855.1). Taxonomy (GTDB): domain Bacteria; phylum Bacteroidota; class Ignavibacteria; order SZUA-365; genus CAYPBB01. The sequence goes on from CAYPBB010000029.1 coordinate 48,835, forward strand.
TTCTTATTCCGGACAATAAGCGTATCGGCTTTGATATGAGCCATAAAGTCGCCATAAATAGCCGGGGTGGCGCCCTGCGACCAGATGTGCTCATCCTTCCAGATGACATCGCCGTTCTCGGGATTTAGGCAATACACCGAATCGACGCAAACATAGAGGTTCCCACCCTCGAGCGTGCCGCTGATGGTGTACATGCTGCCCACTGGTTTTTTCCACATAATCATCCCATTGTTTCTGTCGAACGCCGTCAAATATGCGCCGCCGCCCTGTCCGCCGGCGATGATGCGGTTGCCGGTAATGACCGGAGTATTACCGATCGATCCACCGCCGCCAGGTACCTGTGTCAGCCATTCCAGTAGTCCTGCACCGTGATCGTATCTGCATACCGCGTTGCCAAGATTTCCGGCGCCGAGACCGAGGTACAGCTTGCTGTCGGCATAGGAGAGCATGTAGGTTTTAATGCCTACTTCCGAAGCCAGCGGCTCCGAAAAAACGTGAACGATCTTCTGGAATGGCGGTGCGAACGTGGCCGCCCCTTGTACCCACGATGTACGCATGGCATCGTAGTCGTGCATTGTCCAATGCACTTGCGCGGATGCCATACCGGAAAACCCGATAAACGTAAGAATAGTAATAGCAATGGACTTCATACGTATTCCTCCAATGAAATATTTGATTACCCAACCTGCCTTGAAAGCAATGCGGAAACGCATGTGAGATGGGGTAAGATCAGCTCGATGAAAATGAGATCGATGACGATTGTGCGCTGCCGATTCGAAGGTTCCGATGGTGACTTGAGAGAAAAGGTAAAAAAACTGCGATAATATTCAAATTGAATGAAATCCCGTTTCCTCCAGGCGAACGGTTCCATCGATCGCTCCCGGTGAGACCGAATTCGCGTTTCATCGATTCCCCGGCGGGAACTTCACGCTTCCCGTATCTGTTGTTCTGATACGTTCCTAAATAGGAATGAGTCTTAACAAATTCCAAAACGCATGAACGCAGAACCTGAACAGATCGCCCGGCGCATTGCGCGCTTCAAAGAAACACTGAAAAACGCAGGGATCAAGGTAACGCACCAGCGGCTTGAGATCTTCCGCGAAATTGTGGAAACCGACGAACACCCCGATGCCGAAACCATGTTCAACGCCGTCCGCAAACGCATGCCGACTGTATCGCTCGATACAGTGTACCGCACACTGTGGATGCTGCAGGACCTCGGGCTTATCGGCGTATTGGGAAATCCGCGCGAACGCGTGCGCTTCGATGCCAATCTGGACGATCACCATCACTTCATCTGCACCAACTGCGGATTGACCCGCGACGTGTATTACCCGGCGTTCGATGCGCTGGGAACGCCGGACGCTGTCCGCACCATCGGTATTGTAGAAAAAACTCATGTGGAGCTGCACGGTTTGTGCCTCGCGTGTTCGCAACAGATGACCAAATAACATTTTTACATTTTAGTAGGAGGGACTGCAATGGCAGACGACAAGACACGATTGACGACCTCGCAGGGGATGCCGGTTGAAAACGACCTGAATTCCATCACTGCTGGCGAACACGGACCCGGTTTGATTCAGGATGTTCACCTGATCGACAAGCTCGCCCATTTCGACCGCGAACGCATTCCCGAACGCGTTGTGCATGCGAAGGGCGCGGGCGCATTCGGCTACTTCGAAGTAACGGCTGATATGACGAAATACACCAGGGCAACGTTTCTTTCCGCCGTCGGGAAGAAGACCGACGTTTTCGTCCGGTTCTCGACGGTCGGCGGAGAAGCGGGTTCCGCGGACACCGAACGCGATCCGCGCGGATTCGCGGTGAAGTTCTACACCGAAGAGGGCAACTACGATATGGTCGGCAACAACACGCCGGTCTTCTTTATCCGCGACGCAATCAAATTCCCCGATTTTATTCATACACAGAAACGCAATCCCGCCACGCATCTGAAGGATCCCGATATGTTTTGGGATTTCCTCTCGCTCACGCCCGAATCAATCCACCAGGTGACGGTGCTGTTCTCCGACCGCGGCACGCCGTACGGGTACCGCAACATCAACGGGTACAGCGGACATACCTTCATGTGGTATAACGAAAAAGGCGAATTCGTCTGGGTGAAGCTGCATTTCAAAACCGAACAGGGCATCCGCAATCTGACGCGCGAAGAAGCGGGCGCGCTGGCGGGCAGCGATCCGGATTTTGCCACCCGCGACTTATACAATGCGATCAAAAACGGCGACTTCCCGGCATGGAAGGTGTACGCCCAAATCATGACGGCGGATGCCGCGAAAACGTACCGGTTCGATCCGTTCGATATCACCAAGGTCTGGCCGCACGACGACTATCCGCTGCAGGAAGTTGGGCGCATGGTGTTAAACCGCAATCCGGAGAACTATTTCGCCGACGTGGAACAGGCGGCGTTTTCGCCCGGCAATTTTGTGCCCGGCATCGCCGCGTCGCCGGACAAGATGCTGCAGGGGCGGTTGTTCAGCTACCACGATACGCACCGGCACCGCTTGGGCGCGAATTACCACCTGATTCCGGTGAACGCCCCGAAGGCTTCGCCCGAGCACAGCAATCAGCGCGACGGCGCGATGCGCACCGATGCGAACGGCGGAGGCGCGCCGAACTACTTCCCGAATTCCTTCGGAGGTCCCGCGCCCGATACGAGCATTGTAATCCCGCCGATCGATGTTGCGGGCATGGCGGCGCGCCATAGCTACACGTTGACGGATAACGATTTTGTACAGGCGGGCATGCTGTACCGCAAGGCGATGACCGATCAGGACAGGACCAATCTGGTGGGCAATATCGTCGCGCATTTGAAGAACGCACAGAAGCGCATTCAGCTCCGGCAGACAGCGCTGTTCTATAAAGCCGACAGCGAATACGGTACCCGCGTCGCAGACGGTTTGGGTCTCGACACGGCTGAGGTGCATAGGCTGGCTGCAATGACGCAGGAAGCGCGCGTGGCAGCTACCGCGTAGTTGGAGGTGGTTTATGGTTTTTCGGGCGCGGCAGGCGAAAGCTTGCCGCGCCCGGTGTGTATCTGGCTGTGGGGTTGTACTAACTCCAGGGACGCTCAGGGACCAGCAGGGACTATCAAGGATAGTGGAAGAAAGAGATGATAGGTAAACGGCAGGGTGTTTGTCCTTGCGGGTCCTTGTTGGTATGCGGGTTTGTCCTTGTTTGTCCGTGTTAGTTCGTGCCGGTCCTTGTTAGTCCGCGCGGGTCCGTGAGAATGCGCGCTGCTACATTGTGCTGCGTTTAGGTCAAAAATTTGCCCCTACCGGTTAACTGGTATTGCAAAAAAAAAACGACTAAGTAGGTTTATCCTGTAAACGAAATCGTGTATACGTGTCTGTTGAATTGCTTCGATTGCGAAATAGTGAATATCTGACAGGGCGAAGGAAGTCATGATAATCCGATGACTGATGTTCACAAGATGTGGTGAAGTACGTATGGGTGTATTTTATAACGCGCATTAAACTTGCATCTGACGATGCAATTAATTACTATTCATTAACTAATCTCGCAGGAGATGTTATGTTAAAAGGATTTGCAATTGTAGTATTCGCAGTTATAATCTGTGGAATACCACAAACAACCAAAGCAGGGCCGGAAGGTAAAACTGCAAAATGTGGAGTATCCTATACGGATAATGGACCGGAAGGTAAAGTTTCCACTAATACTGTCTCAACAACTGTTGAACTTCGCTGCAGACAGACGTGGAATATGTCAGGAACTAATAATGGGTATTGGGTACCGGTGCCACCCAATGGCGGCGGCGGGGATAATGAGCAATGCAGGCTCAGTGGTTCGGATTGTGTGAATTATTCGTGGCGTACAACGCATCCTGTTGGATGGACTCCTGCCGACGACGGTAAGTCGACGCAGGAATGGATAGCATGTGGGATTCAACTCATTAAAGATGGCGCATTGGAGTCAGGCGTTGTGCTTACAGACGCCGATATGGAAGGTCTCGAATACGAAGAATCCTGGATCCCGGCAGGCGGCTAATCAGTTAAATATTCACCCGTTTACCGGGCGTGGTTTAAATTAAAAAATGCGGGAGCATGCAGATCTCGGCACGCTCCCGCATTAGAAATGAGGCTGGTTTAAAGATATGCCGTATTATACATTCAAGCGTGGTTTTGCAATGAAGATAACTGGAATAGTACTGGGTGTATTTCTATCTTGCTGCGTAGGCAATGTTTACACAACCGATATATACACCGATCTCTTTACTCTGCAACCCTCCTTCCCGCAACAGGGAGAGGAGTTAACTATATACTATAATACGCATCACGGTGATAGCAGGTTCACGAACGAAAGCGATCTGTTTGTAACGGTGAATGTTGTTAGTAAAGACAGTGTGTATATGTTAAGAATGCCAATGGAATATTTGAGAAGCGGCGATAGTGTGTGTGCTGTTTCATTGAAGGTTCCGGATGATGCAGTCTATCTCTATTTCCTGGTTGGGAAAAAAGACAATACCACGTTCGTTAGCGATATGAATATACCCGTATTCTGCGATACAAATATAGTTCAAGGCGCTGCTGCTTATCATATCCTGAATTGCCGTTCGTATGAGGAGGCAAAACGTGTTTTTGACATTGATAAAGCACTCTATCCGGAATCTTATGAAAGGAATGCCCCTTTATGGAATGGAATGCTTGATGCGGATATTGCGTCGAAGGCGATATTGAAGAAAGCAGATTCGCTGTACGAAGCGCTGTCGTCGCTCGAATGTATGGATCGGGGCCAGATTGACTTGTCGATAGCATGTATCATTGCATACCAGCGTAGCGGGCAATACGACAAACTTAATGTATTGTTACGGTTGGTATCGGAGAGTGTGATTAATCGCAAGGTAAAATTTGGAGCATTCCAGGAAATAATGTTGGGTGGCGTTGGTTCGAAGATGCTTGATGCATATTGCACTGATAAAGCTTGTAGCAAGAGTGAGTTGATAACATTTATCGGCGCAGTTTGCGACATTTGTATAGCCAGAAGGAGTATGAGGCCGCTCGTTAACCTGTTTATGCATAGTAAACCTAGTTTTAATAAAAGAAGTAAAGAGATTCGCGGCATCATCAAAGCGCATCCGGTCTGGGAGTTTATAAAAAATCTCGCATTCGACATGTCGGAAAATGAATTCATGAACGGCGGCGTTGTTCTCCATATGGTTCTCGATGATTGTTATACTCATGGAGAATACCGGTACTGTATAGATGCTGCTACGGCACTGAACCCTCGATTGGACGCTTGTTTGGAGTGGACGCGAAAAAATAGGTATGGGGTTGTATCGTTAACTCCAGGGTATGGAATGGAGTCGCTAATCCGGCTTCTTCAGGCAAAATCTTACTTCCAGTTGGGAGATACAGTCAACGCCGTGAAACTGTATTCATGGATGGCATCCCGCGATCCAAATAAACCGTATTATCAATGGGCGCTTTTTGAAAGTGCCAGAGCGCTGACGCATCATTACGCCGAGATTGGGAATCGGGATAGTTCCGCAAAATATATTGGTCTGCTATACAGTACAGCTGCCCCCAAAACAGATGAGACCTATGATCAGGCGAAGAAAAGCTATGGAGCGGAATATTATACAGAAGAAGAGATTATCTCGAAATATTATCGTCCTTCCTATTATAAGAAGAAAAGCGCACCGGAAGCAAAGATAAAAAACATCAATGGAACGAATATCGATGTCGGTAAAAACTGCAACGGTTTGCTCTTAGTGCTTACGACGAGGGGCTGCGGTATTTGCAGGGTCGTGGTTCCGCCGCTCATAGAGCAATTCGCGCGGGATAATGTCGTAGATAATATTATCGTTATGACCGACGAAATGGACTATCCCTGGGCGCCATCCACTATTGGAAAGACAATAGATAATATAGGATATGCCAATATGGATGACGGCCTCATTTCTAAGCTCGATGTCCCCGGCTATCCTTGCTGTTTCTATTTTAAGAAGGGAGATATTCTCATATCTGGTGGAGTGAATGACCTTATTTATAAACAAACTCGCCGAGCATTGGAAGAATATTCGAGAGCGGAATAATAGATTCCATGCGCTCTGGATGAAAGTGGAGGAGAAGAAGGGGTGAGGGGTGAAGCGTAAGGGGTGGAAAGGCGTTTGGATTGTTCAGCGGTGAGGTGACGGTTATTGCGTTATTTGAAGCAAAATATGCGGGGTTGAGTTCTAATGCTTCTATAACGCCGTCGGGAGCGAAGGCGGTGGGTGTGAGGCAGGGCGCGACGCGGTCGATGCCTTGATGGTGGTTGCTGTTTACGGTGGTTTCGAGTGCGCCGGTGATGCGGTGCAGGAGCGAGCCGGGCGTGATGGTGATGGGGTGGTAGACGTCGGAAGAATTCCCCCTTGGTCCCCCCTTGTCGCCGTTCGAAGACTCGCGGCTAAGAGGGGAAAGAGAATCGCTCGGTAGTCCCTCTCCGTCAAAGCCGGACGAAGACGCAACGTCGTCAGGGGAGGAAGAATTCCCCCTTGGTCCCCCCTTGTTGTCCCGCTCCGAACCGCTTCGCTGGTTCGAAGCGTAACCAAGAGGGGAAAGAAACTGGTGTCCGTGAATGCCGATGGATGGAAGGTCGAGGATGAGACTGCCGCCGAGAGCGACGTTGGCGAGCTGGAAGCCCCTGCAGATACCAAGAATGGGTATGCCTGTTTTCAGGGCGTGATAGATCAGTGTGAGTTCCAGTGTGTCGCGGGCATCATCGACGTTGCATAAACCGGCTGGATCTTCCTTTCCATACAAGGCTGGGTTGGGATCGCAGCCGCCGGGAAGGATGAGTCCGCTGCAATGTGAAAGCGCAGCAACGGGGTCCGCTGCTGCGCCGAGCTCGATAAAATCAATATCTTGTTTGAATGCGCGAAGCCATGTTTCGATGGGCTTGTATGCGCCGTTGTTCCAGGTGGATATACCTATGCGAACCGGCACAAGGTTTATTCGCTATGGTTGCGGTTCTGCAATTCTCTAGCCAGCGCTTGGAGATACTGCCATGAATAAATGCCCGTATCGTGCTTGTCGCCCCATACGAGTTGAATGGCATACTTCCCGACGGGAACGGCTTTCTTCAAATCGTTTCTGCCGGGAAGCATGATTTGCTGCGGGGCGGCGTAATGAACGCCGAGTAAACCGTCTTCGCCTCGGCATCCGGCGCAGGGGCATTCGTCTCGAAGGAATTCGAGCGGGAAAAGCGTGTCTTCTCCATCGCTCCAGGTAATCCGCAACGTGCGCTCGTCGGCGCGTTTAATTGATACGGGAACGGTCACGAGCCGACCCTCTTCGTTGCGTCGATACATACCATCGGTCCGTCGCCAATCACTTCCGCGGTGTGCGGCACATTGGCGGGGACCTCGAACCTGTCGCCGGGTTTGAGTACCACCTCGTTATCGGGCATGGAAATTTTGAGCGTTCCGCTCAGGACGATGTGCAGCTTTGCGTAACTGTGTTTGTGTTCAGGAAAATACATTCCGCACGGGTAGCTGTACACGTAAATTGTGTACCCCTGCTCTTTCAGTTCATGCTTTATCTGGGAGATTTCTGCGCTATCCATCAGTAGCTCTCCGAATCGTTAGGGAAGTTCCGGTGTTTGACGTCTGCGATGTATCCCTGGCACGCTTTCGTGATTTCTTTGTTGATCGATGCGTACAAGCGAACAAACCGCGGACGGAAGTCTTCGTATAATCCAAGCATATCGTGCGTCACCAGAATCTGGCCGCTGCAATGCGGTCCTGCGCCGATCCCGATGGTGGGAATAGAGAGCGCGTCGGTGATGCGTTTGCCGAGTTCGGCTGGCACTTTCTCGATAACGACGGCGAACGCCCCTGCTTCCTGTAACGCAAGCGCGTCGTCGATAATTTCCTGGGCCTCGACGGCGTCTTTTCCTCTCGGTTGGTAGCCGCCGTATTTGAGGATAGACTGCGGGAGCAATCCGACATGTCCCATCGTCGGGATTCCTTCGCCGGCGATTTTCTCGACGACCTTGGCAACTCGTTGCCCGCCTTCAACCTTCACGCCGCCTGCGCGGGTTTCCTTCATGATGCGTCCCGCGTTCCGGAACGCTTCCTCGACCGTGACCTGATACGACATGAACGGCAGATCGGTCACAACCATGGCGCGTTGAACGATGACGCTCACCGCTTTGGTGTGATAGATCATTTCATCGAGCGTGACGGGTAGGGTGGTATTGTTTCCCTGAAACACATTGCTGACCGAATCGCCGACAAGGATGATATCCAGCCCGGCGCGGTCGAGCGTGCGCGCCATCAGGAAATCGTAGGCGGTCAGGCATGCGATCGGTTCGTTCCGGTCCTTCATCTCCTGGATGGTGCGGGTGGTGACCCGTTTGGAAGAAGGCGAGGGCGTGATACTCATGCGGGTATTCCTCTGTGTGGTTCCTGATGGGTGAGTTGTGCGCGCACAAAACGAATATTCCATTGACTCTCGAAGCCGGCGAGCAGAGCGTCGCGGACTTCCTCGTACGCCGTTTCGCGCCCAAGGATAGTATTCAGCGATACAGTATGCTGCTCGAGATCGTGACGGAGCAACGAGACTTGTTCCTCATCGAGCGCAAGATAGTCTCCAAGGCGCAAATGCGCATCTCCCAGAAGAATGGAGCCGTGCTGAAGCACGGTAGCGCCGATTCTTCGCTGGGCGCTCCCGACGAGCTTCCTGCCGTCGTATTCAATTTCATAGCGCGCGGAACTGGAGAAGCACGGAATGCTTCCCGCTTCCTTATACAGCTTCTGGAAGTTCGGCTGCGACTTTGCCATGTCGATTCCCGGTGCAAGCGCGCTCAACCCTGCGGCAAGCGCCTCGCTGATGTACTTGTACACCTCCATGATGCCCTTTCCTTCGGAAGGGAAGATCACACTGTAGGTCAGTTCTTCCGCATGGAGGATTGCGCGTCCGCCCGTTGGTCTGCGGACGGTATCGATGCCGTCGAGTGCCGCCTTTTCCGTATTGATATCCGATAATTGCTGATGCCTGCCGAGGGAAATGCACCAGGGCTTCCAGCGGTACACGCGGAAGAGCGGTGCAGCCTTCCCGGCATCCACGGCTTCTGCGCGTTCGATATCGAACGCCATATTCCATGCGCCGGTATGTAGATCGGTATCGAGGAATTCGAATCCGCTGTTCATTCTTCGTCCCTCAACGTGATGAGCGCCAGCATCCGCCCCGACCGGTCGCCGTCGCGGCGGTACGAA
>CAYPBB010000030.1:0-56219 GCA_964408855.1 uncultured Ectothiorhodospiraceae bacterium
TATAAACAAAAACAGCGCGCGGTACGGGAGTGCCGTACCGCGCGCGTTTGGTTTTCTTCTCAGCCGGGAAGCCCAGCATCAACTGGTCGACCGGCCTCAGCCGGTTGAACCCGGCCCTGCCTCCCGCACCGTGTTACCGGGCGAGGATCATCCGTTTCATGTCGGTGTACCGGGGCGTTTCGAGTTTGTAGATGTACGTGCCGCTCGGCAGTTCCGTCGCGTTGAAGACCGCGCGGTATTCGCCCGCTTTCTGATCTTCATCCACCAACGTCTTCACCAGACGGCCCATTGCATCGTACACCGTCAGCTTCACGTGCGTATCGAAGCCCACCGTGTACTCGATCGTCGTCGTCGGATTGAACGGGTTCGGCGTGTTCTGCGCCAACTGGAACTTCAGACTCGAGTTCAGCGGAACGACGCACGAACCGCTCACCGTCACCTGACCGTTCACAAAGCTCAGATTCACATCGCCGTGTTTGTCGTTCGCCGTACTGTTCATCGACGTTACGTACGTCGACCCTTCGTAATCCAGCGTCTCGATAAACCGCAGCGCCGAGCTTGCGTATTCCAGCTTCGTCGCGTCCTCGCCGCCGTACACTGCCTCAAACAGCAGGTACACCAGCACGCCGTCCGTCTTGCTGTTCAACGGCGATCCCGTCGTGAAGTCCGATACCCGGACCACATCCGGAGTCGTCGCTCCCGCGCCGCTCTTCATCAACATCGCCTGCGGACCGTTCCAGCCGAACTGCGTCAACGCGCCCTGGTTCGTCGCGCTGATGAACCGCACCACCGCCGGATCGTACTGCACGTTCAGCTTGTACACGTTCACGTCCTTTCCGATCGTCGGCGTCGCGTACACCGGAACCGCGATCTTATCGCCGTACCGGCCTACCGCGTCCTTCGGCAGCGTCAACTCGACCAACTTCGGCGCCCCTTCGATTGTCAGACAGTACTGACAGATCTCCAGATCCGCGTTGTTCGCGCTCGTCCGTACCTCGAAGCAACGCAACGAGTCTTCCGCCTGACGCAACGGACGGAGCTTCCAGCTCGCGCGCCCGATTCCGTTCACCTGCAGATCCACCGGACTCGTCGATTGACGCGGCTCGATGCCTTCGTCGATGATCGCTCCGCCGTTCAGCGGAATCAGAACCACCTTCACATCGTTCGCCTGCGCCTCGCCGATATTCTGCACGTTCACCGTAATGGTGAACACTGTATACCGGCCGCTCTGCGATTGCTCGCCTTCGTAATCGCCCGTGTTCTCGTCGAAGTCCAAACGCTTGTCGTCTTCCACCGAACTGGTCATGTTGCAGTCCAGAATCGGACGGCCGATCGCCGGGATATCCACCGGAACCAGACACGTCACCGCCGGCATGCCCTTCGCGCGAACCACGAACTGGATCCACACCCGGCCGCCTTGTACGCGGGGACGTACCTTGATCAGCCACGACAACGGCTGCGCCAGTCCCTGGTTCGGATCCAACCGCAACGCCAGCAATGCCGGAGGCGTCAATCCATTCGCAATGCTCAGATCGCCGTTATCGTCGATGAACACGATGTTCTCCAACCGAACCGAGTCCGCCGGACGCGTGCCGTTGTTCGTCACGTTCAGCGTCACTTCAAACGGATTCACCGTGTAATCGCCCGTCTGCGTGTTCACCGTCAATGCGGAGAACTGCGACTGGCACAACAGGCTCAGGTTCAACTCCGTCGCCGCCGGGATGTACGTCTTCTCGCAGCAACTCGCCGAGGCATTGAACCGGTCGGTCAGCGTGGCGCACAGCAATGCCGTGTCGCCCTGCAGCGTCGCGATCGCGTTCACCTGCCACGTCAGCGTCACTTCCGCTCCCACCGCCAGCGACGGGATGAAACGGCGAATCGTATCGAGCGGCGCCAGCGTCACGTTTCCGGTCAGCGCAGGAAGCACTTCGATGTTCTGACCTTCCGCCGCGCCCGTGTTCCGGATCACTGCGGTGAATGTGAACGGATCGGGGATGTAATTGCCCGTCGTGTTGTCGAACGTCAACGCCGCAGGCGCGCTGCACGTCATCGTATAGCTCGCCGCGCGTGCCGGCGGAACCTGGATCGGAACGCGGCATTCGCCGATCACGATATCGTCGCCCAAGCCGCCCGTCCCAACAATCTGGAACACCATCTCTTCCATCGACGCCACGTCCTGACGCAATGCCCGCATCTGCCAGGTGAACGTCGCCGTATCCGCAAACGGATTCAGCGTCCCGCCGTTGAGCGTCACCGGCTGAATCGAGTTCTGACCGTACGGCGTGAACTTCTTCGGACCCACGAATACCAGCTTGCAATTGCGCGCCAGCGCTTCTCCGATGTTCACCACCTTCGTCGTCACCTCGAACGGGTTCGGCACGTAGTCGTTCAACTGTTCGTTGAACGTCAGCGTCGATACTTGCGCCTGGCAATCCATCTGGAACACCGGACGTTTCTCCGCCTGCACCCAGATCGGCACTTCGCACAGCGCCTCGGGGATGCCGTCGGCAACCACCACCACGCGTACCGTATCCCAGCCGTCCACCCCGCGCGGAGTGACCGTCATCCGGAAGCCTTCGTTATCGCCAAAACCGATCACGTTGCCCGACGGCAAACTACCGAATTGACGGTAGGATGGCGTCCCCGTGGCTGTCGTGAAGGCCGGATCCTGCAACACATACGCGTTCACGTTCCGGGCGTCGCCGTTGCCCACGTTCTCGATCCGCAACTGCACGTCGAACGGATTCGGCGTGTAGTGGTCCGTATCGAACCGGATCGAATCCACCGGCGCGTTCAGCGAACACACCAGCTTCGGCGTCAACACCGGCTGGATTTCCACCAGCACGTTGCACGCATCCACAATCTGCGGCGTCTCGTTCGAACTGTACGTCACCGAGAATTCCACGTATTGCGATACGCCCGTCATGTTCGGCTTCGCCAGACGCATATGCCACTTCGGATTCAATCTCTCGCCGATAAACATAATCGGGAAGGTATACGGATTCGCATCGGTATACCCCGGATCGAATTCCACCAACCCGAATGGATCGGTGACGATCTTCAATTCCGCGATGATGTTCGATATCGCAAATCCGCCTGCGTTCATTAACTCACAATGGAGTTCCCAATTCGGATTCTTGTAATCGCGCAAAATCTGATCGTATTCAATCGGCGTTTCGGTTGTCGTCAAATTACAGGTCAACGCCGTCTTCAATGCCGCGATCGGGAATTGATCCGTACACGTGATCGGGTTGCCTTCGTCGTCAACCGCCACCGCCTGCAATTGCACCGTCCGCCGCGTGATCCGGTTCGTCGCTTTGAAGATCCACGAGATCGACGTGTCCTTCCCAGGCTCCAGCGTCTTGTTGATCGTCGCGCGCTTCGGATTCGGCGAGGTTACATCCAGATCGATTCCGTCGCCCGGCGAGTAGTACACTTCGATATATTGAATTGCCGCTATCTGCTTGCTCGTGTTGCGGATCGTATACGTATACGTGAAGGGATTCGGTTCCACGTTCGTCTCCGCCGCGTTCAACGCCAGCGAATCCGGCGCTACCGTCGTGCATTCGAACGACGGCTTCAAGCCCGGCACGTCGACCGTACAAAACGCATTCACCGTGTCCGTCGGAATGCCCGTCGGACCGACGCCCGCCACCGACCACTTGAATTCTAGTACCGTGTTCACGCGCAGTTTCTTCGTGTACCGCACCGTCCACGTCGCCGTCGGAACAGGATCCCCCGTCCGGAACTGGGTCAGCGTTCCGAAATCGTACCGCAGAGTCGACGTCGGCGATGTCGGATCCAGCACCACGTTCCCCGGCATCCACATGTACCCGGTCACGTTGTTGGCGAGCATCGGGCTTGCGTTGATTACCTGCAACTGCACGTTGAACGGATTCGGCGTGTATTCGCCGAGGTTCTCGTCGAACACCAGTTGATACGGCGTCACGCACGTCGCCTGAAGCGACGGCGCCATCAGCGGCGGAATCGTCACCTTCGTTTCGCACAGCGTCGAATCCGCGTTCGAGGTCCGTACCCACACCTGCACCACATATTCGAGTTCCACCAGCGAAATCGGATGCGACAGCGTCCAGCTCACCGAACCGGTCTGGTTCGGCAACAACACCACCGGCATCAGCTTCTTCGTGTGGTTGTTCGGGGCGTCCGCGCCCGCAAGCGCCAGCTTCGACGGGACGGTGATACGCGCCCACACCGTGTCGCTCTTCATGCCGCCCTTGTTCGTCACGTTTACCGTCACCTGGAACGGCATCGGCACGTACTTCTGATTGTCGTTGTCCGCAACGATCGTCGGCGCCGACACCGTGCAATCCAGAATCGGCTCCGTCGGCGGAATCCACACCTTCGCGCAGCACGTCACGTTCTTGTGATTCTCGAACATCGCCGTGATGCAGATCTGGACCGAGTCGCCCGTCAGGCGCGACTTCGCCTTCACCATCCACGCCGCTTCCGAAACGTCCGCCACCGGGACATCGATCGGCGTCCCCGGCTGCAAATCGCTGAACGGCGAGATCAACTGGATGTCCGTCGGATCGAAGTCGATCTTGAACATCACTTTCTTCGCGTCCTTATCCCCCTGATTGAACACGCGGCACATCACCTGGAACGGGTTCGGCGAATAATCCTTCGCCGAGCGCACCCACACCAGCTCCGTCGGCATCTGAATGTTGCAGATGACGATCGGCGCACGCGGCTCGATACAAATCTCTCCATTCTTGAGCACCGGACGGAAACAGCCCGCCTCGAAGACCCAATTGGTCAATTTCAGCTCGCAACACGTCGTGTCGTCCGGATCGCTGAGCTGGAACACCAGTTCCGCCAGCGTTCCATTCCCCTGAATCTGTTTGCGTTCGGTCGTCTTGAACTGCACGCCGTTGGCAAGGTAATCCACCGTAATCGGGATGCCGTTGAGCAGCGTGCCCGGAGGCGTCTCGATTCCCTTCAACTGCACGCAGGAAGGATCGAACTCCACCACAAACGTCGATCTCTCGAAGTTGTCCAACGGATCGATGGGCGTCACCAGATCCAGCGGAACGCGCACCTCGCTCGAACCTCTGCCCTTGCGCTTGCCCAGCGCTATTTCCAGCGGCAGGTACGTGCTCGTATCCTTCGGCGCGCGGTAGGTCTTCGTCTTCGTGTCGCTGCCGTTGCAGAACTGAAGCAACGAGAGATCCACCGTCCGCAAACCGCCGTCCATGCACTTCGCCTGATACGTGATCAGACATTCCATGAAGCCCGCGAAAATGATCGTCGAAATTTCCTGGTAGATCGCCACAAGCTGATCGGCAGACGGCGCCTGGTAGTATTTACCGCCCGTCAGAAGCGCGATCAGTTCGAGGTTCGTCGGCTCCACGCCGCCGAGACCGATCGTGAACACGCGGATACGATTGCGGTTCGCAAGCGCGATAACATCCTGAGGCGTATGCGTACTCGAGTTGTCGCCGCCGTCGGTCATACCGATAACTGCGCGACACGGGTTGTTACCGCTGTTGATCAACTCGGATACGCCGACATATAAACCATCCCAAACGGCAGTTGCGCCGTTTGCCGGAAGAGAGTTCACCGCATCATGAAGGTCGGTCAGGTTCGTCGTCATACCGAGGCGGACGTTCACCGTACTAGTGAACCAGATAATCGCCGCTTCGTCGACTAATCCATCCATAAGGTCTATAAAGGCATTGCCGGCGGCGATTGCTCCCGCATTACCTGCCCCGATCATACTACCGCTGGCGTCGAAAACCAGCGCCACCGAAATCGCGCATCGAACGCGGGGATCGGGGCACCAGAGCGTGAACTCCCCGACTTCGATCCCGTTTTCGTACACTTTGAAATTCTGTTCCTTGTTGAAATTGTACGCCGGCGTGCCGTTACAGCCCACCGAAAAATACAATTCAATCGTCGGCCAGTTGTTCACGATACGCTTGAAATTCAGCGATGGCTGCGCAGTTACGTTTTGCGGAGCGCTGAACAGCATTGCAAGAAACACTCCTGCGATCAGCCACAAAACAGACCTGTGCTTTCGTACCGGTCGATTCATAAGACCTCCTCCGTGATAGAACCTGTATTGAATCATGTTATTCGAATAATCAGATAAGTCGAAAATTCACAGCTACTTCTGTGCATTAACACACATCATCGACTAAAGTTACAAAAATTCACAATAAATGTGAAAAAAAATCACGGGCACAAAATCGTCTCCATCCATTTCTTCGAAAATGAATTAAAAACGGGATTTTCTGATGTGAAAATGAACTTAGGACAGATGATATCTGCCATTTCCATTCTTGTTGAAGGGATAACAAGGTTGTCCCGAAAAAAAGTATCCCTTTGGAGAGAGAATCCGTATTTTACGGATCGATCCACAATCAATCTCGTCAGCGGATCGCAACACACTACTTACTCCACCCCTGATTTCGGGTAGCGAGGCTAACATGCAGAAATTACAAAACGCACTTATTGCAGTTCTTATCGTTTTCTCAGTTTCGCCCGCATATGGGCAATTGACAATCGATCAACAGGAAAAGCTGAAATCGCTTTCAGATGAGTACCGCTTGATCTGGCAAAACCAGCGTCAGAACGCCGAAATCCGTGCAAAAGCGGAAGGTATTCCAATGATCCGGTCGCAGCAAGACGGACAGACACTTGAATTGCAGCGGTATGAACGCGGTATTCCTATCTATTATTCAACCGAGAACATCAACGCAGCCGCTACGACATCGACGAATAAAGTATGGAAGAACGGCGGCGCGGGATTCGAACTCTCCGGCGACGGCATTATCCTCGGTATTTGGGATGGCGGCGCAGTACTAGTGACGCATAGAGAACTATCCGGGCGGGCTGTGCAGTCGGACAAAGCCGCACAGCTGAATTGGCATTCGACGCATGTCGCCGGAACGATGATCGCCGCAGGAATAACGGCAGAAGCAAAAGGTATGGCTTACGCAGCGTCGCTTCATGCCAACGACTGGAACTCCGATAACGCCGAAATGAGCGCTCAGGCGGCCGCGGGACTCAGAGTGTCGAATCATTCCTACGGAACCATCACCGGTTGGCGCAGCAACTACCTCGGCGATGGGAAATGGGCATGGTTCGGCGATCCGGCGATGGCAAGCAGCGAGGATTATAAATTCGGATATTATGATTCCGATGCGAGAGCGTGGGACGAAATTTCTTACAATGCCCCGTATTATCTCATCGTGAAATCCGCCGGAAACGACCGGGGCGAAGGTCCGGGCAATCCGGCAATTTCGCATTGGGAGCGCAGAAATAATAACTGGATTCTTTCGACGGAATCGAGAGAATTGGACGGCGGAAATGAAGGATATGACTGCATCCCGACAAATGGGAACGCAAAAAATATTCTCACTGTCGGAGCTGCCGAGGATATTCCAGGAGGATATACCAATCCGTCGGATGTCGTGTTGACATCGTTCAGCGGCTGCGGTCCGACCGACGACGGAAGAGTGAAACCGGACATCGTCGGAAACGGCAGGTCGCTGTATTCATGCACTTCGACTTCGAACAGCGCATATACGACATCGAGCGGAACTTCAATGTCGTCGCCGAATGTCGCCGGTTCGCTTGGGCTTCTTCTCCAGCACCACGACAATCTCCACCCCGGCATGCCGCTCCGCGCTTCCACCCTCAAAGCTATCGTACTTCATACAGCCGACGAAGCGGGCGATGCGGGTCCCGATTATAAGTACGGATGGGGATTGCTGAACACGGCTAAAGCAGCCAAGCTGATGAAACGCGCCGCCGAAGGCGATGGGGTCAACATTATCGAAGAGGTCGAAATTACCGATCTCAAAGCTACAGCTATTCAGGTGTACAGCCCAGGCAGAGGTCCGCTGCGGGTTACCATCTGCTGGACCGATCCGGCGGGCGCTGTCCCGGCTCCATCGGTTGATCCTGATTCACGCACTCTGGTAAACGATATCGATCTCCGGGTGGAAGCTCCGGACCTATCGCAGCATATGCCCTGGGTTCTCGATCCTCTCCATCCTTCCGCGCAGGCAACGAGGGGCGACAATATCGTGGATAATGTCGAACAAGTCCTTATCGAAACCCCTGTCGAAGGGTATTATACAATTCGCGTCGGGAAAAAGGGTACGCTTACCGGCGGAACTCAGATTGTCTCTGTGGTGATCAGTGTCAGCGACGAGCCTTCTTTATTTTCCCCGCCCTTTGGACTTACCGATGTCTCTCTCACGCCTTCGCTTCAATGGAATTTCATGAACGGAGCTTCATCGTACCACGTGCAAATAGCAAAGACCGCAGATTTCAAGAATCCCATCGTCAATAAATCCGACGTCTACCAGTCGTATTACATCCCCGCGGCGCTCGAGCAGAGCACCCAGTATTTCTGGCGTGTGCGGTTGATCGGAACGCAAGGAAACAGCGATTGGTCTGAAATCCGTGCGTTCACAACGGGCGGAGAGGAAACGAGCGCCGGACATGCCCTGTATCTTGACGGCGTCGACGATTACGCCGAGTTCGGGCATAATACCGGATTCAACCAGATCGAAGCAAACGACAGGCTTTCGATTGAAGCATGGATCAACATCGCATCCTGGTACAACGGGTATTTTTCGATCATCGACAAATACAATACAAATCTCGATTTCGGGTGGCTGTTTCAAATTCACTCCACCAGCGGATTTAATTTTATCGGATCGGAAGGCGTCGATTGCGCGTTCACGCCGTCGCTCAATACGTGGTATCATGTGGCGATGACATACGATAAAGCCGAGGGTTTCATCCGGTTTTACGTGAACGGCGAGTTGCGGTGTTCTTCCCCGTTTGACAGCGATATCCGCGCCTCCGACGGCGGACCGTTGTACATCGGGTATAATCCATCCGGCGGCGATGAATACTCGCGCGGGATGATCGACGAAGTACGAATTTGGAAAACCATACGGACCCCCGATGAAATCCGAAGCAACATGAACGCCCGCATTCTGGAAACCGATCCGGATCTTGTGGCGTTGTGCCGGTTCGACAAAGGAACAGGGTTCAAACCGTTGAATGCCGCCGATAACACGGAAGGATCGCTGAAAAACGGCGCCGTCTGGTTGATATCTCAGGTGCCGGTACAGGTCCCGGCCAAGCCGGTATTGATGAAACCATCTCCGGGAACAACGAACGTCGCCTTGAAATCATCGTACATCTGGTCTTCATGCACTGGGTCGGAATCGTATCGAGTGCAAATAGCCAGGGATAACACGTTCGGCAATCCGCTGTACGATCAATCGATTGTACGGCAGACATCGACTGACGGTCCTCTCCTGCAGGAAGAGACGACGTATTATTGGCGCGTTCGCGGAATCAACAGCCGCGGCGCCGGACAGTGGTCCGATGCGGGAATGTTCAAAACCGCTGAAGCTCCTCCGCCCGCGCCTGTGCTGCTCTCTCCGGTGAACAAGGCGCTGGATATTCAGGTAAATACCGATATCCTCTGGAATCCCGCCCCCCGGGCGACGACGTATCTTGTGCAGGTATCGCCCGATTCGATGTTCGACGAAAACAGCGCTGGCTTCATCGTCAATACAACCGATCAGATAACCACGTCCGTACGCGCGGAAAATCTCGGCAATAGCACAACCTATTTCTGGCGGGCCGCGGGCAGAAACGCAGGCGGAACGGGTCCGTGGTCGGATGTATGGCGATTCACAACCGTACCCGCCCCTCCGCTCGCTCCTGTGCTTTTGACGCCGTTGAATCACGCAAAAGCCGTCGCGGATAATCCGGTATTCACATGGGAAAAATCGGAGTACGCGACGCTCTACCGGTTCCAGATCGCGGAAGACTCGGCGTTTGCGAACATCCTGTTCGAGCGGGCAGATTTGCCGCTCCCAACCTATGGAGTCTCCGGACTGGATCCGGCAAAAACCTATTTCTGGCATGTTCAGGCAATCAATTCCGCGGGAGCAAGTCCATGGTCGGAAGCATGGAGGTTTACTACGGTTCGTCCCGTTCCTGCGGCGCCCGCGCCAGTGGCGCCGTCCGACAGCGCCACCGGAGTGCCGCTTCGTGCGCTGTTGCAGTGGAACCGTTCCAGCTATGCGGATTCTTATTCGGTGCAGGTCTCGCGCGGGGCCACATTCAGCGATATCGTTTTCCAGGCAAATAACATCGCTGATTCCATGATCGTCGCGGGCGAGCTCGCCGAGAACACCGCGTTCGTCTGGCGAATCAATGCAAAGAACGAAACCGGGACCAGCGTTTGGTCGGAAACGCGGACATTCTCGACCGGCGAACGCGACATCGAACCAACCATTCTGATATCGCCCGCAAACTCATCCCAAATGGTCGATGTGAATCCCTTATTCCGGTGGCATCAAACAGCGGGCGCTGAGGGGTACACAATCCAGGTATCGAAAGACGATACATTCCAATCCGGTGTCACCGAGAAGACGAGCATCGCCGACACGGCCACCTCTGGATTTGCATTCGAGGAGTACACGCAATACTTCTGGCGTGTACGCGGATATACAAGCAAGAAGACCGGTCCCTGGTCCGAAATACGGAACTTCACAACAAAAATACCGCTGCCGTCGCCGGTAACTTTGTTGATGCCGTTGAACAAAACGTTGATTCTCACTGACAGCATCAGATTTATCTGGTCAGCGAGCACGCCGAATGTTACTGCGTACCAGCTCCAGCGGACAAAGCCTGACATAAACGATTCGCTCGCCCTCAACGATCCGGCATTGAGTATTAGCGACTCGATAATAACCGATACGACATACTTCCTGAATGGTCAGTTTTCGTTAACCTATGTTTGGTGGCGCGTACGAGCGAAGAACGCCGCGGGTTGGGGTCCCTGGAGTTTGATCTCATCGTATTCATTCGAGTACGTCGGTATCGAGCCGGTTGCATTGTCGGGCGATGGATTCGCACTCTCATGGGCGTACCCGAATCCGGTGCGCGCTGGCGGCAGTACCACCGTTACGTTTGGCGCCCGGAAGGAAATGATGATGCAAATCGAACTCATCGATGCCACCGGACGAAGCAGCAGAATCGTTGACCGACTCCTATGCCCGGCCGGGGTGTCTACATACGTTTTGCCGCTGGACGGCGTTCCGCCCGGACAATACTTCATCAGTGTCCGATTCGGGCTCTCCCGGCTAACGAAACCGGTAACGGTCATTCGATAACAATAAAAACGGGGCGGATATTCAATCCGCCCCGTTCGTTATCCGGCGATGACCAGTTTCCGGAATATCGATGCTCCGCCATAATCCATTCTGAATAAATACACTCCCGGCGGAAGTCCCGAAAGATCCATCGTTTTATCGATCGAGTAGACAGGCTGATCGGGCTGTTCGGTATAGACAACTCTTCCGGCGCGATCTCTGATTGTTATGAGATAGCGTAACGGAGCGCGGAATTCCGCCTGAACGATAAACCGTCCGTTGTTGGGATTGGGCATAAGATGGAAATCGACGGCGACGGATCCATACGAATCCAGGGAATCCTTCACCAAATACTCATCGGAAGCGCTGCTGCACCCGTGAGAATCGGTAACGCGCAACCGGTATCGCCCCGGATTGCGAAGCACGATTGAATTCGATATCTCGCCGGCAAGAAGCGAATCGTTAAAAAACCACTCGCATTGCAGCATCACATTCTGAAAAACGAGACTGTTTCCAATCCGGACCAACGAGGGTTTTGGCGGTCTTGGGTTGAAATACACTGATATGGAAGCAGTGTATCGACAACCGTTGACGGTTCGAGCGACTACAGAATATGTGCCAGGTGAGGTCACATACGTTGTTCTCGTTTGCCCGCCAGTGTTCCATGAATAATTGACAAATCCCCCGGCCGCTTCTATCCAGATGGTATCTCCCTTACAGGCAGTACTCGGACCGAGCGTTCTGACGCTCAGCAATTCCGCCGGAAATACCTGTACCGGAAATCTTCTTGTGAGCGTACAATTCCGGTATTCCACCGATACCGTCAGCGTATCGCTCCCGACTTCATTCCATTCTACTGTGCATGTATTGTATTGAGACGAGGAGTTGACCTTCCCTTTTGTTGCAGACCAGGTATAGCTCGCACCCGGGATCGGAACCACAGAATATGCCTTGGATTGCCCGGCACACATTGGATCAATATTTGGAATATCCACTGTCATGGTATCGATACAAATTATCTGAGCGGGAGCTGTGGCGCCGGAACACGTTCCATCGGTGACTGCGCAAGAGAACTTGCCGGTAGTGCGGACGAGAATGGAAGCAGTCGTATCGCCTGTATTCCAGAGATATCTTTCAAACGGTTTTGTCACTGAGAGTCGAATGGAATCGGAACTGCATATCACTGCCTCGGAAAGACTCAATTGAGGATTGAGAATTTCCGTATTCACGAAAAATTCCGACCTATTCAAACATCCGGTTGCCGAATCTCTTGCCTCGAGCGCAACGGAACACAAGCGCGATGCATTCCATCGAACCGCCACGGTGTCGGCATCTGCCGCCCCTTCGATTGCGCCCCGCTTCGGCGTCCACCGGTATGAGTACCCGGGTTGCGGTAGAATGAAGTAGCGACCGACTATCGACGTGTCGCACATGTTTACAGGTCCGGTAATTGAGTGCGGTAGCGTACTTTGCACGGTTATGCTTATTTCGTTCGATCGCGCCCAGCAACCGTTTTCGTTGCATGTTTCGAGATAGTATTCTCCGCTTTCGGTAACATCGATCGTTTTTGTCGATGCGCCGTTCGACCAGCGGTAGTGCGGATAATCCAGATTTGCTGTCAGAACCGTGTGATCGCCGGCGCAAATAACGTCCGCTCCGAGATTCGAGATTTCGGGCTTCAACGCCTGTACGGCGAGTAACATGATCGTATCGGAGACAGCGAGGTTCCCCGATCCGTCCTCAGTTTCGACCCAGTATGCACCGCTTTGCGTAATCCGGACGGATGGCGTCTGCCCGCCGTTCGACCAGCGGTAGCTCCGGAAACCTTCCGGGCATGTGAGCTCGACGGTATCGCCCTCGCAGAAGACGGTGTTGCCGGACGCGGTGATATACGGCTTCCCGCGAGGCAGTATCGCGATCTCACCGGGGATGAGATTCGGTTGAAGGCATCCGGAAAAAAACTGCCACATTTTAAACTGAAATGGCAATCGGCTACCTGCCTGAACACCGGGGCGTATCAATCCTTTTATATAATAGAGCGGCTTTGACGGATCGATTCGGATCCGCTGTTGCGAGGATATGCTCACAACACCTCCGACTACTGATGAGCTTGTTGGTAATCCTTCCAACTGCGTTCCGCCCGTCTCAATCGAGATCGATGCGATTACCGACGTATCCAACGAAGATGCCGCGGTGAACGGCGGTATCAGAGACATTACAGGTGCATCGCACCAAACAGGAATGCGCACCGAATCCCC
This sequence comes from uncultured Ectothiorhodospiraceae bacterium, assembly GCA_964408855.1. Classification (GTDB taxonomy): domain Bacteria; phylum Bacteroidota; class Ignavibacteria; order SZUA-365; genus CAYPBB01. The sequence goes on from CAYPBB010000030.1 coordinate 13,415, forward strand.
GGCATACCCGAAAACCGTACCGCAGGAAATCGTCGCCGGCACATACGTTGCCGAATCGCGGCTGCGCCAATAATTCATGGATGCACGCAGTTCGCCGCCACAGGATGGATTCAACCGCAATTCGATCTTGCCCGAGCGGCCGTCGCGGCAGGAGGATGGATACGTGACAATGTACTGCCCGCTTCCGGCACGCAGCATCTGATATATTTTCTGGCATGCCGTTTCAATTCCTCGTCCATCGCGGATCGCAAAAAAGGCGCCTCCGGAACGAACTGCAAACCGATAGAATTCGTTCGTCGAATCGACATCGCGGAAACTCACAACAAACACTCTGACGCCATGTGCCGCAGCAAACTCAAACGTTTGCGAATATGTGTGCGTGTTTGATCCCGGTTCGCAATCGGTAATGAGAATTACCGCCTTCTGTGCATTGCGCGCGTGTTCTGTGCAATACTCAGCCGAATAGTAGATCCCATCGTAGGAAGCGGCGATCGTGCCGCTCCGGACGGTATCGATCATATCGTACACCTGCCGGGTAACGGATGTAAAGGATTGCACTAGCACAGGCTCCGCATCGACCGTTATCACGGCGGCTTCGTCCCGTCGAGGGTCGAGAAATCCTAACAGAGTGTGGGCGCCTAATGGTATTTCCCAATTGTAATAGAGGCCCATACTGCCCGAGATATCGAGCGCAAAGACGAGCGAAAACGCTTCCGGCTGAACAAACCATTGCCTTGTCAGGAGATAATCCTCGACCGGGACGCCATCTTCCACAACGTCCAAATTTGCTTTATTCAGATCGTCCTCCTGAACACCGTCACATCTGGCATCGAAGGCAATACTTGTCTGACTGCTATCCTGTACTATCCGGAGGATTTCCAACCTGTTCTGCGAGTAACTCTCGGTAGGAGCCGCGAAGAAGTGAAGTACCGAAATAAAAAGGATTGTTAATGATGATGAATGAGAATTCATACTTCGTCCAACATTCTAATTAATGTAGCTGAAGATACTCATCGTGGAAATGGATATCCATACCCGAATTCGTCCCTATCGCCCATCCCCGCCGTTTCGCATTGTGGTTTCATTCAGGGCATTCTCTTATCTTGAAACCCGTCGTAAACAATGAGAGTTATCAAATGAAATACACGCGATTAGGAAATACCGGTCTCGAGGTTTCCCGCATTTGCCTCGGCTGCATGACGTACGGTTCTAAATCGTGGCGGGAATGGATTCTCGAGGAAGACGAAGCCAGACCATTCTTTGTACGCGCGCTCGATCTCGGTATCAATTTCTTCGATACGGCAAACATGTATTCAACCGGCAGAAGCGAGGAGATTACCGGGAAACTGCTCCGCGAAATGGCGAAGCGCGACGACTACGTGCTCGCAACGAAAGTGTACTTCCCAATGAGCGACAAACCGAACGATAAAGGACTTTCGCGGAAACATATCATGGCTCAATGCGATGCGTCGTTGAAACGCCTCGGTATGGACTACATTGATCTATACCAGATTCACCGCTTCGATGACGATACGCCGATGGAAGAAACGCTCGAAGCCCTGCACGATCTGGTGAAAGCAGGTAAGGTGCGGTATATCGGCGCATCGAGTATGTATGCGTGGCAATTCGCCAAATACCTCTCCCTCGCCGAATTGCATGGATGGACGCGCTTCGTCTCGATGCAGAATCACTACAACCTTCTCTACAGGGAAGAAGAACGCGAAATGCTGCCGCTCTGCAAGGCGGAAGGAATCGGCGTCCTTCCCTGGAGTCCCCTCGCGCGCGGCCTTCTTACCGGCGGAAGATCGCGAAGCGATATGTTCCCGACAACAAGAGCGCAAACCGACGACTACAGCCGGAGTATCTATTACCGGGATGAGGATTTTGATGTCATCGAAGCGTTGGACGGCGTCGCTTCCCAACGAGGTGCATCGAACGCAAGAATCGCGCTCGCCTGGCTTCTCGCTCAACCCGAAGTAACCGCTCCGATCATCGGCGCGACAAAAATTCGTCACATCGAGGAAGCGGTCGAAGCTCTTGACATTGATTTGAGCAAAGAAGAACTCGAAGCGCTCGAAGCGCCGTACCGCCCTCACCCTGTGTTGGGAATGCGGGCTCTGCAGCGCAGGTAATTCCCGGGAAAGCGTCGTTATGCGCAACGGATGGGACGAAGCGATTCGTTTCCTGCCGCCGGCTAGAAATTCAGCCCGACCTGAAACAGCGGCGCATGAGGAGAAGCGCCTACGGGTATGTACGTATCTGAAGGCGTGGAACCGTTCCGGCGGCGTTCTTCCAAATCGACGACGGCATTCCCGACCGCCGTTCCGATGCCCGCACCGAGGATGGTATCGCTCAGCCAGTGATTATCGCTGACGATGCGCTGCACGGGCGTCAACGAAGCGATAAGATAGATCAATACCGAAGCGTACGTGTTGCCGATTCGCCGGGATAGAACCGTCGCAACGGCAAACGAGAGCGTCGAATGACCCGACGGATGGGAGAGGAAGTCGTTGTCCAATTGAAGGAAATGAAATCCACGCGCGCCTTCGTTGGTATATGGGCGGCTGCGTCCGAGCAGGGATTTCGTTCCCGTGGTGATGATCCCGCTATAAATAACCGCCTCGAACACCATTCTACCGGTGACGCGGTTGTACTCGTTCCCGGCAGCGAGACCTGCGAGATACAGTCCCCCGCCGACAAGCCCCGCAGCTTCCGGACGTCCGCAATAATCGCCGATTTTTAGCCAGGTATCCAACTGTTCCGTGCGAATCGACTGCGCTGTTTCGCGCACAGGTGCATCGACGGAATAAGCCAGCACCACCGCCCCAACCAAAGCTCCGGCATTCAACCAGTCGCTGCCGTTGAAATGCGCCGGCGCGGAAAAAATGTCCCCGCCGTCGCGGAGAAACGTCTCGGCGTCGCTTCGTATCCGCTCGCCCGCCGGCTGTGAGAAAGAGGCAGACGCGGCAAGCGCCATTGCAAACGCGATATATATATACTGTCGAATCATCACCGGAATATACTACAGGCAATCGTTTCCGTCAGTACCCTTGGTATACTTGGTTTCACGTCGCGCCGCATTGCGAATCCATAAAATGATCGCGGCGGCTCTACAAGCGCAGCCGCCGCATCACCACAAGCGTCTTCAACCAGTGCGTTATTTCACCAGCTCGAACCGCAGCCGGTTCCGGACAGGATCATTCCACACATTAATCAGCTCGGCAAGCTTGGAATACTCCGACGGCTGCACGATATCGGGTAACGTTATCGAGCGGACAATCTCGATATCCGTACCGTGATTGATAAATATGCTCTTCACCGAACCTACTGAATTGGACACCTCAGCTTTTTCGGGAAGTGAGAAGACCCGCATGCCCTTCGGCATATGGATGGTCATGAGATGTTCCTCGGAGATAGGCAGCCGGATATCGACAGGCGTGCTCCGCGGAGCGGCGATTGTATGCAAATGCAGACTGGCGATGTGTCCGAGTTTCGGAAGATCGAACACAATATCGCCGCCCGCCGGCGACGGCTGCTTCGAATCGATTTTTACCTCTACGCCGCTATCATCAATACCGAGTACTTTTGCTTCTTCGACCTGCGCGGCGCATCCCCAGCCTGCGGAGGCGAGCGCTTTCGCGACGCTCTTGCCCATTGCATCCGGATTGTAATCGGCAGCCAGCGCGCTCGTCGCTTCGACAGCGGTCCGTCCCGTCAACGTCCGGTCTTCTCTAATAATCCAGTCGCTGGTGGATTTATACTTGACGGTTTTACCTCTGCGGTACTGTTTTATGTGTGGCGTTACCTTATTCTTCCTGACATCTTCGAGATGGAGAAAAAGCCGGTCGAATAGTTGCGCTGCGCCCGACGTCTGCTGAACAGCCGTCGCATCGAAGAGTGAAAGGTCGAGACTCATGCCGTCGCTCTCGTCGATCGCGATTCCGGCGGAACCGAACATCTGAAGGCATGGCACGAATGCGGACGAACTATTGATTTTCGACGGGGTCACAGATTGATCGATCATCAATTTGGTTGTCTGCCGCATCGTATCGATGATACGGAAATCCGAAATCAGCGTCGGGAGCGCGTTGACGCCCACAGCGCGGCACATAGCCGCATACAGAACGGCGACATCGAGTTCGGAGCCGACGGCTTTGTCGTACGTCGTCTGAGCATTCATCGGCTGATAGCCGGTGTATTGCATTCCTCCGCGCATAACCGCCACATGGGATGTGATATACTTTTGCAATGCGAGCGCTTTCTTCACCATTCCATCCGCGTCTTTTGCCGCGTCTTTCGCGGCAGCAACGGCGGCGGGACTGAGGTCGTACCGCATCGGAGCTTTCATGATGTGATCGGCCAGCTCCTGCTCGGTCGCAGTGCTGAATACGAGCTGGGGCGCGAACTGCGCCATCGGGGGCTGCGAGGATTCGACAGCGATGAGCGGCAGTTGCTTTAGCTTCCACGAGTACACATCATACTTCCCTTCCTGACGCATCGACGAATCGACTGCGCCGGTGTAATAGCATAGTTTTCGATACAGCGTTTTGCCTTTCGGCACGCGAACGACGATTTCGATATTATTCACCGGACTGCGCTGAGCGAGCACCACGCGATCCATCAGTCCCGGCATGAAACCGGGTATCGATGAAATTGTATAATCGAGGTGTACCGTCGCTCCCGGTTCGAGCCCGGTATGCGTCAGGACCAATTCGCGGAGGTGGCTGTACGGTAGTGCATTATGCGCGAAACCGGGAAGGACCTCATTGTATGCATTCGCCGGCGCTTCTACCTCTTTGCCGTCGGCCATTCGCGTAACCGCGCTATGAATCTTCAATTCCTGCCATACGGGATTATATACAATGAACGTTTCGCCGTACGCCCGGCTGAACGCAAAACTTGTATACATCGTTAATTCGTGACTGTAATTCATCGACGTAGCGCCGTCGCTTTCCAACGTGTAGACGTAGCGGATGTTGAGGAATTCGGCGTCGGAGTCCGGCGCGGGTTGCGCAAACAACGGAACGGAGACAAGGATCAATGCGAAAAAGAACATCGTTTTCATGGCGCCTCCGTTATTTCGGTTCAAGAACAATTGGATATGTATTGATTCGCATTCGGTATTGGAGCGCGTTCCTGAAATCGTTCCAATCCTCCTTGTCGTAGACACGCTTTTCGAGCGTATGCTGCAACTGGTATTTCACCGCTCCTCCCTCCGTTTTGAGCGAGGAATTGAACGATACCGCAGGCGTTTTCACAGGGTCCGCTGCAACGGCGATGTCGTTCTTCAACGGAAAATCGAACCGCATTTCGTCGCGAATTTCGGTCATTCTGCTGCTGCGCGTCCGGAAGCCGTAATTCCTGACGGCAATACTGGTGTCGATATCGAGTTCGGGCATGAAGAAGGTATGCGGGAAGATATCTCTCGCCAGAAGCGGCAGCGCGTACATGCGTTTGCCGCCCGATTCGGCATAGCCGGGGATGCGGTATTTCACCTTCATCTTGAACGGCTCAGAGATATCGTACGGTTCGGTGATGCGCGATTCGAGCACCTGCGCGTACGGCGAAACGTTGTAGAGGAGACCGGGGATCACCTCGTCCATTGCCGACCTGAAACTTCGCTGGTACATTCTTCTGATCGTCGCGTCGCTCTGCCCTTCGGCTTCCAACGTGAACTCGCCTTCCAGCGTTCCGTCGCGTTTGAGAAGACTTTTGCCGTCCAGTTTGAAGTAGTGGTTCTCGGCAGGCGAAACGGGTGTTTCCATCAGGTCGGAGCCGCCGGGGATTCCCATCAGATAGTTTTGCTGCTGTTCGGCGCTGGACCATAATTCGCGGACGCCCGGGACCCATGTCGGATCGAGCAGCATCCAGTTGCCGTTTGCACGCTTCACCACGGTGACGCTGTGATTGAACTGGTCGGCGGGTATCCTGTCGATGCGGGAACCGGCCATCGTCATTGCCGGGTAACTTTCGAATCCGGCGGCGCGAAGCATGGTGATGAGCATTCCCGCCTTATCCTTGCAAACCCCGCACCTGTCTGCGAATGTCATTTTTCCGGTGTGAAGGGTATAGCCTTCGCCTTCGCCCATCGAGATGCCGGAATACCGGATGTACTCGGCGACCCAGTGCGTCAGGATGGAAATCTTTTCCACTTCGCCGGTCACGCCTTTCAGCAGCTCGTCGACCTTCGACTTCACTTCCGGAGTAACGGCGAAGCTCTGATAGTCTTCGTTCACCCCGTTGAACCAGACAGCTTTCGCATACCAATCGGGCGATGTACTTAATAATAATTTGGGGGCGATATCGGAAGGATCCACCATGTCGCGCTCGCGTTTAAGCGGCATGATATCGCGCTTGTACCAGCAATAGGTCAATTTACCGGGCTTGGTCACCATCCCTTGCGTTGGGTGCAGTTTCGCCGGATCGGCGGGAAGCATTTTCATCTGGGGATTGACGTCGACGGTATAGCGTGTATTTTTTTCAGGATGGCGGTGTATGTACGACGCCAGTTCGCCGTTGTACACTTCATACTGAAGTTTCATCGTTTCCGGGAGGAAGAGCCGATACACTTTTTCCTTCACCGGAACGGACGACCAGAATTCAACAATATCGTAGTAATGGCCTTTCATCGGCGGTATAAATTTATCATCCTCGCCGGGATCAGCGAGTAAGGCGTAGGTGAACCCCTTTCTGAATGCAATCGTTTCGATTGCGTCGCCGGGCTCCAGCCGTCCGATATCCACGGCTTTTTCCCGGGCGCCCCAGTAGATTGCCCGCGCCGGAGCCGGATAGTCATGGATGCGGTCGGAGGGAAGCGTTTCCACCGAACCGCCGGCGCGGTAAATCCGCACCAGCCGCACATCGACCGCGGCGGAAAGCGGATCGTACCCGTACACGACGGCTCTGTTTTCCAGCGCGCCTGCGACGGTAAGAATTTTTACCAGCTTGTGCATCGTAACGTAACTCAGTCCCGTCGGTTGAACGTCGACATCGGTGCTGTCGTAAACAACGGCGACATCGGCGCCGGGGAAGGCGGCGGCATCGCCCGCCGTACGAAGGCGCTCGATATTCGGGTCCTGCGCAGCGGAATACCCCGATACGCAAACGGTTATGATAGTGATACTTGCAAGGTACTTCAAGGGAGCTTTCATACGCTGCTCTCGAATTGGATGAACATGACCAGGGAAATGCGCTGTGATGCGCAACGGAAGTTACCAAATTCCGGCGGTTGAATGCCCGTACTTTTCATGAAATCGTGAAGTTTTTTGCAGAAAAGATAGTTTTTTATGCGGTTGCCGTTCTCCATGCTCCGGCGTATCTTGATGGCGCACAATTCTTGACGAACAATATGCGTTTCCTCCGGAACCCAAACGGGCTTCGGTAGATGTTACCATACATATGGAACGATTACTCAATTATATAAACGGCAGTCTGTTGCCTCCTGCGAGCGGTGTTTATCTGCCCAATATCGAACCGGCGACCGGAGAAGCGTACTCAGAAGTTCCCGATTCGGGATCGTACGATATTGAAGCGGCGGTACATGCGGCAGAAGCGGCTTTCCACGGTTGGTCGTCGCTGCCGGCAAAGTCGCGGGGCGAGTATATGCTGCGGATAGCTCAACTTATCCGCATTAATCTGGACGAACTTGCGGCGCTCGAAAGCCGCGATACCGGAAAACCCTTCACCCTGGCGCGCTCTGTCGACATCCCGCGCGCAATCGAGAATTTCGAATTTTTCGCAACCGCGATTCAACACTTCGCCTCGGAATCGCACGCGACAGGCGCCGGTGCAATTAACTACACTCTTCGCGATCCCCTCGGCGTCGTAGGGTGCATATCTCCGTGGAATCTGCCTCTGTATTTATTCACCTGGAAAATAGCCCCGGCGCTTGCGGCGGGCAATTGTGTCGTCGCAAAACCGTCGGAAATCACGCCCGCCACAGCGGCGCGGCTGTCCGAACTGTGCATCGAAGCGGGATTGCCGCCCGGCGTTCTCAATATCGTTCACGGTAAAGGTCCGAAAGCTGGCATCCCGCTTGTCGAACATCCCTCCGTGAAAGCGATCTCGTTTACCGGCGGCACGTCGACAGGCGCCGACATCGCCAAACGCGCTGCGCCAACGTTCAAGAAACTGAGTCTGGAACTTGGAGGAAAGAACCCCACGATCGTCTTCGCCGACTGCGAATACGATTCCATGATCGAGACCGTCGTTCGCTCGTCGTTTTCGAATCAGGGCGAAATCTGCCTTTGCGGTTCGCGTATCCTCGTGGAACGCAGCCTCTACGAGCGTTTCCGTAGCGATTTCATCGACCGCGTCCGTTCGCTGGTCATCGGCGATCCAAATAATTCGGATACACAAATCGGCGCTCTTGTTTCGGAACAACACCGGGACAAAGTAGTATCATATATCCAGCTTGCGAAAGAAGAAGGCGGAACCGTCCTGTGCGGCGGCGAACGCGTCCGCGTTCATGGGCGGTGCGAACACGGCTTTTTCCTCTCCCCTGCCGTCATCGAAGGGTTGCCGAATTCGTGCCGGACCAATCAGGAGGAGATTTTCGGACCCGTCGTGACGATCATGCCCTTCGATACCGAAAACGAAGCGGTGGAACTCGCGAACGGCACCGGCTACGGTCTCGCCGCGTCTGTGTGGACGCAGAGCCTTTCGCGCGCACACATTCTCGCCAAACGTCTGGCATTCGGCATTGTCTGGATCAATTGCTGGATGCTTCGCGATTTGCGAACCCCGTTCGGCGGCATGAAGAATTCCGGAACCGGGCGCGAAGGCGGATGGGAAGCGCTCCGTTTCTTCACCGAACCAAAAAATGTCTGCATCAAATACGGGAATTAAATGACCGATCATCCAGATACAATTGAATCGCAACGTGCGCCGGAACCTGTCGGACTATACCCGCATGCTCGACGGGTGGGAAACCTGCTGTTCCTCTCGGGCGTGGGACCGCGAAAACGCGGCCTGAAGGATATCCCCGGCGTCACGCTCGACGCAGATGGAAACATTGCCTCGTACGACATTGCGGAGCAATGCCGGTCGGTCTTCGAGAACGTCCGCACCATTTTGGAAGAGGCTGGATCGAAGTGGGAGAACCTTGTCGACGTAACGGTGTTTCTTACGAATATGAAGGCGGATTTCAAGACGTATAACGCGCTCTACGCCGAGTATTTCGCGGACTGCCGCCCGTGCCGGACGACGGTCGAAATCAACGCTCTGCCGACACCCATCGCCATTGAACTTAAATGCATCGCAACAATCGACTAATCTGCGGAAGGCGCGGTTATGTATACATCGAATGCGTTCAATCTGAAACAATGGATCGACGAACACCGTCATCTACTCAAGCCTCCTGTCGGAAACCAGCAGGTATTCGAGAACGCCGAATTTATCGTCATGGTGGTCGGCGGTCCGAACGCCCGCAAGGATTATCATTACAACGAGGGCGAGGAATTCTTCTACCAGCTTGAAGGCGATATCAATCTGCGAATAATGGAGAATGGTTCGCCGCGCGATATACCGGTTCGCGAAGGTGATATTTTCCTCCTCCCCGGCAAGGTCCCTCACTCTCCGCAGCGTCCAGCCAATACAGTCGGACTCGTCATCGAACGAAAAAGGAGCGGCGAAGAGATGGACGGGTTCCAGTGGTATTGCGAGCAATGCGGCTCGCTTTTATACGAAGAATACTTTCCGCTGACCCACATCGTCACACAGTTGCCGCCGCTGATGGAGCGGTTCTATCAGAACACGGAACACAGAACGTGTAAACAATGCGGCGCGGTAATGGAACCGCCTACGCACCCGGAGTGATTCGTTCCGGCGCAGACAAGTACCAGAACCGGCTGCACCTAATGCGTAAAGACAGGAAATGAATTCTCGATGATTAAAGTAGATACACATACTCATATACTGCCAAAGCACCTACCCGATTTCAAGGAACGATTCGGGTACGGAGGATTCGTCCAGATGGACCATTTCTGCAGTACATGCGCCAACATGGTCATCGACGGGAAGTTTTTCCGCAAAGTCGACCGCAATCTCTGGGATCCTGGAATAAGGATTGAAGAGTGCGATATGCACGGCGTTTCGGTACAGGTGCTTTCCACGGTCCCGGTGATGTTCAACTACTGGGCGCACCCAGAGCACACGCTCGATGTCGCAAAAACCGTCAACGATCACATCGCAGGCGTTGTCGATGCGCATCCCGGCAGATTCGTGGGACTCGGAACCGTCCCGCTTCAAGCGCCCGAACTGGCGGTTTCCGAGCTCGAACGCTGCGTCAACGATCTCGGATTGCCGGGCGTGGAGATCGGCACGCATGTCAACGGCTGGAACCTCAACGAACCACGGCTGAACGAGTTCTGGGCAGCGGCAGAAGAGCTGGGCGCGGCAATTTTCGTCCACCCGTGGGATATGCTCGGGAAAGACCGGATGACCCAGTACTGGCTCCAGTGGCTTGTCGGAATGCCCGCCGAAACCGCCCTCGCCATCGCATCGATGATATTCGGCGGCGTATTCGAACGCTATCCGCGTCTGCGCGTTTTGTTTGCTCACGGAGGCGGTTCGTTTCCTGCCACATTCGGCCGTATCGAACACGGGTTCCGCGTCCGCCCCGATCTGACAGCGGTCGATAACAACGTGAATCCGCGCGAATACCTCGGTAAGTTCTGGCTCGACTCGCTGGTACACGATCACCGCATGCTGGAATACATCGTGGATCTCGCGGGGGAAGACTATATTGCGCTCGGCTCCGACTATCCGTTTGTCCTCGGCGAACACGCGCCCGGCTCGCTGATCGAAACCGCTGCGATTCCGCAGCACGTCAAGGAGAAACTCCTCGGGCTGAACGCTCTCAAGTGGCTGAATCTCGATTCACAACGGTTCATCGACCATGGAACTCTTCATAAAAGTAAGCGGCAAACAGTATAGCGTCGATCTGACGCGGGCAACGCCGATCGGGATTCCCATCGAGTTCAACGGCAGCCAACCGAACGCCTACGGAGTCGAGTACGCCGCCAGCCGCACCTATATTTCCGGGGACGTCATCGGCGATGTACGGAAAGGCGGCGCGTGCAATTTCGAATCGTATACCATCGTTCCGCATTGCAACGGCACGCATACCGAGTGTATCGGACATATCACAATGGAACGCATTTCCGTGCATTCCGTCATTGGCGAGTCGCTGATGCCCGCTACCCTCGTCAGCGTCGACACCGTCTCTTCGGATAAAACCATCGAAACATATACTCCGCCGCTCGATCCGAGCGACTGTGTCGTCACGGGCGCGAGCCTGGAGAAGGCGCTCGGCAACGCGGACCTCAACTTCATGACGGCGCTCGTGGTGCGGACGCTTCCAAACGGCGACGAAAAAATGCGCCGCGATTACTCCGCCGATCCGCCGCCGTTCTTTACGCACGCGGCGATCATGCTCATCAAACGGCTCGGCGTGCGGCATCTGTTGGTGGACTTCCCTTCGCTCGACAGACCGCTCGACGAAGGTCTGCTCAGCAATCACCGGCTTTATTGGAATCTGCAGCGCGGAAGCCTGAACGCCGAACCCGGATGCCACCTCTCGTATTCCATCACTGAAATGATCTACGCTCCCGATTCGCTGCCCGACGGCAGGTATCTGCTCAATCTGCAGTTCCCCGCCTTCTCAGCCGATGCCGCGCCGAGCAAACCTGTCCTCTACCCGATCACGCTCCTATCCAGGAAGTAAATGCTACGTCTGATTCATACCGAACCCCGGCTGTACAGCCTCGAAGCCGCACAACGTCTCGACGAGAACGACCCGATCCGCGATTCGCGCGCCTTATTCAGAATTCCAAAAAATTCCGACGGTACCGACCAGGTGTACCTGTGCGGTAATTCGCTCGGGTTGCAGCCAGTCACCGCGGAATCGTATGTCTACGAAGTCCTCGACGATTGGAAAACCTTCGGCGTCGAAGGGCATTTCCGCGCCCTTCATCCCTGGATGAACTATCACGAATTGCTGACGGACAAAATGGCGCGGATTGTCGGCGGTTTACCGGAAGAAGTGGTTTGCATGAACTCGCTTTCCGTCAACCTTCATCTTCTGATGGTATCGTTCTACAGACCGTCGGGTTCGAGATATAAGATATTGGTGGAAGAACGCGCGTTTCCTTCCGACAGGTACGCTGTCGCCTCCCAGGTACGGTTTCATGGCTACGATCCGGACGATGCCGTGGTCACCTTTGCTCCGCGCGAGGGGGAGGATACATTGCGGCTCGAGGATCTTGACGCGCTGCTGGCGCGCGAAGGATCGTCCATCGCCCTCATCCTGCTCGGAGGGGTTCAGTATTACAGCGGCCAGGCGCTTGACATGCAGTATATCGCAGGACTTGGACACCGGCACGGCTGCGTTGTAGGTTTCGACCTGGCGCATGCAGCGGGAAACATCCCGCTCTCGCTCCACGACTGGGACGCGGACTTTGCCGCCTGGTGTTCGTACAAATATCTTAACGCAGGTCCCGGCTCAACCGCGGGGATCTTTATCCACCAGCGTCATTTGAACGATCCGTCCATACCTCGATTCGAGGGCTGGTGGGGGACAAAGAAAAGCACGCGTTTCCGTATGGAACCGGTGTTCGATCCGATAGCGGGCGCCGAAGCGTGGCAAAACAGCAATCCGGCGATTCTCCCAATGGCGGCGCTCCGGGCCTCGCTCGAAATCTTCGACAGCGCGGGGATGGATGCGATCCGAGCCAAAAGCGTGAAATTGACCGGCTATCTCCGCGATCTTCTTGTAACAAAACACACGCGCCGGTTTTCCATCATCACCCCGGCGGTCCCCGGCGAACGGGGCTGCCAGCTTTCGATTCACGTCTACGACAACGGGAACGCTGCGTTCGATGTATTGCACAAAGCGGGCATTGTCTGCGACTGGCGCGAACCCGGCATCATCCGCGTCGCACCTGCGCCGTTGTATAACACCTTCGCCGACGTATTCGCATTCGCCTCCACATTTCATTCATTCTTCGAGCCATGACAACTTCACAACAACACCTTCTCCTGGTCGGCGCGGGTTTGGCTGGATCGCTTCTCGGCATATACCTCGCCCGCCGCGGCTATCGCGTCAGCATCGTGGAACGCCGTCCGGACATGCGGAAAACGGCGGTCTCCGCAGGCCGTTCCATCAATCTTGCGCTGTCGGCGCGGGGAATTCATGCATTAACGGAAACGGGCGTCGCCGATGAGGTGATGCGGCATGCAATTCCGATGCGCGGGAGGATGATTCACTCCACAGAACGGGAGTTGAGCTATCAGCCATACGGAAAAAATGAGAGCGAGGCGATCTATTCCATCTCGCGGGGCGACTTGAATGCGGCATTGATGACTGCGGCGGAATCGTACGACGGCGTCACGATTTCGTTCAACCGCCGGTGCGATTCGATCGATTTCGAAAGCGGGTCGGCAACGTTTACCAACCTCCTGACCGGGGAGGAGGAAACTCTTGAAGGCGACGCGATTATCGGCGTCGATGGAGCGTTTTCCGCAGTGCGCAGTCGGTATTTCTTCGAAACGCGGTTCAACTACTCCCAGCAGTATCTCGATCATGGATACAAGGAGTTGACCATACCGCCCGGCAATAACGGATCGTTCGCGCTCGAGAAACACGCCCTGCATATCTGGCCGCGGCATTCGTACATGCTTATCGCCCTGCCGAATGCCGATGGAAGCTTCACCTGCACGCTATTTTTTCCGTTTCACGGATCGCCGAGCTTCGATTCGCTCAGCGACGAACGGAAGGTACGCGAGTTTTTCCGAGAACAATTCCCCGATGCGCTGGAGTTGATGCCGTCGCTGGAAGACGACTTCATCTCAAATCCCACCGGCTCGCTGGTCACGGTGCGGTGCAATCCCTGGCATCTCGGCGGTAGAGTGTTGCTGCTCGGCGATGCCGCCCATGCAATTGTGCCGTTCTTCGGACAAGGCATGAATGCGGCATTTGAAGACTGTTCGGTTCTCGATCAGTGTATCGAGACATACGGCGGCGATTGGGCCGCGATTTTCCCTGCGATGACGAAGATGCGCCGCGAGAACTGCGACGCGATCGCGGATATGGCAATCGACAATTTCATCGAGATGCGCGATAAGACGGCCGATCTGGAATTCCTCCTGCGCAAGAAGGCTGAGAAGGCGCTGGAGGAGCGGTTCCCGGCGCGCTTTGTCCCGAAGTATTCGATGGTTACATTCCGCCGCGTGCCCTACAGCCTGGCGCTCAAACGCGGCGAAATTCAAACCGGCATCCTCGATGAATTACTGGAAGGCATCCATCGCGTCGAGGACATCAACTGGAAGAAGGCCGAACTCCTTATCACCAACCGGCTCGAAGAACTCAATTACTGATTCAATTCAAGAAAGGATAGAGTCCGCAATGCCTGCACCGGAACGACAGGAAGTGTATTATTCATCGTATCTGCAAATCGACGAACTGCTGACGCTACAGCGGCCGCTCAGCGGCGGGGGCGGAACGCCTGCCGCGCACGATGAAACCCTGTTCATCATCATCCATCAAACATACGAGCTGTGGTTTAAGCAGATCCTGCATGAACTTGGGTCGATCCACGAAATGTTTTCGGCGGAATCCGTTCCCGAACACCATATCGGAATCGCCGTTGCGCGTCTTGGGCGCATCCACGAAATCCAGAAGATACTCGTCGACCAGATTCGCGTACTGGAAACAATGACACCGCTGGATTTTCTCGATTTCCGCGACAAGCTGTTCCCCGCATCCGGATTTCAAAGCGTGCAGTTCCGCAAGGTAGAAAACATGCTCGGGCTGGGGCTGGACACGCGCGAAGTGTATAACAACGCCGAGTATCATACGAAGCTTTCTCCCGGACATCAAGAGGAAGTGCTCGATAGCCAGAACATCGAGCCGCTTGTCGCAGTGATCGACCGGTGGCTTGCCCGTACGCCCTTTCTTCAGGTCGAAGGCTACGATTTTTGGGAGAGCTATAAACAAACAGTAAGGGATATGTTACGGGGACAGCTTGACGATCCGGGTAGCGGCTTCGAATACCTGTTCGATGAAGCAAAATACCGCGAAGGCAAGAGGCGTCTTTCGTACAAAGCAATGCAGGCGGCATTGTTCATATTCCTGTACCGCGATCAGCCGATTCTTCATATGCCGTACCGACTTCTTGAATCGCTCGTAACGATGGATGAACTCTTCACAGCCTGGCGATACCGGCACATGCAGATGGTTCACCGGATGCTGGGGAAAAAAATGGGGACAGGCGGCTCATCGGGCTACGATTATCTCAGAAAAACCGCCGAGCGGCATAAGGTATTCACCGACCTCATGGATTTGGCCACGTATCTTATACCGCGTTCAGAACTCCCCGCCCTCCCGGTGGAGATGAAAACAAACCTGGGCTTTTACTACGGACACGAATAACGGTCAGGAACGGCATATGTACCGGCCGGAAATAACAGGACTACCCGTTATCCTCGATGTATTCGCGCATGAATTGCTTGCGTTTGGTATCCGCCTTCAGGGTGATGGGACATTTTAACGCGCGCCTGAATTCCGCAATCGCCAGATCCTCTTTCCCCATGGCGATGTAGGTCAGTCCCAACTCGAACCGGTGGCGCAGCATATCGGGATCCTTCCTGATAGCGGTTTTCAGATGGGAGACCGATTCAGCGAAGCTTGCATCGGGCAGTCCGCCGAGAAACACATTCGCCAACTGGCGTTCCACCCAACCGACGTCAGAAACTGTGCGGTGATAGGTTCCATAAATCGTGTGCGCATAGACGTTATCCGGATCGAGCGCCAGCGATTTATCGAGGGCGGCGCGGATTTTTCGCGCAAGCTTGACCTTCTCTTCCCCGCCGACAAACATCGCGACGCTTCCGTACGACGCGGCAACAAACGCATGCGCATTGGCATTCTGCGGATCCGCTTTCACGGCGGCTTCGGCAAATTCAACCGACCGGCGGTAATACGGTTCCTTCTCCTCCGCGACATCGCCGGCATTGATAAGGAGATTCGAGTACCGCCACAGATACTCGGCGTTATCCGGATCGTCCTTCAGACTTGACTTCAGCAGACGCTCGGTCTCGGAATAATTACGCGCCTTGAAGACGGAGTCTATTCTCCATAGCTGAACGGAAATATCCGCAGGGGGCATCGGCTTTCCGCCGCCTCGAAGGGGCGCGGTTATCGCCGATACAAACACAGCGGTGAACAGGAAGGCATGAGCAATGCGTCTATAGCTAAGATCTGGGTGTTTTTTGGTCATGTTTTCTTCGAGCAAATTTCTATATTGAATAATAACAGCGAATTACCGTCGCGTAATCGAATCGTTATCTCAGGCAGTGCAACAGGACATTAACGATCATCTCGACATCATTCCGCCCGGGATTGAACCGCAGCGATACGCAGCATTGCTTTCGCATGCGTCGACGTTGTTTGCTATCGCATTCAAGTCGCCTCAGCCCACGTCCACCGTCATCTCCGAATACCTCCATAAGAAAGACCGGCTAAGCGCCGGGGAAAAGAGCGCGGTACGCTCGCTGGTGTTCAATGCGCTTCGTTTCTATCCCGCGGCGGCGTATTCCGCGAGGATCGCGAGCTCGGAGTGCGATGTTCCGGCGCTGGCCGATACTCTTTCTCAATACGATATCTATGCAGTAAAGTTCCTTGCGGATACCGCATGCGCCGCTGTCTGCGCGGCGGCCGTCCTTATCCGGATCGAGCATGAAGTTAACCGCGGAAGACTACACCCCGCAATGCACGATACCTTGACCGCACTGATTGTTCCCTTTGCCTCGAAATGGATGCCCGCAGGAAAGGAAGAACAATGGATTGCGCACACCGCCGGAGCGAACCGGCTCCTGATGAAACGGGCGTCGACAGTTGTTCAACCGGACCAACCTTGCACCGGAGAGGATGAGTACGCGCTCGCTGTCGGAGGTTGCGTACAGCCGTGGATTCTCAAAACATGGGCGAGCCACAGAGAAGGAGGATGGGCGGGTGCGCTCCGTCTCGCGAATTCGCTGTTGAACGATGCTCCGGTCGGGATCCGTGTAAACACCCTGCGCGTATCGCGGGAAGAGGTACGCGAAGAGCTTCTCCGCCGCGGTATCCATACCTCTTTCGGGAACCTTTCACCTTCGGCACTGATTCTTCATGATAGAGCACAGCTCACGGCGCTCGACGCATATCACGACGGCTGGTTCGATATTCAGGACGAAGGCAGTCAGCTTGTCGGGTACGCCGCAGCTCCGGATCCTCGCTCCCGCGTGCTGGATGCGTGCGCCGGCGCCGGCGGCAAATCGCTGCATATGGCGTCGCTCATGAACGGCGAAGGGTCCGTATTGGCGGCAGATACGGAATTCCACCGCTTGAAAGAAATCATGCCGCGCGCCAGGCGGGCAGGATTGCAGAATATTATAACCGTTCCGACTCGCGATCTCGCCGCGCGGGCAGCGCGCTCGCATTTCGACACGGTACTGGTCGACGCGCCCTGTTCGTCGATCGGCACAGCGCGACGTATGCCCTCGCCGAAATGGCGGTTAGCGGAACGCTCCATCGATAAACTGGCGCGGAAGCAATTCGATATCCTATCGGCGAATGCCGAATTCGTGCGTCCCGGCGGAACGCTGGTCTATTCCACCTGTTCCCTGCTGCCGCAGGAAAACGAGGAGGTCGCCGAGAGGTTCCTGGAATCCCGGAGCGATTTCCGGCCCGATGCATTATCCTCCGTCTTTGCGAAGGCGGGGATCGACATACCCGGATTGCGGGCGGACGCTTTCTGTTTGCAGATCACACCTGCCGATCACGGAACCGATGGTTTTTTTATGGCTCGATTCAGACGTATGGAGTAACATGTTATGAAAGTGTATCTCGTCCTGCTCAACATCGGCATCGTACTGTTTGCGGTTTCCTGCGGATTCGGTTCGCGGTACGGCACCGACGGCGAAGCGATATTTATGGAGGGCAAGACAAAGGACGGGAAAGCGGCCGGAAACACCGTCGACAGGGATGCATTGCAGAACAAGGAAATGACGCTATCCTGTGCCGGATGTCATGGAGAGGACGCAGGCGGAAGAAAAAACCCCATTCCGGAATTCGGTCCGTATATCGCGCCTCCAATCACGTGGAATGCGCTGACCGCGGCATCGAGAACCACGCCATACACCGAAGAGACGTTCGCGCTTGCCGTGAACGAAGGCCTTTCGCCCGAAGGATACCGCCTGCATCACCCAATGCCCCGATGGGAACTCAGCAATGGACAGATCCGGGAGCTGATTGCTTACCTGCAAACGAAGTAGCGCTGCCTCGCCTTCGGACGTTGCCTCGCCTTCGGACGTTGCCTCGCCTTCGGATGTTGCCTCTCCTTCGGACGTTGCCTCGCCTTCGGACGTTGCCTCGCCTTCGTACGCTGCTGCTTCAATTCGTCCTCCTTATCTCCACTATCTCCACTGAAAACGAACGCATACATGCGAACGCATACATGCGTTTTGAGACAGTTCCGTACATTTCATCTTTGCGATAAAAGCAGTATTATTTCCTTGTGTGTAATAGTTGCCCCTCCTTTGCATCAGGCAAACGATTTTTTTCAACCAAGGATGGTATCATGCTCAAGCGGTTCCTGTTCTTCGTCTGTACCTTCGTTTTCGTTCCCATTCATCTGCTGTTCGCCCAGAACACCGCATATGTGCAGTTTTTCCAGAATTCCCCCGACCCGCCGATATTGGCGGTCGATGTATACATCAACGGGAACAAGGCGCTCGATAACTTCAGGTATCACGCCGCGACTCCGTTTCTGCCCGTACCGGCAAACGTACAGTTTACCGTCGCTATCGCGGATTCAAACAGCGTGAACGCAACCCAGGCATTCTACACCCGTCAATTGACGTTCGATGCGGACAAGTATTACACGGCAATCGGAAGCGGCGTCAAGGACCTTGCAAAGTGGCCGGGCGGGAATCCAAACGGGCGGAATATCGCCTACACGCTTCATATCCTCGAAGATGTCAGAACCGCAGCAACAGATACATCCAGCGTCGCTTGTGTTTTCTATCAGGGTGCATTCGATACCGAAGCCCTCACTGTAAACCTCCGCGCTTCGGATCAACTCGTCGAAAATTTCATCTATTCCGATTTCACCGGGTATCAATCAATCGCACCGCAGGCATTTCTTCTCGATGCCCGTCTCACTGCCGATGAGAATAATAGAGTCGGAACATGGGATTTCGATCTCCGCCCGTTTAAAGGCAAAGCCATGGTCGTGATGTTGGGGGGATTGCTGCAACAGAATCCGCAACCGTCGAGCCCGTTCTCCATCCAGGCGGTAGGGCTACTCTCCGACGGTACAGTCGTGACCTTCAAGCGATATCAGACACCGGTCGCGCTTGTGCAGGTAATCAATAATTCGCCCGATTCCCTGATGCGCACAGTCGATCTGTATATGACCAGCGAAAAGATTGCCGACGATATCGATTTCAGGGAGTCGACTTCGATGGTGCGTGTGAACGCTCAGGTCACCGGACGTCTCGAAATTGCGAACAAAAACAGCAGCAACTCCGGACAAAGCTTCAAGAAAATCGATTTTGGATTTGAGGAAGGCCGTAGTTACACTATTTTCCTCAGCGGACTTATTGGGACATCAGGATACGCCCCGAACCCAAACGGCAAGGACATATCGATGCGGTCGTTCCAAACCAACGAGGTCCGGTTCAAGAGCAACGATACGAATATGGTGGAACTTGCCGCCGTGAATCTTGCGACCGATTTACCGGCAGTTGATTTGGAATTGCGCAGCGGAAGAACAATCGCCGCAAATCTCGAATATCAGGGCATCCAGTATTACCAGCCCTACAACGCGGAAAGTTCCATTCTCGATGTCACGAATTCGTCCGATCCAGCGAAGGTATACGGATCGTTTGTGGCAGATTTCACAGCGCTTCGCGGAAGGGCGGGAATTCTGTACACTTCCGGGTTCGCAAATCCGAAGGCAAATAAAAACGGCCCCGATCTTCGGCTGTTCATTGTTTTCACGAACGGAGAAGTGATAGAACTGCCGCCGTATATCCCGCCGACGGCAAAACTGCAATTGCTCAACAACTCGCCCGATCCCCTCAACGCAATCGTCGATATTTACGTCGATGGAACGATGTTATACGACAATTTGAATTTCCGTAAAGCGACGCCGTACCTCTCGATTCCCGCCGACAAGCAGGTCGAAATCGCCTTTGCGGACGGGAACAGTTCGGGCGCCGGCGCTGCATTCTTTACAACGTCTTTCAACGCAGTGAACGAACGTTGGTACTTCATGGCTTTGACGGGCGTACGAAACACCTCGGGGTACGCGCCGAATCCGGATGGAAAGGATCTCGGGCTTACTGCAATAATGAAAGAAGACGTTCAACTGACCGGTATCGAACAGAATATCGTCCGGACCATCATGCTCCCAGGAAGCGGCGATCATGCAGCCGCCGATTTCCGCGGACAGACACAGGGTCCCGTCATCCGTAACGCGATGTATGGCGAATGGACCGTACCGTCTGACTTGTTGCCGGAAACCTATCTGATGGATATCACAAAGGCGGGTGATTCAACCGATATCTATCAGACATATTTCATGAACCTTTCCGGCAGCGGCGGTAAGCTGATCATTCTCTTTACATCCGGATTCGTGACTCCCGCCAATAACCAAAACGGACCGCCGTTCGGATTGTACGGTGTTTTCGACGACGGCAGAGTGCTTCCCTACCCGAAGTACGTCGCTCCGACAGCCAGGATGCAATTCATCAACAATATTCCCGATCCGGCTCTTACCGCTGTCGACGTCTATATCGATAACACGCTCGTGTCGGACAATCTGGCATTCAGGCATGCGACGGCGTTTCTGGATTTCCCTGCCGAAAAACAGGCGACATTCAGTATAGCAGGCCCGCAGAGCACTTCCGTAGCTGAGGCATTCCACACCTTTACGCTCACTGCGGTGAACAACACGGCTTATACATCCATGATGAACGGAGTCCTCAATCCGGCGCAGTTTGCCGTCAATCCGGAAGCGAAGGATATATCGGCGACGATACTCCGGTACGATAGCGCCAAGCTATACGCCCAATACTCGTATCAAATCGAAGTCAACACGGTCAACGGTGCAACCGATGTGCCGGCATCGGTATTCCAAATCCGGAACGGCGCCGTTTTCAGTCCGCAACTCGGATTCAACGATCAGACGGGCTACATAACCCAATCACTGCTGGATGGAATGATCGATATCAGGAGCGTAGCCGCCCCGGATACTGCAATCGCATCGTATATCGTCGATTTATCCTCCTATGGCGGGAAAAGCGGCGTTATGTTCCTGTCCGGCTTTCGATCGCCTGCCGACAACCAGAGCGGACCTGAACTCGGTTTATTCATGGCGTTCACCGATGGAACGGTAATACAGTTCGATCAGGAACCGCATCGATTCGCCAAAGTCCAGTTTGTTCATAATTCCGCCGATTCGCGGGCGGCTCTGGTCGATATCTGGATGAATACCACGCGTGTCGCCGACGACCTCGCGTTCAGACAGGGAACCGCATACATCGATGTTCCTGCCGGGGAAGAGATCACTCTGAGCGTCGCGCCGTCCACAAGCACTTCGCCTGCAGGCGCGTTTGCCACAAAAACCCTGACCCTTCCGGAAAACACTTCCACTTTCATTCTCATCAACGGGGTCACGAATACCACCGGATTCCTCCCCAATCCCGGATCGGTGGATATCTCCATGAACATGATTGAGAAAACGGACGTACGGCATACGTCCCAGAATCCCGGCAGCGCCGAATTTCTCCTCGCCGGCGGTTCGACCGACCTGCCGACGTTCAATTTCTCTATCCTCGACGGACCGGTTCTGATGGGCGATATTGCATACAACAGCATGACCGATTATTTCCCTGTTTCCGTCGCCGAGCAGAAATTCGATCTATTGATGTCCGGTGTTGCAGACAGCATCCTGGCACGGTTCGACGGCGATATCACCGATCTGAAAGGTCTCGCCGTCGTGGTGTTCAGTTCGGGATTCTACCAGCCGGCTTTGAATGAGAATGGCGCAGAACTGGGTTTGTATGCTGCATTCCCGAATGGAAGCGTGGTGCCGTTCGACCGGTTGCCTGTAGAACACAACGGCATTGCTCCCCTCCCGCTTGCTAACGGCTGGGATCTGGCTGTTTTTCCGAATCCCGTCGCGACAACGGCGTTGTTGCGGTATTCAACGCCCGCCATGGCAGCTGTCGACTTCCTGGTGTACGACCGGCTCGGACGATTACAATCGACAGGGCATGCAGATGCGCCCGGTTCAGGCATCCACATCCATCCATTGAACGTATCGGCGCTTCCCCCTGGAATGTATATCGTTGCGATGCGCAGCGGCAACGGAATCCTGACGCGGAATCTGTCCATCGTGCGGTAACAACGTTCTCCACTTCATTCAGGCGCTCAACGATCCATCCGGACGTTGAGCGCTCTTCATTTCGGCGAGGCCAGTACGATTAACGATTCGGCATTTTCCGGAACAACCGAGGGAAAAACCGGGGCACGTCCCTCATGTATGCGCGATAGGTTTCTCCAAATTCCGCGAGCAATTTACGCTCTTCCAGCATCGTTCCGATATACAGGTAAACGATCAATACCATGCGCATGACAAGAGAGCCGGTTGCTGCAGACGGAAAACAGATCAGAATCAATAAGCCGCCGGTGTAATACGGATGGCGCACAAAACGCAACACACCGCCGCGCCGGAATTCGGTCTCCCCCGGCGAAGCGTCCGGATCTTCCGCGATCTGACGCAGACCCAGAAACCGCCGGTTATCGTACACCCGGGCTCCGGCCAGGAGGAAGGCGGTCCCGGCCAGCAGACCTGCTGTCAGCACAACATACAGCAGGACCGGAATCCGAAATAGAGGATGATACGGGAGAGAGGTTTGGTAGAAATACACCAGCGCAAAGCTGAGTACACTGAAAATGTTATATGAGAGTCTGTAATAACGGCTCCATGCTCCTGCATGCCGCTCTACCCATCGCGTAACGGACCGCGCAATGAACGCACTGTGCAGAACGCACCAGAGTATCCACGCAGCCGCCAGAGGAGCATAGACAGTCAGCACCGTTCAACCGCCTGTTTTCGGCACGAGAAGAAAACCATTATCGATGGTATAAACAAGAGGAGACGCGGGGAGATGGTTCGCGGCGGTTGTTAGTGCGGATTGGAGATCCGGCGCCGGTATCATACCGATCGCTTCGACATCCTCGCTGCGAAGCGCGCCGGCATAATACATACGAAACCTCCGGCATTTTTCGCGCAGCGTGATTGCCGTATGGGCATTCATCGCATATCGTTCAAGAACCGCCTTCTTCATTTCCGTCTCGTCCGCGTACTCGAACCATTGCATGAACGAAGGATTGCCGATTCCGTCGCGGCATTCGGCGAGAAGAATTATGGTTCCGCCGTCTTTCACGGCGTAAGACGCGTGATGCAACGACTTGTGCGTCTGGATAAGATTGATATCCTTCGGGAATCCTCCCGGGCTGACGATGACGCAATCGGCTTTTTCCGCAATCGGCGCCGTATACAATGAATCGACGATGGAACAGCCAGCGGTGTGAGCTTCAACCAAATCGCCGCAGACGGCGGCGGAGATGAGCCCGTCTTCGCCGAGGATGGTTCCAAAGTAGAATGTTGGCGGGAAGAACCTCACGGCATCCCAAATGTCTTCCGCGACGGGATTTCCCTCAAAGAAGCCGTCTCTGCAGCCGGAGTGAAAACTACCGTCGCTTGTCAGCGTTCTGCGGTGATTTGTGGTTGCCGAAAGATACGATGCCGACCCGGGCATGAAGAGCTTCGCGCCGCCGCCGTACCCGGCAAAATAATGATGGACGATAGTTCCGGCTGCGATCACCTTGTCCGCATTGACGATATCGGGCAGGAGTTCGACCGGCGTTCCGAATCGTGTCGTCCCAACCAGGACATGCCCGCCGTCTTTCGCCTGATTCTCCACAATCCGGTAGCCGCGGCGTATCTGTTCGCCGATAATGCCGTCAATTTCGTGTTCCGACATCCGCGGATGTGTCCCGTTCGCGAATACCAGCGTTACGGCTTCCCTCGGTATTCCAGCAGCGTGAACGATATCGAGCAGATACGGGAGGAAGAACTCCGTTCTGCACTTCCTGGTCTTGTCGGACAGGATGACGGCGACGGTGTCGCGCGGAGAAAGAAATGCTTCCAGCTTTGGAGAGGCGATAGGCGCATCGAGGGCGGATAAAACAATGTCCCTCTCACTGCTGGCGCCTTCGAGCGGCTGCCCAATTGTGAGAGGGACAATATTCCATGATTCCGGAGCGCGGGCTGATTGCGTCGTGTTTCCGTATGAAAGGGTTATCACGGCGGCGCCAGTTTAAGACGCTACATTTCGAGCTTCAGAGTCGGGCGGACGCTGAGAACGCCCTTTTTGAACGCAAGAATGCGTTCGAAATCGCCGACGTACACATACTCGTTGATCACCCGGACGGCGCGCGGCGAAATGAATCCGCGGATCGTGATCGGGTCGATCCGTTCGACGAGTTGCTTGTTTTTGTCGAGCTGGAAAACGGCTTCTGCGCCCGGATCGGCGATGTAAATATAGCCCTCGCCGTCGACGAACACATCCCACGGCGCAACAAGATCCTGCTTGATCTCATCCTTCACTTCAAACGTGCCTGCGTCGAGAACAACGACTCTGCCGTTGCCGTGATCGGCGACGTAAAGATTGCCGTTCGCCTGCCAGATATTCTTCGGATCCCTGAACATGCCGGCGGCTTTGGTTTCGATCTGGTTGCCCTTGCTGTCGTAGACCCGGATTGCATTGATATCGAGCACATAGATCTTGTTGCCGATAGCGTCGGTCGTTATGCCGCGCGGATCTTCCAATCCTTCGCTGAACATCAGTTCCATCTGACCGCCTGCATTATAAATGCGCACAGCGTTCTGTCCGCCGTCGACGATATAGACCCATTTGCGTTCGTTGACGAATACTCCGCGCGGCGCGCTGTTCAGACCCTGAACGTAGAATTCATTGACAAACGTGCCGCGGCTGGTAATGCGTTGAACAATCCCAACCACCGGGTTGGAGACAAGCAATGCATCGTCCATGCTTGTCATGTATGAAATATGATCCAATTGCGTTGCATTGGATTTCAGAAACAGCGTCGGACTATCGGGTTGTTCGTAGCCGAGCACCTGGAAATAATCGAAGGAAACGGTATTCTGATTCGCGTAAAGACCGGCATATCCCGATCTGAAATGCAGTTCTTCAAGCGCGACATCCTGTTTGAATACTGCGACCGTGTAGCGTTTATTTGCCGGATCAATGGACACTTTCAGTTGAACGGGCTTGCGTTCGGGCATGGCGTATGGAATGCTCCGCGTTTCGACGAAGGTCCCGATATGATTGAAGTACCCGATTGAAACCATGCTTCCGGTAAAGAATACTGCATGTCCATCCTGCAATTTATCCCGGTTTTCGAGGCAGAAGAGCACGCCGCCTCCGGCGCCCTGGATCATCGCATCGATGACGTACGGTTTGGTACGCATGATATACATTTCATTGGATAAAAAAGCATCGCCCGAGGCAAGCTTTGCGACGACATTTTTGCCGTCAAGACCCCAGTTCCCGGACACTTCCTTCCATCGCGTATCGAACGTCTGACTTTCGAAATCATCGATGAACCATCCGACGAGGTCATTTTCAGTTTGCGCAGACACAGCGGGTGCAATGCAAACCACGAATAAAAGGATGGATAGTAACCGCATTACCTCTCCTTGATTGTATGAATTGACGTAAAATACATAATCTCTTCGAAAATGCGTATTGGCATTGAGAAAAACTTGCAGATCATTCCTGCATCAGACGCAGGTAGACCTCCTGTATCGCCCGTGTGTTCGTTTCCGCATCGAAATGGACTCTGGCGAATTCAAGTCCATTTCGCCCCATGGTCTGCGCAAGCAGCGAATCGGAGAGCAACCGTTCCATTGCAAGCGCCAGGGCGCCGGTATCGCACGGCGGGACCAGCAATCCAGTTTCGCCGTTTCGCACCAGTTCCTGCGGACCTCCGAGATCGGAGGCGACGACTGGTTTTCCCATCGCCGAGGCTTCGATCACAGGCCGCGCAAAATGCGGCGTCGTCGATGGGAAACAGAGCAAATATGCTTCGGCGAGCAAATCCGGTATATCGTTACGGACGCCGATAAAGCGAATACGATCCGTCAGCGCTCCGGGTATCGATCCTACTGTCCGCCTGTGGTACGCCGTCCGGCCGTTCAACCGCTCGCGGAACGAATTGCCGGGAATTTCGCCGGCAATCAGGAACACGGCGCCGGGTTGCCGTTCCGCTATTTGTACCGCAGCGCGTACGAATTGTTCCGTGCCTTTGATCGGGTTGCTGCCGCCGAGCATCAGAACGATCTTCGCATCCGGGTCGATTTCCAGTTGTTTCCGGAGATCGGGCGCCCGTCTTGAGGCATCGAACACCCGGAAATCGACGAAATTATATACAACAGTAATCCGGCCGCTTTGGCGTAATTGCGACGCGTCGTACCGGCAGATAGGCACAATGGCATCGGCATTGCGGTCGATGGTTCGTCTGATCCACCACCGCCGTACTCCGAAGTAACCGCGCGCAACCGGTTCGCGGATATGCCAAACG
This sequence comes from uncultured Ectothiorhodospiraceae bacterium, assembly GCA_964408855.1. Lineage (GTDB taxonomy): Bacteria > Bacteroidota > Ignavibacteria > SZUA-365 > CAYPBB01. The sequence goes on from CAYPBB010000030.1 coordinate 40,134, forward strand.
ACGCGGCATCCTTCGCGTTTTGCCGCCATTCCGAACGCGCCCAGCGTCGAGGTATTCAGATGGACGATATCGAACGGAGTGTTCTTGAGAAACGAACGCGCGCGCACGTACGAAACGGGTATCATCGCAGCCCGGTAAAGCGTCTTCGGGAACTGCCACCAGGGATACCAGAGGACGTTCGTATGGCTAAAGTCCTTGATCGATTCCATCACCACGGTTTCGAGTCCGTCGCGGCGGAACAGATCCGCCGCCTGGCTTTCATGCAGGCAGAGAACAACCGGCATATAGCGGGACCGGTCCAGTCCGCGGATAAGATACAGCAGGCTCAGCGGCGCGCCGCCGATGCCTTTCCCGTGGTGGACGTAGAGAATACGTACCAAGAATCGTACTGATGCTGTCCTGGTGAATAAATTGGCGCATCCGTGCATGACGGATGCGCAGAGCAAATAGTATGAAAAAGCGCGTTCTTTTACAATCAGCCGGCGAATTCGAAACGCGCGGTGAAATGGCGGAGGTACGGGGTTTCGTACGTGATCCGCATGCCTTTCAATTCATTGCGCATGTCGTGAACGTGCTTTACAACTTCGATGACATAGTCGATATGGCTTTGCGTGTATACGCGGCGCGGTATCGCCATACGGACCAGTTCCATCGGCGGCGCAACAAAGGTGCCGTCGGGGAGTTTCTTTCCAAACATCACGCTGCCGATTTCCACCGTCCGCAGACCGCCGGCAAGGTATAACGCGCACACAATGCTCTGCGCGCCGTACTGATCGGCCGGAATGTGCGGCACGAACCGTTTCGCATCGAGATACACTGCATGACCGCCAGGAGGCATCAGTATTGGTACGCCGAGCTCGTGGAGTTTGTACCCGAGATAGCTGGTGCTGCGGATGCGGTAATTCAGGTAGTCTTCATCGACGACTTCCTCAAGCCCCTGCGCGATGGCTTCGAGATCGCGTCCGGCGAGGCCGCCATATGTTGGAAATCCTTCGGTGATGATCAGGAGGTTGCGGCATTCGATCGCGATCGATTCGTCGTTCATCGCCAGGAAACCTCCGATGTTGACGAGCGCGTCTTTCTTCGCAGACATTGTTGCGCCGTCGGCATGCGAGAACATTTCCTGGGCGATTTCCTTCGGTGTTTTATCCTGATATCCCGGTTCGCGCATTTTTATGAAGAATGCGTTTTCCGCGAAACGGCAAGCGTCGAAGAACAACGGCAATCCATAGCGGTCGCACACGGCGCGCACGGCGCGGATATTCTCCATCGAAACGGGTTGTCCTCCGCCGGAATTGTTGGTCAGCGTAAGCATCACGAGCGGAATGTTCGCCGGGCCGCACTGCTGAATGACGTGTTCGAGTTTTGCGATATCCATATTGCCTTTGAAATCGGCAATCACTTCCGGGTTCTTACCTTCGTCGGTCAAACAATCGATGGCTTCCGCGCCGGAATATTCCACGTTCGCGCGCGTTGTATCGAAGTGGGTATTGTTCGGGATATACCTTCCCTTTCCCCCGACGACGGAGAACAGGATTTTTTCGGACGCGCGCCCCTGGTGCGTCGGAATGATATATTCGAATCCCATAAGTTCCTTGATCGTGCGCTCCATGCGGAAAAAGCTTCTCGAGCCGGCGTACGACTCGTCGCCGTCCATGATGCCCGCCCATTGTTTCGAACTCATTGCCGAGGTACCGCTATCGGTCAACAAATCGATAATCACATCTTCTGCCGGAATATTGAACGTATTATACCCGGCGAGTTCCATAATTTCTTCGCGCTCTTCCCGTGAAGTAAACTTGATAGGCTCAACCGACTTGATTTTAAACGGTTCGATGACGGTTTGAATATAGCTGTCTTTGATCATAGTACTGGATGTTACGGTGTGTAGAGGAATGGAACTATAGCAAGCCTGCGCCATCAGCACGGGCAGGCGTGGTGTGCGGACCTCGTCGTATTTGCGGTATGCGGATTAGACCTGGAGCGAGTCGTCGCCGGTGTCCTTCTTTTCCTTGATGCGGCTCCGGCGTTTTTTCGTTCCATCGTCGGAATAATAATAATAATTCTGGTAATAATAGCGGTAATACGAATAATAAATCTTGTTTGCGTTGAAACGGTTGACAACGGCGCCTAAAAACCGGGCGTTGTTCGATACAAGCAACTCCTTCGCCTTCACCAGTCCCATCGTCTTCGTCTGATCGGCCGATACAACCAACACAACGCCGTCGGCGTGCTTGGCGATCACAAGCGTATCCGCCATCGCTATGATCGGCGGGGAGTCGACAAGAATAAAATCGTAATACTGGCGTACCAGTTGGAGGAACTTCTCCATTTGCGTCGATCCGAGCAGTTCCGCAGGGTGGCTGGGGATATGTCCGGATGTCACGAGATGAAGCCTCGGAACTTTCGTTTTCTTGACCGCAACGTTTACCGGAACCGCACCGGTTAGGCAGTCCGACAACCCCGGCTCGCGGTCGAGTTCGAAAATCGAATGCTGTACCGGACGGCGCAAGTCGGCGTCGATAAGGAGAACGCGCTTGCCGAGATTCGCCGCGGTGACGGCGAGATTGGCGATTGCGGTGGATTTACCTTCCTTTGGCGCCGGACTTGTTACAAGTACGACAATCGATTTGCCGTTCATCATCAGGCTGTTTTCGATTGCAGTGCGCATCGTACGGTACGCTTCGCTGGGAGGCGATTGCGGCGCCGACTGGACAACAAGTGTCTCCTCGCGGCTGAGGTCTCCAATCGAACCGAAACTTGGAATAAACGTCAACACCGGTATCCCCAGTTTCTCAACGTCTTCTGGATTACGGATGGTCGAATCGAGATACCGGACAAGCATTGCGAGAATAAATCCCAGACCAAGCCCGAACAGAACACCGATCAGCATATTCTTCGGACGGTCGGGACTGATCGGTCTGCCGGGCGCCGATGCGCGGTCGACAACGTCGACATTGCCCATCGTGGTTTGTTCGTTGATTACGGCTTCCTGGTATCTGTCGTCGAGCAAGGTAAAGAGCTTCTCGTTGCTCTGCCGAGCACGCTCGAGCCGCGCAAACTGCAGCGACTGCGCCGGCAGCCCTTCGAATTTGCGGTTGTATTCCGATATCGTTGCGTCGAGGCTGGAGATTTTCGCCTTGTATGATTCAATTTCGAGTTGTTTTTCGAGTATCGACTGCCTTAAATCGCGGGATTGTTCCAACGGCGATGAAGAAACATCGCCCGATTGAATCGCTTTCATTGAAAGGTCTTCGATCTGCCGCTGCAGATCGTTCTGACGTTTTTTCAATTCCGATAGATTCTTTTCCGAAAACGGCTGCAGATCGGGACGGTTTTTCAGGGCATTCTCTTTCGCGTATTCCGCCTTTTGAATTTCCAAATCGATGGTGGCCTTATCGACTAGCAGCTGATTGAGCACCGGATCTGGACGTTCGCTGATCTTCTTGGAAAGCGTCGGCTCAAGCCTGTTCATTTGGTTCTTGTACTCGCTGAGCACCTTGTTTGCAGCCTGAAGGTCGATTTTTGCCTGTTCGCGCTGCGCTTCGAACATCGAAAGCTGCCCGATAAGGCCCTGGCTTTCCTGATCGAGCGATACGATTCCGTGCGACTGCTGATAGTCCTTGAGTGCGTTCTCTACCTCGCGGAGCGAGTCTCGTTTCGAATCGAGCTGGCTTTCCAGAAACGACTTTACTGTGAGCACATTTTCTCTGGCACTCTGCAAATTGCGCTGCATGTACGCATCGACTGCGTAGTTGGCGATTTTCGCCGCTTCCTTCGGAGACGCGCTGACGACGACGATATCGATGAAGTCCAATCCGCCGACGCGTTCAGCGGTCATTTGACTGCGGACACGTCCGGCGATTACCTCGTGGTCGGCAATGAGGGACGACGTGTCGTGACGAACGATTCCCATATTGATGAAAAAGTCTTCCACACCCAGTTTCCGCGCAATTTTCCTCATCGTGGAGGGACGCGATTGCGCTTTAAGGATCGGCAGCGTATCGGCGTGAACATTCGTGCGGGGAGCTTCTTCCAGCAATTTATCGGCGATCCGGTTGATAACCGCTTCGCTCTGAATCACGCGGATTTCGTTCGCGATAATGCGCTCGCTGCCGAAGCCGAGGTCTTCCGCGCCCAGTTGTTGAACGGACGGCTGGTTCAGCACATCCATCGACCGCTTCAACCGGATACTGGCATTCGCCTGGTAGATATCGTCCTGCTGCATGGTGTAGAACCACGTGGCAGAGATAACGACAATGAAAACCGAGAGAATGATCCATTTGCCTTCGTACGCAATGCGCAGAAGCTCCTGGAATTGTTTGTTGAATTCGTCTTTTGCAGTCATTCTTTTAGATACAATTCCGCGATGTGCATATCCAAGTTAATTTACCCATTCTCGCGGCAAGGAACAACAAAAAAACCGCGGATATGGCAATACAAAAATACCAACAAACGGAAGGATAGATTCCATTCCATTTGTTGGTATTTATTTAGAAAAACAGCGCTATTTCGAGATATTAACCACGGCAACGGTAGCCGTTACCACGGTCGCGATGGCCACGATGACCTGCGAGACGCGCAGAACATAGTCCACAACTTCCTTGTCTTCCCCGTCCACGATTATCAGATCGCGCGGATAGAGGAACAGATCGGCGGCTGGATCGCCCTTCACGGAAAGCTGCAGGTATTTTTCCACGTCGACCTCGAAAACCTCGGCGATCTCATTCTGTTTGTCGACTCCTCCGCGGCGAATAATCCGTACTCTATCGAGAAATGCGCCGCGTCTGGGTCCCCCACAATAGCTCAGTAGATCGAGGAGATTCGTTTCGCAGGGAACGTTATACCTGCCCGCGTTCTGGACATACCCCCAGACGCTGATCAGAAAGTCGCAACCGCTGGCGCCGCCGAAATTGTAATAGGCGCCGCCGTAGGTGATCGATGATGTTCCAGTCTGCGCCTTTCCTCCCGACGATATCAACGGACCCTGCGCATTGGCGGCCGATCCGATGCACACCAGGAGTGCAACCGAAAGTATGCGGAACTGTGACACTATTCTTCTTCCTTGGACTTTTTGTACTCTTCAATGATTTTCTGCATGACGTCGTTCGGGACTTCCTCGTAGTGCGAGAATGTGCGGCGGAAAATCCCTCTGCCCTGTGTAATGGAGCGGAGCCGGGTGGCATACTGGTATAATTCAGAAAGAGGAACCAAAGCACGGATGACCTGGAAAGGACCTTCCGCGTCCATTCCCTGGATTTTACCGCGTCGGCTGGATATATCGCCCATCACGTCGCCCATGAACTCGTCCGGAACAATAACTTCGATGGAATAGATCGGTTCGAGAAGAACCGGCTGCGACAATTCGACCGCTTTCTTCAGCGCCTGCTGTGCGGCCACCTTGAATGCCATTTCGTTCGAGTCGACGGTATGCTGGGAGCCGTCGAACAGCGTCACCTTCAGATCGACCATCTGGTACCCTGCGATCACGCCTTTTGACATGCTTTCCTGAATGCCCTTGTCGACTGCGGGAATGAACTTGTTGCTGATAACGCCGCCAACGATGGCGTCGACGAATTCGTAGCCGGTGCCGCGGGGCTGCGGCTCTACCTTGAGATATACTTCGCCGTACTGGCCGGCGCCGCCGGTCTGTTTTTTGTGCTTGTACGATACTTCGACAGGCTTCTTCAACGTTTCGCGGTACGGAATACGCGGCTGCGCGATATCGACGTCGACGCCGAAGCGCTGCTTCAGCCGCTTCATCATCACGTCGAGGTGAATTTCGCCTTGTCCGAGAACGATTGTTTCATGGGTTTCGGTATCGACTTTCACCGAGAACGAAGGATCTTCTTCGTGCATCGTATGCAAACCCGCTCCGATCTTGTCTTCGTCGCCTTTCGCCTTCGGCTTGATGGCGCCCGTGATGACCGGCGCCGGAAATACGATTTGCGGCAATTCAACGTTAAGCGCTTTCGTGCTCAGGGTATTGTTCGTATGCGTATCCTTCAGCTTGACGACTGCACCGATATCGCCCGGGTAAAGCTTGGCGACGTCTTTCCGCTCCTTCCCTTTCATCGAGAAAATTTGATTGATGCGTTCGGTTTTTCCGCTCTGGACATTGACGAGGTCGATGCCCGGCTGAATCACGCCGTTGTAGACCCGGAAGAGAGAGAGTTCGCCGACATGCTGTTCGGAAAGGGTTTTAAACACGAACATCACCGGATCGCCTGTTGAACTAACCTGCACCGTTGTCTCTGCTCCGTTTTTCATTGCGGTGATGGAGGCGATATCGCCCGGATTCGGTCCGTAGTTGACGATGAATTCCAATAATCCGCGCACGCCGATGTTCTGCTGCGCCGAGATGCAGAAAATGGGGAACACCAGGCGGCTCCTGATTGCCGCGCGAAGCCCCGACTTCAATTCTTCCGGACTCAGGGTTCCATGCTCGAAGAATGAGTTCATCAAATCTTCCGTCGATTCAGCGACCTTCTCCATAAGCGCTTCGTGGAGTTCGCCGGTCTTTGCCTGAAGTTCCGCAGGAACGTCGGCTTCGGTGTACTTTCCGGACCCGTCGGCTGCATAGGTAACCATTTTCTTTTTGATGACATCGACGATGGAATTGAATCCCGCGCCCTGCTTTACCGGAAATTGTGCAATAACGACGTTGTTGCCGAACCGGTCGGTGGCGCGCTCGACGACGTTATCGAAGTCGGAGTGCTCATTATCCGCCTTGCTGACGGCGATCATTACCGGGACATTCGCAGATTCCGCAAACTTCCAGAAAAGCTCGCTCCCGACCTCCACCGCTTCCACTGCCTTAAGCATCATCAGCGCCGTATCGGCGACACGCAAACCGGAGAGAACGTCGCCGGCAAAGTCGGTGAAGCCCGGGGTGTCTATGAAATTGAGCTTCGTATCCATGAATTCGGTTGAAATCAGGGTGCTGTTGATGGAGATCTGACGTTCGATTTCGTCGGGTCTGTAATCCGATACCGTAGAGCCGTCTTCAACTCTTCCAATACGTGTGGCACCGCCGGAGTTCAGCAGAATTGCATCCGAAAGAATGGTCTTTCCTGAGCCGCCATGACCAATAATTGCGATGTTGCGGATTTGTTCGGGCAAATATTCCTTCAATGAAACCTCCGTAAATTTGAGCGGGGAACCGTTCAGGTCGTAAAGTAACCAATTTTCTAAGTTAGCTTGTCACCGGTAAAGTTGCAAACAAGCTGTACTTATACACGCAATCATGCTCTGATTTCGCTGCTTTCCCGTACTTCATGCGTACTGGAGGGTGCGGCAATACGTGCATTGCTTTTCCAGATCGGCGGTGATATATTTTGAGAACCTCTGTTCGAATTCAAATGATGAATGCTGAAATTATTTCTGTAGGCGACGAACTTCTGATCGGTCAGGTGGTGAACACCAATGCGTCGTTCATCGGCGGGCTGTGCTCCTCGCTTGGCATCCGCGTACAATACACGACAACCGTCGGCGATTGCAAATCCGTTATTCTCGATGCCTTCCGGCTTGCGTGGGAACGAAACGATATCGTTCTCGTGACGGGCGGTCTGGGGCCGACGCACGACGATATCACCCGCGATGCCGTGATTACATTTTTCAATACTTCGCTGGTATTCTCCGAAGAAGTGTTCGGGGATATCAAGGATTTTCTTGCGCGGTTGAACAGGGATGCCGATAATGCCAACCGCGATCAGGCAATGGTGCCCGTCGACTGCACGCCGATTCGCAACATGGACGGCACTGCTCCGGGAATGCACTTCCAACGGGACGAAAAGCACTTCTTCGTCATGCCCGGCGTTCCTTCGGAGATGAAGGGAATGATGAGCGGGTATATCGCCGGCGTGCTCGCAAGCCTCGGAGAAAACACCCGCTCCACGGTAACTCTCATGACAACCGGGATACCGGAATCGCTGCTCGCCAACCGCATCAGAGGGGTCGAGCAGTTTTTCTCCGCCGCTTCGCTCGCGTACCTCCCCTCCCCGCTCGGCGTCCGGTTGCGTATTACCGCAGAAGCGGAATCCCTGTTGCAGGCGGAAACGACCCTCGCCACCGTCAAGGAATTTATCTACAACCGGGCAGGCGAATTCATCTACGCCGAAAACGAGCGGCCGCTCGAGGAAGTAACCGGCGAACTCCTACGGCAACGCGGCGCATGGCTCGCCGTCGCGGAATCGTGCACCGGCGGCCTGCTTGCCGATAAAATCACGAACGTACCGGGGAGTTCCGATTATTTTGAACGCGGCGCAATCGTGTACAGCAACCGAAGCAAGACGGAGCTCCTCGATGTGCCCGAAGGAATGCTTGCGCAGTACGGCGCGGTGAGCCGCGAAGTGGCGATGGCAATGGCGGAAGGTATCCGCCTGAAATCCGGGGCAGACTTCGCCCTGTCAACGACGGGTATCGCTGGCCCCGGCGGGGCAACAGATACAAAGCCTGTCGGCCTGGTCTGGATCGGATTCAGCAGCGCCGAAACTACCTACGCCGTCGATCATTATCTCGGCAACGACCGGCTGAGGACCAAAACGAGAGCGGCCCAACTTGCGTTGGATACCCTCCGCAGACATCTGCTCGGGCTTCCCATACTTTTCCCAACCGAACTACGGATGCAATCATGACTGTGTTACAAACAATAATCGACGAAACCGGCTTCGAACGCACCCTTGCCCGCCTCGCGCATGAGATCATGGAGCGCAACCACGATGCGGGCAAACTCGCCATTATCGGACTTCGCACGCGCGGAGAATTCGTCGCGCGGCGGTTACGCGACAAAATAACCGAAGCGGAAGGCGTGGAAGTGCCGTTCGGTATCCTCGATGTCACGCTGTACCGCGACGATGTCCGCCAGCATCTCCGCCAACCCGAAGTAAAAGCATCGAACATCTCTTTCGATATTACCGGAATGGACATCGTCCTTGTCGACGATGTGTTGTTCACCGGCCGGACGGTGCGTTCCGCTCTGAATGCGCTGGTTGATTTCGGGCGGGCGCATACCATTCAGCTCGCCGTCTTTGTCGACCGCGGGCATCGCGAATTACCTATTCGAGCGGATTTCATCGGAAAAACGGTCCCGACCTCGCGCGGTCAGGAAGTCCGCGTCCGCCTACAGGAAGTAGACGGAACCGACGGAATCGATCTGGTCTCCATTGAATAATCACCGAATCACAATACAAGATCTATGTCATCACTCTCAATCGACCATCTCCTCGGACTATACAAAGTTCCGAAAAGCGATATCGAGCTGATTCTGGATACCGCCGATAGCTTCCAGGAAGTCCTCGAACGCCCGGTGAAGAAAGTCCCGACTTTAACCGGAAAAACCATCGTCAACCTCTTTTTTGAAAACAGCACGCGGACCCGGGTTTCGTTCGAACTCGCGGAGCGGCGGCTCTCGGCCGACGTCGTGAATTTCTCCGCAAGCACCAGCAGCGTTAAAAAAGGCGAAACACTACTCGACACAGCGCTCAATATTGAAGCAATGAAAGTCGACATGGTGGTCATGCGCCACTCGGCGGCGGGTGCGGGGCACTTCCTGAGCAAACGCTGTACGTCGAGGTTTATCAACGCCGGCGACGGCGCTCACGAGCATCCGACGCAGGCGCTGCTCGATATGTATACCATCAGGAAGCACATGGGCAGTCTCGAAGGATTGAACGTCTGCATTATCGGCGATATCAGCCACTCGCGAGTTGCACTGTCAAACATCTTCGGACTTGTAACGATGGGCGCGAACGTCGCAGTGTGCGGCATTCCAACACTGATGCCGAGGTATATCGAACGTCTCGGCGTACGCGTCTTCCATAATCTCGACGAAGCTCTTGCCTGGTCCGACGCAATCAACATCCTCCGCATCCAGCTCGAACGAAAAGCGGGAGGCGCGTTCCCCAGTCTGCGCGAATACTACAACACCTTCGGCGTCACCGAAGAACGTCTGGCAAAGCTGAAGAAGGAACCGCTGATTCTCCATCCCGGACCAATTAACCGCGGTGTGGAAATCCAGTCGGAGGTCGCAGACGGAGCGAATTCCGTTATTCTTCCACAGGTTCTCAACGGCGTGGCAATACGTATGGCTGTGTTATTTCTCCTCGGTACAAAGGCGGATTAGTGCAATGACGAAATATCTCTTTACCAATGCGCATATCATCGACCCGGTAACGGGAACGGATACACAAAAAGACATTCTGATTACGGACGGCATCATCGACCAGATCGCCGATTCCATCTCCCTGCCGTCGTCAGACGGAGTGCAAACCATCGATCTTGGCGGGACCATCTGTTCGCCGGGATTTTTCGATATGCATGTCCATTTCCGCGATCCGGGACAGGAGTACAAGGAAGACATCATTAGCGGAAGCCGTTCGGCAGCCGCGGGCGGCTTTACGGGCGTGGCCTGCATGCCGAATACCAAACCTGCGATCGACACAGCGGATACTGTCCGGTACATCATCGATAAAGCGGCACCGCTTCCCGTCGATGTCTATCCGATCGGCGCGGTGACCAGCGGCCGGGCGGGCGAAAATCTCGCACCCATGGCAGAACTTCTCCAGGCGGGCGCGGTGGCATTTTCGGACGATGGAGCCCCCGTTCATAATCCACAGATTCTCCGGCTCGCACTTGAATACTCGCGAATGCTGCAGGTTCCGATCATCCAGCATGCCGAAGATATCCACCTCTCGGATGGCGGCGCGATCAATGAAGGGTACATTTCGACGCTCATGGGACTGCCTCCCATTACGCGGCTCGCCGAAGACACGATGGTAGCGCGCGATATCATGATCGCGGAATACCTCGACTGCCAGTACCATGTCGCCCATATCAGCACAATCGGAGCGATGTCGGCTGTCCGGGCGGCGAAGGAAAAAGGATTGCGCATCACCAGCGAGGTTACGCCGCATCATTTTTCGCTTTCCGAGGAATCGATCGGCGAATACGATACCAATGCAAAGATGAGCCCTCCCCTGCGCACAATGGACGATGTCATAGCGGCGAAGGAAGGGCTGCGCGACGGCGTCATCGACTGCATTGCCACCGACCACGCTCCGCACGCTCTGTTCGAGAAGGAGGTGGAATTCATCGACGCGCCGTTCGGCATTGTCGGACTGGAAACCGCGCTGGGGCTCAGCGTCAGGGAGCTGGTTGTTCAGGGCTATCTTTCCCTGGCTGAGCTCATCGAGAAGCTCTCGTCGAATCCCCGCCGCATCCTGCGTCTTCCCGATATCCGTATCGAACCCGGTCAGCGGGCAAACCTGACATTCTTCGATCCGGAATTGCAATGGACCGTCGATGTCGCGAAATTCAAATCGAAATCGAAAAATTCTCCATTCCACGGTACGATGCTCATAGGCAAAGCGCTCGGCATTTTCAACAAAGGGCAGTTTGTCTGGAACTCGTAACTATACTGTAGAGTATAAACGTTGTTCGAACATTAATCATCACCAGGAGTATGTTATGAGATATGCCATACTGGCTTGCGCTCTTCTATTGGTTGCAGCCTGCTCGAAGCAGGAAAAAAGCGAAGACAAAGTAGGAACCGCAATGAACACATCGTATAGCGATGTGATCGGCAGCGACGGCGGGTACATCATTGAAAATGCCAAAATCACCGGCGAAGGCGAAGACGCCGTCTATAAAATTGCAAATGCCTGCAAGCTCAGCCGCGGAACATCCAGCGTTTTAATCATCCACCTGAAAGACGCATCGATCGCCGGCGGCACCATTCTTGCGCTCCAAATTCCATCGTTTGCCGAAGGAAGCGAACTCGAGTTCGCCGGCGAGCCGGGAACCAGCGGCTTCTATGCATACGGCAAAGCGAATAACGTGGAAATCGTAAAAGCGTCCGGTCTGATTTCCGGTAAACTCCGGCTTACGAAGAAATCGGAATCCAGCGTAAACCTGGGTTTGAACCGCATGCTCATGAACGGTCTCGGCGAAATGGAAATCATCGTCGCCAATATCGATCCGGGCGAGTTGAATATCGACAAGGAGAAAAAATACGCCGCGCGGTATGAGCTCCCAATCGTGACGCTCGACGAAATGATCAAGATGAATACCCCGGCATAGTTTTATTTCCACGCTTCAATCTCTATTTTGGAAGGCATGATTCCGCCGCGCGCGGGCTATCATGCCTTCATTTGTCATAGCGAGAAGTAGTGCGGAGAACATGCCCACCGGAGACACCGATAGTATTTCCCTTTCCATCGTTATCGTGAATTATAACGTCAGGAATCTGCTGGAGAACTGTCTTCATTCCGTCTACTCCGCCCTCGGTTCCATAGCGGCGGAGATTTTCGTTGTCGATAACAATTCAAACGACGGAAGTGTTGACATGATCAGACGTCAGTTTCCGGAAGTTGTTCTTATCGAAAACATCGAGAATGCCGGATTCGCCCGCGCGAATAATCAGGCACTACAACGAGCAAAGGGAACATATTTTCTTCTATTGAATCCGGATACGATCGTCCAGGAAGATACATTCGCGGTAATGACCGAGTTCTTCGAATCGACTCCATCCGCGGGAATGGCGGGATGCAAGATCATCAACCCCGACGGAACATTCGAACCGGCTTGCCGGCGAAGCTTTCCTTCGCCGTGGGTAGCGTTCACGAAGCTATCCGGGCTGAGCACACTCTTTCCCCGCTCGCCGCTGTTTGCCAAATACAATCTCACATATCTTGACGAGGACGCATCGTACGAGGTCGATGCGATTTCCGGCTCGTTCATGTTTCTCCGCAAGGAACTCTACGACACCATAGGCGGACTGGATGAACAGTACTTTATGTACGGCGAGGATCTCGACTGGTGCCACCGGGTAAAACAACACGGCTCCAAGGTATTCTACGTACCCCAGACACGGATCATCCACTACGGCGGTGAAAGCACAAACCGGAGCCCGATCGATTCCAAAGCGATCTTTTATCAAGCGATGGAAGTATTCGCTGAGAAAAATCTCCGGATTTCTGCTCCAGGGATGGCATTCATTCGTCTAGGGATAAAACTTCGCCTCTTAATATCGAGATCGAAACTGGTGCTTCATAATACCGGTGTACTTCTACTCGATACATTGATCGTCTTCCTGTCGGTAATCGCCGGCGAATTACTTCGTTTCGGAGAATTGTTCAGGTTTCCGGCCTATGCATACCCGACCATCTATATCGTATCGATATCGATAGCATTACTCAGCCTGATTTCCGCGGGAACGTATACGGCAGCGAATTACCGTTTTATCAGATCGGGAATCGGTGTTATTATTTCGCTCTTCGTTCTCTCGAGCCTAACGTTTTTCTTCAAGGACTTTGCGTTCAGCCGCGCAGTCGTCCTCATCTCAAGCGGCATTATGTTTTCCGGACTCACTGGTTACAGACTCATAGCAATCCTCCTGAAACCGTCGCGCAATACAACAATAGTTACGGGAAAGGCCACGTTGCTCGTTGGACTGAATGAAAACACGGGCGTTATTCTTGAACGGCTTCGCCGGTACGAATCAAACATATACAAGGTTATCGGCATCATCGACACCACACATCAACGCGCAGGAGAAAGCTTCCAGGGGGTGCCAATTCTCGGCAGCATCGATAACATCGGGAAAGTCATACGCGCCACAAACGCGACCGATATTATTTTCCTTCCCGATGTTTTATCGTATGGACAAATTCTCGCTCTCGTAAGCAGAACGCGCGGCATGTCCATTCATTTCCGGATCATCCCGAAGAGTATGGATTTTATTGTCGGAAAGGCGCATATTGACCAGTTGGTCAGTATCCCTCTCGTAGATGTCGATTATAATCTGTTGCGGTTCCCGAACAGATTCATGAAACGCGTTTTCGATATCCTCGTATCTTCGGTCTTTCTGGTATTTATCTACCCGTTCTTCCGGCTATTACCGGAAAATGGAGTAGATCGCTGTTCCTTGAAACGGTTTATCCAGGGGATGCCCGCAGTGCTTCGAGGTACGAAGAGCATTGTTGGCTATCCGGAGTCATTTACTCATAAACATCAGGATGTGTATATTGGTAAACCAGGCCTGACAGGTCTTGCCCAGCTTCGGAATTCGAATCCGGACGATTCCAATGAAGTCATTTCGCTATCCATTCAATACGTCCGTAATCATTCCGTTTTTCTCGACATGGAGATATTGCTCCGCACTATCGCATTTTGTCTTTCTCGCAGGAATTAACAGGTACCACACTGTTGTTTACACATCATGGCAAAAACTATCCTTGAATTCGAAAAACCCGTAATTGAGCTGGAGCAAAAAATCGCGGAAATGCGCGAGATGCTCCCCGAGATAGATATTTCGAGTGAAATCGCTTCGCTTGAACGGCGCGTCGACGAACTGCGAAAAAGCATTTATTTCAATCTCACCCGATGGCAGCGGGTCCAACTCGCCCGTCATCCCGATCGCCCCTACACGCTCGATTATATCCGTCACATGTGCACGGACTTCGTCGAACTGCACGGGGACAGGCGGTACAAGGATGACAAGGCCATAATCGGCGGATTCGCCAGTCTGGGCGGTAAATCGGTAATGATTATCGGGCATCAGAAAGGGCGCGACACAAAGAGCAATCTCTTCCGGAATTTCGGAATGGCAAATCCCGAAGGCTACAGGAAAGCCCTAAGACTGATGCATCTTGCCGCGAAATTCGGTAAGCCTATCATTACACTGATCGACACTCCGGGAGCGTACCCCGGAATCGAAGCGGAGGAACGGGGACAGGCGGAGGCCATTGCCCGTAACCTCTTTGAAATGGCACAGTTACCGGTCCCGATCATTGTCGTTATCATCGGAGAAGGGGCTTCCGGAGGAGCGCTGGGAATCGGCGTCGGAGACCGGATTCTGATGCTCGAGAATACCTGGTATTCTGTCATTGCACCTGAATCTTGCTCCAGCATTCTATGGAGAAGTTGGGATTATAAAGAACAGGCAGCGGAAGCGCTGAAGCTTTCCGCTCCGGACCTTCTTGAACAAGGAATAATCGACCGTATCGTTCCTGAACCTGCCGGCGGTGCGCATCAAAATCATTCCCAGGCTGCGATGATCCTGCAGTCGGTGCTTCTTGAAGAGCTGCAGCCGTTGATAAAACTCAAGACCGAAACCCTCATCAAGCGAAGGATCGATAAGTTTTCTTCGATGGGCGAATTCTCGGATTAATCCTGGGTCGTTCATGGACACTCCCCTGATTGTATTCACGCACGACATCCGTGTCCGGTATGCCGATACCGATCAAATGCAGGTCGTGTACAACGGCAATTACTTTACGTATTTCGAGGTTGGCAGAACCGAACTACTCCGGGCGCTCGGCTTGCCGTATTCGGAGTTCGAACGGTCCGGAACAAGACTTCCCGTTATTGAATCGTATTGCCGGTTTCTCAATCCAGCCCGCTACGACGATCTTCTCACTGTCGAAACCCGTATGGATACGCAGCCGACAGCGCGAATGCGCCTCGATTACCGCATCTACCGCAAGGAAACATCCGAGCTGCTTGTTGAGGGATTCACAGTCCATGCATTCCAGGATATCGCAACATTGAAACCTGTCCGCCCGCCGGAACGGTTTCTTGAGGCACTCCGCCGTCCTGTCCCGGAATCCTGTTAATCGACCGGCAGGGCAGCCTCACTCCCGCGGCGGGGCTGTTCAACTTTGAATCCCAAACCTGCCAATTCCCTTTCCAACGCCTCCGGGCATTCATGCGCCTCGATGGTGTATGCAGAATTTTCCCGACGAAGCGGATATACGCTGCGGTAGCGTTTGAACTCAGTTCCTTTTTCGACTCCTTTAGTCTTCACTATTTTCAGAAGCGCCCGATGGTCAGTTTCGATGTTGTAAACGAGCTTCTGTAGACGGTAAAGACACTGCCAAATTCTTTGAGGAGGCAGGTCGTCGATGACGATGTGTTCGCTCGCCGGTAGATGCTCCCGGTGATCCCACAATGGCCGCCAGTTCATGAACTCACAGAGAGCGTCGTACACCATCTGCGTCCCCAGCAGCTTGCCGTCGAACGAATGACCGGCAATATGAGGAGTCGCGATATCGGCGGCGAATACCGTATCCGGATCGACGTCGGGCT
>CAYPBB010000031.1:0-34386 GCA_964408855.1 uncultured Ectothiorhodospiraceae bacterium
AGAGCGAACCCGGACTTGTCCCGGCGAAGTCAGGCGAAGCCTGACGAAGCCGGAAAGCGCTACCTGCTAAAAACATGAAAACAATTAGATGGGAAGAAGGGAATGTTTTATTACGTCTATATACTGACAAGCATTGACGAATCGCATCATTACACCGGATTAACCTCAAATCTGGCGAAACGCTTAAAAGCGTATAATTCCGGACAGTCGCAACATACGTCGAAATTCAAACCATGGAGAATTGATACCGCTATAGCGTTTCGAACAAGGGAGAAAGCCGCAGCATTCGAGAAATACTTGAAATCCCATTCAGGTCGCGCATTCGCAAGCAAGCATTTCTAACACCCCCTCCCTACATCTTCCACTCCGGTAACACCGCAGCCTGTTTGATCCACAAGGCGAGCTGCTTTTCGTCCTCTTCGGCGTTTTTGGAGATATCGAAGGAATGTACTGCGCGCGCATACCGGTGTACCGGTTGGATGTGCCGCAGGATTCGTTATCTTAGAGCATGAACATCTGCAATTGATACGACGATGTCTAATAAAAACAGAAAGATACCTCCAGCATCAACGTCAACCGGCGCGATTCTGGAAAGCATTTCGGACGGTGTATTTACGGTCGATTCCCAGTGGAGGATTACTTCGTTCAATCGTGCCGCTGAAGAAATTACCGGCGTCCAGCGGGAGGAGGCAATCGGGAAACCTTGCGCCGACGTATTCCGCTCCAGCATGTGCGGCCCCTCCTGCGCGCTCAAGGAAACTCTGGAAAAAGGAAAGCCTATTATCGGCAAGTCCGGCTACATCATCGATGCAGAAGGGAACCGTATTCCAATCAGTATTTCAACCGCGATGTTGCGCGACAGCGAAGGGAAAGTAATCGGCGGCGCAGAGACCTTCCGCGATTTATCTGAGATCGAAGCATTACGTCAGGAGTTGGAGGGAAAGTTCCGGGTAGGGGACCTTTCAAGCCGCAGCTTTTTGTTGCAACGGATATTTGAAGTCTTGCCCGCAATCGCCGCAAGCCCGAGTACAGTGCTCATCCTTGGAGAAACTGGCACAGGCAAGGAATTGGTTGCACGTACAATCCATTCACTAAGTACAAGGAATAATGGTCCATTCATCGCCGTCAATTGCGGGGCATTGCCTGATACGCTATTGGAATCGGAGTTGTTTGGGTACAAAGCCGGAGCGTTCACCGGCGCTCAAAAGGATAAGCCGGGCAGATTCGCCATGGCGAAGGGTGGAACAATCTTTCTCGATGAGATTGGAGAAATCAGCCAGGCGTTGCAAGTTCGTTTGCTTCGGGTGCTTCAGGAACGCACATATGAGCCATTGGGAGCGACCAGATCGGAAAAGGTAGAGGCCCGCGTTATTGTGGCAACGAACAGAGATTTGGCAGAACAAGTCCGGCAGGGAGTTTTTCGCGAAGATTTGTATTACCGCGTGAATGTTGTCAGAGTGGAGTTGCCCCCGCTGCGCCGCCGGAAAGAAGATATTCCGCTGCTCGCCGGACAGATAATCCAGCGGTTCAATACTCTCCATCAGAAAATGATCGAGGGGATCGATGCCGAAGCGCTTTCATTGCTGTTGGCGCACGATTGGCCTGGAAATATCCGCGAGCTGGAAAACGTGATCGAACGCGCATTTATTTTATGCAACTCGGGATATATCGGTATCGTGCATTTACCCGGAGAACTTGTTACTGATACCGCATGGGGGAACAACCCATCGTCGATCCGGTCTGCTCATAATGTTGTTGATGCCCACGTAATCCAGGCTGCACTGGAAAAGCACCATAATAACCGACTCGCAGCAGCAAAGGAATTGGGTATTCACAAGACGACGTTGTTTCGAAGAATGAAGAAATTGGGAATCGTAGCGCCTGCAACCGACCGCAGGACGCGCCGCTAGAATAATACCGTTGCAAATACGCAATTGACTAGTGATACGAAGGTTGCGATCGTGCAACTCTCCTGCACCTATCCTGTGTAAGAAATCGCCGGCAACTTGTTCTATATCAATCGTTTACAGCCATCGGCTACAGGGCCGGTCCGGTTGGCATTCCGTTTGCATAATAACAAGTGTGATAGAATTGATGTATAGAGCAGCATGAGAGTAGCCTTCGCATACTGGGATAAACGGATCGCGCCGGTGTTTGACGCCGCCAGGATGTTACAGATAGTCGAAGTACTGGAGAACAAAATCCTCGTCGAAACGAAGGAAGCTTTTCTGGACGATGTACCTCCTCAGAAAGCTCAATTTCTGGCGGCGCAACACATTGATCTTTTGGTATGCGGGGCTATCTCGAAGCCGTTATATGGAATGATTCGAGCAATCGGAATAGAAATCATTCCATTTGTAACCGGCGATTTGAACGATGTGATGCAGGCTTGGCTGGACGGTAACCTGGAGCGAAGCGAATTCACGATGCCGGGGTGCTGCGGACATGGATACCGGCGAAGAATGCAGGCACGTTCGAAAAAGGAGGTTGAAGTGAATAATTCCGATAACGCGAAAAAGCAACGCGGCGGCGGGCAGAGAAGAAGCGGTATAGGCAAGGGACGGATGGGCGGCTCGAAAGCAAAGGGAACAGGAGGCAATTGCGTCTGTCCTCAATGCGGTCATACCGAACCGCATGAACGAGGAATTCCATGCGTACAGAAACAGTGTCCTCAATGCGGCGCTGTTATGATGCGTCAATGATAGAAAAGGATTATTACTACAGGAGGAACGCACAATGCCTGGAGGAGACAGAACAGGACCGCTCGGGGAGGGAGCGAGAACAGGACGGGGGGCAGGATACTGCAATGGGAATAATGCCCCTGGATTCATGAACGATAATACAGCACGCACATCCCAGTTCGGTTTCGCCGGGAGGGGCGGACGAGGTTTCCGCGCCGGCGGCGGCGGACGCGGGATGGGAAATCGCAGACGGAATATGTTTTACGAAACCGGTTTGACTGGATGGCAGCGGTTCAACAACGCGGCGTCTCCATCCCGGCCGGAAAATGAGGAAGTCCGGCCGCAATCGGTGCAGAACCAGATTGTCGCATTGAAGTCGGAAATTGAGACACTCAGAAAGAAGCTGAACGATATTGAATCGAACCACGGCGAGCAATGATACGCATTCTCACTATGAATACGAAGATGAATAAAAAACTGTACCAGTAGGGTACTGGTACAGTTGTATAGCAACGTATCGAAAAACAAGGAGAAGCATGCTCATGGAATCCCAGGCACGATTACCGTTGATTGGCGAAAAGGCGCCATCCTTTCATGCGGAGACTACGCAGGGACCAATCAATTTTCCCCACGATTACACCGGTAAATGGGTGGTTTTCTTTTCACACCCGGCTGACTTCACACCTGTTTGTACAACCGAGTTCATGACGTTCGCTTCCATGCAACCGGAATTCGAAGAACTAAACTGTAAACTGCTCGGACTCTCCATCGATAGCACCTATAGCCATATCGCCTGGCTGAGGACAATCAAGGAGAAAATTCAATTCAGGGGAATGAAGGATGTAGAGGTAACATTCCCAGTGATCAGCGACCTGACGATGGAAGTATCGAAAGCATTCGGAATGCTGCAACCGTCGGCAAGCACAACGCAAGCGGTACGGGCAGTGTTCATTATCGATCCCGATGCGATTGTGCGGGCAATCCTCTACTATCCTCTCAGTAATGGCAGGAACATGGAAGAAATAAAACGGTTGTTGATCGCCATGCAGCTTTCCGATAAACACAAAATTGCGACCCCGGCTAACTGGCAACCCGCGGAAGATGTCATCATCCCGCCTCCGGGGTCATGCGGAACCGCCAAGGAACGGGTCGAAACACCGGCGGAGGACACCACGGTACTCGATTGGTTCATGGTCTTTAAGAAATGTCCATTATAAAACACACAGAACTGAGGAAACAATGAAGGTAGTATTCACCACTTCCGGAGACCGGTTGGATGCTCCATTGGATAGCAGATTTGGACGCGCGCCTCTTTTTCTTGTCTACAATCTGGATGACGATAATTTCGATGTTGTAGACAATCGGCAAGCACTGAATACAGCGCAGGGCGCAGGCATTCAGTCAGCGGAGACTGTAGCGCGGTTAGGAGCTTCCGCGCTTGTAACGGGACATTGCGGTCCCAAGGCATTCAAAGTGCTCGCGGCTGCGGGAATACATGTATATACTACTACTGCAACAACTGTTGCGGAAGCGCTGGAATGCTATCGGGCTGGATCGCTGATGGAATCGAAATCCGCTGACGTCGAGGGGCATTGGGCATGATTCCAGAGGGCAAACGGAACCGGCGTTCCGTTTCTGCATTCAACAGATATCCGAACAAGACGGTCACTGACATGTCGAGTGTACACTCCTGCTTCTATGAGAGAGGTGTGGGAATCCATCCGGTGTTTGTTGTAGGTGCGAGCGAACCGGATGGATTTTCACATCCTTCGTTCCGGTGTCCATTTCTCAACAGGAATCGCCGTTGTGCAACATGGTATATGGTTTCGCGTCGAAACCGCAGAGTCGGCAAGGGATCGTCGGCTCGCTGGGCTGCGGATGTTCGGAGATCGGCCATACTAGACACGAGATTCGTCGTATCGGACGTCAGAGGTTGCGGATGATTATTGCAGTTGCATCAGGCAAAGGAGGGACCGGGAAAACGACGGTCGCGCTGAATCTGGCGAAGGTGTTCGATGAACCCGTACAGCTTTTGGATTGCGACGTTGAAGAACCGAACGACCATTTGTTTTTGCGCGGATCGGCGCTCGACGAGATACAGGTGTCTATCCGAGTTCCGAGCGTAGACAATGAGTTATGTACCTACTGCGGCGCGTGCAGCAGGTTCTGTCAGTTCCATGCAATAGTTGCGTTCGGGAGCGAACCGCTTGTCTTTCCGGAAATGTGTCATGGGTGCGGCGGATGTATGAAAATCTGTCCGCAGAAGGCAATCTCCGAAATCGATAGACGTATCGGTGTGGTCGCCGAATATCAGTCCGGGAATATCACGCTTGTTTATGGAACATTGGATGTCGGCGCTGCGATGGCGCCTCCGGTGATCCGGTCTGTGAAATCGCGGGCAAAACCCGGAGCAACTGTCGTTTTGGATGCGCCTCCGGGAACCTCGTGTCCGGCAATAGCCGCTATGCGCGGAGCGGACGTAATTGTTCTCGTGACTGAACCGACGCCGTTCGGTTTGAATGATCTCATGCTTGCGGTAGAATTGGTGCGGGAACTCGGAACAGCATTCGGCGTTGTAATTAACCGCTCTGATTCGGGCGACGGCAGAGTGCGAACATATTGTCAGGAACAAGGCATCCGAATATTGATGGAAATCCCGGATGATAGAAGAATTGCGCAAGCATATTCTCGCGGTGCAATTATTGTAGATGCGCTGCCCGAATATGTACACGTGTTTAAGGAATTGAAAATAGCGATTGAAGAGCGTTGCAAAACATCGGCCGTTTAACAATGCTCCGGAACTGCTACATACATTGCTGTCGCATTCATGCAACATCCATTCGATGCTCCATGAACTGCATACAAGAAGAAAGAACTTCTCTCGAAGAAATGGTTGTATACAAAGAGAAATACAAATTGTGAGTGATTTCCAGTATATCTATGGTCCGGTACCGTCGAGACGGTTGGGTCGTTCTCTTGGAATCGACCTCGTGCCGTATAAAGTGTGTACCTACGATTGCATTTACTGTCAATTGGGAAGAACGACCGAAAAAACGGTACATAGAAAGGAATATCAACCGGTAGCGGAAATTCTCAAGGAACTGGAACAAAAGTTGGCAGAAGGCTTGCACTTTGACTATATCAGTCTGGCGGGTTCAGGGGAACCCACGCTGCATTCAGGAATTGGCAGGATCATTTCCGGAATAAAACAACTGACGGATACTCCGGTCGCTGTTCTGACGAATGGGTCGCTACTCTTGCTGGACGAAGTGAGAGAAGCGTTGACGGCGGCTGATCTCGTTCTACCGTCGCTGGACGCAGGCACGGAATCGATGTTCCGGTATATAAACCGTCCTCACTCCGGCATCGGGTTTGAAGAAATGGTGGAAGGGATAAAAAGTTTTACATCCGAGTTTCAGGGCGGCGTATGGCTTGAAGTTATGATTCTCGGCGGGTTACCGGGAAACGCCTCGAATATTGCGTCGTTGGCTTCATGCGCCGCCGGTATCGGCGCCGCGCGTATTCAGTTGAATACTGCATTCCGGCCGGCCGTCGAACGCTATGCCGCGCCGGTCGGCTACTCTCGATTGCTCAAATTGAAATCGCTCTTTCCCGGGCATATCGAAATCATCTCCGACCCAGACCTGGACCGCGCGGAAAGCGATACCATGAAACAGACGAGTATACACGATATACAAGAACTCATTCGAAGGCGTCCTTGCACTGCTGCGGACATTTCAAATGGGCTCGGTATTCACATGACCGAAGCTCTGAAATATCTTGACGCGCTTGTGCATCAACATCTCGCCAGCGCTATCGCAATTAACGGCCGCGTCTATTACGCTGTTCGCGGAAGCCTGGAACAGCGAGCCGATACCTGATGGATTGTCTGCGCCGCTGAATTCGGCTAAACGGATAAGAGACGAATTCAACCGGAAATGCGGCGTGCGTCCTGTTGAAGGAATCTGTGCAGATATACAAGAAGTTGGATCTATGAAAGAACTCGTAATTATCAGCGGAAAAGGTGGTACCGGTAAAACAAGTGTGACCGCTGCGTTTGTTGCACTGGCAAGTAACGCTGTGATTGCTGATTGCGATGTCGATGCCGCCGATATGCATCTTATCATGACGCCCGCTGAGACAGAACGACACGAGTTTTTTAGCGGTCATGAAGCCGTTATCGATACGAACTCGTGTATCGGTTGTGGTGCATGTCAATTCCATTGCAGGTTCGATGCCACCAGGAAAATAAAACGCCCCTCCGGAGGTTGGATCTCATCTGTTGATCCTGCCGGTTGCGAAGGTTGCGGCGTTTGTGTGCATTTTTGCCCGGTGCAGGCAATTGAGTTTCGAGAACGCCGTTGCGGTGAATGGATGATTTCGCAGACGCGGTACGGCACGATGGTGCATGCGAAGCTGGGCGTCGCAGCGGAAAACTCCGGAAAACTTGTGTCGGTCATCCGCCGGGAAGCGAAGCGCATCGCAGAAGAAACGCAAACCGGTCTCATCATCGTCGACGGTCCGCCAGGAATCGGATGCCCGGTGATAGCATCTGTGACCGGAGCTTCCCACGTACTGATAGTGACGGAACCGACCGTATCGGGCGAACATGATTTGGAGCGGGTACTCGCGTTGACGAAGCATTTCAACATACCGGCGTCGGTGTGTGTAAATAAATGGGATATCAATGAAGAGATGACCGAACGGATAGAACAGAAGTCGCGCAACTCCGGGGCTGTTGTAGCCGGAAGAATCAGGTACGACCGGGAAGTGACAAAGGCACAAGTGCAACGGATGACGGTCATTGAATCGAATGCCCCGTCTGCCGTGGATATTCAGAATATATGGACTCAACTAGGATTTTAGGAGGCATTGACAATCATGGAACGCGACGACTCTAACGGTTTTTCCGCAGTAGCCTGGGAGCATGCCAACGATCCCCGAAACTATGGTCCACCACCGACGTTCGATGGACATGCGCGGTATACCGGCCCTTGCGGAGATACCATGGAGATGTGGATTTCGGTTTCCGGCGATATGATAGCTCGCATATCATTTATTACCGATGGATGCGCTTCTTCATTGGCATGCGGTAGCATGACAACAACGCTGGTTCAAGGACGCGGTCTGCAGGAAGCGGTCCGCTTGCAGCAAAAGGACGTTCTCGATGCATTGGGCGAGTTCCCGATGGAATCGGAACATTGTGCGCTGCTGGCTGTTCAAACGTTCCGCAACACTTGCGACGACTATCTTCAACGCCGGATCTCCACAGCGGCGCCTTCGCATGGAAATAGCAGCGCCCGCGGCAGCCGGAGCGATCCGGATTCTCAAACGCCGTTTCGCAAAACGGACGAATCCGATCGGGAAGCGGAAGATCGGATGAAGCTGGAATCGCGGCTATCCAGAATTCGACACAAAGTGGTTGTGCTTTCGGGTAAAGGCGGAGTCGGGAAAAGTACCATCGCGGTAAACCTGGCCACTGCGTTGATGCTTTCAGGGAAACGCGTCGGTTTGCTCGACGTCGATATTCATGGTCCCAGTATCCCGATCATGCTCGGCCTCGAAAAAGAAAAGATACACGGCGGGGCAGACGGACTGATTCCTGCTGAACTCGGAGAAATGAAAGTGATGTCTCTCGGGTTCTTATTGCAGAGTCAGGATGATGCCGTTATCTGGCGCGGTCCGATGAAAATGGGTGTAATACAACAATTTCTCAGAGATGTGGATTGGGGAGAGCTCGATTATCTGATTATCGATTCGCCCCCGGGGACCGGCGACGAACCGCTTTCCGTCTGTCAGCTGATCGGTAAACTGGATGGAGCTGTGGTTGTCACTACGCCCCAAAAGGTGGCGGCGGTGGATGTCCGCAAATCGATTACTTTTTGCAGGAAACTGGATCTGCATGTTCTCGGAGTGATCGAAAACATGAGCGGGTTTGTGTGCCCGAAATGCGGCGAGGTAACCTCTGTCCTTCGGTCGGGCGGTGGAAAACAGATCGCCGATGATATGGACACGTCATTTCTCGGCTCAATTCCGCTTGATCCGCAGATATCTGCGTCCTGCGACAGCGGTCAGGCGTTTATACATCACTACCCAAATTCGCCGGCGGCGGCGGTAATGCGCAACATCGTCGATGTTATCGCCGAATTGGATAATCCCGGCGCAGGATATACAACAAAAGACTCACCTACACATAAGGAACACAATTGTATGAAAATCGCCATTCCCCTTGCCGATGGAAAACTATCGATGCATTTTGGTCACTGCGAACGCTTCGCACTCGTTTCTGTCGATGAAACGGAGAAAAAAATGCTTGAACGAGTAGATATCGACGCTCCGCCTCATGAACCCGGATTGCTCCCGCCGTGGCTCGCCGAGCGCGGAGTGCATCTCATTATCGCCGGAGGGATGGGACAGCGGGCACAGGATTTGTTCGCAGCGCAAAACATCGATGTCATTGTCGGCGCAGCTGCTGCGACACCGGAACAGCTTATTGACAGTTATCTGGCGGGAACATTGGTAGCCGGCGAAAATGTTTGCGATCACTGACGAAGAGCCAACGATAGGCGAACATTACGGACACAGCCGGTGCATGCTGTGCGGGAACCGGAACGTGCATTCGTTACGTCTCGCCTTCGACTGCGATGAGAATGGAGTAGTACGCACGGTCTTCAATGCGAATCCTTTATTGCAGGGGTATGACGATATTCTCCATGGAGGCATCGTTGCTTCGCTACTCGATTCGGCAATGACGCATTGTTTATTCCATCGAACAATAAAAGCGGTAACCGGCGATCTGCATGTACGTTTTCTTGAACCCGTCGGATGCACAGCTTCCATCGAAATCCGCGCCTGGATTACGGGGATGAAACCGCCGTTGTATATTCTCAAAGCCGAATGCACGGTGGACGGTCGAGTTGCGGCGTGGGCGGAAGCCAAGTTTATGGAATGTCGCCACGATCATTGAAATGAATTTCGAATACCGGTATCTTTGTTGAACAGAACAGCGAAACAGGCGATATATTCTTCCGCGAACCAACCGCTGCAGACGCGAAAACTGCGTATAATAAAGCCCGGACATGCCGGGCTTTGTTACGTTATACAATCGTCAATTATTTAGGACATGTTCACTTGAAGGGTGAAGAACATTGTCAACCGTCTGTGCGCGCAGGTTTTCCTCGCCTTCGAATGCGTGCTATCGATCTTTGATTATCATTTTAATAGACAAGCCTGCGTTCGATCCGGCGAGAATAAAGTAATTTCCTGCGCCGTAAGGGAGAAGGTTCAGCGAATGCGCGCTGCCGCTCGGAATGAACCGGTCCAGGAGTCTGCCAAGTCCGTCGTATAGTGCAATCCATTCCAATCCATCCATTTCGACTGTGACGATATCATTCGCGGGCGACGGGAAAATATCGAGTGTAGGAATATCGGAACGTGGAGTATTGCCGATATCAGTGGAAGTTCCGCTGCATATGCTTCCGGTTCTCAGGCGATTCTGTTGAAACATCAACCAGGGAGGACCCGCTCCTGCGCCGATTTCAACAGCGTATGCTCGTCCAAAATCCAGATAAAAATCCGGATACACCGCGTAACCGCCCACGATAAATGCATCCATCGATCCGTTTCCGTCAAAGTCCGCGATAACCGGTGCATGGTCCAGCGCAAAGTCGGCATTGCCATAATCGGCGGCAAGATCCATGGAGCAGAGTTCCGCGCCGTTTGTGCCTTTCAGCGCAATGAGCAGCCCTGAACTCGTGCCGAATACCGCATCCGGCAATGCGTCCCCGTCAATGTCCGCCAGCGACGCGCCGCGGAACGCTGTGCTGTAGTCAGGAATGGAGTATTCCCAGAGCTTCTGCCCGTCGTTGGTATATACAAAAACGTTATACCAGCTCATGTACAACAACTCGCACCTGTTATCTCCGTTCAAATCCCCGATGGCGACGGGTGCGCCGATATAATGCCCTTCGCCTGCTGTTGGGACGGTCCATGCGGTGCTTCCATCTTCTGCGTTTAGAACGGAAAGCATGCCGCTGTAATCGCCGAGACAGAGTTCAGGTTTACCATCGTCGTCCAAATCGGCAATTGATGTTCCGTGATATACGACCGCTTCGATGTGCTTGCTCCAGAGCAACCGGCGGTCGCTGCAGCGGTACGCTTGCACTACATTTGTATCACTTTGGGAGAGCTGCCAGGTGGCGACGACAAAATCGAGCCTACCATCGCCGTCTGCATCCAACAATGTCGGCGCGGTTTGTATCCATGAACGCGTATCGACGGGCAATTCCCATTCAACGGCGCCGTTCACGGCATTGATACAGATTACATATCCGCCGAATTCACCGTGGAGAATTTCCAGCGTGTCGTCTGAATCTATATCCGCCAGCGTGGGAGGGGAGTCGCTGCCGCGGGTCGGGGCAGTCCACTTCACCGCTCCGGTTTTTCCGTCAAAACAATATGTCGTTGGATTGCACGAGCTCGGTACGATAACCTCCATCGTGCCGTCGTTATCCACGTCAGCGATAAGCGGCGCGGCATCGTTGCAACCTTCATTTCCGGGTTGGCTCGTGTTGTGCTTCCAGAGCAGCGAACCGTCTTCTGCATTGAGGGCGTATACGCAGCTATCGTTACGATAACACCCGAATACGAGTTCCAGCTTTCCGTCGCCGTCGATATCGCCTGCCGCCGTTTGACCGAAGGAAGCGTCCTTTGTATCGAACCGCCACATAATAGCCGGCGTTTGCGCCGCGGCAATGGCAGATATGAAAACGAAAAGCAGGGGAAGGAATTGTTTCGATGGTTTCATTACCGTTGATCAAGGCTTTGCGATAATGAGGGTTTTGCATTCGTATTGCGAACCGCATTCAAGCACTAGGTGATATAATCCAGGCAGCAGACTGCGAGTTTCAATAGTGATTTCGGGATCAAGACTCAGCTCGTTAAAATTACGGTGATACACTTCTCGCCCAAGATTATCTATGAGATGCAGTGCGAACGAACTCGGCGCACTAAACTGCAATCGTATATTCGCATACTGCTGCACCGGATTTGGATACACTTCAAACAACTGTACATTGGAAGGCAATACAGGTTCTATGCCGACAAGGATTTGATCGGACGTGGATGAACAACCATTGGAATTTGTTATACGGACGGAATATGATCCTGCGGCTGAGGAGTAAAAGGAACGTTCATTGGCGCCGGGTACCTCAACGCCATCGATCAACCATTGATATGCAACACTATCGTTTGTGCAGGTGAACTCGTCTCCATTTCGAATAATCGTCGGGATTGGTGGCGTAGGCTTAACAAGGACTCTGACTGCCAGGCTTGTGCCGGTACACCCTGCTGGAGTAGTTACTTGTACATAATAGGTGTCTTCTGCACATACGGTAATTCCCTGTGTGGTTCGCCCGTTACTCCATCTATAGGCTGCATAACCGGAAGGAGCAGTGAGATAGGTCGAATCGCCGGCACACAAAACAGTGTCTCCCAGCACGGAAATCGTCGGCACAGAAAAATCTTCGAGCGTCACATGTAACGTATTACCGAGAGAGCAATGCCCAAATTGGACTTCAAGTACAATTCGGCCTTCAGGCGAATTCCCCCAATCGACGGTAATTGTATTTGGATTCTGCGACGGATAGGAGGTTCCACCCGTCACTCTCCAGATGTACTTCAAACCTTGAAACGAACCCGCAGAATACGTGCATCTGGAATTTCTGCATGCGGTAATTGGACCTTGTAGATTGAGCGACGCACTATCAATCTGAATTACTGAAACAGCATCCGTCACGAGCGTTTTACCATGGAGTGTGACTTGGCAGGAATACGTTCCAGGCAAGGTTGCATGCAACGTACGTTCCGTTGATCCGTTACTCCAAAGATAGGAATCGTAATTCCCAACGACGCTATAAGTGACCGTATCGCCGGGGCATAACACCATCGATTCAGTTGGTTGGATTTGTGGTATTAATTCAGGGAATTTGCCTTTGTAGATTCCGGACCCTCCCGAAACATACACCGTATCTCCCAATACGAGAACAGATTTCAATCTATCGTTAATTGGTGAACCAACAAGCCGAATATCGGAGCCGAGGTCAGTGCCGGCGTATAGTCCATTGTCGGTTGCCAAATAGTACACCCCGTTGTGATACTTCGCATCGTAAATACCGACAGTGTTCGACATCGTGACAATAGAGTTCCAGGTGTCGCCATTGTCTAAAGAATATTTTCCGCGGTATGATAAAATGATTGCTTCAGTTTCAGGTATATACTGAAGATATGTAAAATCATAATCTGGTATGCTCATTGTATTCCATTGTACACCCAGATTATCGGTATAGTATACATCCTTTTCACCGGAGAAAATGAGCCTGCCGTTGCTGCAAATAGCCGCGCTATAAGCATGCGCAGGTGTGTTAAAATTATACAACGAATCTGCGGTTTTCACAACACACACAGTATCGCCATATAATAAAATCCAGCCATTTTTTCCGACAGCAAGATTCGTATATGCTGGTTGAGCGTTCAACGCTGGCTCGAATTCGGGCATCGCATTCCAATGCAACCCCTGGTCGGTGGAGTAGGATAATGAGGATTGCCAAGGGGTGCTCCAGCTTGTCATCACATTTAAATATGCGTACCAGGTTGTGTCTGTCTGAACGAGCTTTATGTACGACCCATTCGGTGTTAGGTCGGGATGACCTCTCCACAATAGCCCGCCGTCTGAACTATACGCCATACGAGAATCGCTGATACAATACAAGTGTTCCTGCGTTCCGAATACAATATCGCAGCCCCAATTGAACGTTCTATTCACTTCTTTCCAGGAAATACCGCCGTTCGTTGAGCGCATCGTATAGGTGTCTGAATTGTGAAGAAGGGTCCCATTCTGAAATGTGGCAGTCGAGCCGATGTAACTTTGGTTGGAAAATGGCCGCACGTAAGCATTTACGGCCCACGTATTCCCGCCATCCATTGAGTAGTAGCTACTATCAACTCCTCCCATAAACACTGCGGAACCCTTCAGGGATATGTCCCGTATCCTTGATCCGGAAATACTATCTGGAAACGCTTGCCATGTCAGGCCGTCGTCCATCGAGCGTAATACGGAATAATAGCCCGGAAAAGCATTGTATTCCCTTGTGAGTGCGAATACGGCAGGAGTATTGATCTCGCTTCGTATTTTGCCTGTTTCCAAATTTTTTGTTATCACTCGTGTCCATGTAACGCCTGTATCGGAGCTCCGAACGATGCCTGCTTTTTTTGTGCCGACTAAAACCGTACCTCCATTTAACGGCGCCACAGTATAAGGCGCTTCACTTCCTGTTTTGCTGTACACCTTTTGCCAGGTATCCGAGCGTTGAGGACTTGCCCAAATGCCGCCTTCGGATTTCCATGCATAAAAGATCCCGGAATGCCCGATAATCAGGCTCAAGCCTGCTTCCGGAACTGTCCCATACAGAGTACAATATCCTGTCGCAGGGTTTACCTGATAGATATTGCCTGATGGAGTGGTGCAGAACAACTTTCTGGTAACCGGATCGTTGGAGATGGAAACGATACGCAGACTATCGAGACCGGCGTAAACAGAAAACCATGTATTACCGGAATCGGCTGTGCAAGCGATTCCGTCGTTCGCTGTTCCGAAATACAAACGACCGTCGTCTGAGTGGATAAATCTGGTGGTAGGTGTTCCGAACTTCCCATTCCGTCTCTCCCATTCGATAGTCTGAGCGAAACAACTATACGAAAAGACTAAAAGCACAATAAAATTTGCGAGTTTCATAATGGTACCAAAGTGTCTGATATTATGGATGACTATTTCGGCAATGGAATTGTTACACGTTGCCGCCATTTCCAGCAACTACTGCATCCCCCAATCTGCAGAATCTGGCAGTGCAGAAAAGGGCGTACAGATACCGATTGACAATAAGGAAAAAGAAGGCCGGATGCAACCTTATTCGTAGATAGCTGACACATAACATAGCCAATCGTATACTATAAACAAACGCGCGCCGGAACCCTTCCGAGTCCCGGCGCGTGCGTTGTATGAGGAGGTTATTATTTCTTTTCGTCGTCGACGACTTCGTAATCGGCGTCTTCGATGTTGCTCTTGCCGCCGTCCGTGCCGCCGCTTTGCTGCTGGCCGCCGGTTTCGGTGCCGCCCGGCTGCGACTGCGCCGCCTGGTACATCGCCGTGGAGGCTTCGTTCCAGGTCTTGTTCAACTGTTCCATCGCCGCCTTGATATCCGATGACACGTTCGTCTTCAGCGCTTCTTCCAATTTGTTCAAATCGCCTTCGATGCGGTTGCGCATACCCTCGTCGATCTTATCCTTGAATTCATCGAGCTGCTTCTTCGTCTGGAATACCAGCGAATCAGCCTGGTTGCGCACTTCAATTTCTTCTTTCCGTTTCTTGTCGTCGGCAGCGTGCTCCTGCGCGTCGCGCTTCATCTTCTGCACCTCGTCGTCGCTCAAACCGCTGGAGGAGGTGATCCGGATGGATTGTTCCTTGCCGGTCGCCTTGTCCTTTGCGCCGACATGGAGGATGCCGTTCGCGTCGATATCGAACGTCACTTCAATCTGCGGTACGCCGCGAGGAGCAGGCGGAATACCGTCGAGGTGGAACTTGCCGAGGCTGCGGTTATCTGCCGCCATCGGGCGTTCGCCCTGAAGAATATGAATTTCTACCGATGTCTGGCTGTCTGCCGCCGTGCTGAAGATTTCACTCTTCTTGGTCGGGATGGTGGTGTTCGACGGAATCAGCGTGGTGGATACACCGCCGAGCGTTTCAATACCAAGCGAAAGCGGGGTAACGTCGAGGAGAAGCACGTCGGTGACGTCGCCGGAAAGTACGCCGCCCTGAATGGCTGCGCCGACCGCGACAACTTCGTCCGGATTCACGCCCTTGTGCGGCTCCTTGCCGAACAAATCCTTTACCACCTGCTGCACCATCGGGATGCGGGTGGAACCGCCGACAAGAATCACCTCGTCGATATCGCGGGGAGTGAGTCCCGCATCTTCGAGCGCGCGCTTGCACGGCTCGACGGTGCGCTTCACGAGATCGTCGATGAGTTGCTCGAACTTCGTCCGCGTGATGGTCAGGTTCAGGTGTTTCGGACCCTCGGCAGTGGCGGTGATGAACGGAAGATTGATATCCGTCTGCAGCGTGGTGGAAAGCTCCATCTTCGCTTTTTCGGAAGCTTCGCGGAGGCGTTGCAATGCCATCGCATCCTTACGCAGATCGATACCTTCGTCGCGCTTGAATTCATCCGCGAGGAAATCGATCAGGCGTTGATCGAAGTCGTCGCCGCCGAGGTGGGTGTCGCCGTTGGTGGACTTCACTTCGAAGACGCCGTCGCCGAGTTCAAGAATCGAAATGTCGAATGTACCGCCGCCGAGATCGTAGACCGCGACCTTTTCCTGGCTGGTTTTCTTATCCAGTCCGTATGCGAGGGCTGCCGCCGTCGGCTCGTTGATGATGCGCCGAACGGTAAGACCCGCAATCTCGCCGGCGTCTTTCGTTGCCTGGCGCTGCGCGTCGTTAAAGTATGCCGGCACGGTAATCACCGCTTCCTTTACCTCGCCGCCGATATAGGCTTCCGCCGCTTTCTTCAGCGATTGCAGAATCATTGCGCTGATCTCGGGCGGGGAATAAATCTTGCCGTCGATATCGACGCGGGCAGAACCGTTATCGCCTTTCACCACGGCATACGGTACTTCGCCGATTTCATGGGATACTTCGTTATGGAAGCGGCCCATGAATCGTTTAATAGAATACACCGTGTTTTTGGGGTTCGTCACCGCCTGACGTTTTGCCGCATTTCCGACAACGCGTTCGCCGTCTTTCTTGAAACCGACAACCGAAGGAGTCGTACGGCCGCCGTCCGAATTCGGGATAACGGTCGGTGTGTTGCCTTCGAGAACTGCAACGACGGAGTTCGTCGTTCCAAGGTCAATTCCAATTATTTTGCCCATAAATCAATCGCTCCAGATAATCCAGTTTATATTCTTTTTCATTAGTTGATTTCGATGTTCACTTCTTTCGCGCTTTCCGGCACATTCTTTTTGATGGTCACGACAAGCACGCCGTCGTTCAGTTTTGCGGAAATGCTGCCATGATCTACTGTATCGGGTAGGGGGATTTCTCTGTTGAACAGCCCGAAGGTACGCTCGGTGAGCGTCACTTTCTGGTTTTCGAGGGCGGCGGGTTTCTTTTCGCCTGCCACAAGCAGCGTATTATCCACAATTTTCAGATTCAGATGCTCTCGATCGACGCCGGGGAGTTCGATGTAGACATAGACGTGTTGCTCATCGTGCAAGACGTCGATCCGCGGTGTGTAGCCCTTTCCGAATTCGACGGAGAAGGTTTCGGGGAATTCCTCCACAAACTTTTTCATACGCTCAGACAGGTACTCCAGCTCTTTCATCGGCTCAAATGTGAAGTGTGGCATTTTGTCAGCTCCTTAACCAAAAAGTGATGTATGAAACATACCGAGTACATTATTTGCGAAAACCATGCCAGAAATGCCAATCCTGACGAGTGCGGGTAAAATCCCACAATTGGCGTGTTATCGCCGGTTATGTTCTTACATTGGAGATGCAGGGGGTATCGAAAGGAGAACGATTCTACCGGAGCGCCGACAAACTGACATGAAACATTGTCATGCCATTTTACGATTTAGGAAAGGGAATTGTTCGGAAGTATTCCGCACTTTGCCTACATTTGAAGGCTATGAATAGAACGATGTTTGCCATTGGCTGATCATTACATAGAAATCATTCACACTCCCTCTGTCGATGAACTTGAACCGTTGTTTGCCCTCGCGGAAGGCGGAGGATGCTCCGTTGCATTTCGTGGAAGCGATGCTTTGCGATGTATTCAGGGAGTGCCCGGAAACAACGTATACATCGTATCCGATGAACCGGAGCTCGATTCCGATCTTATACGAGCGCTCGACGAAGCCGCGCGGTCGACGGGCAGAACGCTTTGCCGTTCGGAACGAGGTTGGACATGGCCACCGGGGGAACTTAACGCGGAACTCCGCACTGCGGAAATATCGATAGAAGGAGTGGCAGTCCTCAGAAGCGGGAGGAAGTTCCGGATCCTCGATCCTTTCGATGCCTTTACCGGGCTGAAGCGGGGCATTCTCGGTCGACCGGAGGGTACCTTCCTACGCCCGCTCATACTTGAGGAACGCCTCCGCTGCTTCGCCTACGCTGCGGAATTCGCACTCAGGTTTTCTCCCCGGCTGAAGGATGAACTCGGCAAGGAAGCGCTCGACTGGGACGAACTCGCCGATGCGAGGCGGGGAACATTGCTGGTCGAAATACTACGTTCGGCGAATCCCTCGCATAGTTTCATCGAAATGCTGGAATGCGGAGCGATGAAGCGCCTGTTTCCTTTCATCCACGATCTTGCCGGCGTGGAGGAACGTGTGGTGGACGGCGGGGGAAACCGCAAGCGGTATCAGCACAAGGATGTGTTCTACCACACAATGAAAGTCCTCGAAAATGCAGCCGAGAAATCGGATAACGTCTGGTTCAGAATGGCGGCATTACTGCACGATATCGCGAAGCCGGCAACGAAACAGTTTTCGGCTGCGGATGGCTGGACGTTTCACGGGCACGCCGAAGTCGGCGCGCGCTTCGTGAAAAAGCTGTTCCGGGACTACGAACTACCGCAAGAGCACCGGAATTATGTCAGGAAGCTTGTGGCGCTGCACCTCCGTCCGATTGCGCTCGTGAACGACTGGGTGACCGATTCGGCGGTGCGCCGTCTCATTACGGATGCGGGCGATTTACTCGAAGACCTGCTCACGCTTTGCCGTTGCGATATCACGTCGAAAAACATCGGGAAGGTAACGCGGTATCTCAATAACTACGATCGTTTGGTTGATACCATTCACGATGTGGTTGCAAGAGACAAGGTGCGCGAATGGCAACCGCCTGTTACAGGTCAGGATATCATGGAGCGTTGCGGTATTCCCGCCGGTATTCTTGTCGGGATATTGAAAACCAAAATCGAAGATGCAATTTTGCAGGGAGTGATTGAAAACAACAGGGCAGCGGCGCTCCTTTATCTTCAACAAATTAAAGACGATGTAATCGATCAGGGTGAAATCCGCAAACCGGATTCGATAAAAAAATCCTTGAAATCTCTACCGAAAAGTGTAGAGAAATGAAACCTTTTGGTAGGATTTGCGTCCTAATTTGGCAACAATAGTTGCGCTATCCGAAACCGATTCCTTTCCAAACGAGAGTGTTTGAAATATGACTCAACTATATCGCCGTCTTGCTTGTTTGTTTGTTTTCGGAATTGTATTGGCAACGAACGCATTCGCCCAAACCGGAATCGAACCGCGCAAACTCACACTCGACGAATGCGTATCCATCGGACTTGAAAAGAACACAACCGTCATACGATCGCGGTATGCCATCGATAGGGCGAAAGCCGCACGGACGGATGCGCTCGGTCAGTTTGTACCTTCGTTGCAGGCGGGCGCCTCGTGGGACCGTGTCGACCGCGACCGTTCGCAATACATAAATAACCGGCTGGTTACGAGTCGGGACAATTATAGCATTTCCGCATCGAGTAGTCTCACGCTGTTCGACGGTCTTGCCAACATCAAATCGTTCGATAAAAGCGTGACCGAACTCGAAGCGACCCGGCTGGATTTCGACCGGCAGAAAGAAACCTATGTGTACTCCGTTCAGGATGCATACTACGATGCCTTGAGGATCGGACAGCTTGTGGACGTGAACAAAGCCAATCTGGAACGCGCACAAAAACAACTCGACCGGATCAGGGAACAGAACGCGGTTGGTTCGATTCCCATGGCGGATGTGTACCGGCAGGAAGTGGAACTCGGCAGGTACAACCTGCAATACCTTCAAGCGGTGAACGATTTCGACAACGCTAAGGCTGAACTTCTGAATCTCATCGGCGAAAATCCCTCGATGCAGATTGCGCTCGATGAATCGAACATCCGCACGACGGTATCGACGCAGGAGCTTGACGAGTATGCAGGCAGGCTCGCGGATGTGAACGCGCTGATCGGCATCGCGCGCGAGAAGCGGCTCGATTACCAAAGCTCGAAGCTCGGAATCGAGAGCGCCGGAACATCGGTGGATATCGCCTGGGCTGATTATTCGCCCGTCCTCTCCGCGGGAGCGCGGTATAATTGGAGCAACATCGAATTCAAGGATGTATTCAATGATGGCAGTTTTTCGTATGGTTTAACGCTGTCGATTCCCATCATGAACAATTTCCGCACGCAAACAAATCTGCAGCGTTCCAGAATCACGGAAATGGAAACCCAGGAAATACACAAAGAACTGGAGCGCACAATTGCCGTCAATATCCGCAAAGCGGTGAACGCGCTTGAATATGCCGCGCAGAATGTCCGGATCACGCAACAGACGCTGCGTTCGGCGCAGGAAGATCAACGGATCGCTTCGGAGCGGTACAACCTCGGCGCGGGAATTCTCCTCGATCTTATCACCGCGAACGCCAACCTCATTTCCGTGGAAAGCGACGTCGTCAACGCGAGATTCAACTACATCCGCGCGCGCGCATTTCTGGAATACCAACTCGGGACCACACTATAATCGATTTAACAGGAAGAAGACTGACCTATGGCGAAATCGAAAAAGAACAAAAAGAAGATCATCATCTTTTCCGCGCTGGGCGCGTTGGTGGTCATCATTATTCTCGCCGTCATATTCGGAGGAAAGAAAGACCAGATTATCGACGTTCAGGTCGAGAAGGTCAAACGAATGACAATCACGCAGGTCGTCGAGGCGACCGGCAAGATTCATCCCGAAACCGAAGTGAAAATCAACGCCGAGGTATCGGGCGAGATTATCGATCTTCCGGTGAAGGACGGCGACGTCGTCAAGAAAGGTCAGCTTCTGGTCCGCATCAAACCCGACGCCTATGTTGCCGACAAGGAACAGGCGATTGCTTCGCTGAAATCGGCGAAATCCCGGGTTATACAAAGGAAGGCGGACCTGGTTGTGGCGGAAAACGAATACAAGCGGAACAAAGAGTTGTTCGATAAAGGTCTCATCTCCGAGGCAACCCTCGAGACGGTCCGAAGCACTTACGAAGTAGCAAAGGCAAGTCTCCAGTCGGCGGACTACGATGTCGAGAATCAGGAAGCGTATTTGAAGAGCCGTACTGAAAGTCTCAGCAAAACATCGATCTATTCGCCAATCAACGGCGTTGTGACGCAGTTGATTTCGAAGATCGGAGAGCGGGTTTCCGGCTCCACCTTTACACAGGGAACGGAAATCATGACAGTCAGCGATCTTTCATTGATGGAATCGCGAGTTGACGTCAACGAAAACGATGTGGTTTTGATCAGTCTCGGCGATACGGCGCGCATCAAGGTGGATGCGTACCCCGACAGCGTCTTCAGCGCCGTCGTCCATCAGATAGCGAACACCGCCAGCACAACCGGTTTGGGAACGCAGGAAGAAGTGACGAATTTCGAAGTGCGGCTGCGCATTCTTGGCAACACCATTCAGTTTCGTCCGGGCATGTCGTGTTCGGCCGATATTGAAACCGAGACGCGGCGCAATGTCATTGCAGTACCGCTTCAGAGCGTCACGACAAGAGAAGGCAAGGGTATCGCCGCCGCGGTAGAACCGCAGGAAGGCGAGTCCGAAGATGAAACCTCGCTTCAACCTGTTAACGACAACGGGAAGGCGGTTACAAAAGCTAAACCTCAGGAAGTGGTCTTCGTTGTGGAAAACAATCTGGCGCGGCAGAAAAAAGTAAAGACCGGAATCAGCAGTTCCGATTATATCGAAATTATCGACGGATTACCGGAGAACGCCCAGGTCGTGAAAGGCAGTTACCGCGCCATTAGCCGGGAATTGCAGGACAGCGTCCGTGTGAAGATAGAACGCGAACGGTTCGGCAAACAGAAAGAATCGAAAGAGTAAACGAGGTATTCGAATGTCATTGATTCACATGGTCGACCTGGTGAAGACCTACGATATGGGCGCCGAACTGGTGCATGCGCTCAGAGGCGCATCGCTGGATATCGAAACGAACGAATACGTTGCGATTATGGGACCGTCGGGTTCCGGCAAATCGACGCTCATGAATATCGTCGGTTGTCTCGATACGCCCTCATCCGGGTTGTATCAATTCGGCGGCGAGAATGTAAGCGAGATGGACGACAACGAGCTTGCCAATATCCGCAACAGGAAAATCGGTTTCGTTTTTCAGACGTTCAATCTGTTGCCTCGTTCAACGGCGTTGCACAACGTGGAGCTGCCGCTGATCTATGCGGGAGTGCCTTCGCACGAACGCCGCGATCGCGCAGCGCAGGCGCTTGTTTCCGTCGGACTCGGCGACCGCATGTCGCATAAACCGAACGAGCTATCGGGCGGTCAGAGGCAGCGCGTGGCCGTTGCGCGGGCGCTGGTGAACAACCCTTCGATCATTCTTGCCGACGAGCCTACCGGCAATCTCGACTCGAAAACCGGTATCGAAATCATGCAACTGTTTTCCGAGTTGCACGATAAAGGGAACACCGTCATCCTCGTGACGCACGAAGAGGATATCGCCGAACACGCACACCGTATTGTCAGGTTGTTCGACGGCAAGATTCTTACCGACGAGCTTGTCGCGAATCCCAAAAAGTACGCTACATCCGCAGTGGCGTAAGGACAGCGAAATGCTTCCAAAACCGTTCGAGATAAAGGAAGGATTGCTGATTGCGTTGACCGCGATCAGGGCGAACAAGCTGCGGTCGGTGCTTACCACGCTCGGCATCGTCATCGGCATCGTTGTTGTGACGTTGATGGCGACAGTAATCGAAGGTCTGGGCATGGCGCTCGATAAAAGCATACAATCCCTTGGCTCGGATGTGTATTACATCAGCAAATGGGATTGGTTCTCGAACGAATGGTGGAAATCGCGCAACCGCCGCGATATCACGATAGAAGAGGCGGAAAAACTCAAAGAACGTTTCACCATTGCAGAAGCGGTGGTGCCGACGGTGAACGATTGGCAGGTGACGTTCAAATACGGCAATAAGGCTGTGACCGGCAATGTGATCGGGACAAACGAGGAGTATCTCATCACCTCCGGCGTTGTGCCGGAGTCGGGACGGTTTTTCAACGAGCTCGAAGCGTCCAGCGGCCGGCCGGTCTGTGTCATCGGATTCAGCGTCGCGAAACACCTGTTTGAGAGCCTCGATCCGCTTGGGAAGACGATCAAGGTCGGCGGATACACCTACCGCGTTATCGGCGTATTCGAGGAGGAAGGGAAGTTTCTCGGTACCGATTTCTTCAGTACCGATACGCAGGTGTTCATTCCGATGGAGAACTTCTTCAAATGCTTCGGCTCGGAACGCAGCCTGACCATCAATGTGAAGATGGGGAAGGGCGTGGACAAGGAAGAAGCGAAGGAAGAGATGATCGGCGCGTTTCGTCACATCCGCAAAGTGCCCGCGTCCGAGCCGGATGATTTCGGCGTGAACACACAGGACTTCCTCAAGCAGACGTTCGATTCCATCGTGAATACCATGGGAATCATCGGCTTCATCATCACCGGCTTGTCGCTGCTGGTTGGCGGGGTCGGCATCATGAACATTATGTTCGTGTCGGTCAAGGAGCGGACGAAGGAAATCGGCACGCGGATGGCCATCGGCGCAAAGCGCCGCACCATTCTCACTCAGTTCATGATCGAAGCGGCGACCATCTGTTTTATCGGCGGATTGCTAGGGAT
Organism: uncultured Ectothiorhodospiraceae bacterium; assembly: GCA_964408855.1. Lineage (GTDB taxonomy): Bacteria > Bacteroidota > Ignavibacteria > SZUA-365 > CAYPBB01. The sequence goes on from CAYPBB010000031.1 coordinate 23,434, forward strand.
AGGACTGTCGTATCCTCTCAGTTTGTTGATCGATCAGTTCCTTCCGTCGGTCATGCCTGTGTGGGTCATTATTCTTTCGCTTTCGATATCCATCATCATCGGCCTCATTTCAGGAATTCTGCCGGCATATACCGCCGCAAAAATGGATCCGGTGGAAGCACTCCGTTACGAATAGACAATAACACACCAAAATATCCGATTATATTTCGCCCATTCCCGGAAATGGGTAAAAAGTTGTATTTTGGATGCGACCTTTTGAACTTCTAAGGATGCAGCAGTGTTTATACAGCAAAATCGAGGCTCAGTTGGAGCGCAAGAGACGGCTATCTCCAACGATTTTCTGTCACAACGTAATGGCAAGGTTTTCGCCATGGAAGATACACACGATCAGACTCCGCTGCATCATATAGATATGGGGAAGGGAATTAAATTCTGCTTGAATTGCGACGATATGGACGATCTGGCGTTCGACGACGAAAACGGCCGACGCGACGTCGTCGAGAAACGCTTCCAGAATTGTCAAAAAACAGGTAGATTTAACGGAGATATGTGTTCCCGAATGTTTGTCGTTTCCGATGACGCATTTCAGGACGAGCCATCACCCACTCCCGACGACGAACCAGCTATAGAATGATGCGCTACTTTTATTTTAGCCTGCTCCTCTTCGCCGCATCTCAGCACCTCGTATTCTCTCAATTGCATTCCGGCAAGGAAACAGTTCAGTTTCTTGACGGCGGTCTTCATTTTCCGCCGTTAATCGCCAATACGATTGAACCCCGCGTTGGATTTATTTTCCAGGCCGACGAACGCGATCTGCGGCTCGATATTGGTAATTCTATCGATTTGATTCAATTCAACGAGCCGTTTTCGGCAAACGAGAGGTTGACATTCGGCGCCGATTTCTTTACATGGACCGCCTTGCGCCGGGCCGAAAACTTTCACTTCCCGGTTGACGCCGTGGACTATCTTTTCGGACTGAATCTCTGCTATTCGCGCGATCTCGACGACGATTCCAGATTCGAGAGTCGCCTGCGGTGGAGCCATATAAGCGCCCATATGGTCGACGGGCGGTATGCAAAACAAACTTCGCAGTGGCTCGACGGGCAGCTTCCGCGAGTCTACAGCCGGGAGTTCTTCGAACTCATCGCCGCATACCGCTTCCAGCAGTGGGCAAGACCCTACGCGGGATTCACTTACGTCTATCACATCGACCCCCCCGACCTCGGCAAGATGATGTATCATGCAGGGCTTGAGCTGACCCTCCCGCACGACAAATCGACTCATTATCATCCGTATGTCGCATACGATATCAGACTTCTGAAAGTCGGCGAATACACTGCAGCCCATTCGATTCAGGCTGGTGTGAAAACCGGCGAATGGTACGGGAAAGGCGTAAATGTCTTTCTTGCTTATTATTCCGGTATGAGCGTTCACGGGGAATATCACGACAAGCGGGTGTCGTATTGGGGTCCGGGTATCACTATCGAGTTTTAATTCCAATGCTCAGCCGAATTCGTCAATATGCGCATTCAGCGTCCGGACGGCTTCTTCCCGGAGCAATCTGCCGGACCGGCGACCGGGGTTCGGTTTGCCTGACCTTCGATGACGGACCGCATCCAGAAGCGACTCCGGGTATCCTGGAGGTGCTGGACGCGCTGTCGATGAAGGCGACTTTTTTCTTCAATGGTTCCGAGTGTGAACAATATCCAGATCTTGTTACCGATTGCGCCGGCCGCGGACATCAGATAGGGAATCACGGTTTCCGGCATAGGCGCCACGTAGGCGCGCGTTCATCGATTGAATCCTCAATCCGCGATACTCAGAATGAGATCTACGCTATCACCGGAACGCGGCCGAAGCATTTCCGTCCGCCGCACGGATACTGGCTGCCCTTCAACACCTCAATACTGCGGGCTGAAAAGCTGTCGCTTGTCCTATGGTCATGTATGCCGGGCGACTTTCTCCCGCATACTACTTCGGATGACGTGTCAGGATATTTGCGTCGTTCATTGCGAGGAGGGGACATTATTGTGTTACACGGAAACGCCTGCACAGCGGGACGCATTGAACAGATTGTTCGGGCTGCCTGCGCTGTTGTATCGGAACGCAGTTTTACTCCGGGCTTTATACCTTAATCCGGATTGCACATGGAACCTGTAACCATCATTCTCCTCTCTTTGCTGGTTTTATATCTGTTCAAGATCCTCTTTTTCTATTCGGGATCCCTGCGCGCATCGGTGAAGGTTGAAATCGAACAAACGCCGTTTGTTTCCGTAATCGTTGCAGCGAGAAACGAGCAACACAATATCGCCAATTGTCTCGAAGCTCTCTCGAAACTGAATTATCCCGCCGAATCGATGGAAATCCTCCTGATTAACGATCAGTCGACGGACGCTACCGGTGAGATTATCCGGGCGTGGATGGACCGCATGCCTTCGCTGCGTTATCTCGAGACGAGCGGCATTGTCTACGGCTTGAAGGGGAAGGCAAACGCGGTTGCCCAGGCGATAGAACAATCGAAAGGAGAAATCATTCTGACGACCGACGCGGATTGCCAGGTGCAACCCGATTGGGTTAGAAATACCGTCAGTCAATATACGCCGGAGGTGGGTTGTGTATGCGGGTTTACACTCGTGAAACCGGGATCAGCCTTCGACAGCATGCAATTTCTCGATTGGGCGTATCTGATGACCATTGCCTCGGCCGGCGTAGGCTGGCACTATCCTTTGAGCGCAGTGGGTAACAACATGTCGTTCAGGCGGCAGGCGTACGAGGATGTCGGCGGCTACAAGGCTGTCGGGTTTTCGGTGACCGAAGACTTCGCCTTATTCAAGGCGATATCGTATAAGTCGCGTTGGAAACTCCGCTACCCGGCAGAACCGGGGACGCTTGTCTGGAGCGAACCTTGCGCGAATTTTAAGGATGTTTTCCATCAGAAGAAGCGCTGGGGCAGAGGGGGACTCGAAGTGCCGCCAATCGGATGGATGATAATGAGCGTCGGTTTTGTTCTCAATCTTGCGCTTGTTATTCTTCCTTTCGCAGGACTTTCCGCGGCGATGCTGGGTATCGGAATCCTCTGCAAGCTCTTGATCGATATTCTGTTGTTGCAGTATCCGTTGCGAAAAATCGGGAAGATTAAACAACTAAAATACTTCCTGGTATTCGAACCTTATTTCTACGTATATGTCACACTGCTCCCTTTCATTGTACTATTCACAGGTAAAGTAGTGTGGAAAGGAAGGAAACTGTAGCAGATACTGTTCCTCTATTCGTTCAGGGATTCTGTAAGAGGCTTTGTCACCAAGTACACTATGAAGAAAACGTCCGCCAGCAAAGGCTGACAGACGTTTTCATGAATTCATTAAACGCGGACAATTTATTTGATGACGATTATTTTTTTCGATTCCCTTCCCTTTTCGGATTGAAGTTCCACCCAATAGATACCTTCCGCGGCGGTCTTCGTGTCCCAGGGAATCGTATATACGCCGGGCGAATAGAACCCGTCGGCAAGGCGGACAACCTCTTCGCCGCCTGCATTGGTAATACGCAACGAAACAGTTCGTCCGTCTGAGTGTTCTTCAGAAATACCGAACGTAATATTCGTAATTGATTTCGCTGGATTCGGGTACGCCGACTGCAGTAACGGCGGTTCTTTTTGACGAACGAGCTTATCGCACAAACCGTCGACGATGAATGTGAAAATCTCACCGGTGGTTATCGTATTGCATTTCCGGACAACGTTCACGTCGAGCCATTGAAATGTGACTGTTTGTGCAACCTTCGGTGTTTTGGCTCTGAATACCAGCGTAAAGAGATAGTTGTTCGATGCCGTATAGACGGTTGTTTGCGCGCTGATTGTGAGTCTTCCATGCGCGGCGACGGCAATGGGATCGTTATCGATGAAGATTCCGCTGTCTGAAGAGATCCCGACGAATTCGATCAGATCGGGATTAAAATAAATGGTCGAAGTGAAATCGGTCGGTTCATCGCGGCGGAGTTCGGTTTTGAATTGCATCTGGACTCTGAACTCCTCGCCGGCGGCGATCACATCAGGGTACGTCGAAATAATTGACGTTTTCTCCAGATCGAAAGGCGCTCGGTAAAACGTATCGGCAATAAAAAAATTGCTGTTTACCGATGTGGAGAGCTCGATTGTGCGTTTGGTGCTGTCCGGACAGAATCCGTCGGTCGTGTACGTGACAATGCACGGCTCGTATGTTACCGATTGGATGATATCGTCATATATCGTCACCAGATCGCTGCCGTCCGCGCTGAGGTAGAATTTTCCACCGGTTTGAAGGGCCATTTCTTTCAGCCGGATGGAGTCCCTGAATTCTCCGAGCCCGACGGTGTAGATCGAAACTCCGTTTTGTCTTGCATATGCTATGGTTGTGGCTTCGCTTCTGCCCCATACCGAAGAGTTGTCGTCTCCATCCGTTAAAAGAATGATGACTCTCCCACCTGCTTTACGCTTCAATGAGTCGATTCCACGGTAGCAGGCATCGAATGTTGCCGTTCCGCTTCCCAGCCTGATACTCTCGACTCTGCGCTTAATCAGATCTCCGTTGTCTGTGAATGGTACGTTTACCGACACCACAGCGCTGTATGAGATGAGGCAGGCATTATCGGGAGACGTAAGATTGTCGGCAAAGGTCTTAATCGCAGACTTCGCCCCACGCCACCGCGCGCTATCGCTGTCGATCACCTCGCTGTTCGGGTAAAACGCCATCGAGAGGCTTTTATCGAGGATCAACGCAAAGTAGATCGGGACCAACGGGCAACTGATGGTGAAGTTCATCGGTACGCCGTTTTCCAGCACCTGCGTGTTCTGCTCGGACACATATCGCTTTACTTCGTTCTTGTTCGGGAACTGCACCTTGAACGAAATAGTGGGGAACGCCGATGTATCGATTTCGGAGATGGTGGTTTTCGACTGCGCCCAGGCTCCCTGAGTCAGGAACGCAGCGAGTATAATAATTAAAACGGGAAGAATCAGTTTTTTCATTCGATACACCTATGGAAGTGTAGTGCAGCACAACAACGCGGCGATGGAATAAACCGTCTATGCAGACTTTGTTACCATTAAGACACGGTAACAGAAAAAAAGTTAACAATGTGCTTATAAAAAGAGAATCCGGTGCTCGGCTGGGAATGGAACGCACATCTCGTCGATTCCTTGCAGGAAACGTTCGCCGTACTTATTGTAAAACGATAAAAGGTTGACCATGCGTTCCTGCGGTTTTCCTTCGGGGCAAAGATGTATCAACAGCTTTCGGATCTGGCGGCGCGTGACCTCATCCTGCTGTTTTTTCGCCTGAAACAGCTTTTCTTCGAAGTTCGACAGAGATTTGCGGATGTTGGCAATTGTCGCCTCGGCGGGTCCCTTGAGATTCTGATCGATTCCCCGGGCGAATTCATACAGGCTGCTTAACGAATCCTCCAGCCTGCGTCTGATGCCGTCGAACTCATCGAGCGCCGATACTTCGTCTGCGCTTTGTGAGAATATGTCTCTGAGAATGTCGTCTTCCTGTCCAAACATCGATACATACGGCAGATTATACTTCTCCAGCACTGCCGCCGCCTTTCGCTCCACCACGGTAATGCTAGCTCTTGGGAAGATAATCGGCATCGGTATCTGGAAATGGTCGTACACTGGACCGAGCTGCGCGAAATACGCAATTTCCGACGGGCCGGCGACATATGCCGCAGTGGGGAAGAGGTAGTCCTGAAAAATTGGGCGAAGCAGGACGTTCGCGCTGAATAGCTCCGGATGTTGCTCGGCCGAGGAAATTAACTCCTCGCGAGAAAGCCGCTTTCGGCTTCCGCGAAGGAAAAAGTCGTATTCGGCAGGTTCTATCGGGTGCCGTTTGTCGTTATGCGAGAAGAACAGGTTGATTGCCCGCGGCTTGACCTGGGCGTGGTAGTGGTCTTCCAGCTCGGCGCTACGGGAGATCACTTCCTCGCTGGTGACGGGGAACGTTTCGATTTCTCGAAGAAGCACAGGGGAGAGAAATTGTTTCAGCGCGGCGTCTGACGGATCGACGAATACCAATCCTGTATCGCCGAACAATCCGTTGAAAAGCTTCGGGAATGCCGTACCGTAGGTTTCACCGGCGCTGTAGTATTTCCCGACAGTCGCCAGCATATCGGCAGTGAAATCGGATCGTTGCAGCAACTCCTGCAGGCTTTCAATAGTCGCGCCGATCGTTTCGCCGAGGCGCAGCGCGCCGACGGGATGCAGGTTCTTTTCTTCGGGATTGGGTTCTCCGTTGCGGATCAGCGTATAGTCGTTCGTTTTGGTCAGGAAACCGGCTTCATTGGCTTCTTCGAGGTCGTGATCTTCAGTCTCGAGCCAGAACAACGGAATAAAGTTATGCGAAGGGAATTGGTCCTTCAACCATCCGGCGAGATGTACCGCAGTGAGCGCCTTGTAGACGGTGTACAGTGGTCCCAGAAACAACCCGACCTGCTGGCCGGTGACGACAGTAAACGTATTGCGCTCGCGAAGAGAAGCGATATGCGCCATCGCTGCGGGCCCCGATCCGTATATTGCATTCTGTCGTTCGAGTACCGCTGCGGTTTCCGCCCTGAAGTACTTGCGTTGTTCGAGAAACTGAATATGCGTTTCGTACGCAAGAAGGTCGGAGAAATGACCGATGAAATACTTTTTCGCTTCGGGCGAATTATTGCAATAATCGTTGAAGAGTTTCGATGTTCCCGGAACGGCGTCGAACGGAAGAGTAATCATGGATTTGCGGCTCGCTGCACCTATAGTACGTAAATCGTAAATATACGCCGTACTAGAGGCGCAGACAAACCCTCGGGGTCGACGACAGGATATTCACAAAGCGGCGGTTCAGTTCCGACGCATCATAATGAAGCTTTTAACTTCAGTACCCAGATCTGATTGCAACCGGAGCCAATAAGCGCCGTTCGGGAGCTGCGGAATCGTCCAGGTGAATGTGCGGTCGCCCGGCAAACGAACCGCTTTGTCGATGAGTTGTTCGTAGGTCCCGTTGGTGTTTTGTACTGTCAGCGATATTACCTGACCTTCTGCCGGAATCGCAGGCACCCGATAGCTGATATACAGTGTGTTGTCCTGGACCGGATTTGGATAGACAGACTGGAGTACCGATTCGCCGCCGCGCTTGACGAGCACCTGCACGCACGATCCGCCAACGTAGGTTTCCCATGGCGCGAAATACGTCTCGGTTGGGCACAGGAGATGAACGGCGGTTGACTGCCAGGCGAACAAGGCCGGTAGAGCGTAATCGTGACGTTTGACCGAGAAGTGCAATGTTGCGAGATACCTCAAGCTGTCGGGAATCAATGCTGCCTCGAAATGCAGCGCGAGTTTGTTTCCGGTCACAGACGCCGACGGTACTGCATTCCCGAAAACGGAAAGATTCGGTGTCAGCTTCTCGAAAACGAACAGGGATGTATCGAATTCAAGCTCGGCGTCGATCGTGAGCGGTTGATTTCCTGCGGGAGGATTCCGGAACAATAACTCAACCGGGTAGGCTTCGCCAAAGTTCACCGCCAGCGGGTACTCGGCGTCAATCAAAAGCTGTTCGGTTATGGTTGGGATGTGATACGAGGCCGTGCCTTGAATCAGCATCGTATCGACCTGCGCTTCAAATATGACGGTGTTTGGAGCTGCATCGGGACAAATGTGCGTCGATGTGTACTGCACCCGGCAAATGCTGAAACTTGTGTAGCGTTTTACCTCCTGGATTATGCTATCCAACGAGGAAGTCGTCGGATTGAGGTAGAACCTTCCTCCTGTCTTCTCCGCCATTGACTTGAGCCGTGTCGAGTCCCTGAATTCGCCCAATCCTATCGTATAGATCGATACGCCGGATTGCATTGCGTATTCAATTGAGGTAAACTCATCCCGTCCCCATTTTGACGAATTATCGTCTCCATCAGTGAAGAGGAGGAGGATGCGTTTTCCGTCTTTACTCTTAAGCGAATCAATGCCTCGGTAGCAAGCGTCGAATGTAGCGGTTCCCGAGCCAAGTCTGAGCCTTTCCACATTGCCTTTGATTGGATCGGGATCGCTTGAAAACGATGTGTTAGAGGTGGTAATCGCTGAATAAGAAATCAGACATGCCTGATCGGAAGGTGTCATCAAGTCCGCAAAGTATTTGACGCTGGCTTTCAGGGCGCGCCACCGCACGCTGTCCGGATCTGGCGTTTCGGTATTCGGTTTAAACGCCATCGAAAGGCTTTTATCCACGACAAGCGCGTAGTACGTATTCATGCTGCCGCAATCAATCGAATGCGCCTGGACTGCACCGTTCTCGCGAACGATGGTATTTCCGGCGTTCATCGACCCTGTGAAGCCGTTCAGATCGGGAACATGGACATAGAACGAAACGAGGGGGAAGGCGCTTGTATCGACTCCGGTGAGGTATGCCTGGTGAATGGTCTGCGATACGGCAGATTCGGATAACAGGAGAGACAAAGCAAATAACAGGTATCTGACGTTTTTCATAAAGCCCCCGCGAATGAAATTAACGATGGTCCATCAATGTAAAGATAAGACAAATGAAGTGAAGATTTTGTTGCGTAATTATGGATTTTTTTGTTAACAGGATAGAAAGGATGTAAAATATCGCAAATGAATTGTTTATTGATTCAGCGCAGCGTAATTTATACGCCGGATGAGTGATACGGAAATACAGGATTTCGAGAAGGGTATCAGGCTGTTCAACGCGCGTGCGTTCTATGAATGCCACGATACGTTTGAAGAACTCTGGAAGGAAGCGGGTCCCGATAACAGGGCGTTTCTTCAGGGATTGATCCAATCCGCAGTCGCCTACTATCACCAATCCACTGGTAATTTCAAGGGCGCCGAGAGCCAAATATCGAAGGCAATCGAAAAGCTGGAACGCTATCCGAATACCCAGTCCGGTATCGATCTGGAAAGTTTTATACGGACCCTCAGGCTCCACCGGAGCGTGTTCCGTAGCGTCCTGTCGATGAATTACAATGCCAGTCTCGCGCGAGAGTTAACTCCGCCGGAAATACATTATATTTAGCATAGTACAACGTACCCATTACCCATTGGAGGAACCTATGGCGATTCATATCACCGAAGAATGCATCAATTGCGGCGCATGCGAACCCGAATGCCCGAATACAGCGATCTATGAAGGCGGCGCTGACTGGGCGCTCGGCGGTAAAACCTACGGAGAAAACGACACGTCACCCGCAGGCGCAACCGGATTCTGGTCTGCCGACTTCTTCTATATCGTCCCCGATAAATGCACGGAGTGCGAAACCTTCCACGACGAACCCCAGTGTGCGGCTGTATGCCCGGTCGACTGCTGCCTCCCCGATCCCAATCATGTCGAAAGCAAGGAACAGCTTCAGGAGAAAGTGAAATACCTCGACGGTCTCGGTCGATAGAACGCCCGGCGTAATGAACGTTTTCAATGAAAGGTCTGTTGTTCCGGCAGACCTTTTCTGTTTCTCAACCCGCTGATCGCATGAAATTCGGACAGTTCGATATCCACACCATTGAAACCGGCTGGTTCCGGCTCGACGGCGGCGCCATGTTCGGCGTCGTTCCCAAAACGCTCTGGCAGCGCGCCATTGCACCCGACGACCGCAACCGAATACCTATGACTATGCGCTCGCTCGTGCTAAAAGACCGGCAGCGAGTCGTCCTCATCGATACCGGTATCGGAACAAAAAATCCCGAGAAATTCAATGCCATCTATGCTGTCGATCAAAGCCGGTACCGGCTCGATCCCGCGCTCGCCGGCTTGGGAATAGCCCCCGGCGACGTGACCGATATTATCCTGACGCATCTTCATTTCGATCATGCCGGCGGCGCTGTAAGTCTTTCTCCATCTGGAGAGCCGGAACCCGCATTTCCGAACGCGACGGTGTACGTTCAAAAAAAGCACTGGGACTGGGCTTTGAAGCCCACTCTTAAAGACCAGGCGAGTTTCATCGAACAGGATTATTTACCGCTGTACGATGCTGGCAAAATCGCATTGCTTGACGGTCCGGAATCGTTAATTCCCGGTCTTGAACTTCTCGTCGTCAATGGACATACGATCGGTCAACAACTTGTCAAGATCATAGACGGCGAGCGGTCGATTCTGCTTGCGGGCGATCTCGCGCCGATGAAACACCACATACCCGAACCGTACATCATGGGGTACGATATTCAGCCTCTCGTAACGCTCGAGGAAAAACAGTGGATTCTTGGTGGAATGACGGATACAAATTCCGCGGTGGTTTTCGTACACGACAGGGAATTCGAAGCAGCGCTTCTGACTTCGAAAAACGGAAGGCTGAGTGTACTGCAGGCGGGCACGCTCGACGATATCGTCGGATCGATGAAATGACCGCCGGATTCATCGCCATATCGCCTATTAATGCAATTCGGGAGGGCAGGGGAAACGCCTTCTTTGTTGGCGAGCATGAAGTTGCCGTCTTCATCGTAGACGGGATGTATCATGCCGTCGAAAACCTCTGTCCGCATCAACATGTGCCGTTGCTGGCCGAAGGATCCCTTGAACATGGCATCGTAACCTGCCCGATGCACGGTTGGCGGTTCGATGTAACATCGGGTTGCGCTGTCGCCGCGTCGGGAACTCTCACCGTTTATGAAACGCACGTGGAAGATGGTATGTTGTACGTGCGCATTCCGGAGAATGAAGAAGAAACGTATTGGTAGACGGCGGATCGAATACTGAGATAGTGAAACGGAAAGCCCACGAACTGGGCTTTTCTCATATCGGTATTGCCCGCGCCGAACGGCTCGAAGCCGAGGCCGGCCGCTTGAAGGCATGGCTGACAAATGGGTATCAGGCGGAAATGCGCTGGCTCGAAAACAACGTGGAAAGGCGCATCGATCCGGAGCAGATTGTGCCGGGTGCGAAGAGTATTGTAAGCGCGGCGTTCAATTATTACACGCCGGGAGCGCATTCGGAT
>CAYPBB010000031.1:34396-43899 GCA_964408855.1 uncultured Ectothiorhodospiraceae bacterium
AGCATAGGGAAGATTTCCCGGTACGCATGGGGCGACGATTATCATGAAGTGGTTACCCCTAAGCTATTGGAATTACAGCGTTTTATCGATTCGCTTCAACCCGGAACCATCTCGCGGTCCTATGTCGATACAGGGCCGGTAATGGAAAAGGTCTGGGCTGCCCGCGCGGGAATCGGATGGATCGGGAAGCACTCGAATCTGATCACACGCGATATGGGATCGTGGGTTTTTCTTGGCGCTATTATCACAACAATGCCGTTTGAGTACGACGATCCAATTTCCGATTTTTGCGGTAGCTGTACAGCCTGCATCGACGCATGTCCTACGGGCGCAATTGTCGAACCTTATGTCGTCGATTCCAACAAGTGCATTCCATACCTGACCATCGAATGCAGGTCCGCGGAGCCGCCCGGCGCGGAAGACATGAACTTCGACGGATGGATTTTCGGCTGCGATACTTGTCAGGATGTATGTCCGTGGAATAGATTTGCCGGGACGTCGGTGTATCCGGGTTTCGCGCCACGGCACTTCGCGGCAGCGCCGCCGCTAAACGATATCCTGAATTTGCGAGAAGAGGAGTTCCGCGACATTTTCAGGAAAAGCCCAGTGAAAAGGGCAAAACTCGCCGGCTTGCAGCGCAACGCGCGAATCGTTCTGAAGCAACGCGAATCAAATAATCGATAGAACATTCATTACCAACGCAAGAAAAAGAACATGGAACATCGTAAAGTTATTATCATCGGATCGGGACCTGCCGGATTGACCGCCGCCATTTATGCAGCGCGCGCAGAATTGAAACCGTTGATATTCGAAGGAATTCAGCCCGGCGGCCAGCTCACCATCACGACAGAAGTTGAAAATTTCCCAGGCTTCCCGGCTGGAATCATGGGACCGAAATTGATGGACGAAATGCGCAATCAGGCTGCGCGGTTCGGCGCCGCCAGCAAATTCGAAATCGTCACGAAGGTTGATTTCTCCCAGCGTCCCTTCAAGGTGTACTCCGGCGACACGCTCTACACCGCCGATAGCGTCATTGTTTCAACCGGCGCATCGGCGATGCTGCTGGGTCTTGAAAGCGAGAAGAAATACATGGGGTACGGCGTTTCGGCATGCGCTACCTGCGATGGTTTCTTTTTCAAGGACCTGAACGTCGCGGTTATCGGCGGCGGCGATACAGCCATGGAAGAAGCCACCTTCCTGACGAAGTTCGCAAAGAAAGTGACGATTATTCATCGCCGCGACGAACTCCGCGCTTCGAAGATCATGCAGGAACGTGCGATGGATAATCCGAAGATCGAATTCATGTGGAACACCGTTATCGACGAGGTTGGCGGCGACGAAACAAACGGCGTCAAGAAGATGACCCATCTCATGGTAAAAAATGTCAAGTCGGGAGAAACCTCGCGGTTCGATGTAGACGGGTTGTTTATCGGTATCGGTCATAAACCGAATACGGAGTTGTTTGCCGGATTACTGGATATGGACGAAAACGGTTATATTCTCACAAAAGGAAAAAGCACCTGGACGAACATCGAAGGTGTTTTTGCTTGCGGCGATGTGCAGGACCATGTGTACCGCCAGGCAATTTCAGCAGCCGGTACAGGATGCATGGCAGCTATCGACGCTGAGCGTTGGCTTGCTGCACAAGGTATCCATTAACCCTCTGAATGAACGTATCGTTATTTATCCCATGCCTCACCGACCAGCTCTTCCCGCAAACGGGAATGAGCATGGTCCGGGTGATGGAATCGGTTGGGATATCGGTGGAATTTCTCGAAAAACAAACCTGCTGCGGGCAGCCTGCCTTCAACACTGGCTACCACGACGAGGCGCGCGAATTGGCGATACGGCATATTGAACTTTTCTCTTCTTCAAAGGCCGATTACATCGTCGCTCCCTCCGGATCGTGCACAACTATGGTCAACGTTATGTACGGGGGACTGCTTTCGCTGCCTGAGCCCTACCTGTCGAAGGCAGCCGAACTTCGCAAGCGTACCTTCGAGTTTACAGACTTCCTTGTCAATATTGCCGGTAAAATCGATTTCGGGGCGAGCTTCCCGCATCGCGTAACAGTACACGATTCCTGCCACGCGCTTCGAGAGCTGTATGTCAAACAGCAGCCCAGAATTCTGCTCAGAAATGTGAAGGGGCTTGAGCTTGTCGAGATGGGGCATTCCGAAACCTGCTGCGGTTTCGGCGGCACCTTCGCCGTCAAGTATGCGGATATTTCGTCGGAGATGGTGGAGCGTAAAACTGCGGAAATAGCCGCCTCCAACGCCGACTACGTCACTGCTGTCGATTCAAGCTGCCTGATGCAGATCGAGGGCAGGCTCAAAGCGGCTGGTAGCCGGATTCGTGCGATTCATATTGCAGATATCCTTGCATCGAGGGAGGCGTAGCATGTCAGGCGCCGGAATGCGACCGCACAACTTCAAGATTCTCGTCGAGGAGAGAATCCATAATCCTCAGCTACGAAATAACTTAGCGCGAGCAACTTCAACCACGTTGAAGAAGCGTGAGGAAGTAGTCGGCGAATTCTCGAACTGGGAGGAGATGCGCGAAGCCGCTCACGAAATGAAGCGGCTTGTTATCGAGCATCTCGATACATATCTACGCCGGTTCGTCGAACGGGCGGAAACAAACGGGATGATTGTCCACTTCGCGAACGACGGCGCGGAAGCCGGCGGGATCGCGCTCGATATCATCCGCCGTCACGGCGGCAAAACCGTCGTGAAGTCGAAAAGCATGACGACGGAGGAAATCCACCTCAATGCCTTGCTGGAATCGAACGGCATCGAATCGCTGGAAACCGACCTGGGCGAATACATCGTTCAGCTTGCCGGCGAGATTCCGTCGCATATCACCGCGCCCGCGTTGCACAAATCCCGCCAGGAAATCGGGGCACTGTTTGCCGAAAAACTCGGGATAGAATACACCGAAAGCCCTGAAGAATTGACGGCGATAGCACGGAATATCCTTCGAAAGAAATTCCTCGATGCCGATATCGGTATTTCAGGCGTCAACGCCGCGGTTGCCGATACCGGGACCATCTGTGTAGTGGAAAACGAGGGTAATGCCCGATTAAGTGTTTCGCTGCCCAAAGTCCACATTGCTGTCATGGGAATCGAAAAAATCGTACCGGATACCAGGGGATTGGCGCTCCTGCTCAAAATGCTTGCGCGCAGTTCCACCGGTCAGCGGATATCGAGCTATACAAGTTTTATCGCCGGTCCGCGCCGGAACGGCGAAATCGACGGTCCCGAGGAAGTGCACCTCATTATTCTCGACAATGGAAGAACGAGGATGCTGCAGGATCCCAGGCTGCGCGAAGCGCTATACTGCATCCGCTGCGGCGCGTGCCTCAACGTCTGCCCGGTATACCAGACAATCGGCGGACATTCGTACGGAACGCACTATCCCGGTCCGATCGGCTCGGTTATCACGCCGGTGTTCGAGGGGCTTGACGAATCGCGGTATCTTCCTTTTGCGTCTTCGCTGTGCGGTAACTGCTCGGAAATCTGTCCGGTCAAAATACCGCTTCATCATTTGCTGCTGTATCAGAGGCAACGGATCGTCGAATCGCGGTTGAACAATAGGTGGGAAAAGGCATTGTTCCGGTGCTGGCTGGTTGCAATGCGTTCGCCCGGGTTGTATGCTTTTGCGGGAAGTATGGGAAGAGTGTTCAGCGCGTTGTTCAGGAAGAGCGACGGCAGCATACCCGTTCCGGTTTGGTCGAAAACGCGGTCTTTCCCGGCTATGCCGGATAAGTCATTCCGTACAATGTGGAAGGAACATGCGCGAAAAGGGTGAATCGATGTTGCAACGGATAGCCGCCGCCCTGCGGAAGGGAGGAACAGACACACCTTCCGGCGAATCAGCGCCCCGGTATACCGCATTGCAATGGGAGAGCGTCGACGATCTGCGCGCATCATTTACGCGTTTTCTTGAAATCGCCGGCGGCGAAGTTGTCTTTGTCCGGTCCCGGCGGGAATTCGATGATTGGACACGGAATATCCTAAACGCGAGAAACATTGTTCGCGGAGTGTATTCAACCCATCAACACATTGAATCGATCGGTATTGTCCAAATCTTCAGGAATGCAGGCATCGAGCTGCTTCATGCCGAAGAGACCGCGCCGGAGCAGTTCCGCGTGTTCGCGGAAAGTGCGCAGCTTGGAATAGGAACCGCGCTGGCAGGCTTCGCCGATTGCGGCGCCATCCTGGTTGCTTCGTCGAAACAGGAACCTCGCACGCTCTCGTTGCTGCCGGAAATGCATATCGCGCTATTGCGGGAAGAGGATCTCTATCCTTCAATGTCGGATTATACCGGTGAATTGCATCGTTATCTCAGCGAGGCGCAAAGCAGCGCATTCACGCTGATTGGCGGACCGAGCAAAACGGCGGACATAGAAAAAACGCTTGTTCAGGGAGTCCACGGCCCGCGGTCATTCCTTGTTGCAATTCTGGCGAAGGGATTTGAAGGCATCGGCGGCTGATCAAATCAAGCGCCGGTCCCGGCGCATAAAAACCCGAAACATTTTTCTTAATGTATATCTCTTCATAGATTTGTTGCGAGGTATGCAGAATACCGTAACAGTTTCGTATAACAAGGAATAGCCATGAAAGAAGTCGTCATCCGTTTGCTCCCCGAAGTCAATGAGATCAAGGACGCAACCTTGCGTGAAAATGTCATCGCGGCCTGGGAAGAAGCGATTGCGTTCCGCGGTTGGACAGAAGAGCTCCTGCGCGGAATTCCGTTTACCTTGCTTGCCGAGAATGTAAAGATTACGTTCATCGATCATGTCCGCGCAGTCTGCAACATGTGCATTGCGGTCGATAAGGTGTTGACCGAATCGCACGGCGCAAACAAAACGCCGGTCAATCGCGATTTTCTTGTTGCCGGAGCGTTGCTTGCGGATGTTGGCAAACTGATGGAGTTCGAAATCGTCGACGGGAACCCCGTGAAATCGGATTACGGTAAGCATATCCGGCATCCGTTCAGCGGAGTGGGTCTTGCGTTCAAGCATAACATTCCTTCGGAGGTCATGCATATCATCGCGACTCATTCGAAGGAAGGCAATGGCGAAGTCCGTTCTCCGGAAAGCATCATTTTCCATCATGCGGATTTCATCGATTTCGATCTGGTAAAATAGCGAACCCTGATTCCAGCACTTTCATTATCCTTTGTGAGGAAAATTCGTGGCACAGAATCTCATCGAAAAAATTGCCCAGAGGTATGCAGCCGATTTGGAACCCGGACACGAGGTACACAGCGGCGATTATATCTTTATTCAGCCGGCGTATGTGATGACGCACGACAATACCGGGGCAGTCATTCCGAAGTTTCAGAGCATCGGCGCGAAAAAAATCGCCAATCCGCGGCAGGTGGTGTTCGCTCTCGATCATAATGTTCAGGATACGACCGAAAAAAACCTGGCAAAGTACAAGAAAATCCAGGATTTCGCTGCTGAGATGGGAGTCGATTTTTATCCGGCCGGACGCGGAATCGGGCATCAAATTATGTGCGAGGAAGGCTATGCATGGCCGGGAACGATGGTCGTCGCCTCCGATAGTCACAGCAATATGTACGGAGGGTTGGGATGCCTCGGCACACCGATCGTGCGTACGGATGCTGCCGCAATCTGGGCGACGGGAAAAACCTGGTGGTTGGTTCCGCCGGTCGCCAACGTCGTGCTGAAAGGTGCGCTCCGCCCGGGAGTAACGGGGAAGGATGTTATCATCGCGTTGTGCGGTTTATTCAACCGCGACGAGGTTCTCAATCATGCAATAGAATTCTCGGGCGAAGGCGTCGAATGCCTCACGATCGCCGACCGCCTCTCCATTGCCAATATGACCACCGAATGGGGTGCGCTTGCCGGCGTTTTCCCGATCGACGATGCGTCGATCGACTGGCTGATAGCCCGTCAGAAGTACATCGTCCACCGCGGTCTCGAAGGCGTTCCCAGCGATGAGGACGGGGACGGAACGCATCCACGCGTCCGCGATAATCACATCGACGACCTTCTGCAGAACAAACCCGTCGCTGATGCCGGCGCCGTGTATGCGAAAAGGCTGACATTGGATCTTTCCACCGTCGAACCAATCGTATCCGGGCCAAACTCGGTGAAGAAGGCGACGCCGGTGTCCGAACTGCGGAAGCAACAGATAAAAATCCATAAAGCATACTTGCTCTCATGCGTGAACGGCAGACTCGAGGATATCAAACAAGCGGCGGAAACAATCAGCGGAAAGAAAGTTGCCGAAGGCGTTGAGCTCTACATTTCGGCTGCGTCGAGCGAAGTGCAAAAGGAAGCCGAGGGAATCGGCGCATGGCAGATTCTTGTCGAAGCCGGCGCGAAGCCGCTACCGCCGGGTTGCGGTCCCTGCATCGGTCTCGGAACGGGACTCCTTGGCGACGGCGAGGTGGGCATAAGCGCTACAAACCGTAATTTCAAGGGCAGGATGGGTTCGCCCGAATCCATTGCCTATCTCGCATCCCCTGCGGTCGTAGCGGCATCCGCTGCATCGGGGTATATCGACTACCCGATGGATTTCGAGGGCGAGCAAGCAAAGGGCGAGATCGAAATTCTGAAGAAAGCTTCCGGCGAAAAACGCAGCGTTCGCGTTGTCGAAGGATTCCCATCGCAGATCACCGGCGATATCATCTGGTGCCATCAGGACAACCTGAATACCGACGGCATTTACCCCGGAAAATACACCTACCAGGACGACATGACGCCCGCTCAACAGGCGGAAGTGGTGATGGAAAATTACGATCCCGACTTCCGGACAATCGCAAAGTCCGGCGATCTGCTGGTCGGCGGGTACAATTTTGGCACAGGCAGTTCCCGCGAACAGGCCGCGACGGCGCTGAAGTATTTCGGTATTCAGCTTGTCGTCTCGGGAAGCGCAAGCGAAACCTACAAACGGAATGCAATCAATAACGGGTTTCTCGTCATTGAATCGCCCGAACTGGTCGAGGAAATGAAAGCCAGGTTCGGTTCCGGAACGTCATCGGTCAAAACCGGTATCGCGGCAACAGTCGATATCGCCGGCTCCGAAATCATCGTCGGGGAAAAACGGTTCAGCATCGACCCGGTCGGCGCCGCGGCGCAGGAACTGATCCTTGCCGGTGGATTGGAAGAATGGATAAAGAAATCTCTGAATCAATAACAGGATAATTGCTTATCCACACGGCGTTTGAGTCCGATTGTATCGAGTAAATTATCTCAAAGGGCGGTTTTCTGACCGCCCTTTGTTTTACCCGGGAGGAGACAGATTTTTGCCTTGCCTTTTGCCGGACAGTTCGCGTTATTGGAGCGTGCTCTAAATTCGTTCGTTCATTTGGTTGCTCTCAGGGGTGTGCAATGGTCACTATTCACTTTGACGAAGTGCAGCTTCGGCAGCGGTTGCTCGGGTATACGGCAACGGCGATTTACTTACTTTCGTTCGGTCTGTATCTTATCGGTATCATTCCATTGGAAATTCATGGGGCGTCCCTCATTTCGGCACTCGCCTTGATCGTCGTCGTACTCGCATTACCGCCGTTGCACCCGGCGTCATGCATCAGGATATCAGATCGATCCATTCGCATCCGGATGGGGATGTTTAAAAGAGCATCGATGAAATGGAGCGACATCCGTCATATCGAAATGCACTCGACGCACTTCATCGTTTATCTCAGGAAAGGGCAACCGGTCGAAATACCGCTGTATTTTCTCCCATATATCGAAGCATTGAAGCTGAGACAATTCTCCAAGCAGAAGGCGTACCGGAACGGTGTCAGTGTGCGCGATTTCGAACTGGCGTAGGGCGAAAGTTCCATTTTTTCGCGGAGTTCACGATTCGCTCCGAATATCCTATATTAGTACCCGGCATACGTACCGGCGGTACTGCCGGTACATGCGCAAGTATCCACCACAATGCAATGATGAACATGGAAAAATCTCTTTCAAGACAAATCGCGGAGTTTGCCGTCGGGTTGAAGTACGAAGACCTGCCGGAAAATGTAGTGCTCGAAGTGCAGCGCTATCTCTACGATTCAATCGGTTGCGCCTACGGCGGCTATTGGACAAAGGATGTCAATATCATCAAGGACATCTACGAGAAAATGGGAGGAAGCGAGGAAGCCACCCTGATCGGATTCGGGAAAAAAATGCCCGCTGTGAATGCCACCCTCGTAAATTCGCTTATGATCCGCGCGCTCGATTTTAACGATATCTACTGGAAAGAAGATCCTTCGCACCCGTCCGATATTATCCCTGCGGCGTTGTCTGCCGGCGAGCTTACAGGCGCGCCGATGAAAGATGTGATCACCGCAATCGTGCTGGCATACGAGTTTGAACAGCGGTTATGCGAATTCGCCAAACCGGGCGTACGCGAACGGAAATGGCATCATGCAACGCTGACGCAGTTCGTTTCTCCGATTGTCGCGGGCAAAGTGCTCGGACTTACCGTAGACCAGATGGTCAACGCAATCGGGATCAACGGATGTCATAACCACACCATCGGATGTCCGACCGCAGGCAAGTTGACGATGATGAAGAATACCGTGGACCCGATGGCGACGCAGACAGGGGTATTCGCCGCATTGATGGCGCAAAAAGGATATTCGGGCACCGAAGCGGTGTTCGAAGGGAAAGAAGGTTTCATGGATGTGTTCGGACCCGAATGGGATATCGATGCGCTCGTAGGCGGTCTAGGCGGGAAGTACAAAATTCTTGAGTGTAGTATGAAGGCATTCCCGACCGAGGCTCTTACGCACACGCACATCACCGCTACACTGAAAACGATTGTCGGCAACGACATTCCGTATGATCAGGTCGAGGAAGTAACGGTGACGACCATTGCGCGCGCATGCGATATTCTATTCGATCCGCACAAATACCGTCCGGAGTCGCGCGAAACAGCCGACCATTCGCTGCCGTATTGTATTGCCGCCGCGATTGTCGACCGTAAAATTACTACAGCTTCCTTCAGCGATGAGAAGTTGAAAGACCCGCGCATCTGGGAAGTAATCGACCGGATAAAAGGAGAAGCCTCGAAGGAATTCGAAGCGATGTTCCCGGCAAAGCAACCGTCGAGAGTGAAAGTGAAAACAAAGGACGGACGGATGTTCGAAGAGTATCTCGAGTACCCGAAGGGCGATCCGCGCGAACCGATGACGATGGAAGACTTGGACAACAAGTTCAAGGCTCTATCTGAAAGGTTGCTTTCTGCCGATCGTCAGAAGGCGATAAAGGATATAGTGTTCTCCTGCCAGAACATGACCGCCAATGCGTTCATGGAAAGTTTGAAAGTATAATACCACTAGTTGTACGTCGATTGCAATGGAAAGGGCGTCCGCTTCAAACGGACGCCCTTTTTGTACTCTGGTAAAAAGCCGAGTTATTTCGAAATAACCATCTGCCTGCTGAGCGTCCCGGTGCGGGTATACAAACTGTAGGTATACACTCCGGAAGGGAGCGCGGATGCATCGAACTGTACGGTATGCGTACCCGCTTC
>CAYPBB010000031.1:43909-55737 GCA_964408855.1 uncultured Ectothiorhodospiraceae bacterium
AAGGACCCTGAGATAGGCGTGGCGACCTCCGTTCCAAGAGCGTTATATATCTTCATCTGCGCCCACTGGCGAGCCGGCAGTACGAACCGGATGTTCGTGACAGGGTTGAAGGGATTCGGATAGTTTTGTTCGAGGGCGTATCCCATAATTCCAATCGGTTGCTCGACATCGACGGTTCCGTTATGATCGAGAATCTGGAAATCGTCGAGCGCGGCTTCGACAAGCGAACCGGGTTCGGCATCTTCGGCGGTAAATCTGAACATGACAGCGCTCGTCGGCGTGATAAATTGTTTCAACGCAAAGATACGGGGTGTCCAGTTGGCGATGGATTCGGATGTGCGTTCAAGTTCAGTCCAGCTTGTGCCTCCGTCGCTGGAAACGCTGACTGCCCAGTCGTCCATATTAGGCGATTGACCGGCATTGTTGGTGTACCATCGGTAGTATCGAACCGTCGGATTGATCATTCCGGTAAGATCGTAGGACTGTGTCGTCAGGATAGTGGCGCCGTCATCGATATCTTCAGCGGACATGAGCGTAAACATATCCTGATCCGGCGGTGTGTTACCCGTGACCCAGCAGAACGTCTCCGCCTGGGCAGGCGAATGGTCGTCGTCGGGCTGTACATATGGTACGTCTGGTGGTACGCCGTACATGGCATTATATGTGCCGACAGGCTCTTCGCGGACCCAGATTCCGGTGGATGCGTCGCCGCTGACGGTCCAATTATCGGATTTCTCCATCGCGGTGGCATATTTCTCGGTGAATCCGTACAGGATTGCATAACACCCTGAAGGGACAGGAGCTGGAGAATAGAATGACGAGCCGACATTATCGACAGCTTCAAGATAATACCGCAGGATCGTGCCCTCCGGTTGAGCAGGGACGACGCCCAAAAACCGGCTGGTGAAACGATCGAATCCGATTTCCTGGCTGGTAGTAGTTGTCCAGTTATCGGTGGAGTAGTGGATATACACCCGGTTAACATAGAGTTTTTCGGGAGCGATTTCCATGCCCATCTCAGCATACCCTTCGATCTGCGCCTGGGCGCCGGCAGGTTGAATCGCTGAAACGTCGGTGTGCGTTATCGTAATGCCGGAGGCTGGGATGCCGTGTTTACGGAACGCTTCAATAATGGCCTGAGAATTAGGCGTTCCGTTGCTGAGATCGTTGTCGTCATCGTCGGCGGCAAGGAACTCGATGAAATAATCGGCGAGGGCAATGCCGAAATTCTGGCTGTCAGGGGTTCCGTATTTCACATAATGCGACAGAAACCTTGTTCTTTCGAGACCGATCGCTTTTCGCGTATCCCAGACCGCTCCGGTGAGTATCATGCCGTCGTTATGGATCTGTCCGCTGAAATCGTCGGGAAAGCGGTTCGTGTTATCGCAATTACGTAGCAGACCGTCGCCGCCGTTTTTATACATGCCCAGTCCAATGCGCGGATCGTCGAGCAACATCGCTGCGGTAATATCTGCGTTTCCTTCTTCGATTGCGCCATTATATGTGCGTTGACCCATCAACGCCTGGTAGAAATAGGAGTTGATGGCATGTCCGTACTCGTGATAGATCACGGATGCAAGCGTTGCAGTGTTGCGGCAGCCGTTCGATTCGCGGTAAAAGTTGATCGCTGTTCCGTCCCAGTTTGCATTGCAGGATTCCTGGGAATAGTTGACATTCACCATCATCGGATTGTCGAGATCAACCAGATAATCCGACGCGTCGATTCCTCGGATCCACCGGCTGACAATGGTGGTATGATAGAACCCGTTTCGTTCGGCGGAGGTAGAGTTCGATTCGTCGAAGTAGACGCTTGTTTCCTGTCCCATCGTTACTGGAACCGGCGCCATCGCCTGATCGTTCGGGTCGGTCACATCCTGCCGTATCGACTGCGCATATGGACCGACGAGTTTTACGACGCCGGTTGCCGAGGTGGCGCTACCCAAATCGTACGTAAAGACACCGTTCGCATCCGTCGTCACCGGCTGCCCGTTAAACTTGATCGTGACATAAGGACAGGGCACAACTTCTTCAGGCACCGCTGGGTTCGGATTGAAGACTTTTACGAATATCCTGCCCGTTACCACATTTGCCTTCGCGTCGACGTGCTTCCCGCCTTCATGGAAATGAAGCACCGTGTTTCTTCTCCAAAGCACGGCGCCATCGTTTGCATCGACATAGGTGTCCCAAATTTCATTGTCGCTTTGGGAAACCAGAAAGTGATAGACCAGGTGGTATGTCGTTGTCGTATTCTTTTTCACGGGGAGGATATAAAGGGTTCCGTCGGCGATGTGCGCAGTTCCGGGCTTGTACTCGAGACCCACCTTCGCGAATTCCTTGGCTGCATCTACGCCGAGCCTGGGGACGGTCTGAACGGAGATGTTCGGTTGGTAGTCGGAGCCGAACAGGAAGACCTTCCCGCCGGAGGAAATCCGAAGATCGATGGTTGCAAATAACACATCGATACCGTTGAATTGCTGGATAAACCGGACATAGGCCTTATTGTTTGCCATTCTTGCGTAGAGCAATCGTAACGAAGCCGGATCAGCCTGCAGAATGCCGCGATTGTCCGATATGAATGTCCTCGCAGCGGATTCGGCATTCAACATGTGTACCGCCGGGAATCCGACGATTTGTATCCCTTTGCCCCAAGCCCGGTGCGGCGGAGCTGTTTGATTGGCAAAGTGAAACTTCCAGTCAGGATTCGCTTTGGCAAACGACGCTCCCGGTGCGTTCGCTTTCGCGAGGGTTTGGGCAGAGGTAAAGCCGGCGGATCGGTATACGGCAAGTTCTTCGGGGAGGCGGACCGTACCGTCGGGTTCAATTGTTTGAGCTATGCCTGTAAGAGAGAACAGCGCAAGCGCAGCGAGGGTAAGAAAGCTCTTCATCGGTCTTTATGTCAGTGATACAGCGATTCAATCAGCGTAATGCAATGTAGCTAATACTAAGAACACCGGCGACGCAAAATTGTTACCAGGCAGGAATATTTTTACGTTCAGATCCGGCTTCAATTAAAGACAACGAATGAAGCTGTTCGGTTTCATAAACGCTATGTACCTTGCGAAAAAATCTGCGAAAACTGGATGGTAATGGCAGAATAATCGAAAGGGCATCACGAGGACGCCCTTTCAAATCGAATGCCCAGGCTTCATTTCCTGACGATAAACGTTCGGCTCACTATGCCGCGAGGCGTGATCAATTTACAGATATACATTCCATCGGCGAGCCTTCCTGCATCAAGTGCAACCAGATGGCTGCCTTGTCCGCACTCCCGAGACGCTATCACCGCAGATTCATTACCGAGTAGATCGTACACTTTGAGTACTGCCTGCTCCTGTTCGGGAAGGGAATATGTGAACGTCGTTATCCCGCTTGCAGGATTCGGATAATTCTGGGAAAGCGCGAGTTCGCTTACCGGAGCCGGTTTGTTTACGGCTGTGATTCCATGATGATCGAGAATCTGAAAATCATCGACGGCTGCTTCGACGATGGTATTACTCTGTATGTCTTCAGCCAGGAATCTAATCATGACGGAATTTGAATGCGGGATGTAATCGTTCAGCGGGAATACTCTTGGAATCCATGCCGCTATCGGCTGCTTTGTCAGTTCGATATCGACCCAGGAGGTCCCGCCGTCTCCCGAGACCTGCACATTCCAACTATCTTCCGAAACTCTGAACATCGCATCGTTGCTGAACCACCGGAAGAATCTCAATGTGGGATTCTCGCATGTAGAAATATCGTATGCGGTCGTCGTGAGGATGGTCGATCCATCGTTAACGTCGTTATACGCGAGCGCCTGGTAGGGTTCCATATCTCGCGGGGTGTTTCCGGTAACCCAGCAGCGTCTACCCGTTGTGCCCGGCGTATGGTCTTCGTTTGGCTGTACCCAGTCAACTGCAGGCGGTTCTCCGATCCAAGCAACATAGGTTCCGACAGGCACGACCCGTTCCCAGAGTCCATTCGATGCGTTTCCGCTCACTGTCCAATAGTCGTTTTTCTCCATCGTGTTGGAATAAATCGACGTGTACCCGAATAGCGCAATGTAGCTTGCTTCATGCGGGTGCAGGGGATGGATGGTGGAGGTTCCGTAGTTGTTCACCGCTTCGAAATAATATCTCATCACTGCACCTTCGGGCTGCCCGGGAACCTCTCCGCGGAATTCCGTCGTATTCCGGTCGTACGGAAGATTCACCGAAGATTCGGTTGCCCAGTTGTCGATTGAATAATGCAGGATGATTTGCGCTGGGTAGAAATATTGCTGCGAATCGTCTCTATCAATGAACGCCATCCCGTTGATCGCCAGCGGAGAATTCGCCGGCTGGCTTTCTAAGATTTCAGGGTGTGTTATCTTCATCCCGCAGGCCGGAATTCCATGCCGCGCGAACGCCGGTATAATGACCGATGAGTGCGGGGTCCCATTGCTCAAATCTGCGTCGTCGTCGTCGGCAAGGAGGAAATCGAGGAAAAACTCTGTCATGGCGATGCCCAGGTTTTGATCGTTTGCGACTCCGTACTTCGCAAAATGCGCCAGTCGCGATGTGGTTTCCATACCCAGCGACTTGCGCACATCCCAGATGGCGCCGCTAAGAATCATCCCATCGTCATGGGATTCGCCGGTGCGGTCTTCCGGATAACGCAAATCGTTATCGCATGTGCGCAGAAATCTGCTGTCGTCATCTTTGAAAAATCCGGTCCCGATTTTTGGATCGTCCAGGATAAACGCCGAAACGATATCGGCATTTGCCTCCTCGATCGCTCTGTTGGTGATATTATCGCCCGTTAGGGCCGTATAAAGGAATTCGTCAATCGCATGACCGTATTCATGGTAGAGAACCGACGGCATGGCGCCGGTGTTTCTGCAGCTCTGGGATTCTTCCATGGTTACGATTGCAGTTCCGTCCCAGAACGCGTTGCAGTCTACTTCGCGGATATTCACAAACACAAGCATCGGATCATCCACTTTGGAAAGATACTTTGATGTATCGATGCCGCGTACCCAGCGGCTTACGCGAGTCACGTGATAATAACTATTGCGCTCGGCTCTCACGGAGTTGGAGTCGCTGAACACTGCACGGTACGAGCCGCCGGGGACAATGAATATTTGTATCTTCGCTTCCGCGTCCGGCATGAGATTATCCATTCTATTGGTATTTGCATAGATGCCATCGAGATGAATTTCTGCGGCTCCTGCCGCACCGGCGCCGAAATCGATGGTACATATTCCGTTGGCGTCGGTGGTAAAGGTATTCCCGTTGAATGTGATTTGGACATACGGACAGGGGACTTCCACCTCAGGCTGTAAATGATCCGGGTTATGTACCATGGTCATTACCTGAATTGTTGCGGTTGTCGAGGCGGCTGAAAGAATCGTCTCGTCGTTCTTCATCAAGCTGTGAATAGTATTCTTCCGCCAGAGTACAGTACCGGTATGGGCGTCGACGAACGTATCGAATCGTTTGTTCCAACCGCAGACAACGGTGAACCTGTATACAAGATGGTACGTTGTTGCATTGCTTGAACGTACGGGCAGTATATACAATTCACCGCCCAAGACGGCGCCGTTTCCCGGCAGAGGATCGAGACCGCTCTGAGCCGCTGTTTTGGCTTCGTCGACCGGTATCCCCGGATGAACCTGTACGTTGATGTTTGGCTGGTAGTCCGAACCGAAGAGTACGACGTTGCCTCGCGGCGTTATTCGCAGATCGACTCCGGAAAATAATACATCAAGTCCTTGATATTGTTGAAGGTAGCGAACGTAGAACGTGTTGTTTGCCTTCGCCGCATATTGGAGTTTTAGCGATGCGGGATCTGCTTGAAGCAGATCGCGGTACTCGTCGATGAATTGCAATCCGGCGGCTTCCGCATTGTCATTATCTACAGTTGTATACCCGTTTATTTGTATACCTTTGCCCCATGCCCGATGCGGCGGGGTAGCGCCGGTCGAAGAAATAACATGAAATCGCCAGTCTGGATGCTGCGCCGCGAAGTCTCGCGCGGCTGTCGCGGTTTTGGCAAACGTATGTGCCGAAA
This sequence comes from uncultured Ectothiorhodospiraceae bacterium, assembly GCA_964408855.1. GTDB lineage: Bacteria > Bacteroidota > Ignavibacteria > SZUA-365 > CAYPBB01. Next base: position 49,940 of record CAYPBB010000031.1, read on the forward strand.
CGTATCCATTTATAGGATAGACTAATGATTCGGCCGGCAATCGAATCTCTCCCTGCGTATCGTGCTGTTGGGCTGTGCCGGTGAAGGAAAGCGCGATACACACGACAAAAAGCGTGAAGTGTTTGTTCATAGCGGTAACAGGATTAATGAATCAATCAGCAGATTTCTGCTCTGCTATAGAACACCAGAACCGGATGATCGTCACGAACCGGGCGATATATTCTTGCGTGGAATTCCAGAAAAGCCGACATCGTTGGTATCGAGACGGTCATGATGCCAGCATGCGCTGAGATGGGATCCTTCAACCGGGGCCAGAGGCGGCTTCAGTCTGATACACCGTTCGGTAGCATAGGAACAGCGGCTCGCGAAATGGCATCCCGCCGGATAATTGGTCGGTTTCGGCACCTGTCCGGGAAGGACTTTCAACCGGTCGCCCGGGGAGTGGAAGTAGGGAAGGGATTTGAGGAGACCGAGCATATACGGATGTTTGGGCGTGAGGAATACATCTTTTAACGATCCGTACTCGATGATCTCGGATGCGTACATCACGGCGATGGTGTCACAGATTTCAGCGACAACCGATAGATCGTGCGATATCAGTATCACTCCCATCCCAAGCTCTTCGCGAAGGCTGTTCAAAAGTCTCAGAATTTGCGTTTGAACAGTGACATCGAGAGCGGTGGTTGGTTCGTCGGCGATCAGGAGCGAGGGGGAGCATGCAAGCGCCATGGCGATCAACGCACGTTGACGTAATCCGCCGCTCAGCTCATGCGGGTAGCACTTCATGGTGCGAAGCGGATCGGGGATCCCCGTCATCCTGAATAACTCCACAATCCTTTGACGTATCTCGCTTTTTGGAAGTCCAAGATGTACGCGATACATCTCTTCGATCTGATTTCCAATGGTAAAGACGGGATTGAGCGAGGTCATCGGTTCCTGCGATACCATCGCAATCTGTCTGCCGCGTATCGATTGCATTTCACGGGAGGAAACCTTCAACAGATCCGTTCCCCTGAACAACACTCGTCCGCCGGTAATCTGGCCGGGTCTTCGTATTAGACGGATAATCGAGAGGGCGGTGACGGTTTTTCCCGATCCGGATTCACCGACAATGCCGAGTAGTTCGCCGTTTCGCACCGGAAACGAGACGTTCTGTACGACGGGCGCGATACCTTCGCCGGTCTTGAAAACTGTGGTCAGATGTTGGACGTCGAGAAGAGGCTGCATTGGTACGCGCGGTTGATGTTGCAATAAATATAACAGGCTGAACTGTACGGAAAAACCATCGAGACCGCTTATGAAACAATGCCCGGGTGTGATGTATCGGATATAAAAAGTCCGATTTTTGCCGGACAGAGATCGGCTGCGTATTTTAAAGCAATGTTTCATCATTCCATTCGAGTGCCGGCCATGCAGAAAAACGACAGCGCTGCATCATCGCGTCTATTCCTCGAAAACGAGGATCACCATAAAAACGAACTCCGCATCCTCCAGGCGCGAAGAAAAAAAATCATGCTTGGTGGCGGCGAGAATGCGATAGCCAGACACAAGGAACGGAATAAAATGACCGCCCGAGAGCGTATCGCCGCGCTGCTCGATGATGGAACGCCGTTTCTGGAAATCGGCGCGTTCACTGCTCACGGTATGTACGAAGAATACGGAGGAGCGCCTAGTGCGGGTACCGTTGCCGGGATCGGGGTCGTCGAGGGACGGCAATGCATGATTGTCGCCAACGACGCAACGGTAAAAGCGGGGGCATGGTTTCCCATTACCGCGAAGAAAAACCTGCGGGCACAGGAAATCGCGATGGAAAACCGTATCCCCATCATCTATCTCGTCGATTCGGCGGGCGTGTTTTTGCCGATGCAGGACGAGATATTCCCGGATAAGGAGCACTTCGGCCGGATCTTCAGGAACAACGCTGTGATGTCTGCCATGGGCATCCCGCAGATTTCAGCCATCATGGGACATTGTGTTGCGGGCGGCGCGTACCTGCCGATCATGAGCGACGAAGCGATGATTGTCGAAGGCACGGGTTCGGTGTTTCTCGCGGGCTCGCATCTGGTGAAAGCGGCAATCGGCGAGGAGATCGATAACGAACGGCTTGGCGGAGCTTCGGTTCATTCCGAGATCAGCGGGGTGACGGACTACAAAATGCCCGACGATCCGTCGTGTCTTTCGGCTATCCGCGGCATTGTTGGGTCGCTTGGCGATGCAGGCAATGCAGGCTTTTCCCGTAGTACTCCGAAACCGCCCAAACGCAGCGCGGAAGATTTACTCGGTATTCTTCCCAGGGATAGAAATAAACCGTACAACACCTACGACATTCTCGATTGCATTCTCGACGAAGGAGAGTTTATCGAGTATAAAGCGCAATACGGTAAAACCGTGATTTGCGGATATGCGCGCATCGACGGGTGGGCTGTCGGCGTCGTCGCCAATCAGCGGACGATTGTCAAAAGCGGGAAAGGGGAGATGCAGATCGGCGGCGTGATATATTCCGAAAGCGCGGACAAAGCGGCGCGGTTTATCATGAACTGTAACCAGAAGAAAATCCCGCTCTTGTTCCTCCAGGATGTGACAGGATTCATGGTCGGCAGCCGCGCCGAGCATGGAGGCATTATCAAGGATGGGGCGAAGATGGTCAACGCCGTCGCCAACAGCGTCGTGCCGAAGATAACGATCATCACAGGGAACAGTTACGGCGCGGGCAATTATGCAATGTGCGGAAAGGCCTACGATCCGCGCTTCATTTTCGCGTGGCATTCCGCTCAGATCGCCGTGATGGGTGGGGAGCAGGCAAGCAAGACGTTGCTGGAAATTCAATTGGGACGAATGAAAAAGGGACACGATCATATATCCGAAGAAGAACAGCAAAAGCTGTTGAAATCCATACAGGATAGATATACAGAACAAATGAGTCCCTACTATGCTGCCGCCCGTTTATGGGTAGACGATATTATCGATCCGAGGGAAACGCGGGCGGTGGTATCGCACTGTATTGCCGTTGCCAACTGCAATCCGCATATACCTCCGTTCAATCCCGGGGTGATACAGGTGTGAGGTTGAGACGATATAATTGAATATAGTACTGGTAGTCTTCCAAATCCATTCAACCCGTCGACGACAATCGTGTATTCGATTGCTGAAGATGTGCCGGTATCGCTGCGCGTGTACTCAAGCACCGGAGAACTGGTCCAAATAATGGTCGATGAAGTACAAACTGCTGGAACCCACTCTGTGACCTTTAATGCGGAAGGCAATTTAAATTCAGGTATCTACTTCTATGAACTGCAAACGCCGATTGGCTCGCGCAGAGGAAAGATGATTCTCCAGAAGTAATCCTACTGAAAGAAGCATACGTAAGCGGCTGCAATTCTGCGGCCGCTTTTGTTTTCTTACATTCTATCTGTTCAGTATCGAAGGAATCTGTATTTTCCAGCGTGACAAGGAGAAGGAAATATCGAAGCTTGTTCCTCGCGGCATTGTTTTTCGTAATCGTAACAGGGACGGGTACACGTACTGTTTACGCACAGTCGTTGAGCGAGGAGATCTGGACATCGGTCCGGAATTTCTTTCTTCCGTCTGTAGTCGTTCGAACCTATGATCTGCGCGCATTCATCGTACAATTACCGCCGCTGCCGGTTAGCGCGGAGGCGCATCGCGAGCGCATCAATATTATCTGGGACCATGCTGTATTCTTAGCCGATGGAAATATCGACGAAGCGCTGTTCGCTGCGGCTGCGGCGACGCTTCCATACCATTCCTTCCCTGCGTATTTGCCGCTGCTCGGATGGGTTATTCGCGTTCCCGTCTCGACAGAGAGCGAGGAGGAATTCCGGAAGCGGTTGATGAATTTGCCGTCACGGCTGTATGACAACGGTAAGGATGGGAGCGACCGCGATAAGCTGCCGCATTTTTTCGGTTCGGCGTGGCTCCAATACCGGTTCCATTCGGAATTCCTCACCGCCGCCTCAGGCGAGATGATTGAAATGGGCGAAAAGTTCTTTAAACTTGAAGGCGCATACGACGAGCGCGATATCGATGCGAACGCCAGAGGACGCGCATTCGGCGCGGCGCTCCTGAATGGAGAAAGCCGAAGACCTTCGGAGTATTTTCAGGACAATTCACCGGAACACTCGAATCACTATGGAAAATAATACGATCCTCGTCGTCGACGATGAACGGAGCATCCTCGACATCATGAAAATGACTCTGGAATTCGAGGGGTACGACGTTGTTCTTTGCAGCAACGGACCGGAGGCGCTCGAGCGGGTTCAGGGATTGACGCCGGGCGCGATGCTCCTCGATATTAAAATGCCCGGCATGGACGGCCTCGAAGTACTCGATCGCATCCGAAAAATGGATACAACCCTCCCGGTGATCATCCTTACTGGTCACGGCACGATTGAAACCGCCGTTGAGGCCACAAAGCGCGGCGCATTCGATTTTCTTTCGAAGCCGCCGGACCGTGAAAAGATTCTGATAACGATAAGAAATGCGCTCCAGCAAACGGCGTTGTTGCGTGAAAACAGGGAGATGCGGAAAGAGATCGAGTCCGCCGAAGCAATTGTCGGGCGTTCGAAAGTCATCAACGACCTGCTGTCGACGGTGCAGCGCGTCGCTCCGACGGAGGCATACGTGCTTATCACCGGCGAAAACGGAAGCGGCAAGGAACTGATCGCAAAGGCGGTACACCGCAACAGCAGGAGGAACGGAAAAGCGCTTGTCGAAGTCAATTGCGCGGCGATCCCGAAAGAGTTGATCGAATCGGAATTGTTCGGGCACGAGAAGGGATCGTTTACCGGCGCCACCGCGCAACGTATCGGGAAGTTCGAAGCCGCCGACGGAGGCACATTGCTCCTCGACGAAATAGGAGATATGAGCCTCGAAGCTCAGGCAAAGGTGCTGCGTGTTCTGGAAGAGGGGACGTTCGAACGAGTCGGAGGCAGCAGGAAGATCAAGGTGGATGTGCGAGTCATTGCGGCAACCAACAAGAACCTTCCGGTCGAAATAAAAGAAGGCAGGTTCCGCGAGGATTTATTCCACCGGCTGAATGTCATTCCCATCCATGTTCCGCCGCTACGCGAGAGGCGCGAGGATATTCCTCTTCTTGTCGCATTTTTCCTCCAGCAGGTCTGTTCGCGGAATAAAATTCCTTTCAGGCAGATCGAACAAGCGGCAGTCTCGGCGCTGAGCAATATGTCCTGGCCCGGCAATATCCGCGAGTTGAGAAACGCCATCGAACGACTCGCAATTCTCGTTCCGGAGACGATAACCATTGCAGACGTTCAGCAATATGTATCCGGGACGAACAGCGAGGCATCGTCGATTTTTTCCGGTGAAATGTCATTCCAGGAATTCAAGGATCTTTCTGAACGGATGTTCCTCGAAAAGCAGCTTGAACGGTACGATTGGAATATCAGTAAAACAGCCGAGATGATCGATCTTCAGCGCAGCCATCTCTACACCAAGTTGAAAAAATTCGGTCTTACGAGGGAGGAAGGACAGTAGGGGCGACTAATCCCGATTACCTGAATACCGGACGCTGTTTCATGGACGCAGAGTCGGTTTTCGCCTTTGCATCGAGAATGTTCAACGCCTCGGTGTATACCTTATCCAATTCTTCGGGGTCTTTTGAAAGCTCCTCGAAGGAACGGCGCACCGTAAGAGTATCGGTGTCGTTCGCGCGCATGAGAGAATCCAGGGCAAGTTCGTATTTTATGGGATTGCCGGCATACAAGTCCTTGATGAATGCCATGCCGGCATAAATATGAGCGAGTTTTTCATCGGGCAGG
>CAYPBB010000032.1:0-55039 GCA_964408855.1 uncultured Ectothiorhodospiraceae bacterium
GACGGGTCCCCGCCGGGCATTATTGCCCGGTCCCCGCCGGGCATCATTGCCCGGCCGCCGCCGGGCTGTTGAAACATCACGGAACAGCCTGAAAGCAGGACAAAGGCAGTCAATCCCAGAATCGAATATCGAGAGAACATGTTCATAAGCGAGGGGTTCATCCATTCATTCTAATCGGTACGAATACAAAGCAACGAAATATACACCGATTCGGTAAAAAAAGGCAGTCAAAAAGAAATGCCCAACACTTACCGGACGAGCAGGAACCGCTTTGTACTACTAACACCGTTTGCCGTGAGACGGTAGAAATAGAGTCCCGCAGGGGCGGTGGAGCCATCGGCGAGCAAGCCGTTCCATGCAACCGACGTTATACTGCCCGGTATGGCGGCTGTGCGTAATGTTGCCGAAGTTCTTCCTGCGAAATCGAAAATCTCCAGCGTAACCTCGGCAGCCGCTGCGCTTGTGAAGTTGAACACAACTTCGGGCGAACGCGCCGCGAAAAACGGATTGGGATACGCCTGCTGCAACGCGAACATTTCGATAGCCGGGAGCGGCGGGATACCGACTTTCGATACGTTGATAGTAAAATGGATGCGCTGTTTATCGAGATCGTCATTTTTATTCGTGATTGAAACGGAAATCTCGCCAACTCCGTCGACATTTTTTGGGAGGATAATCACGTGCATTTCGTAGGTCTGATCTCCCGCCAGTTGGTCGTCCCAGTGCAGCCCGCCATCATTGATGCACTGATTGAGACACATCGAATACTCCCAGGGTTCGGGGATAGCCATTGTATCGACATCAACGATGACGTAGACGGTCCGAGCGGTAAGGTTCGTCACTTCGGTTTTCGCTTCGATCCACTCTTCATCGGCTCTCCCGCCGGCGGTTACAAATTTGTTCGATATACTCAGTATCTGAGCATCCAACCGAAAAGGCATCGAAATCACCGGAAGGATGGAGATCAACAAAAGCAGGAATGTACGATTCATGGCTCCTCGCTGCGACGTATTGCCGGATGTGTGTGAAATAAACAGGGGCGTCAGCCTTGTGCGGACGCCCCCGAGAAAACATGCATATCGCAATTAGCGGGTAATCAGCATCCTCTTGGTGAGGGTGTTTTTTCCGCTCGAAATCTTATAGACATATACGCCCGGGGGCACGATGTTTCCGTCGTAATCCTTGCCGTCCCAAATTGCATTGTACGACCCCGGCTGGCGGGCTTCGTTCACGAGCGTGCGCACTTCCCTGCCGAGCAGATTGAACACCTTCATCGTCACTTGAGAGGCGCGGGGCACAGAATAACCGATCGTAGTCACGGCCGCTCCGCCCATGCTAACCGGATTTGGATAGTTCTGTGAAAGCGTCAGTTGCTTCGGGGGAATGATGGAATTGATTCCGCTTGAAGCCGCCGAAAGGTTGAATGTAATAGTGACCGATTCGGACGGGTTGCTGTGATTCTTCAGCGTTGCAACGACGATGCCGCTTCCGTTGGATGCGCCGGTCGTGACAGTGAGTTTCAGAGGAACGGTTGCGCCGGGTTCCAACTCATCGGTAACCTTGAGCACGCCGGGCGCAAAGCAGTTAGCCAGACAGAATGTGAATTCCCAATCCGCCGGAAGCGTATTTTGAGTGAACTCGATGTCTATCTTCAGCGTCTGCATGGTCAGGTTCGCAACGTCGGTATGCGCTTCGAACCATGAGTTCGGGACACCTTGTTCGGAAACGCTCGTTGAACTGACGTTGAACGTCTGTCCGAACATTCCTGCAGGCAGGAGTGCAACAGCCATCAAGACTACCGCAAAAAACCGCTTTGTACCATTTATCATAAAACACCGCCTTTACAAGGTCGAATTATCACTTCACTTCCATTGCCGGAATATACGAGAAAAATCGATAATCTCAAACGGGAGATTCTGGCGCTTCCAGCGGGAAAACCTGGAATTTCTTTCTGATACGTCAAAATCCAGCGAAAAGTTCCGTTTATTACCGGTATGCCGGTTACCGGACTTTTCCGTCGATGCAGGTTGCGCGCAATTTAAGGAGCTCGTCGCGCAAACCGGAAAGCGTCACTCGCTCCAGATTCGCCGCCGGCATCGCCGGGGAGCCGCCCGCCTGCAACCGCTGATAGGCTGCGTCGTTCCGGCTGCGAAGCCTGTAAATGATGTGCGAGGGCAAGCAATACATACTTTTGAGATCGTCAATCAACGCCGCATTGGCAAGATATAGATCAGACGCCGTTCCGGCAGAAAAGGTTACAGGAGCTTCGGGGGCCGATGCGGGTTTTACGCAAACCTTCGACGGCGCGCAGGGTTTGGTGAGGAACCTGTCGCAGCTATAGCCGTCTTTGGTTCCGCCCCAGTTTTTGTACGTCGAGTTTTCCATGCTGTTGTTCCGCTTGTCCCAAACGCCGGTGGCGGGATAGGGATTCGTGCATTCGCGGTATGGATTCGTGCATTCGCGGTGCTGCACTGGCATCGAGACGGCCTCAATTTCGTATTCCCACCCCGGATCGACGGCTGTTGTCGAAGGGTATCCGGCGGGATACTTGATTTCCACATTCCTATAGCTTTGCCAGTACTCGGCGTAGCGGGGACCGTTATCCTGCGCCGATGCCGTTGCCGTCAACAAACAGAGCGCCGTCAATGCGCTGATTACCGGAAGTTTCATTTCTGCCTCTAAGTGTGTGCCGATTGTTTCAAAACAACAGCAAAATATAGTTGGTTTCATCGGTTATGGCAATGAAAAAAGCTCCGTTTGGCTCAATCGCTTGCAAGAGTTGCACACTGGGGTATCAGGAAGAGCGTCCTCCGGTATCGGCTTGATTCGTTCCGCTGCAGGTGATATTTTCGCAGCGCTATGATGAATCTTCCAAAGAATGAATGGTTTTACCTATGCGACGATTTGTAGTGTACTTCCTGACTGCTGCGGGGCTTCTCGTTTCCGCAGCGAATTCCCTGATGTGTCAGCCTCGCGAAGGCATCGCCGTTGCGCAGTTATTCGAAAACGACTCAATCTCAATCGTTGCGGATGCGGCAAAGATTGCAGCGGCATTCGAAATGCATTGGACCGACTGGAAATACGAACCGGCGGTAAATATTATCGGGAATCCGGGGTTCGGCTTCTACGCAGTGTTCTCTGCCTTCGCCATCCAAAACGGACAGCGGGTGCATCAGGCGTTTCAACTGTCGAGCGGATATGCCGAGGACGGGAATCAGATGCTCTACCTGCCGGTTGCATCTTCCATCGATCAAATGCAATGTACCCCGATTGACTGCGCCGACGATCAGTGCCTGCCGCAGGTTATCGATGGAAGCCTTGTCTGCGATCCTTCGTGTACGACAGGGGGAAACTGCGTTAAAAGCGCATTCATCATTCCGCGCATCGATGAATGGACAGAGACGATAACCTATCTGCGCGAAAACACGAAATTACTGCATATGTTTGTTCAAGGAGCGAAGTAGACTCCCTCTTTGTTCAGTCCGGAAAGCTATTCCAGCAACTGCGAAATCCGTTTTGCGCCCGTCTCGTCATCGATCAATGACGGATCGTTGGCGATCACATACCCGTATTTGTTGATTAGGACAGATGAAGGGTATTCAGATACATCGTACCTGCGGGCGATGTTTTCATCGTTCGCCGCTAACTGACCGATACTCGCCACCTCGGCTCCGAGCGCGGACGCCTTCTCCTGCCATCTGCTGAGATCGCCGAACTCATTCGCGACCAGAACAACCTTCACTCCGAGTTCTTTTGTTTTCTCGACGAGTTCGCGCACATCATCCAGGTTCCCGGCGCACGCGTCGCACCAGGTTCCCCAGAAATACAGCAATACCGGCTGTCCTTTCAGGTCCGATAGCGTCACCCTGTTGCCGTTGACGTCGCTTGCCGCGAAATCGGGCGCCTTGTCGCCGATACCCAGAAGATGCGGCTGAGAAGCCATCGCCAAGGCTGCATCAAGCATCTTTTCATTTGTGTAATTCGCTTTGAAATCGCCCAGAATGTACCGCACCATCGGCGCAGCGGCATCCTGGTCGGCGTCGAGCAGCCACCGCACCGAATTCAATATGATATTGTCCCTTATAACGCCGATATGGTTGCTCCGGACTTTCTGAACGGCAGTCTGGATGATGATATCGTCGATCTTCGACGCACCGCTCGAATAAAACGCCTCGCCGAGATAGATCTGGAACAGTTGCGAACTGAAGGTTTCGAACTGCTTCATGTACGGCGGCGCGAATACATCGCCCGGCAACCTGCCGAGAAACCGGAGATACTGATCTGAAGGCGGTACGCTGCGAACCTGCTGCACGTAGTACATGCGGCAGAGGTACGCCACGCGCGGGGTCGCCCACCGGGCATAGAGCATGCTGCGGATAAAGGTTCTGAACAATAGCGGAATCGCTTCAGCGTCCACCTCCGTTTTGTAGCGTCTCATGCCTTTCGCCATGCAGGCGTCGAGGTACGCTTCAAGATCTTCATAGGTCGTCTCCTCGATCCCGGCGCCGGTTACCGGCGGACAAAGCGGAAGCAGATTTAAATACGCATTATTGATATAGCTCCCATCCCCTTTGCACGCCAGCGTTCCGTTTTCGTATTGAAAGACAAGCGAATCGCCGCGCTGCACAAACACTTCGTCGAGGAACCAGCGGTCGTTCGAGCGCACGCTCAGGATTTCCGGTCCCCGTACCTCGAACTTGAATTTCCAGCCGGTTGCTGTTCTCGTGCCCGGTACGATAATCGTATCGGGTAGTTTCTCCGAAATTTCATTCTTTTTTACGAGGAACATCACCTGCTCTGCCTCGCCGATCCCTCGCAATTCCAGAGTCGAAAGGTGCCAATCCATGACAATCACAACTTTTTCGGAGAACGCCGCACCAGTTCCAAGCAGGAACACCGCCACAACACATAGGAGCTTCTTCATAATCACACCGGGCAACACGTTAGCATCAAATCTGTCGTCAATGTAAACAGAAATTGCACCTAAATCAAGAGGACAATCAATATTTCATTCATTTGAGTGCAATAATTGCGGTGTCATATTTAGTGTTACACTGTAATTGCGGCGATACAGTGCGGGCGATACGCGCGAACTGCACGCATAGCGTTTAGTTACATTGAGATATACCGAATAGTTGCAGTGGGGAATGCGCAGAACAGCACGCGTTGGGGATGTAGCGCAATGACCGATTAAGCGATCTCACACTTTACCGGCTTATATTCCAATAATTTAGGCCAAGAAAATGCACACGCCTGGTGTATCAGCCAGCCGATAGACGTGGGATGAAGTGCAATTCCCACTTTACACTTTTCGCACGGCAACGACCGTCACGTTGCCGGAAGTAGGTTTCGTTTACTTTGTTATACCTGCGGAGTTCTTCTTTACAAGGTATCGGGCGGTCCCATACAACTCTTTGTTCCCCCTCATCGCCCGGTAATCCTTCATGACCGAATCAATGACCGGTTTCAGCCAGTCTTTCATATCCTCCACCATCGAAGCGACAAAGGCCAACATGAGATTATCCCTGAGGATTCCGGTTTGTTTCTTCGGAATCGCTTTTGCGGTGCGAAGCAACACTTCCTGATCGATCATTTTTTTCTGCATCTGGAACATTGTTTCGTATAGATAAATACGGTAGAACAGATCGAAGAACTGCTCGAACGGGGTAACATAGGGCGGATACAGGATGTTTTCCGGAATCTTCCCGATGAATCCGAGCAAGCTGCCGGAAACGAGTCTCATATTTGATGGATCGAAGAAATAGCGATTGTGGAGATACATGCAACGCGTCGTCGCCCATTGGGAGTACCACGACGCCTGAATATGCTTCATATACTCGCCGGGCATCTCCCTGCCGCCGAGATCCCGCAGCAAGCCGGTTTGTGCGGCGTTCAACGCTGAATCGAGTACCGTTTCAAGGGTATCGAACGTAGTATTATTCAGATGATCGTTCAGATATTCGGACGATACAAGGCGGACGTACTTCTGGCGCAGTGTGTTCCATTCGCTGCCTCTTCCCTCGTAGAAAATGCTGTCGCGCTCCTTGCTTGCGATTATGGAATCGCCGGGTTGGATGAATAACTGCAACACGCGCTTTCCGTTCTTTCGCAGATAGAGGTTCTCGGGTCCGTTCACCGGCACATCGAACCTCCATCCTGTCTTGAGCGGCGTTCCCCGGGCTATCACGGTGTCGGGCAGTGTCTTGAATACGCTGTTCGCCTTGACGAGGTCGAGCGTATCGTTTTCTGCGGTAAATCCCTGAACAAGCAGAGCGGCTGTATTGCCCGTTTGCGCCGAGGAAACGACAGGCAGAAGAAAACAAAGCACAAGAAAACGCAGTAGCATAGTACACCTTTCGTTACGGGAACCCGCGAAACATACGCGACGAACCGATACGAATCCAGTCAAAAAACACCCCCTCCACAATCAGCCCGCAGGAAGAAACGGTTCGGTCGATCAACAGTGCCTGCCGATATCCAATTCCCGGCAGACATTCTTCAGCCTGTCCGCAACCCGTAAGTCATTTTCGCGTATTGAATAACACCCTCTTCCGCTGTTCGGATTGATTTGCTGATTTTTGTATCTTTTATGTCTATCTGTCCTCTGCGGATGAAAACACGAACACGTTCACCAATAGGATTGAATTATGCAATTGCTACAACGATCCACCTTTATTCATCTTTCCATCGCCGCAGCGTTTCTGCTGATTGTCGGCTGCAGCAGCACCAGTCAGGTTTCGAATTCCGGAAGCGGCAGCTTCAACGCCCGCCTGGATACCATTCAGGCGCAACGCTTCGACGGCGGGAAGATGTGGACTTTCGATTATCCACCAAAAGCATACTGGCAGGAAGCCTACAATTTCACGGCTTCCGATCAATGGCTCGATGAAGTACGCCTTTCGGCGCTCCGGTTCGCCACCTACTGCTCGGCCTCCTTCGTCAGCGAAGACGGACTGGTGATGACCAACCACCACTGCGGACGCGAATCGGTGGAACAAGTCTCCAAAGAAGGCGAAAACCTGACACAGGTCGGTTTTGTTGCCATGACCCGCGACCAGGAACGCAAGGTCGACGGCCTGTTCGTCGAACAGCTTGTCGAGATCCGCGATGTTACCGCGGAAATCCTCGCCGCCATGGTCGGCAATACCGACAAGGAAAAGCTGGAAGCGCGAGACAAAAAAATTGAGGAATACCAGAAAAAGCTGGAAGAAGAAACAAAGAACCGCGTACAGATTGTCTCGTTCTATAACGGCGGAAAGTACTCGGCTTACATTTATAAGAGATACGACGACGTGCGTCTGGTGTTCTCGCCGGAACTCGAACTCGGCTTCTTCGGCGGCGACCCCGATAACTTCACCTATCCGCGTTACACGCTCGACTGCAATTTCTTCCGTGTATACGATGAAAAAGGCGAACCGCTCAATACCAAGCACTACTTCAAGTGGAGCCAGAACGGCCCGGTCGTCGGCGAACCTACCTTCGTCATCGGAAACCCCGGCAGCACCAGCCGTCTGAATACGACAGCCCAACTCGAATATATGCGCGACTATTATTACCCCATCGTCAGCCGTATGCTCGACGATAGGGTCGCCGTTCTTCAGGAACTCGTGAAACTTCATCCCGAGACCAAGGAAGAATCGATCAACCAGATCTTCAGCATGGCGAACAGCCAGAAGGCGTACAAGGGTCAGCTCGACGGATTGCGTAACGACGTGCTGATGGCTCGCAGGAAGGATTTCGATAAGAAATTCCGCGCAGAAATCATGAAGAGCCCGAAACTCGAAAAGGAATACGGATACCTGTGGGATCAGATTGCCGAAGACCGCGCAAAGATGAGCAGCGCTTCGAACGATTTCTTCTCGCTTCGGTCGAACGGTCTGGGCGTTGCGGGCTATTTCAGCCGCGCCTACGGTCTCGTTCAGGTTTCCATTGAAATGGCAAAGCCCGAAGCAGACCGTCCGGAACAGTTCAAAGGCTCCAAGGGCGAAATGCTGATGAAATCGATGGCCAAGTGGCGCAAACTCGAGCCGGATGCAGAGCGCCTCACACTTACCCGCCAACTCGCGATGGTCCGCGATTACCTTGGCAAGGACGATCCGTTCGTCCAGGCTGCGTTGAAGGGACAAACTCCTGAAGAAGCCGCCGTCCGAATGATGTCGTCAACGATTATCGCCGATAGCGCCAAGTATATTGCGCTCGTGGCAGCAGGCGCCGATGCGATCATGAAGTCGGACGATCCGTTCATCCAACTCGCGAAAATCGCCTATCCGCGCAGAAGCAAAGCGCAGGAAGTGTTCATGAGCGTCCAGGCGCGCGACGAAGTGAACAACGCCCTTCTCGGCCGCGCTCTCTTCGAGATTTACGGCACCGCGATTCCACCCGATGCTACGTTTACGCTCCGCATCGCCGACGGCGTCGTCAAGGGCTACAACTACAACGGCACCGAAGCCCCGGCGTACACTACGTACTACGGTTTGTACGACAGGTATTTCAGCTTCGCGGGACGCGACGAATGGAAACTCCCCGATATCTGGAAGAAACCGCCTGCGGAATTCGACCTTGCCACCCCGATGAACTTCGTTTCGACGAACGACATTATCGGCGGAAATTCGGGCAGTCCGATGATCAACAAGAACCGCGAAATCGTCGGTCTCGTGTTCGACGGAAACATCGAAAGCCTCCCGGGCGAATTTATCTTCGCCGAAGATCTCGGAAACCGTACGGTTTCTGTGCATTCCGAAGGAATGTTGCAGGCAATTCGCTATATTTACAAGATAGAACGTTTGGCAAACGAGCTGGAAAACGGCAAGATGCCGAAATAACGCTTCTGCATGGTGCGATATGACGAGTGCGGCTCCCGAAAGGGAGCCGCTCATATTTTATGGATCTTCCGTTTCTATGAGCCGCATCTACCACGGCAACTGGAACGCGCGGACGGCATGAGTATAAGCGGTTAACTCGTAGATAAACAGAATCCGGTTATGGGCACGGTCGTACACAGGGTTCACGTCCATCCATCGCGCGTAGAAATCTCTGTAGTCGCCGTCAACCGAGGCCGGCGGCATCCGCCTACCGGTTATCTGATAGTACGTAGACGTCGAAATGCGGTAGCACCAGAATTCCTCCTCCCCCGACCACCGGGTTTTCATCATCACTACATCGTCCGACAGCCAGTACATATCGAGAAAAAGCGGGAATCCATATTCCAACGATTCATCCATCCGGTAATGAAGCCCCGTTTTGTTGACCGGCGAAAGGCTGCGGAACAACGTTAGCTTGGTATCGAACAATCGCCACTGAAAATAACTGCCATCCCAATCGTTCGCGCCGTAATACTGCCCGGATGGACTTTGCGAGATAGTGGCCTTCCGGGCATCGTTCTTCGGAACGGGGAATTCAGACGGGATGGAGTCGAGCCTCCGCGTCCTGATGTTGTAGGTGTACCAGTTCGTATTCTGTAACATGATAAACATACTATCGCCGCGCAGAAAGGTATTCCACGCAGTGACCTTCAGTTTCTCTGCGAATGTCAAAGGATCGATCACAGTTAAATATCCGGCATTGATATAAATACTTGAATCGAACCAATAGGATCTCCCCTGTTCGTAACGATTCCTGGCCAGCGAACCCCGGCGCATTTCCCTTCCGCTTGTAAGTTCGTACACTCTGTTCATATCGTTCTGGATGAACAGAAAGGCTCCATCCGGCGACAGCGCCGATGCCTGATACGAGTAGCTCCACATGTTGGTTGAACCGACCGGTACAGTCGTCGTCAGATCGGGCAACACCTGCCAGTTTTCCGGTGTCATAAGAGGCTGCGTTGTAGCGATCAACGGTCCATTATACGCGGCGCCCAGAGTGCCACCCAAGTAGAACCGGGATTCGACGTAGAAAAAAGTGAGTTCGGATGACCGGGGCATCTTCAAGGTATATGTGAAGTCCCTGTCAATGTGTTTGCTTTTCCACAGCTCATCAGCAATCTTCGTCCATGGTCCATCTTTGGAGGTGCCCTGATACAGAGTGAATTCACCCTTCCGGGTATCCTGGCTTTGACTGCTGTAGACCTCTGCGATTCGGACATGAATCGCTACCGAGTCTTCGCTCGGCCATTCAGCCCACATCCAAGTAGTCCATTCCGGAGCGGGACCGGACACGGGAGATTCTTCGTCACATCCGGAAAAGGCGAGCGTCGTTAAAAGTACTATTAGTATTAGTCTACTTTGAATTTCCATAAACCACCTTAATTTCTGTTTACGGTATGATCGATTCAGCAGACGAATAGTTACACTCGCGCAGCAAATCAAACCCCAGGCAGTAATAGCTCAGGCGGCGGCCTGTCTCGCGCAGCATAAAAGTTCGCCAACGATCGTTCCGTATCGTACTGGTGCGATATGACGAGTGCGGCTCCCGAAAGGGAGCCGTTTGAAGCTGCTGACAAACATCAACCCTGAATAAGAAGCAACAGAATGTTGCGTTTTACCTCCTCACCCCGGTCGGGCGTCTGCGTCCGGTGTCTGCATCCGGCATTCGCCGGGCATCGCCGGAAACCGGGGTCTCTATCCCGTCCGTATTGACGGACGGGTTGCGGATATTCCAATATCCGCAAATTTAAACGCTTTTATGCCGATCGAAGACGATCGGCAGTCCGCCGCGGCGGACGAGACCCCTGCCCGGCAAAGGCCGGATGTGCCACGTTCGCAGGGCTGAGGTGTATTACCTAACCGATCCATTCTGTATGACTTGACTTTGTCACCAATCTGTGCGGCTCCCGTTGGGAGCCGATCTTGTTTTAGTGCAGTTATTCCGCTCGTGGCGGTTTAGAATGGTAACTGAAAACCCCGGACGGCGTGCGTTGCATTGTCCAAATCGTAGATAAATAGTATGCGGTTATTCTTGCGGTCGTACACGGGGTTCACATCCATCCATCGAGTGTAAAAGACCCGATAGTCGCCGTCTATCGAGGCAGGTGGCATCCGTCTTCCGGTTATCTGATAATACGTAGATGTCGAAATGCGGTAACACCAGAATTCCTCCTCGCCCGACCAGTTTGTCTTCATCATCACCGCGTCGTCTGAAAGCCAGTACATATCGAGATACAGCCGTGAACGGTAATTAAACCATGCGTCTCTCCGGGAATTCAATCCCGCCATTTCGATGGGCGAGAGATTCCGAACAACGTTCATTCCCGAATCGTACAACCTCCAGTTATTGTAGCTATTGAGCCAGTCGTTTGCGCCGTAGTACCCTCCCGAAGGACTTTGCGCGATGGTGACTTTTCTCGCGTTATTTAGCGGCAGGGGAAATTCCGCCGGTATTGAGTCCAGTTTCTCCGTTCTAATGTTATATGTATACCACTTCTCATCGTCCATTACAACAAACGTGCTATCGCCGCGAAGAAAGGTATACCATCCATAGATTTCCATTCTTTTTGTGAGCGACCATGGATGTATCACCGTCAATCCATAGTCCTGAATATAGATCCCGGAATCGAACCAGAACGATCTGCCCTGTTCGTATTCGTTCGATTTGAGCGGGTACCGCCGCAATTCCATGCCGTTTGAGAGGTCATACACCCGGTTCATATCGTTCTGGATAAACAGAAGCCCGCCGTCCGGAGAAAGCGCAGATGCCATATACCTTGAACGCCAGATACCCAACGAGCCGAAAGGTACGGTGGTTGTGAGATCAGGCAATACGCACCAGTTCTCGGGTGTCATGAGTGGCGATGCTGTTGCCACCAGGGGTCCCGTGTACGCAGCACCCAACCCCGAGCCGACATAAAACCGTGATTTGACAAAGAAAAACGTGAGTTCGGACGACCGGGGCGGTTTCAGAGTATATGTGAACTCATTATCAATACGTTCGCTTCTCCATACCTGATAATCGATCTTCGTCCACGGTCCATCTTTGGATGGGCCGGTATAAAGTGTGAACTCGCCTGTCCGGATTTCCTCATTCCCGTATCCATCGAACTCTGTGAATCCCACCGTAATGAGTACAGAATCGTCTGCGAGCCATTCCGTCCAACATTCTGTTGACCAATACGGATCTGAATCGTACGCGGAATGCCCGTCGTCGCATCCCGGAAGGACGAGCGCCAGTAACATCGCAAGGGAAAGCAGCTTGTATCGGACCATCATGAACCGCCGCTGATAACTGTTTACGGTAAGATTGATTCCGCAGAAATTTGGTTACAATCGCGAAGCAAGTCAAGTTGTTATTAATTGCTGCGCAGCCATTTATCCCTGATTCTCTGTAAATATGCAGGGGCGCCCGTGACGGAGCGCCCCTGTTTGTGTATCGATTGAATCGACCTATGCCGTTTTCAGCAGCTTTTCTTCGGCATACTCCTTCCCTGCCTTGAGTGCTGCGATATTTCCTTCAACCACTTTTTCGCCCTTGCGTCCGAAGATTTCCCGGATGCCTTTTTCGAGCAGTTCGTACGGCATACCCAGGTGCGCGGAAGCTGCGCCGAGGATGACGATATTCATTGCCCTTGCAGAGGCGACTTTACGGGCGATGCCTTCGCCGTCGATTAGAATGCTGTGCGGAAGCGAATCGATGCGCGCCCAGATTTTTTCGTGTTCCGGATAGTTGTCGATGTTCACCACCGGCGCTTTGTTCGCGATGATCCATCCATCCGGAGCAAGGAAGGAGAGATACCGCAGCGCTTCCATCGGCTCGACCGAAAGAATGCAGTCGGCTTTGCCTTCGGGAATCAGGTCGGAGTAGATTTCCTTGTCGGAAATGCGGAGGTGGCTCTGCACATCGCCGCCGCGCTGGCTCATGCCGTGTACTTCGCTCTGTTTCAGATACAATCCCTGTTCAACCGCCGCATAGCCGATGATGGTGGCGATTGTCAAAATACCCTGACCGCCGACGCCGGCGAGAATAATATCGGATTTCATTTTGCCGCCTCCTGCTTTTTCGTGAACATCCCGATTGTCTGAATGCATTCTCTCCGCTCGATGATGACGGACACGCCGCGGTAGGCGAGTTCCTTCTTCATGATTTCCACGTTTTCTTCGTGGTACTTCTTGAGCGGCTCGACGACATGGAGATGTTCCGGATCGACGCCGAGACCGGCGACGATTTCGTCCAGCCTGCCGGTGGCATGCGACGCCTGCCCGCCGGTCATACCGGTAGTGCCGTTATCGACGATGATCAGCGTCATCGGCGTGTTTTCGTGAACGCAGTCCAGCAGTCCGGTCATTCCAGAATGCGTGAAGGTGGAATCGCCGATAACCGCCACAGCAGGGATAAGACCGGCATCCGCCGCGCCTTTCGCCATGGTGATGGAGGCGCCCATATCGACGCAGGAATTGATGCTGTTGAACGGCGGCAATGCGCCGAGCGTGTAGCAGCCGATATCCGAAAACACTCTGCCCTCGCCGTATTCTTCCAGCGCGACGTTCAGCGCGTTGTACGAATCGATATGCGGGCAGCCGGTACACAATTTCGGCGGACGTCCGGCGACGAGTTCCGTTTCACTGGCGCCGGTTTGCACTTCCATCTTCAGCGATTTTGCGACGATGTTCGGATTCAATTCGCCCGCTCTCGGCACGGTTCCGTCGAGGCGGCCGAAGATCGGCTTGCCTTCATCGAGGAAGCCGCGAAGCTGTTCTTCGACGAACGGCATGCCCTCTTCGAGCACAAGAATTGTTTCGCATTCGTCGAACATTTTCCTGATCTGCTTCTTCGGCAACGGATATTGACCGATTTTAAGTACCGGGTACGGACAGCCTTCGGGATAGTTTTCCATCAGATAGTTGTATCCCAAGCCGCATGCAATGATCCCGAGCGCCTTGTTTTCGCCGTCGATATATGAATTGAACGGCGAATTCTCCGACTCTTCGTTGAAGAATTTCTGCTTTTCGAGAAGCGCAGCGTAGTTCTTTCTCGCGATAGCCGGGAGAAGCACGAACTGGCGGGGGTTGCCCGGAAGCGTGAGCGTGTTTTCGGCAAGCTTGTCTTTCGTTTCGACGCCCGACCGGCTGTGCGCCAGACGCGTGGTAATGCGCAATAATACAGGGGTACCGTACTTTTCCGACAATTCGAAGCCGTAATACATAGCATCGTAGCATTCCTGCTGGTTCGCCGGTTCGATTGCCGGGATGAGCGCGAATTTTCCGTAAAACCGGCTGTCCTGCTCGTTCTGAGACGAATGCATCGACGGATCGTCGGCGGAAACCACAATGAGACCGCCGTTCGCGCCGGTGACACCGGCATTGACGAATCCATCCGCGGCGACGTTCAGACCGACGTGTTTCATGCACGCCATGGCGCGCTTTCCTGCGTACGACATGCCGAGCGCGGCTTCCATGGCGGTTTTCTCGTTTGCACTCCATTGCGAGTGCACACCGCGCTCCTGTGCTTCAGCTGAATGCTGGATATACTCCGTGATTTCGGTCGAAGGCGTGCCCGGATACGCATATACACCGGAAAGACCGGCATCCAGTGCGCCCTGCGCTATCGCCTCGTCGCCTAGTAGCAACATCCGTTTCATGAATATTCCTTTATGTATTGTAGAATCGATGTGAAGTGACTGCCAGACTTGATTTGAGGTGCTTCAATCAGTTGCAACATCCTGTTGGCTACAAAAGTACGGTTTAGGACAGAGATATCCTAACCTGAATCAACGCCGAAATCCCGGCTTGTGCAGGTATTACAAGTTCAACAGAATATAGATGTTAGATTCGGATACCGAATGCCCTAAAATGGCTTTTCGACAGTAGATCCAACGCCGATATGCCGAAGCCTCAGAGTCATGACCGGCAGGGTAACGCCGAATGTATCCGACAGCGCCGCAACCGACCGTACCGGGAGATTCTGCATGAGCCAGGCATGCGGAATAATCAGGCATGAGGCGAAGGTGTTCATCGAAAATTCGTGGTAGTCCTTCGGCAGCAAAAAATGACCCAATTCGTGCGCCAGGTAGAACCGCCTCCGCGCCTCGGACATCGGCGAAATGTGAATCACGCGTCCCGTGAGTTTTGCCCGCAGCGGATGCATGGATTCGGTCAGAATACGCAGTTTCAGATCCCGGCAGATGCGTTCAACAGGCACCGGCGGGGTGGTAACGGCGAAGGTATGCAATACGGCTCCCGTTACATCGACGGCATCCCAATACCCTGCAGCAAATAGATTCCTTTTCATTATTCCCTCTGTATTATGTTAGCTGTTTGGCTAACATAGCAAACCGTAGATGGAATGTCAAGAGAGCAGAATATTTTTCCTCCGTGGAGCGTTCCGGTGTTGATTCTCGTCCCTCGGCAGATAAATACGGACGAATCAAACAGGATACGAAAAACTATTCCTTGAATTCGGATACATTCGTTATATTTATCGCGAAAGCTATTACTGGTACAGATTTGTTACGGGGGCTGCGTTCCATACGACCTGCTCCGGTGCAGAACGAGACGATACTCTGCACAACTATCCTTCTATCGCCTAATACTACCGATTGTTCAATAGGTTGGATTGGATTATGAAGCCCATATCCTTGCAATTCGCATGCAGTCTAACTGCGCTTCTTCTTTCATTTTCCGTATCGAAAGCACAAGTCTGGGAATCGCTCGCGGATTGCCCCACGCCGAATCCCTTTCCGGTAATGGCCACCGTCGATGGAAAAATCTATATGCTCTCAGGCTCGCAGGGCAGTCCGATTGCCACGCGCGTCTACGATCCGGCAACAAATACCTGGGAAAACAAAGCCCCGATACCGGAGGGTTGCATCTACTCTTCATGCGGCGCCGTCGACGGCAAGATCTATGTCATGGGCGGGGGTCAGAGTAATGTGAAGCAGGATAACCATTACATCTACGATCCGGCAACGGACACCTGGACGCAGGGCGCCCTCCTCCTCACGCCGCGTATGTACCACAGCTCAGCCGTCGCGGATGGGAAGATTTATCTCATCGGCGGACAAAACGGCGACGGAACCACGGAATGGTATTTCGACGAATACGATCCCGCAACGGATACGTGGACGCGCAAGGATAACACACCCCACGCGCAGGCCTGGTACTGCGCCGCCGCAGGCGTCGGTAAGAAATTCTACCGCATTGCAGGCGGCAGGTGGAATGTCCCGACCGATTACTTCGATGTCTTCGACACTGAATCGGATACTTGGACAGTGATGGATCCGTTCCCGATTACGCTGCATGCGCCGGTTGCCGTGACGTTCAACAATAAAATCCTCGTGATGGGCGGATACAACAACGAGCAGAAAACCAATTCCATCTACAGTTATTACCCGGATGCAAATCTGTGGACGCTGACATTGACCAAGTTGCCAGAACCGTTGGCCTATCATAAAGCCGTTGCGCTGGGCGACTACGTGTACGTGTATTGCAATTCGGAAGACGGGCAATCGGGAAGGCTGTGGCGCCATAAATTCGGTACCACCGGCGTCGAAAACATCGAGAGTCCTGCATTCGCGCTGCACGCATTCCCGAATCCATCCTCGGGTTCCGTCACTCTCGACTTGCCTGCGGAATTGAACCGCACTCCCGACGTTATCGTTTACAATGTCTACGGTCTGATCATCCCTGCTGTCGTCGATTACTCCAGCGCCACCGGCTCCTTGAATATCGGTCTGAAGAACCAAGTTCCGGGACAGTACTTCGTCGTCGCCAGAGCGGGCAATCGTGCATACACATCGCGAATCATCGTGAGATAGCGCGATACTTCTCGACATATGAGCATTTGCCGCTCGCTGCGGCGCCGTCATCATTCATCCGGTTTCCTGAATATCATACGATTGGAACGATCATGAAAGCCTTATTCGCCATCCTGTTCTGCCTATTCACCTGCCTTGAATTTGCCGAAGCGCAGGACTTTGTATCCACCCAGCCTCAGCTCAGGAATCTCGTGCTGGAGGAATTTACGGGCATACACTGCGGGAACTGTCCCGGCGGACATAAAGAGGCGAAATCGCTCGCCGAAGAATATCCCGGCAGGGTTGTGCTCATATCCATCCACGAAGGATCGTATGCCGTTCCGAGAACGGGCGAACCGGATTTCAGGACGCAATTCGGACCCGCCGTGCTGAACCAGTCCTCGGTGACCGCGTTCCCGTGCGCGACGGTGAACCGCACGGTATTCCCCGGAGAAGGCGACTACCCGTACTGGGTGCAGAAGAAAAAAGGTCTGGCGATGTCGGTGAACGGTTGGGCTGCCGCCACGAAAGACAGCATCTTGAACGGGGCGTACTCGCCGCTGAATATCGCCGC
This sequence comes from uncultured Ectothiorhodospiraceae bacterium, assembly GCA_964408855.1. Lineage (GTDB taxonomy): Bacteria > Bacteroidota > Ignavibacteria > SZUA-365 > CAYPBB01. Next base: position 17,235 of record CAYPBB010000032.1, read on the forward strand.
CGCTCCGCGCTGGAACAACGACACCCGGACGCTCGACGTCGATGTCGAGGTGTATTTCACGGGCGATGTTCCGAACGACGTGAAACTCAACATTGCCCTGCTCGAAAGTCACGTCTGGGGACCGCAGACCGGCGCGTCCGATCCGAACCACTACGAGCATAACCATATTTTCAGGGATTACCTCACCGGGCAATGGGGCGAAACGCTTACCGCGACTGCCGCCGGTACGCTCTTCAAGAAGACCTACAGCTACCATGTAAAAGATGCGTTCGTCATCACCAATTGCGATCTGGCACTGTTTGCGACCGACCACCAGAACCGCAACATCTACACCGGCATCGATGTTCCGGTCATTCCGCCAAATGTGTCCTTTACATGGCAGAACGGCAGAACCGTCTACACCGTAAGCACCGCAACGGCAGAAAATATCCTTGAATTGGAAAACGTATCGGACCACCAAATCACCTTTCACATTGCTATGCAGGAGGCGAATATTACTCCCGCGGAATGGACGGCGGCAATTGAGTACGGCTTCGATGTTACCATTCCCTCCGGCCGAAAGGTGGCAAAAAACTTCCGTGTTTCGCCGAACGGCAAGCACGGCGTAGGCGATTATTACTTCACCGTCAGCGAGCCGGGCAATCCCATATCCAACGCAGTTACCGACTCCATGCGCGTGGCAACCACCGATATAACCCGGCTGGAAGTAAATGCAGGCGGCACAATTCTGGACGATGCCCGTCAGGCGAGAGCGGAATTCATTTCGCTGCCGTATGACATATTCAACGGGCTGCAATCGAGGCTGAACAATCTGCGGACGGTTGTGTGGAATACCGGTCCCACGGGAGGGATCGATTCCACCCAGGCATCCACGATCGAAGCGATGATTGCCGGCGGGACCAACGTGCTGCTGAGCGGTTCCGGCGGAATTCCGCTGCTTGCGCTCAATTATCCGAATCACACGCTGCTCCCGGCGCTTGGCATTTCATGGAGCCAGATGAACGAGATACCGTTCACGACGTTCTCGCTTGCAGGCGTCGCGGGCGATCCGGTGAGCGACGGGTTCATTGCGCCCGGACTCTCGGTGACGAAAAACGGGTACCTGATGCAGCGGATCGATATCACGGATGCGGCGAAGACGTTCCCCATGCTCACGATGGTTCAGACGGGCGAAGTCATCAGCGTGCGCAGCCAGAGCGCCGCCGCCCGCGCTATTTATCTGGGCTTCAATCCGCTCATCATCGAAGACGCCGCAAAGCGTACCGGACTCATCGGTAAAGCCATCGACTGGCTTGAAGGCACAACGGGAATCGAGTCCCCCGCCGAGCTGGCGCAATCGGTCGATCTGCACGCAGCAATACATCACCTAAGCGGCGAGCTTGTCCTGCAAATCAACAGCGCGAAGAGCTACGCAAACGCCACCATCGGCGTGTACGATATCCGCGGAGTATTGGTGCAGACACTCTTCTCGGGCCGTCTCGACACCCCCGGTATGCATCTCACCGCACCCTTCCCTCATCCGCGAGGAGCGTACTTTGTACGGCTGGCTGCTGATGGGCAGCAGGTGGTGACGGGGGTGAGGTAAAATTCGACGATTGGACTGCGGGCATATAATCATTTGATACTCCAATGGCACAAAACCATCTGGCGGCGCTCAAGGCTACCCCGTTAACAGGAGATGAGGAACTACAGTTACACGGTAGCGCACTTGGCGCGTCGATCCTCGATTTCTGGCGCTGGTCAACGTCCGATTTGCTCGCCAACACAACGAGAGGCGTGCTTGCCGAGTTCATTGTCGCCAGAGCGCTGGGCATCGATACGCAGACAGCCGTCAGAGAGGAATGGGCTTCCTGGGACCTTCTGACACCAGAAGGCATCAAGGTGGAGATAAAATCGAGCGCATACGTACAAAGCTGGGCACAAAAGAAAGAATCCGTAATCACCTTTGGCATCGCCGAATCGCATGGCTGGAACAATATTACCGGCGAATATGATACCATCGCAAAGCGCCAGTCGGATGTGTATGTTTTCTGTCTCCACACGCACAAGGATAAAGAAACAGCCGATCCGCTCAACCTCGATCAATGGGTGTTTTATGTCGTTCCGACACAACTACTCAACGAAAAACTCCCTGACGCCAGGACGGTCGGGCTACGCACCATACAAAAGCTCTTCTCTGGTCCGGTAGGCTGGGAGAAAATACGGGATAAGGTACTGGAGGCGGCGGGAAAGATGGCGAAGATACTGGAGTCTCAGAATCAAAATAAAGCCAAATCGAAACGAACTTGAATTCGTTCTGTATTCGGAAAATGATTAACGACAGTGGGTGGCACAATGAAACAACTCAGCAAAATCAAGCGACTTAACCCCCGTGATGTATGGGCGAATGAAGCAACAGAATTCACACCGTGGCTGGCTGAAAACCTGCAGGAATTGGGTGAAGCGCTCGGGATGGAACTTGAATTGATCGAGCGGGAAGCTGGTGTCGGAGATTTTTCGTTGGATATACTTGCACGTGATTTTGGGAGCGGGCACATCGTTGTTATAGAAAACCAGCTCACGAAAACCGATCACGACCATCTGGGTAAATTGCTGACTTATGCATCAGGATACAACTCTTACGGCTTGATCTGGATAGCCGAATCGTTTCGCGATGAACACAGAAAGGCGTTAGAATGGATAAACGAACGAACCGATGCCGATACAGGTGTTTTCGGTGTAGAAATTGAAATACTACAAATTGAAAGCTCACCGCTGGCATTCAACTTCAAGCCTGTCGTGGTACCAAACGAATGGAGCAAAGGAACATCTGTCGGGATGTTTTCTGCGAAATCACAAAAATACCAGAAGTACTTTCAATCCTTGCTCGATGAGATACGTGAAAAGCATGATATGACAAATGCTCGCAAAGCATATCCACAATGCTGGCAGAGTTTCCCTACAGGGGTGTCCGGTTTTGCCATCAACGCTTCATTTGCTCAGAATAATATTGCGTGGGTATCGCTCTATATAGATAGAGGCGATAAAGATATTAATAAACAGCTTTTCGATACGCTCGAGAGTTGTAAGGACAATATTGAAAACGAATGCGGATGTTCGCTCGTCTTTGATCGTCTAGATGACAAACGCGCTTGCCGAATTTATATACCACGACCCGGGAGCATTGAAGCCGAACAAACGGAGCTGGAAGAAATTCGGCAATGGCACATTAAACATGTATTGATATTCAGAAAGGTATTTCCACCAAATATTAAGCAAGCGCTTGCTGCTTTAAAAAATGGCGAATAACTCAATTATCTTTATTATTTACCGAATCTACTTAGCGAATTTGTCAAAATACTCGCCACGCTTGGCATAGTCGGCGCGCTATCCCCATGCAACAACCCTGTATCCGCACGGCTAAAGAGCGATTGAAGAATCAGAAGTCTATCTTCTGTCTGTACATCCTTATCCTTGTTCAACGCTAGATATACGTAAGTCAACTGCTCCCTCTCTTCAGCATCTCTTTTTAGGTGAAAGGCACTTAGGGACAACCTATTAAAGAGACGAGTAACATATGCTAAAAATGAAATCATTGTCGCAAACAGAAGTACTCCTTTAATTGCGCCAGAATCACCATTGAATAACGCCCCTATCAGGTTCTCGGGATAATGATAAAACACTAGCAATAGGATGATCATCGAAATTGCCGTAGAACCTAAAAATGCATACAGCCAGTTATTACCAATCTGTTCATATTTCTTCGCTCTCGCTTCCCAGTACTTGACTGGGGCTTCAAGCTTGAGCTTTTCTTGATATAAGGCCTCTAGCCTTTTCATTTCATCGGTTTTTTCGTCATAAAACTTCTGCATCATTTCTTTATATTGATCGCCCCAAGATATATGACTAGCCTTATACTCTTCACCTCCCCTTGTTAAGTCACCAAGATATGAATCACATTCTGATCTAAAGGCAGAGGTCTGTTCTGACAACTTTATAACAGATTCTTCTATGTTCAATAAGAAACTATTTTCTAGTTCTGTGTTTTTATTTACAATCTGTTTACAAAGCATTGCCATCGTGTATCCATAATACACAAAATAACTGTTTGGGGGCGCAAGGTTCACGCCGATCAAAGACCCAATATATGACGAGACAGCCTGTGATTTTTGTTCTACATTATTAAATGTAATTGCGATTTCCTTAATATATGACACCTCTAACATATCATAGAACAAAACTGGAAAATCACCATATCTTCCATTTGATATCTTACCATTCAATTCCTCAAGCTTACTATTAACAATAGATATATTTGTATTGTCAATTTCTTTCCCCATACAATTTTGGATAATTGATTCACATATCAAGATTAGTTCACTGTAATACTGAACAATCTTAACTATTGGCTGTCGATTACCAATATCAGGAATCCTCAAAAACATCTCCTTTTGCATCTCTGCGAATTTGAGGACTGAGTTTACCCCTTTATACTTTTGTTCTGTTCTATACGAATGAAAAACGAACTTTTGTTTGTTCAGTATGAATTCCGGCTTAAATTCATTCTCGGACATATGTCCCCCTGTGAAAAATTGATGAATCCAGTAACAGCGAACATGCGGAATTAATTTGAAAAAGTCCACTTCCCACCAATAGGAACTGTGGGCTTCCTCACGTCAGCCCACATAGAGTTCGCCTTGAGTCATGGGCGAACTGTATTCGGTTGTGTTATACCGGCAACATGGCGAATCCGCTGCCGCAGCGCAAGGCAGAAATTCGTCCCAGCAACAACAACGTAGCTGCCCGGCTAGCGCCTCTTCCCTCCCCTCTTGGAATGAGACGAACCGCCTTTGGCGGTGAGTCGAATGTCAAGGCGTCTTCGTCCGGTGTCTTCACCCGGCTTTAGACGGGCCTTGACGGAGGGGGATAAGAGGGGGAATTCTTAGCCTAGTTCGCAGATGGGCTTTGACGGAGTGGAGAATACTTACTCTTTTTCCTCTCCGCGAACACGGGCAAGCTCCAGTACATGCTGTGCGATTCCGTCCGGATTACTCCTCGCCTCCACATTCGATACTCGCATGACAATAACCCCATACATGCGCAACACATCGGTTCGCTCGGCATCGCGCATTAGTTGTGCTTCCGAGTAATGCTGTCCGCCGTCGAGTTCGATAGCCAATTTCAGTTTCGGTATATAGAAATCGACAATAAAATGATCGATCGTTCGCTGGCGTAGCACTTGAATCGGCAGTCGACGGAGCACCTTCCAGACAATGCGTTCCTCAAGCGTTGCGCTATTGCGCAACTTGCGCGCGTTGTCGCGAAGTGCTCTGTTGTAGGGCAATGCATTGCCGTCGTAGAACAGTCCACGTTCTTCCGCTATTTGGCGCAGGGATTTGTCCATGCGGCAATAGTAGGTATTTGTCTATGCAATTTCAAGATGAAGAATTCCCCCTGTGTCCCCCCTTGACGTTCCTCGCGGACTCGTCACTCCAAGAGGGGATGAGAAGAAACATCCGCTGCCGCAGTGTAGCAGACTACTCTTCCCAAAGTAGGTATAAAGTTGCAGCTACAAACTCAAAACATCACAATTATTCAGGCTATAGCATGAAATACATATTCTGTAATTAAGCTTATAGAATTAAAATATGTTTGCATTATTCAGGCTATATCCTTACTATTGCTTCCAGCACAACGGAACAATAGATATGAGAACTGCAAACCAAGCACTAACAATAGACCAATTGTCGAGAAAACTGTCTGCGCTTTCTGGTCTTGAGAACATACCGCCTCCTTCGCAGGGCTGGCTGCGTACTATCAGAAATGCGCTTCGTATGCCTCTGCGCGTTCTCGCCCGCAGAATGAACATCTCGATACAATCGGTAACGGAAATGGAACGCCGTGAAGCGGAAGGCACCATCTCGCTCAATACATTGCGCGCCGCCGCCGAGGCAATGAATATGAAATTCGTCTACGTTGTGTTGCCCAAAGAAGGCAGTCTCGAAGAGATGATTGAGCGTCAAGCACTGGAACTTGCCCGGAAAATCGTGATGCGAACCTCCCAAAACATGAGACTCGAAGATCAGGAGAACACAGCGGAACGGCTCGAAAAGGCGATTGCAGTACAGACGGAGGCAATAAAGCGCGAAATGCCGAGGTATTTATGGGATTGACTCTCGACTATTCCGCCGGTCAAACGCCTTTGGATGAAGACGAAAAGGATGGATTGCTACTCCCGCATATCACAACACGAGGCGAACTCGACGAGTTCGAGCAATTGAATATTCAACAAGCCGTTTTGTGGTCGGTATCTGGACGTATCGTCGTTGATTCGGTACTAACCGAGGAGTTCATACTTGAACTGCACCGGAGAATGCTAGGTGATGTATGGAGTTGGGCAGGTTCATTCCGGCGGACGAACAAAAACATCGGGGTCGATAAATATGAAATCCCAATCGCCTTACGTAATCTTCTCGATGATTGCCGTTATTGGATAGAGCACAACACGTATAGTGACGATGAAATTGCTATCCGTCTGAAACACAGAATTGTAAGCATCCATTGTTTTGCGAATGGCAACGGCAGGCACTCGCGTTTGTTGGCGGATGTACTATGCGTCCGGGTATTCAGGAGACCTGAATTCACTTGGGGAGCGACAAATCTCAGCTCTTCTGGTGACGTACGCCGGAGATACCTTGACGCACTACATTTGGCAGACGATGGAAACATTCAACCGCTCATCGAGTTCGCGCGTTCGTAGTTTGCTTTGAAGACGTGGATTCCACGTAATTCTGTCGCTTCCCCGCGCCCGGAACCAACTTCGCACAGTCTCCGTCAAATGGGTATATTCGATCAATGAACGAACAATCTGTCCGCACATGAAAGCCATTCTCGTTCTCGCTATCCTCCCCTTCTGCGTATTCGCGCAGCAGGCGAACACCGTCGTTGTGCTGCAAACCGGAGAGGAATACCAAGCGCCCGTGTACCTCGTTCAGATGAACGGCTACTCCAACGTGCTGCCGGATTCGCTCCTTGCCACAGGCGGGCATTCGGGGAATCAGTGGATCTTCCGCGCGGCGCTCGGGTCCGCAACCATCGCGGCAATCAGAACGGAGAGCCGGTTCATCATGGGGGATATGTTCCTGCTCCCCGGCGATACGCTCGTCATCAGCGAGGTGGACGACAACATGACCTTTTCGGGGTCCGGCGCGCGCTGGGCACAACTGGCGATACGCCTGGCGGAGTACTGGCGCGATTTCGGGGAGCGCGGATTTGATTCCGAGGGTTCGCCTGTTACCGCAGACCGCGCGGATTCCATCATGTCTATCCGCATGTCGCGGATCGGTAGAACGCTCGACAGCGCCGGAGCGCCTGAATCCCTCCGCCGTCTCCTCGAAGCCCCCTGCTATATCAATTGGGCGCTTGCGCGCCTCAACGAGCTGATGAACCGGCGCTTGTGGGATACGCCCACCCACCTCCCGCCGCTGGACGTGCTGCTGTATTTCATGAAGAAAATCCCCGATAGCATGTTCCAGCCGCCCTACGCCCGGCTCATGGAACCCGTCTGCAGGCGGCTGCTGGATGTGCATTTCGCCGAAGCGCGGTTCCGTCTCGGCAACGAAGCCAACGATATGGAATTACTGGAAAGCGTTCTGGATAGGATTACGAATGTATACACTGGACACAAACGGTGCATGGTGTACCTCGCGCTGGTGCGCGGTCTTGCCAGAGAACGCGTGTCCGTAGATCCGGCGCTTGTTAGGTCGCTGGAAAGCATGCAGGCTCGTTGTCCTTCACCTGGAGCGGCGGACGCGGCGCGGCAATTCATGGAAGGCGCAACGAGGTGAAGCTGTACGCGCGGTTCGGCGGCTAGTCCCCTACCTGTATAATTTCAAATGTGAGATACCGTTTCCCGTCCGGATTCTTCTCGGTCAACTTGGCGGTGAGTTCGTAGGAACCACGGCCCGCGAATTTCCAGCGTTTCAGTTCGGGTGTGTTCTCCAGTTCGTTGCCGATTCTATCCGCCCAGAGCTGTTTCATCCAGGCGACAAGGGATTCGAATCCCTCGCGTGCGTCGAATCCCTCGCGTGCGTCGAATCCCTCGCGTGCGTCGGTGTCTGCGGGTTTTTGCGCGAATACCTTCGAGACGCACTTCTGTCCCACGCGATTCATCGTGAAGTCGAGCCACATCGTCCAGCCGGAGGTGTCAGTCGACTGTTGCTTCAGCGTGAAGGCGATGACCTCGGCTTTATCGATCATATAGTTTTCGAAAAAGTACTCCGCATTTTTCGCCTTCAGGAATCTGCCGTCGGTGTAGACCTCCCCCATCGTAAACAAGCTGGTATAGAAAACGGGATCGAATTTCCCGGCGCCTTCTTGTGCGGCCGACGGTGAAAGCATCGCGGCGATCAGCATCGCGATCGCGGTACAAGTGCGTTTCATGGTTCTCTTTTCCTCCCGGTCTGCGCCTCATGCGCAGCACCGATACACTGGATTGAAATTAAACGAGCGCTTGCGCCGTCAGTCCGCCGACAAGCAGCGCAAGAATAAGACTTCCGATCCATATGGTTAATCCTTCCCTGATCCCGCGCTCCTTGAACATCACCATGAGCGACGCGATACAGGGAACGAACAGGGTAATGGTCGTCAAGGCTGCTACGATCTGGAAGCGGGAAAGTTCCATCGTATACAATCCCGCCGCGCCGAAATCGCGCCGCACGAGTCCCATCACGAATGCCGTCGAGGCCTCTGCCGGCAATTTCAACCAGCCCTCAACCAGCGGCCGCAGCGCGTGTTGCACCACATCCAGTGCGCCGGTTACCTGCATCACGCTGACGACAAGGGCGCCGATGAAAAACCACGGACTCGCTTCCTTCATGAAGAACCACGTTTTATATCCGGTTTTCTTCAGGATGTTATCGATGCGTGGAATGCGCAGCGGTGGAAGGTCGAGCAGCAGGGGCGATGCTTCGCCTGGCAGGCGTTTATTGAGAATCGTCCCGACGGCCACTAGAAATGTAAAGATGATACTGGTGTAAATCAGGGTCGCCTCGATGCCCGCCGTCGCGAGCAGTGCGGCAATAACGCCGAGCTGCGCCGAACAAGGTATCGCCAACTGGAGTATCGCCGTCGCGATGGTTTTTTCGCGCTGGGTATTCAGCAGCCGGGTGGTAATGGTCGCCACCGTCACACAGCCGAATCCGAGTATGAGCGGGATGATGGCCCGGCCGTTCAGACCGATAAAGCGCAGCAGCCTATCGACCAGTGTCGCCAAACGGGGAAGGTACCCGCTGTCTTCCAGAATGGAGAGCGAGAAATAGAATCCGAGCACAAGCGGCAACAGAAGAAACACCAGATAGGTAAACGTCATGGTTACGGCGCCGAATTCTCCGAACAGCACGATCAGCAATGGGTTGTGAAAAGTGAACGTATGATCGGCGATGCCGCGTTCGGCATAACGCTCGGCTTCGCTCCACAATGCGCGGTTACCATCAGTGCCGTTCGAGAAATGGAATTCGCGGGAATCGACGACAGTTTCATCCTCGTCGAGAATATCGATATTGATCGCGACGTCGGAATGCTGCGCGATAAACGCTTTGATATGGAATTCGACGATCCTCTTGCCGATGGTGTTCTCGGTATAATCCACAACATCGCCGGCGACGAACACTCCGACGAACTGGTACAGGATGTATAAAATGAGAAGAAGAATGGGAATTCCGTAGAGTGGAGAAACGGTTGCGCGTCCGGCGATTGCCGAAAACCTACGTTTTACCTGCACATCCCTGACGACCTGTTGCACTATCCGGTTGACGCGGTTGCGGCGGTCGATATACAGTTCTTCGCGTTTACTGCCGGGCGTAGGTTCCACTCCGTGCCGTGCGGCGACGACGGGATCGCCTTCAAGAACAAGCAGCGCTTCGCTTTGCGATCCGACGATGGATAACATGGTATGCAATTCGCTATGAAGCCGGTTTGGCAGCGAGCCTTCGCGCGCCTGCACGATAAGTTCGTGCACTTGTTCCAGTCCTTCGCCTTTGGTTGCGACTGTTCCAGCGACGGGAACGCCGAGTTCGTGCGAGAGCCGATCGAGATTGATCTCCAGATCCTGTTTCCGTGCTTCGTCGAGCATATTGACGACAACTCCGACGCGCTTGCCCATATCGATAAGCTGTTGGGTAAGAAACAAATCCCGTTCGAGATGCACCGCGTCGACGATATTAATGACGATATCGCCGTTGAGAATGATATCCCTCGCGACTCGTTCTTCGTCGTTGAACGAAGAAATTCCATAAATACCCGGCGTATCGTAGAGTTCGTAATGCAGGTACGACGCCTGCGCCACCTCGATGGTGGTGCCCGGGAAATTCGATACGTCGACGTACATCCCGCTGAGGTAGTTGAAAACGACCGACTTGCCGACATTCGGATTGCCGACAAGAACAATCTTCGGCAGACGCGTATCGGCGCCCGAAACGCCGGTACGTAGATGAGCATGCGGCTTATGAACGGGTTCGTGTTTCATTGGATGTCGCCGGATGAAGGGAGGAATTCGTTTCGGAATACCTGCAATCGTTATGCACGCCTACACCAGAGAAACGGAGATATGAGCTGCAATATCGCCGCTGACGGCAACTTCCTGTCTCGATTGTTGCAGCACGAGCGTGCCGCCGGGAAGACGTTCGAGGCAACAAACGATTGCCCCTTCCATCAGTCCTATACGGATGAATTGCGACCGTATTTCTCCTTCCGGGAGTTGGTCGATCTTTACGCGGCCGCCTTTATGAATAGTGCTCAGTTTCATGCCGTTTCCTTTTCTGCGGTAGGTCTCCTGCTTTCCATACAATCCTTGCATATCCCATAAATGTGTAAAACGCCCGATTCGAGTTGGTATTCCATCGTCTTGGCTGCGTCGCGCGCCAGCCTATCGACTCGTTTATCGATAAACTCCTCGATTTTGCCGCACGACTGGCAGACGATATGATGATGCGGCTCGTTTCCGTAAATCAACTCGTAGCGGGCAAGTTTCTCGCCGAAATGGTCGCGCGCGACGATGGAGCATTCGGTGAGAATATCCAGCGTATTGTAGACGGTTGCGCGCGATACCTTACTGCCGTCGTTTTTCAGCTTCAGAAAAAGATCGTCCGCGTCGAAATGGTCGTCGGTGGCAAGAATTGCGTCGAGGACTTCGAACCGCTCCGGAGTAATCCGGTATCTGTTGCGGCGAAGGTAGTTTGTAAAGTATGCGATGATGTCCTGGTCTTTCATCGGATCTTAGAAATAATCTAAATAAAGATACGACGTTTGAGGATGAGACACAACAACAAACCCTCCCCAGGTAAAAAAACCGGAGGAGGGTGTCGTTTGTGTACAAAAATCAGTTATTGACCGAACCCGCTTTCCACGGCAAGCTTGACAAGCCCGGCGGTATTTTTGACTCCGAGTTTATGGAGAATGTTTTTGCGGTGCGTTTCGACGGTGAGCACGCTCAGCGCGAGGATGTCGGCAATCTCCTGGGTTGTTTTTTCTTCGAGAATGTGAGAGAGGACCTCTTTTTCCCTCTTTGTAAGCATCTTTTCGATCGGCGATTGAGGCGAATCGGACAGAGTGGGCCGCGCTTCGAGCGCAGCGAGGACCTCCGGCGACATAAAGCTCTCGCCATCGCGGACGTATTGCAGAGCCTGAAGCAATTCGTCGCGCATGGTGTTTTTCAGCACATACCCTTTCATCCCGGCTTCCATGCATCTCCGGATCATATCCGGAGAGTCGTTCATCGTTAACGCGAGAATATTCGCCTGGGGATTAAAGATAAGAATTCGTTTGGCGGCTTCCAGTCCGTTGATATCGGGGAGGTTGATATCAAGGAGAAGCACATCGATTTCGTGCAAACCGAAAATGGAGATAGCGTCCTCGCCAGTGTACCCTACTGATACTACATCATAATCCGTCTCTGAAGCGAACATGGAGCGTAATCCATCCACAACAATCGGGTGATCATCTACGATAGCTATTCGCGTCTTCATAGTACCTACATTGTTTTGCGTTTCCTGATGGAGTTGAATAGTTTCAACCGGCAGTTTCAAGGAAAATACGCGATTTTTCTTCGTAAAGCGATACTCTTTGTTGAAAAAAACACAAAAAAAAGGACCGCTGCACTCTCAGAAGCGGTCCTGATCATCTCCCTACCCCGGTTTGCTCCCTTACGGAAGCTAGACCAATAGCTTAGGATGAGATGATTCGTTGTATCACGGTATCTCCCCTTAAAAGATACATTCATACTCTGCCCAGGGTATGAATTTTTTTCGCGATACAAGCGCGAATCATATCGTTGATTCGCATTCTGCCCATGCTAAAATCCGGATTTTTCCTCTGCGATTAAATACCCATTAACCGGTAATTATCTTGGTTCAAGAACGTTCCATTTCTTTTCTCGAGTAAGTGGATCTCCTTTGGAATTAAGGATTTATTACGCCTATTTTGTTGCATGAATTCGCACGATCTCTGGCGCTCGGCGCTACAACACAGCGCCATTCTTGCGCCGATGCTGACAACTACGGATATCCCCTTCCGGATGATCTGTAAACGGTTCGGCGCGGCGCTGGCGACCACCGAAATGGTCAGCGCGAAAGGTATTATCGACCGTTCCCCCGAGTCCTACAGATATGCAGTGATCGACCGGGCGGAGCGTCCCGTGGCGATTCAGATTATCACATCCTCGGCGGAGAACGTGGTCCGCGCCATTCACGAGTTATTGCCGCTCGATCCCGACGTTTTCGATATCAATGCCGGATGTCCTTCGGAACGGGTCTGCGAAGCGGGCGCCGGAGCGGACCTGCTGGATAACCTGCAGGCGCTGGGCGCTGTCGTCCGCGCGGCGGCGAAAGCCTCGAACGTCCCGGTATCCGTAAAGGTGCGGTCTCGTGGTCTCGCGCAAACCAACAATCTTCGCGCTATCGTGAAAACAGTGGAAGACAGCGGCGCCGCGTTCGTGACGATTCATGCGCGAGGCAGGGGCGCCAAATACAGCGCCGGCGCGGACTGGACCGATATCGCCACCGCGAAGGAACTCGCCGGAATCCCGGTCGTCGGGAACGGTGACGTCTTTTCGTCGGCCGATGCGCATTCCATGATGGCGCAAACGGGTTGCGATGCGGTGATGGTAGCGCGCGGCAGTCTCGGCACCCCATGGATTTTCAGGGATATTAAGTTGGGAAGAAACGCCGGAATCACCGAATTTGCACCCGATCATACGGAACTGCACGACATCGTGCGGCAGCATCTCGCGGCGCTCAAACGGGAATTCGGAATCATCCTCGCGCTTCCCAGAATGCGCAAGCATTTGCTGTGGTATATACGCTGGTATTCGGATTTCGAACAGTCCAGGAAACAAATTTTCGCCAGAGACGACGTCGAATACCTGATGGATACAGTGGATGAATTCTTCTCCGTTCCTCGTCTGCGTATTGAACCGGATTCGCGGGAATTCAAGACGATCGAGGAGCGTTTCAGAAGGAAAGTTCTTTTTTGGACAATTCCATCGGAATCGGCGCTTCAATCGCGGTAACCGCCGGGATAGGAGTTTACATGCCGCATTCGCTTCCTTGCGATACTATCAATGAGAGGATATGTATGATACAACGGCTTCTGTCTGTCTTTATAACGCGCGAAGGCATACTCGTAATTCTCCTGTACGCAGGAATCTTCACGGCCTGCGGCGTCAATATGTTTTCCGATCAGGACGATGTGCAACTTGGGCGGCAGCTCGACGAAGAAATCAGGAGCGATCCGAAACAATACCCCATTCTAAAAAACCGTCCGGAGGTGAAAGCCTACGTCGCGAACGTTGTCAACCGAATTCTGCAATCCCCGGAAGTAAAGAAACGCAATGTCTATCCGTATCAGGTTGAGATCATCGCCGACGATCAGACGATCAACGCATTCTGCACGCCCGGCGGGTATATTTATGTCTATACGGGACTACTGAAATTCCTCGACAACGAAGCGGCGCTCGCAGGCGTTCTCGGACACGAAATCGCGCACGCCGAGCGTAGACACGCAACAAAACGCATCACCGCCGCGTATGGTGTGCAAGCGCTTCTCGCCGTTGTGCTCGGAGAAAACCCCAGCATGGTGGAACAGATCGCATCGAACCTGTTTACCAATCTTGGTTTTTTGAAGAACAGCCGCGACGACGAAATGGAATCGGACAACTATTCGATGATGTACCTCCGTTCCACGGAATACTATCCCGGAGCCATCATTTACTTCTTCGATAAAATCGGCACGGTTTCGAAAAGCAAACCGTCAGGCTTCGAAAAGCTGTTCCTCACGCATCCGCCCTCGGACGACCGCGCCAACAATGTGCGCAACCGGATGCGCGAATGGAACATCGGTTCGCCGGGCGAGAACTCATTGTTCTCCGACAAGTATCAGCGGTTCAAGAAGCAGATACCATAATCAGCAACCAACTATTCAGCACCTTCCATGCTTACGGTCAGAGATCTACGTAAAGAATTTACAAACGTCGTCGCGGTTGACGGCGTTTCTTTTTCGGTTCAGTCCGGAATGCTCTTCGGACTGATCGGTCCCAACGGCGCGGGCAAATCCACGACGATCAGAATGATCATGAACATTCTGAAACCCGACCGGGGCGAAGTTATCATCGGCGGTCAGGCTCAGAATGAAGCGACGCGCAATTTTATAGGCTATCTCCCGGAAGAACGCGGTCTGTACAAGAAAAACAAACTGATTCACGTTATCGAGTATTTCGCCTCGCTGAAAGGAATGGACGCAGCAGCCGCAAAAAAGGCGGCGGCGCCCTGGCTCGAACGGTTCTCGCTCGAAGCCTATTCCCGCCGGTCCATCGAAGAGCTGTCGAAAGGCAACCAGCAAAAAGTGCAGTTCATCGTCTCGATCCTGCACGATCCGGCGCTTGTCGTCCTCGATGAGTTGTTCTCCGGTCTCGACCCTGTCAACCAGCATTTGATGAAGGAAATCCTGCTTGAACTGAAGCAGCGCAACAAAGCGATTATCTTCTCGACCCACCAGATGGATCACGCGGAACGGCTCTGCGACGAACTTCTCATGATCAACAAAGGAAAAACCGTTCTCGAAGGCTCGCCCGCAAGCGTCAAGCGCAACTATGGAAAAAACAGCCTGACGCTCGAATTCACCGGCTCGCCGCGCTCGTTTTCATCCATCGCCGGCGTCGTCAAAGCCAACATCCATCAGAACCACGCAGAACTGGAACTTCACGATTGGGCTGAAACGAATGCCGTTATCGAGGAACTGCTGCATATGGTGGAAATTGTCGGCATTGCCCGGAAAGAACCGTCGCTGCAGGCGATCTTCCTCGATATCGTGGGCGTCGATCCCTCAGGAACTGTCGAACCCGGCATCCAGACCGCGCCGCCGCCGAAACCGGCGGTGAACGGAAGGATGAAACTGCTTTTCGTTGCCGCGGTCGTTTCGTTTTTTCTTGCCTTCTTCTGTATCGCCCAGGCGGCAACCGGAGGAGGCATAGGCGCCGATTTCGCTATTCCTTCCGCAATCGTGTTTCCTCTCGTCCTGCTGCGCATGTACCGGGAACGTAAACGGATTAAGAACGAACAACTCCTCGATGCGGCAAAGGAGGATGCGAGATGATTACGAAAAAAGCCTTTATGGTCGCGCGGTGGGAATTCATCGAACGGGTGAAAACCAAGGGATTCATCATCGGTATCATCCTGTCGCCGCTCATCATGTCCGTGTTTTTTGCCGCGCCTGCCGCGCTCGACAGCATGCTTTCGAACGAAAAACCGACCACCATTCTTCTGTACGACGAAACGGGACTTCTGGCCGACAGCGTGCGGACACGAATCGAATCGAACCGCGATCTTCCCGGAGACGCGCCCAAACTCGAACTATCCATTCTCAAGGCTGTGAACGCCGACGAGGCGCGGACCATTGTGGACAAGCGCATTCTCGCCGATGAAATCGACGCAGGCGTCATCATCCCCTCGACGGTCTTCGATTCGCTGACAGCCGATTACCGGTCGCGCAACGTATCGACCTTCAAGGTGCAAATCACGTTGCAGCAAGCCATTACTGATATCGTGTTTGGAATCAAGCTCCAGCGTGCGGGCTTCGATCCGGAAAAAGTGCGCGAGCTCGATCAGGACGCGGAATTGCGGACGGTCCGCGTCACGGAATCCGGCGGCGAGGAATCGGGATTCCTGGAATCGTTCGGCGTTGCGTACGTCTTCCTGCTGATGCTGATGATCATGATCCTCACATCGGGGCAGATGCTGGTTCGCAGCATGCTCGAAGAGAAAAACAACCGCATCGTCGAAATTCTTGTCTCATCCTGTTCGCCGAACGATCTGATGTTCGGCAAAATTATCGGGCTGGCGATGTTGGGAATTGTTCAGGTCGGCGTGTTTGCGCTGTTCGCCGTCGTATTTGCTGTCAGTTCGGGCGCGCAGAATCTGCCGCTCGAAAACCTCTGGCTGATGATTCTGTTCGTCCTGATGGGCTTCCTGTTCTATGCGTCGATCTTCGTCACTTTCGGCTCGCTCGTCAGCACGGAACAGGAAGCCGCACAGATGACGGGATATCTTTCGCTCTTCCTGTCGCTTCCGCTGGTGGTATCCTTCATCGCAATGCAATCGCCCAACAATCCGGTTCTCGTATGGGTGTCGATGATTCCGTTTCTGACGCCTTCGATGATGATTCTGCGTCTTTCCGTGCTGTCGCCGCCGGTTTGGGAGCTGATTACGGCAATGCTGATTTTAGTGGGATCGTCGGCGGGTATGGTCTGGGTCGCGGCGAAGGTGTTCCGGATCGGAATCCTGCTGACCGGAAAACGGCCGTCGCTCCGCGAAGTATTCCGGTGGATCAGGGCATGATCGATTCACGGCTTTTTGATTTCCCATTCAAAAAGCCGTTTTTGTATTTTTGTGGCTTTCCCGAATCATCCGGGAAGCACTGTCAACAAACGGCACTTGAACAAAAGCGAATATGGCAGAACCAATTGTAGCCCTTGTCGGACGTCCAAACGTCGGCAAATCGACGCTCTTTAACCGCCTCATCGGCGCGAAGGAGGCGATCGTGTTCGGCGAGCCCGGCGTCACGCGCGACAGGCACTACGGCGAATCGGATTGGAACGGGCAGGATTTCATCGTCATCGACACGGGCGGCTACGTCCCCGAATCGGACGACGTCTTCGAACTCGCTATCAGGGAACAGGTCGAGGCGTCGATCCAGGAAGCGGCCGTGGTTCTGTTCGTCACCGATGTCCGCGACAGCCTGATGCCGATGGATGAAGAACTGGCGGCAATGCTTCGGAAATACTCGAAGCAGGTGATTCTGGTTGTGAATAAAGTCGATTCGGAAAATCAGGATCCCGACGTGGCACAGTTCTACTCGCTTGGTCTGGGCGATCCGTACCCCATAGCAGCCATCAGCGGGCGCTCTGTCGGCGACCTTCTCGACGAAGTCATCCGCATTCTTCCGAAGCAACCGCCGGTCGAAGACAACTCGCTGTTCAAACTGGCGATCATCGGAAGACCCAACGTCGGCAAATCGTCGATTACCAACGCACTGCTCGGGAAAACCCGCTCCATCGTCACGAACATTCCGGGCACCACGCGCGATTCTGTCGATTCTATATTAAAATATTATGGGAAGGAAATAACACTCATCGACACTGCGGGACTCCGCAGGAAGAGCAAGGTGAAGGAGAATCTGGAGTTCTTCTCCACGCTGCGAACGCTGAAAAGCATTCAGCGGTGCGATGTGGCGCTGGTGCTCATCGACGCCGTCGACGGAATCAGTCATCAGGATATCGCCGTCCTCGACGAGGCGGTGCAGTTCAACAAGGGCATCGTTATCGGGTTGAACAAATGGGACCTGATCGACAAGGAGGAAACCGGCGCCGACAAGATGATCAAGGATTTGCACGAGCGCATCCCGACCTGCACATACGTGCCCGTTATCACGGTATCGGCAATGACAAAGCAGCGCGTGTACAAAGCGCTGGACATGTGTATCGAAGTATTCGAAGAACGCAACAAGCGCATCGGCACATCGGAATTGAACGAATACCTGTTCGATGTGCTGCGGACAACCCCTCCCCCGTCGACCCCGACCGGCAAGGAAGTGAAATTCTACTTCGCGACCCAGGTCCGGGTATCGCCGCCAGTCATCCTATTGTTCGTCTCCGAGCCGAAGTTCATTCCCGAGAGCTACCGGAGATTCGTCGAAAAGCGCATCCGCGAACGTTTCGGTTTCAGCGGCGTTCCACTCACGGTTCAATTCAGAAAAAATAAAGATTAATTCCGGTCCAATCCGGAGGAATTAACTTTTCCGCACAAACGTTGAAAGTGCTGAACCGGACAGCTTCCGCGGTACCGGACAAGCGAACCTAAGCGGCAACGGAGCCATCAATGGAGAATACCCAGGACAAGATTCCTGAAGAAGAGAATACTACCTATCAGACAAAAGGGAACAGCGCGTACCGGTGGATTATTGTCGCGCTTGCTGTGATGCTCGGCATTCAGTTGATTTTCAGCTGGGGACAGCAGGGACATTCCATTTCGTACACAACGTTCAAACATAAAGTAAAGGCCGGGAAGGTCGCCAAGGTTGAGATCGACCAGAACTCCATCCAGGTCTACGTGAAAAAAGATAGTACCCAGGATGCCGAAGGCGGGCCGGACTATACCGTCATCATACCGAGCACTCTTCCCGATAACGACCTGATCAAGCTGCTCGAATCGCAGGACGTCAAGATCGTCGGAGTGAAGGATACCTCCGGCGTCTGGTCCATGCTTATCTGGTTTGTCTTGCCCATCGTCGTGATGATCGGATTCTTCATCTTTCTCAATATGCGGATGCGCGGTCAAGGCGGCGGACCGGGCGGCTTGCTTTCCATGGGGAAAATGAACGCCGAGGCGTACACGAGGGAACGCGTGAAAACCACATTCGAAGATGTCGCCGGATGCAAGGAACAAAAGGAAGCGCTGTTTGAAATCATCCATTTCATGAAACGTCCGGAAGATTTCAAGAAACTCGGCGGATCGGTTCCCAAAGGCGTGCTGCTCGTGGGGCCTCCGGGAACCGGGAAAACGCTCCTTGCCCGCGCTGTGGCCGGCGAAGCGGGAGTTCCGTTTTACCACGTCGCAGGATCGGCGTTCCTCGAAATGCTTGTCGGCGTCGGCGCGAGCCGCGTGCGCGATTTGTTCCGGACGGCGAAACGCAATGCGCCGTGCATTATTTTCGTCGACGAACTCGATTCCATCGGCAGACGCCGCGGAGGGATTCAGGGCTACTACGGCGGCGGAGCCAGCGAAATGGAACAAACGCTGAACCAGATGCTTTCGGAAATGGACGGTTTCGAACCGAACGAAAACGTCATCGTTCTTGCCGCTACGAACCAGCCTGAAGTGCTCGACCCCGCGCTATTGCGTCCGGGAAGATTCGACCGCCGCGTCGTCATCGATCTGCCGAATCTGCAGGAACGCGAAGAGATTCTGAAAGTGCATGTCAGAAACGTCCCGCTCGGACCCGATGTACACATTCGCGAACTCGCCCGGACGACGCCCGGTAATTCCGGCGCCGACCTGAAGAACCTCGTCAACGAAGCGGCTATCCTTGCCTCGAAGAAGCGGAAGGATAAAGTCGAAAAAAGCGATTTCCTCGAAGCGCTCGATACCATCGTGCTTGGGCATGTACGGTCGAGTCTGATTCTCAGCGAAGAGGAAAAAAAGCGGACGGCCTACCATGAAGCGGGGCATGCCCTCATCGCGAAATTATTGCCGAGTTCCGATCCCGTTACAAAGGTTACCATTGTACCGCGCGGAAGAGCTCTCGGCGTGACCATGCAAACGCCCCTCGACGAACGTCATAACTACACAAAGGATTATCTACAGGACCGTCTGGTCATCCTGCTGGGCGGACGCGCCGCGGAGCAAATCACATTCGATTCCATTTCCACCGGTGCGGAAAACGATTTGATGCAATGCACGACGCTGGCGCGTAACATGGTGGCGCGGTACGGCATGAGCGAAGCCGTTGGCAACCTCTCGCTTCTCGATCCGGGCGCCGATTCCTACCTGGGAGAAAACCCGTTCTCGGCGCGGCGCAATTTCAGCGAGGAGACCCTTCAGCTTGTGGATACCGAGACGAGGAGACTTATCGACAAAGCTTACGAGCGGGCAGTAGCAATGCTGACAGCGCAACGCGAAACACTCGTACGGATCAGCGAAACGCTGCTTTCGCGCGAGCTTATCGACGGTCATGAATTGGATAGGCTGATTGCCGGCGAGGTGATTCCACCGCTGGCGAACGGAGAATAGCAACACTACTTTAGCGGGTTCTTCGAACATTGAAGCGTGTTATGAACGCAGAAAGGCTTTCCATAATCGGAAAGCCTTTTTGCCTTTCACGAAACCGAATACGGCCGGCGGCTCTTGCCGATGCCTATTACCGCTGCACCGTGAACTGTCTCTGGATCATGTTTCCGGCAGACTTCGCGACCACGAAGTACGCACCCTGAGGCAGGTTTTTCGTGTCGAGCGGCAGCGAATATGCTCCTTGCGCAAACTCGCGCAATGCAACGGCTTCCGCCACAAGTTTGCCGAGCGAATTGTAGACTGCAACCTCCAGGGCTGCCGGCTTCGAAACGCGCAATAGGATTGTCATCGACTCGTTCGCCGGATTGGGAGCGCATTCGAGGGATATTTCCGAAGGGGCGGCTGGGTTCGAGATTCCGGTCGCCGGACCGCTCCAGCCCGCGAGACGCGCCATCATCCACCAGAAGGCTTTACCCTTCTGATAGCAGTTGATGGCTTCCGAATGCGCGCAACCGCACGAGGGGCATTGACCGGGATGCGCCGCGCACCATTCCTCCGCCCAATTGTGTTGGTTGCCGCCGAGCCAATAGTTGCACCCGTCGTCGGCCGCTTTGTCGAGGAAATAATTTCCGTCCGGGTCGTAGCTCTCGATATCCGCGAAATCGAAGAGGACTTTGTTGTTCAACTGGCAATACTGCCGGATCTGGTTATTGCGCTGGTTCAGATTCCCGGTAACGCCCGAACCGTCGAGGTGGCCGGTCATGTACACGAATCTCACATCCGGATAATCGTTCTCCAGATTGGTCATCGCCAGCAAATACGTATCGATTCCATTCTCGGTATTATCCGAACAGCCGCCGCACCACGACCACATGATCATGTTGCGGTTCGCGCCGCCCGCATTGAGATATGCCCGGGTTTCTTCCGCCCATGCCGTATCGCCGTTATGCCCCAGGTCTCCGCTTGCGAAATAGTCGTGGAACGCAAGCGCGCCTCCGGTTCCGCTTTGGTTATAGGCAAGCGCTGCCTGCTCATCGGCGAGCACTTCCATCCCCGACACGATCTGGCTACCGTGGGACGTGTGCCCGTACGCAAGGCGGAATTGTTGTTTCGCCTGCGAAATCCAGTTTGCCGGGACCTGCGAAAGATCGGTGCAATGATGATCGATGATTACCGGTTGCGCCAACGCGGCGGCAAATGCCGGCACCATGAAAAAGAACAGCAATCTCCCAATTTTCATAATCCTACCTCGGCTTTGTTGAAATGGTATTCAATGCAATAGTCGAGATTAGCAAAGAAATCAATAAAGAGCAACTATTCCTGAAACAAAGCCGCGCAAGACTGAATCCTCCTCCGATTCACTGCATCCTATTGTTTGAATGATAATTGAATTCACTACAACCGAGACAGGAAAGCAAGAGAATATGGAGCATCTGACGAAACAAACCTTTCTGGAAAAGGTGTTTAATTACGAAGTCAACAAGGAATGGAAGTACGAAGGCGAACTTCCCGCGATTATAGACTTCTATGCCGATTGGTGCGGACCCTGCAAGATGGTCGCTCCAATTCTCGAGGAACTTGCGACGGAATATCAGGGCAAGGTCAACATTTACAAAGTTGACACCGAGGCCGAACAGGAACTGGCTGCGGCATTCGGCATCCGCAGCATCCCATCGCTGCTGTTCATTCCGAAGGACGGCACTCCTCAAATGGCTGCAGGCGCCCTTCCGAAACAGGCGTTCCAAGAGGTAATCAAGGATGTGCTACAGGTCAACTGACCCGTACCAAGAAAGCTCCCGCATAATAACTCCGATACAAGGCGGCGCGTATGCGCTGCCTTTTGTATTTACCAGTTCAGAAAAGACGTACTGACATTCGCCTCGGTAATCGTCGCCCTCACCGTCGCAGGCTTGCCGTCCGTACCGGTTTCGGTTTCGGAAATACCTTCGATCACCAGCGTCCCCTGAGCGGCGGAGCGGATAACGTACCGCGCATTTTCGTTTTTCGAGTACGACGCCGCTCCCGAAAACGAAGCATGCGTTTCTTTCATGCCCAGATCGGTCAACGTAATTCCCACGAACGATTCTCCGCCTCCGCCCATATCGGCGGGTTTCTTGAAATAGCCTTGTGCGGCGCTGGCCATTGCCAGAAGATCATTGGAGATGGCTTCTTTGTTCGCTTCGTATGCGCCGCCGCCGAATAGAGAAATGCCGACAATAACAGCGACGGCGACGATAATCACTCCCAAAGCGATCAGCAAAATTTGTTGTGTGCCCATTCGTCAAGTGAAAGTTTGTAAGTAAAGTACTCCCAATGCATGCTTGGAGTAATCGCGGCGGAATTGACATGCATGTTACCAATTTACAGGGGAAATAAAAAGCGCTCCATCAGCCCCAGGTTGACGGAACGCCTTCGGAAACGTGACCGCCGGCGTTATTGTATTGTCAGCATTTTCGCCGTTACCGCCCCGCCTCCGGAAACGCGGAGAACGTACTGACCGGCGCTCAATCTGAATGCGGGAAGCGTCAGGTTGTACTGCCCCCGGTTGAGCGAAAAACGTTTCGGTCCGTAGACGGTATTTCCCAGAATATCCGCGACCGAGTATTCGCCCTGCAATGTGGCCGCATCGACGCGAATCGGACACGTCATTCCCGCGGACGAAGGATTCGGATAAGGACTTGAAAGCATGAACGGCGTTGGGTTGACCGACGGCACATTCCCTGCCGAGGTCGTCGAGTTAAAGTGTACCAACTCGTCCTCCATCACTGCGAATCCATACAACACCCGCTTGATAGGGCCGATGTATTCGACGTAGTATTCCGCGATATCGTTATCGGCGCCGGCCCAGGCAAAATAGATATGATAAACGTTGGTGAACATCCCATAGGGGACCGTCAGCGATTCGCTGCGCGAAAGAAGAGTGGCGGTGAACTCCTCCTGGCGTCCCGGAATGAACGCTTTCCATGTGCCATTGAGCGGCGAATAAAAATCCACCCATTTCGATTGAATCCCGTTTTTCCTGAGCGTTACGATCCGATCGTCGCCGAACCGTACCCAAATGCTATCTGTATCCCTGAACGTATCGAACAGGTACCATGTTTCGCCCGAGATTTCTTCCTTCGCGATGATGGTTTCGGTATACTGCCCGCTGAACGTCTGGAATGTCCACGAATTCCCGACTTGCAGCGGGAACATCGGACCGCCGGTTTGTGCCACCGCTGTTGAATGACCGATTCCGGCAATCAATTCTGCCAGTAATACGAGGCGTATCATTATTTTCATGTCGCATCTCCTGCATCGTTTCTGCTATTCATGCAATGGACACGGTGCAGTAGATTCGGTTACGTCGTCTTCCGGACGATTGTAGAGACCGGAACTTACTTCACCTGATACGACACCATTTCGATGACCGCCCTCCTGCCGTCGGTATATCGAGCCACCGTGAGAACATCGCCGACACCCGGCGCGATATACGTTGTATCCATAACACCGCATGGCGGGCAGGCGACGGCGATTTTCCAGCACTGGAACTCGCCCGCTTCAACTTTTACGCCGGCATCCAAATCGAGAACCGTGTAGAACGTCGTCTTCCCCTCCGTATCGCTCAGTTGATACGCCTCGCCTTCGACAACCGGAAGCCGGTACAATTGGAACGGCGCGGATGCAGCATCGTTCACCATCCAAAGCCCGGTCGATCTGGAGATGTAATACAAGCCCGCATTCGTCTGATACCGAACCTCTCCTCCTATCGTATCGACCCGCACCAGGGTCGTACGCACGGTATCGGAAAAAATGATATTCCCCGTAGTGTCGAGAACGGTATGTCGCCTAAGCCAGGTATTTTCTGTATGAAGCGGAAGGAATTCGCCGGTGTCGGACGTAACCGGCTGCGGGCTTTCGGAATCGGAACATCCTCCGATTGTCAGGATAAAAAGGACGAGCGCGTAAACCGCAAAACACTGAGTTTTCATTCGAACACCTATGCGAAATGCGTAATATCATGTCAAATATAAATGAACATTGTCGCAAAAGGATGACATTTTTCCGGAGATGGAGCGCCCCAAAAACAAAGGATTATTTTGCCGCACGCCGATTAGTTCAACACATTACTAACACATACCAAACGATTAGATTCATTACTACTTTTACTATCTATTTCATACAGATCGTCATTATTTATCGCTAGAGATTTGGGTGTTTCCACGTATTACTTCTAAGTTTATCCAACCGAAGAACAAAAGAAAAAAGAAAATTTCACAGGAACTAATTTCTGGTATTGTAATTGTTTATATTATGCGTTGTGTCAGGAAGTCCAGACCAATCACCGGTGTCAGTATCACGAATATCGTAGGTATGCTATGAAAATTTCTTTATCGATTCTCACCTTATCCGTACTCCTTTGTGTTTCGAGTACCTTTGCCCAGCAGAACCGCGAGAATCGGAGAGAAACAGATGAACGCTCGAAGTACGCTCGAAAAGAACCCTTCGGAATCGGACTTTCCCTCGGGTTGCATCAATTTACAGGAGATGTGCAGGACTTGGACGGCGGATATTTCGAAGGAGCGGAAAACTCGTTACTCTTCGGCGGCAACATTCTCGCGAAATACCGGATTGGAGCGCTGAAAGATGTCGGCTCGTTCCACCTCACAGGCCGCGCCGGGTACCACCCGATGGACGGGAAGCTCAACGACGGTGAAGATGTATATGAATTCACCAATAACGCCATCCTCGTGAGTCTCGGATTACAATTCGAACTCATGCCGCAATATGATATCCGTCCGTATGCGAACGTCGGAATCGGCTTCCTTGCCCACGATCCGAAGGTCACGACGGCGGGACGCTGGATCAACCGCTACACGAGCGAATACGTCGGCGAAGGAAAAGCGACCGCCGCCATCCCGGTCGATATCGGTATTATGTTCACGGTGTCGCGCAGTATCGACCTGATGATCAATGCCAACAAAACATTAGCGCTCAGCGATAATCTCGACGGTTGGGAATCCAACATCAACGATAACTGGCAGTCGTTCAATCTCGGATTTGTGTACTATTTCGGATCCGATGAAAAGCGCGTCGTTGAAGAAACGCCTCCGCCTCCGCCCGTCAAAAAGGATACCGACGGCGACGGTCTTCTCGATGAAGACGAAACCGCGATCCATAAAACCGATCCGAATAACAAGGATACCGACGGCGACGGCTTGATGGACGGCGACGAGGTGAAAACCTACAAGACCAATCCATTGAATCCGGATACCGACGGCGAAGGATTAAAAGACGGCGAAGAGGTCCTCTCGCATAAAACCGACCCGCTGATCAAGGATACCGACGGCGACGGCTGCAACGACTTCGAAGAAGTCAAGACCATGAAAACCAAGCCGCTGACGAAGGATACAGACGGCGACGGCTTGAACGATTGCGAAGAAGTCAACCGGTATAAAACCAACCCGCTTGTCGTCGACACCGATAAGGACGGCGCGAACGACGGCAGAGAAGTTGCCGCCGGTACGAATCCGCTTGTCGCCGACGTTCTGAACGTCGAGAGCGGAAAGGATATCGTCCTCGAAGGCATCAACTTCGAAACCGCAAAAGCGACCATTCTTCCGACATCGGAGCCGATTCTGATGAAGGCGTACAACACGATGAAAGTCAACGACAAACTTCGCGTCGAGATTCAGGGACATACCGACGACCGCGGCAGCGACGCTTCCAACCAGAAGCTCAGCGAAGCGCGCGCCAACTCGGTGAAAGCCTGGCTCGTCCAGCGCGGCATCGATGCCAACAGAATGACGACCATCGGACTTGGCGAAACGAAGCCGATGGTTCCGAACACCACTCCGGAAAACCGCGCGCAGAACCGCAGAATCCAGTTCAAGATTCTGAAATAAACGTACCGCGCAGCATTATGAAAAGGGCGTCCTCCACACGAGGACGCCCTTTCTGTTACCAGTTGTTCAGCGAAATCGAATTAGCGAAAGCGTATCGGGATGCGCCGCTTTAATACCGCACGTTCGTGGAAACCAGATCCATCGTCTCGGTATACGTTGACACTGTACCGCCATTGTTTGTCGATCGCTGATATACCCGGCGGATATACCCGACTCCCTGAGCCATGTAATCCTTGTACGTTTTATCCGAACCTTCGTTATACGAGTAACAATAGCATTTGAATGTGCCCACGGGTGTAGTCACGGATTCGTTGATCGAGGTAACCTTCACAGCGACCCATCCGTTGCCGATGTTCGCCTGACTCGTAGCGTCCTTTGCCGCCGGATATGGATAGAGCAGCGACTCGGTGTTGTTCGCATATATCTTCAAACCGCTTTCTATGTTTCTGAACAGGAAGGTTGCATTCGTATTCGTACCGTACCTGAAATCATACCATAGCGAACCGTTGCGTGTCTCCGTCCCGGCAACGCGAAGCGTATCCTGTCTGGCGTATGTGGTATCAGTTGTTGTAATCGTAGTCTGGTAGATCCAGTAATTCCCGACCGCAGCCGGAAGGATATACCCTCCGATGGTCGGGTTTGTGGATGTATCCGAATCGGAACATGCAGTGAAGAACACGTAACCGCACAGAACAAGAAGAAAAAAATACCGCATTAAAACTCCTGAAAATATTGGTAGAAAAACCCTGCCGGGTCATGGTTTCCGTTTGTACGTTCCGGCAAAAGCGACATTAGCGCCGTAGTCGTAGTTCCTCCCCTTTTCGGTGACGATAAGCGAGCCGTCTTTGTATGTGAGCGTAATGGTGTAATCGCCTTCTTTCGCCGTCCAGGTCAGCGTATTGTTTTTCAGCTTGGCGATGAAGCTCACCTCGCCCATATGCGGACCGCCGGTGCGGTTCAATCCCCAGAACGCTTCCCCCTGCACGAAGTACTTTCCGTCCTTCATCCGGGTAATTTCGATGCTGCATTCCAGCTCGTCGATAACGAATTTCCATTTGCCGGATATGGAGGACTGCGACACCTTGGCTGTGTTCTGTCCAAACGCAGTTGAGGATAACAGGCCGGAGGCAAGAATGAGGATACATATTCCCGTCTTGACTAATGAAGACATGTTGGTTGAACCAGGGTGCATACTGACCTCGCTTGAAGTGTTTCGGGAGTCGTTTCACGATGAACACGATTCCATGAAACACCGCGGCAATGTACCATTTCCCGGAGATGCATAAAAGGCAGAAACACACCCATTTATGCGCAGTGTTGACTCCAACTTCCCATTTTCCGTACTTTTCCTTCGAATCGTCTATCCTTCACAAGCACTTGAGCCCGACATGCCGACTGCACCTCGCTCCGGTTTACCGCCCGGGATGTACGAAAACGGACGAAAGCCCCGCAATACTAACCTTGCGCTCTACCTTGCGCTCGGACTTGGAGGATTCTTCATCTTCCTTCTGATCATCTTCATGCTGTTCCTCAACGCCGGCGAGAAGAAGATGGAGCGCACCGTAAATGAGTACCGTCAGAAGGCTGAAGATTTCCGCCGAATGGATTCACTCCGTAGGGATTCCATCATGCGAATTCAGGAGGAGTTGATGAACGAGTAGGGTACGAGGATACATTTATCTGTCCGGAATATTTGAGCGATTGAAGCAAAATTCGTACCTTTGCTCCGCGCCGGAATACTCTGTACGCCCTTGCAATTCCTCCGGCGCCACGGAATGCGAGGGCATTTTCGTGTGAAACGAACTGTATTTCTCCGGAATTCGTTTCAATAGATTCCGCCCTCGTAGCTCAGGTGGATAGAGCGACGGTTTCCTAAACCGCAGGTCGGGTGTTCGAGTCACCCCGAGGGTACTAAACGTTACAGCGCCGCGCTGCTTCATTACAGGCGCGGCATTTTCGTCTTTACATTTTATCACAACGAACAGATCAGAATACTCGTATGCGCCTTACAGAATACTTTATCCCCACGCTCAAGGAAATCCCCGCTGATGCCGTGATCCCCAGTCACCGGCTGATGCTGCGCTCCGGTATGATCCGCCTGTTGTCGGCGGGCATTTATTCCTTTCTCCCGCTCGGTTACCGCGTGGTGCAGAAGGTGACCGCCATTATCCGCGAGGAAATGAACCGCATCGGCGGAATGGAATTCCACCTGCCCGCGCTCAATCCCGTCGATATTTGGGAAGAAACCGACCGCGTGCAGGCGTTCGGCGATACGATGTTCCATGTCAAGAACCGCGAGCTAGTCCTTGCTCCGACGCACGAGGAAATCATAACCAGCATTGCGCGCAGCTTTGTGCGCTCGTACAAGGAGATGCCGCAGATCTGGTATCAGATTCAGACGAAGTTCCGCAACGAACCCCGCCCGAAATCCGGCGTCATCCGCGGACGGCAGTTCCTGATGAAGGACGCCTATTCGCTCGATAATTCGTGGGAAGGTCTGGACAAGAGCTACGAGAAACACCTAGAAGCGTACAAACGCATTTATTCCCGCTGCGGACTGCATTTCTTTATCGTCGGCGCGTCGAGCGGCGCAATGGGCGGATCGGGATCGCAGGAGTTCATGGTTGAAAGCGACGCGGGCGAGGACCTGTGCGCATTCAACCTCGAAAGCGGCTATGCAGCGAATATCGAAATTGCCACCTCGGCTGTTCCGGCGGTGAGCCGCCTGGCGGAGAATCCGGAAGCGGAGAAGTTTGCCACGCCGAACGCCAAGTCTATCGACGATCTGGTGGAGCAATTCGGTATTCCCGAAGAACGCTGCGCGAAATCGCTGGTGTACTTCGCCGACGAAACCCCCTTCCTCATCTTCATGGTGGGCAACGATCAGTTGAACGAGGAGAAGTTGAAGATCGCCCTCAAGGCGACCAATGTCCGTCCCGCGCACGACGAAGAGCTTGCCGGACTAACGGGCGCGGACTCCGGCTCCATCGGTCCGATCAACCTGAAATCGACAATCGCGCAGATTGCCGATAAGCGGCTCGAGCAAGCGAATGGCATGGTGAGCGGCGCAAACGAAAACGGCTTCCATTACAAGAACATCGATCTCAGCCGCGATGCAAATATCTCGGCGTTCCACGATCTTCGTACGGTACTGGAAGGCGAGCCGGATATCATTTCGGGCAAGCCGCTGAGCGTGAAGAAAGCGATCGAGGTGGGACACATCTTCAAACTGGGCACGAAGTACAGTAATTCCATGAAGGCGATGTTCCTCGACGACAAGGGCGAAGAGCATCCCATCATCATGGGCAGCTACGGTATCGGCGTTGAGCGCATCATCGCCTGCCACATCGAGCAGCGCCACGACGCCGACGGCATCAAGTGGCATCCGTCCATCGCGCCGTTCCAGATTCAGATTACGGCGATCAAGATCGAGAACGAAGAAGTGCGCGCCGAATGCGAATCCCTTTACGCCTCCCTTTCCGGCGCGGGATACGATGTGCTGTTCGACGACCGCGCGGGCGTGAGTCCGGGCTTCAAGTTCAAGGACGCCGATTTGCTGGGCTTCCCTCTCAACGTCATCGTCGGCGAAAAGCATCTCAAGGAAGGCAACGTGGAAATCAAAATCCGCGAGACCGGCGACAGAAAAGTTGTGAAGAAGGAAGAAGCGGTTGCGGTGTGCAAAGAGTTGCTAACGGAGCTAGCAAAAGTTTGAAGTGAGAAGTTTGAAGGCTTGCCCTGCCTGCCCTGAGCTTCTCGAAGGGAGGCGCTTGTGCCGAAGGGTGAAATTGGGCACGCGCTTGTCCTGATTAGCCATCGGCTATGAAGGGTTGCGTGCCTTTTTTTATTGCAACTCCGTAAAGATACTCATTCTCTTCTCCTCACCCTGACGAAAGTCAGGGTCTCTATCCTGGACGTCAGGTCGTATTGATTGGTGTCTATTTCCGAACTGTAGAACGTATGTAGCAAAACCGGGCGGAGACAGGGCTCCGCCCCTACATTTGCGTCATTTCATCCATGATGCCGTAGGGGCGCATCCCCGTGTGCGCCCGTCTTCATTCCCCTCGGTACTCAACTCGTCGAAGTATGTGCGCCCCAGCCCGCCCCGTGGCGCATTTAATTTTCGATTTAGTTCTCTTAAATGTTGACTTTGAGATAAATGGTGAGTACGTTGCTGGAGTCTATTCTGGGATTTATAGACGGATTTAGTAATTCTTTATTATTGCGGGAATCACCGATGGTCACTACACACAAAATCACATGCATAAACAAAAGTGACAGATTCGACCCTCATGAGCGCATCTTATTTTTTGGTGGCATCAACAATGATAACACCAAATGGAAAATATCTCAACAACAAGCCATTGACGGGATTGAGAGTGGTAAATGGAAGTTCTATGTCAGTGTCAACGGTCAATCAGTCTGGGTAATTGTCGCGACCAGTCGATATGGCAATAAATATCTAAAAACCGAAAACGATGGCGAGCAACCGAACAACTTGCTGAGTCTTCCTGAGTGCCCATAGAGTTATCCATACGATGTTTTTGTGGCGCAACTGAAACTCAAAAGGTCATTTACCAATGGAGAAGCCGTACAACGACAATCCGTTTCCGTGAAAGTATGAGTAACGATCGTTTTTGTAATATTCAACAAAATGAATTGCTTGATTGATTGCATATAAATATGAATAGTAAATGCTATGTTATAGCACCATACGGTTTTAATTTAGGCGAACTACGCTCACTAATGCAGGATATGAACATAGAATTTTTCACTTCCGAAGAATGCTTACAGCCCGGCTTGATGTTCATAGATGCAATGAAAGAGGCTATTGAGCAAGCCTCTTTCATTTTAGTAGTGTATGATTCAACAATTTCGCACACCACATGGGCTTTCGAATTTGGGTACGCCTCATCAAATGAGAAACCAATCTTGGTCCTTACTGAAGAAGCAACACCCGAACTTCCATTATTTATATTGAAGTATCCAGTTGCTACACTCTCGCAAGCCGCGAGAGCAATTAGTAATTACATTGATATTGGCTACCTTAAATTAAAGAATCCAATTAAATACAAAAAAAGTCGTGGATTTTTTCTAAAGCAGCATATCAAATCAGCACCGATCCATACTATCGGTATAGATAATGATAATGGTTGGTTTGCAAAACGTCAAGTTAATTCAGGAAAATTTACTTCTAAGCGCATCAAAGATACTACGCGAACTTATTCCAAGGATACCGATAGTTACATTGACAGAGTAATTAAAAACATGAGGGATGAACCGGACAAATATCATGAAAGTGATATGGTGTCCGTTGTTTGCGAGCTTCTTCAAGCTGCAAATATTGATAGATATAAAATAGTCGACAAAAACATTAGAGCCTATGATATTGTATTTTGGAGCAATGAACTAGGAAATATATTTTCGAATCCAATAATAATCGAATTGAAGAAGGCTATTAGCTCCATCCTAGTCGGCAGAAAGATTGTTAACCAAATTCGTAAATATATGTTTGACAATAGTATTAGAACAACTATCGTTCTTTACGCTAATGGCGTTGATTCTACTAGCATCAACAATGATCTAACATCTCATGGGATAATATTTGTATCGTTTAGTGATATAGTAGAAAACGGTGCAGTAAATTTTGTGAAGTTATTGCGTGAGAGAAGAAACCAGCTAGCTCATGGCTAAGAATACATCCAAGACATATCCCACGATACTTTCACAATTCAAGATAGCGTGCAATAGTGCAAAAACCGCAAAAGATAAAGGCGATGCACTTGAGGAATTGGTAGTTGAACTATTCATGGCACATAAATCAATATACGGCCATGTTAGGAATAGAGTTAACGCATTAAAAACTGAAGAAATTGATATAGCGTTTTTTAATAATAAGACGGAAAATGGGTTTGCCTGGATGGAAACGATAATTCTCGTGGAATGTAAAAACTGGAACGCACCTGTAGGCTGTACCGAAGTTACAGTATTCATTTCTAAAATAAAAAACAGAGCATTAAAGTATGGCATTCTCGTTGCAGCAAACGGTATAACTGGAAGCAAGGATAATAAGAGTTCTGCTATAGCAAAAATCAACGAAGCATTGCGCGACGGTATAAAGATAATTGTAACAACTGTCACAGAATTGCAAGCTCTAAAAAAGAAAGAAGATTTAATTAATTTGTTGATATACAAAGAACTTGAGTTAGCTGCAGGGACTCCTATATAAATATCTACGGTTCAATATCCTCACCCTTCCTCCACACTCAACCCCAGCCCTTCCTCCACACACAACCCCGGCAGCCCATCTACTATCTTCATCGACTCCAAACTCACGGTCATATATTTTCACGGCCGCGCAATGTATTGCGGAGCGTCGTAGTTCCGTTGCTGTGAAATAATTGCGACGGGAGAATCGTCGGTAACGCCGGTTAAAGACATGTCCTCCTCTTTTCAGTCCGCCGTTGGCGGATCTGATCAGGACAAGTCGTTCTGAGTCCGTCGATTGCCGGATTTGCCAGACGTCTGCCTATTGGCGGCATCGGTGACTGCAAGGATTCACAGGCGTAACTCCGTTGTACCCACCCCGACCTCTTTCGCGGTCGACCTTTCCGAATCCGGCTGCTGCCGGACTCCCCACAGGAGGGGTTGAATAACCTGGCATTTCGTATATATCGAGCACGGCATTACTCTCTATAACGGTTGTATGTGACGAATGCAACCTGCGAACAGTCACTTATCACCCCAGAAGTGTTTTGGGACGATTCGCGGAAACATATAAAGAAAAGAGAAAACTTGGAAGTAACCCTGGCAGGGCCTTCGGCTTCACACTTCAAACTTCACACTTCACCCTTCACACTTTGTCTTCATCCGGTGTCTGCACCCGGCGTTAGACGGGCCACTGCCGGACACACTTCAAAAAAAGGCCGCCACATGGGCAGCCTTATGCAAATCAAATACTGATGCGTTCCTAATTAATATCGAACTCCGTGATCACATCTTCCCGGTTGTAGGCGCTGACGCCGGTCTTTGTACGAACGGAGCCGTTGATAATCACGCGCACGCTATAGGATTTCGATACTCCTCCATAATGATGCATCGTTACCTTGTAATGTCCTTTCGGCATGCTTTTCACGCTGTAGATATTTTCCGTCGCGTGACCTTCGGCGTGCTGCCAGTCGCGGTCGAGCAAAATGCTGCCATCGGTCGAGCCGTCGGTGAGCCAGTACACATGCATGTCGTTCGGACCGTATAAATGCAAATCGAGATCGGCGGTCGAGGACGACGTATTATCCCAGGTCAGCGTCGCCTGAAGCTGACCGGTGCCCATCGGCTGCGTCGGTGTCGCCCAGTTTCCAGGAGGTCCCGCTACCCAGGTGCCTCCGCCCGCCCCCTGCAGCGTCGTCCAACCGTAGGTCGACATCTGCGTGTACGTCAGCGGTCCGTTGATTGTGCCTGTCGCGGGCACGGTGTACGTTTCGAGCACCGGCAACGTGGAAAGCGTGCCGGGCTTGGTGCGCGAAATCCATATCTCGTATGTGCCCTGTGGGAGAATCAGGTGCGTCGGTTGGCGCGGTCCGCCCGCCGGATACGAACCGGACGATCCCGTGCTTCCAACCAGTCCGGGATACCACTGCGCCTGTGCGGGATACTTGAACGTTACCGACTTCACCGTGAGGGTATAGTAATACCCCGGCTCGCCGGTAAATTCAAATCCCCCTTGCGACTGGTCGCCGGTGATCTTGCCGAACTCCGGCACTTTCGCCAGCGTGAAGAAACCGAGCTGCAGCACATCCGCATAAATGGTTTTCTTTTCGAGGTCGACCATCGATACCGGCATTGCCTGCCACTTTTGCTCCGCATTGTTGAAATACATCAACAGAATGCTGAAAGGATCCGAATCCGTCCCATACGGCATGGCGATACGCACCGGCCAGCGGAAGATGAATCCATCGGGACCGAACTTTACGTAATCGCCGACCTGTGTGACGCCCGCAGGCAGATTCACCGGCGGAGTGAGCTTTGTTTCGACGGAGAAGGCGACCTGGGCGGCGGTGCCGGACGTCGCTTCGGGAACGCTTCCCTTTGTCACTTCAATGGCATGTCCCGACGGCGTCGAAACGGTTCCTCCGGAATAGGAATCGATTGTTTGTACGTTCGACTCGCCCTGCGGCGTAACCACCGGCGGCGTTTCGTCTTCCGAACAGCCTGCTATCAGGACAACCAGGATAAAAGCAATGCAACCGAACAGATAATTGTACCGGGAAAACTTCATTCATCCTCCTATATGTGCTTTACGATGTGGGTTTGCGGCAATATACCCCGAATCAGGTATTAACGCAATACCGGAGTCGCAAGTCCAATATTTTCGTATGTATTCTCGAATTCGCGATGAAAAAGCATTTTTCTTCTTTCCAGCGATTGACGCAGTTAAACGGAGGGCGTATATTCTTCGTCATACTATTCGTATGCGTTTGTGAGTTTATTTGGTGCGAACATGAACAAAAAATCGGCAACGAAGTCAATATGGGGAATCGTGCTCGTCGGGATCGCGGCGTTTCTCTTCTGGTATCTTTTTATCGATGAAGAAAAGCTGGAGGTAGAATACCGCCAGGAAGAAGTGCAAAACGGCGATATTTCGGTCGTCGTTACCGCCACGGGTTTGCTTGAAGCGGTGACGACGGTGCAGGTGGGTAGCCAGGTGTCGGGCACAATTTCCGCGCTCTACGCCGATTACAATACAATTGTCAAATCAGGCGACGTCGTTGCGCAAATCGATCCGACTTTCCTCGAAGCGCAGGTGAAGGAACAGGCCGCGAGTATCGAACGCCTCAAGGCGCTGGAAGACCAGGCGAAGCGAGATCTGGATGTCGCGAAAACACTGTACGAAAAATCCCTCCTTTCGAAAATCGAGTACGACGCAAAAATCACGGCTCTCGACGTGGCGAAAGCCAACCGGGTAGCCTCCGAAGCCAGCCTGGAGCGCGCGCGGGTCAATCTGCGCTACGCCACCATCCGCGCACCGATCGACGGAGTTGTCATATCGCGAAACGTCGATATCGGACAGACGGTAGCCGCAAGCTTCAGCGCGCCTGTGCTGTTCCAGATCGCGAACGATTTGACAAAAATGCAGGTGAAAGCCAGTATCGACGAAGCCGATATCGGTAAGGTGAATCTTGGTCAACCGGTTTCCTTTACGGTGGATGCGTTCCCGGATCGTAGATTCAGCGGCAGAGTATCCGAGGTGCGACTCGAACCGATCGACAATCAGAACGTCGTAACGTATAACGTCATCATCGATGTCCCGAACGAAGACCTTTCGCTCATGCCCGGCATGACGGCGAACGTCTCCATCCTCATCGAGAGGAAGAAAAACATACTCCGCATCCCCGCCCGCGCTTTGAAATTCGTTCCCCCCGACACGACCGTCATTATTAAAGACAACTATACGTTCAAACGCGCGCCGAAACGTGACGACGAGTTTTCAGCCCCGCCGCTGGACAGCCTTTCCAAAGGCAGAAAGCGACCGCAGGATATGAACCGCGCCTCCGCCGGTTCGCGCGCTCCGTCCGGCCAGGAGGCAAGACAACAACCGGCAATCGGCGGTAATCCGTTTGCAGGAATGTCGAGAGAAGAAATCCGAGCGAAACTCCAGTCCATGTCGCCGGAGGAACGCCAGGCATTGCGCGAGAAATTCGGCAGCTTCCGACGCGGCGGGAACACCGATTTCAGCGGCGCCGAAAAATTCGCCGGATTCGAACGGAACCAGATGCGTAGCGGTCAGCCGCCCCTCGCTGAAAAACCGGTCAGGCAGTTGACGCAGAAATGGAACAAGACAGCGCAGCGCCAGGCGCAGCGCAACGGCTTCGGCTTCGTCTGGGTATTGACCCCTGAGAACAAACTCCGCCGCATTCCAGTAGAAACCGGTTTGAGCGACGGCATGTTCACCGAAATCCAGCCGGGCGCGTTGAAAGCCGGCGAGAAAGTAGTCATCATGGCAATCATAGCGGAAGGTAGCGACGGTCCTTCTCCGTTGCCCGGCTCCTCGCCGCAGAGCGGACCCGGCGGAGGACCGGGTGGCAGAAGGGGAGGATTCTAGGAGACGGTATGAAAATTCTCGAACTCCTCTATGTCGCCCTCCAATCGCTGACCCTAAATAAAATTCGTTCGGGTCTCACGATGCTGGGCGTAATCATCGGCGTCGCAGCGGTCATCGCCGTGGTGGCGATCGGCAAAGGCGCCCAGCAGAACATCCAGGCGCAGATTTCCAGCCTCGGCTCGAACGTCATCATCGTCATGCCGGGCATCTCGATGCGAGGCGGCGTTTCCGGCGCCGCAGGCTCGGCCGGACGCATGAAGGAAGAATTTGTTCAAATCATCAAAGAACGCGCAAAATCGGTGAAAGCCATCACGCCGATGGTGTTTTCAGGCGGTCAGGTCGTCTACGGCAGCAACAACTGGAGCACCAGCGTACAGGGCGTATATCCGGATTATATGGAAATACGAGACTGGACAATCAGCAAAGGCACGTTCTTCGGCGAACAGGAAAATCGTTCCGGCGCGAAGGTGTGTGTTATCGGCAATACCATCGCAACCAACCTGTTCCCGAATGAAGATCCGATAGACCAGACAATCCGGATCAGGAATCTGCCGTTCAAGGTTATCGGCGTGTTGAAGGCGAAGGGACAGAATGCTATGGGCAATGATCAGGACGATATCATCCTGGCGCCGTTCTCCACTGTCCAACGGAAACTGCGCGGTATCGATTTCATCCATTCCATACTCGCATCGGCTGTAAGCGAGAAGGATATCCCGGTCGCGCAGGCGGAAATCACCGATATTCTGTATCAACTCATGCCGTCGGCGGCGTCGCTCGCCGATCCGTTCACCGTGCGGACCCAAACAGAGATCGCCGAGACGGCGAACGCGACAAGCGATACGTTCACCTCGCTGCTTTTCAGCATCGCGCTTGTTTCGCTTCTCGTCGGCGGAATCGGCATTATGAACATTATGCTGGTTTCGGTAACGGAGCGAACGCGGGAGATCGGTATCCGCCGTTCGATCGGTGCAAGACAGAGCGACATCCGTATTCAGTTTTTGATTGAAGCGGTGTTTCTGAGTATGCTGGGAGGGATCATCGGCATCGGGACTGGCGTCGGCGCGGCAAGCATCATTTCCCGGCTTCAGGAATGGCCGACGATGGTGTCCGCCGATTCAATCATACTCGCGCTTGGCGTCTCGGCAACCATCGGTATTTTCTTTGGTTATTATCCGGCAAATAAAGCCGCTAATCTCGATGTAATCGAAGCCTTACGGTACGAATAGACTGTTTGGAAAAAATTTCAAGATTTTTTCGCGCACCGCGAATTCCGGGCACTAATCCGGAATTCGCGGTGTTGCATGTATAGCTCAACTATCTGGCAGGATACGTAATTACCCTCACGACCGCATCGCACATTCATGCCTGTGCCGGACGCGCTGTTTCCGACAAACAGGAATTGACAAACCGGCATTCGGAGTATGGGTGGTCGGTTGCCTCCTTGAAGGAAGGGCTTAAACCGGTTTCGTCTATCTTGACGACGAGGTAGGACGTGCAGACCGTACGGACGCA
>CAYPBB010000033.1:0-53752 GCA_964408855.1 uncultured Ectothiorhodospiraceae bacterium
CGCGGAAATCCTCGAAGCTCTCGGGCAGGAGCGGGGCGCGCTTGCAGCTGATTTCTTCGGTATCACAGACGAGGGGAATTTCGAGCATGGCACCAGCATCGCACATGTCCCTGTGCCGATGGAAGAATGGGCGGCGAAGAACGGCATGGATACCGCCGGGGCGGAAGCGTTCATCGAGGAGGCGCGACGGGAGCTGTTCCGATACCGGGCGCATCGCGTGCATCCTTCGCTGGACGACAAGATTCTCACGGGCTGGAACGGTCTCATGATTGCCGCGCTGGCGCGGGCTGGATTCGCGCTGAACGATCAGGGGATGATCTTCCTGGCGCAAACCGCCGCCGATTTCGTCCTTACCCATATCCGCCGCGACGACGGCACGTTGATGCACCAGTACGGCAACGGCGATATCCCCGGCTTCGCGGACGATTACGCATACTTTGTGTGGGGTCTTATCGAACTGTACCAGGCAACGTTCAATCCGGTGTATCTGGCAAAGGCGGCGGCGCTGAACTCCAAAATGCTCGCACTGTTCATCGACGAGGAAACAGGCGGATTGTTCTACACGCCCCGCGACGGCGAGCAGCTTATTGCCCGGACAAAGGACTACTACGACGGCGCATTGCCGGCAGGAAATTCCGCTGCCGCGTATAACTGCGTGCGGCTTTCGCGGCTTACGGGCGATATGGAATCCGCGCGCGCAGCCGAGCGTATCATGACAGCATCGGGCGGAGCGGCGGCGCAGCATCCCACCGGCGCAACAGTCCTGCTGACGGCGTATGCCTGCGCCGCAGGCGGAGGGAAGGAAATCGTGCTTGCCGCGAATTCGCGTAGGGAGATAGAACCCTTCCTCGACATTCTCCGCCGCACGTACCTGCCCGGATCGGTGGTGTTGTTCCATCACGCAGGCGGCGAGGGCGAGGTGCTGCGCAATATCGCGGGCTATACCGCGGCACAACGTCCGGTGGACGGGCGACCGGCTGCATACGTTTGCGAGCAGTTCCAGTGCAACGCGCCGGTGACCTCGCCGGAGGATTTCGAGGCGTTACTCAGGTAATGCGAGCAAGTATTTGGGTAATAAAAAACCCGGCGCGAAGCCGGGTTTTTTCGGTTGCCAGTAGGAGAGACTACTTGGCGAGGGTCATTCTGATTGATTTCGAGAATGACATTCCGGATTCGAGTCCCTGCATGGTCGCGACAGCAATGTAGCTGCCGTTTGCGAGCGCAGAGGCGTCGAATGCAACGGTGTAGACGCCCGCTTCAACCTCTGTCGCGGCAAGTGTCGCCACCTGACGTCCCATGAGGTCCATGACGACGATGTTTACCGAAGCGCGTTCGGGAGCGCTGTAGCGAATGGTCGTTGTCGGGTTGAACGGATTCGGGAAGTTCTGGCTCATGTCGAAAGCTCCGGCTGCGAACGTATCTCCCGGCTTCGGCGACGGTATTGCGTTTTGGCGCATCCAGTTCACCTTGATCAGGAGGAAGTCGAAGTTGTTCACCGTGCCGTTTCCATCGGCATCCATGTAGCAGCCTTCGGCGGTTGTCCACGGCATGCTTGCCTGCGGTTCCCAGGTATAATAGGTCAGCGGATTGGTTGCGGCATCCGGACGGTAACGGGCGGGACCGTTCAGCCAGGTTGCGCGCATGTTTGCGTCGTGGATGTAGGTCGTCAGCGATTTGCGGTCGCCGAAGTTCACGATACCGTCGTTGTTCACATCGCCGGGGTAGACGACGCACGGCAGATTGCCTTGCGGGAGAAGCACCAGCGAGCGGTCGCCGGGTTTGTAATCGCGCCAGCCGCCGCAGGAGTTCTTCGTATGGAATACCGCTTCCACGCGGTAGGTGCCCGCGTTCAGCGTGCCCAGCGGAATCATGTAATAACCGTCGAGCGTCTGACCGTATTGCTTCTGCACCTGGAACGAAGTCGTATGCGAGAACACATTGCCCGGCACGGTGTAGAAGTTCAGCGTAACGGTGATGTTCGCATCGAATTCGGGGAACGCCACTTGATACTTCACGCCGACGGTGCCTGGAACGTTTGCAAACGGGGTCGCCTGACCGCCCGCATCGACGAACGAATACTGCACGGTACCGCGCGTGATGTAGCATGCTTCATCGGCGCCGCGGAACGGAATGATGCGCGGGTCCTCGTCGATATCGTCCGCCACTTCCGGCTCCATATCGCCGACAAGATCCTGATCGTCTTCGGAAGCGCCTGCAAGATGAAGATCGCCGTTGTTCAGGTTCAGGAAGTTGACTGCTTTCGAGATGGAGTTGGTTTCGAAACCGTTTGCGGTGCGAAGATCGGCAAGAGTTGCGCGGGCTGCGCCGCCCCAGTATGCAAGGTTGGTGTTCGGAGCGAACAGAACGTTGTAGTCGGAGGCGATGACATTCGTTCCGGCGGTCGGCGTGCAATACCAGGCGTATCCCGAACCGTTGTTGATGATGATGTTGTTGCCGAAGGTAGTAGATCCGCCGTAATACGAGTACACGGTGTAGTTGCTTGTCGATGTGCTGTTCGTGTAGATGGAGTTGTACAGGAACTTCTGGTAATTGGAGTAGTACGGATAGAGACCATACACTGTTGCCGAGCCGTTCATGATGGTGATGAAGTTGTTCGAAATAATTCCTTCCGAACCGGCGGCTGCGTCGCTATAGTATACACGCAAGCCGTACTTGGTACCAGCGCCGTTCGCGAAGATGGTATTGCCGTTCACGACCAGTTTGTTATCGCAATATCCGAACGACATGAGATACATAGTTCCGGTGCTGTTGGAAGTCACGGTGTTGAATCTGGCGATAGGGGCGTCCTGGTAGTAAAGGTACATACCGGAATAGTAGTTGTTCACGAACTTGTTCCGTTCGATGAGCGTGCCGGATTCGAGAGCGGTGGTTCCATCGCCGTACCAGTACATACCGTAGCTGCCGTTCGATACGGTGCAACCGCGGATTGTATTGTAATTGTCGATCGAGCCGCTCGGCGAGTAGATCACAGCATAGTTGGTCGATGTGGAGGTGACGGGAATACTGTTCAGATTCAGGTTTTCGAGAGTGCAGTACTGAGTACCATTCTGTACGTTGACTACCTGGGCGTATGTTCCGCCGTTCGCCGAAAGAGTCATGTTGCGGAAGGTGACGTAGCTCGCTCCGGCAAGATTCAGCACGAAGTTATCGGCTGACGCCGTTGCCGAGTACGAAAGCGTAACGGAATTCCGGTCGCCGGATTCCGATTCAAACACGACGGGGTTGACGGCGGAAACGCCCGGAATGGCGCCGATGGTTACCTGCCCGGTGTATGAGCCGTTGCGTACCTTGAAGACGACCGGACCGCAGACGCCGTTTGCCGTCAGATCGGCAGCAGCCGCGGCGAAGGTTGCGTAATCTGCCAGTCCGCCGCCGATGGTGAACGTGCCGCTGAGCGCGGACTTGCGTGTCACGGTGAGTGTATCGTTCAGATTGACGGTGTCGGCAACTCCATTCGGACTGGAGGTCCACGCTTTGATAGTGTAGGGCACGCCGGGAGCAAAATTCATGGTGGCGAGCGTTACCTGCGTGAAGCGGGTCGCCTGCGAAACGGTATCGAGGAAACCTGTCCATGCCAACGGCGTTTGCGGCACGCCGTTCAACGACCAGTTGATATTTGCCGAAGTCAGGGGATTGGTTCCGTAGTTGCCGAGCGTCACCTGAACACCCAGCGATCCGGCGCAGAAGTTCAGCGGCGAGTCGATGGAACGGATACCCGCATCGTCGGGCGAGGTGACGAGAGCATAGGACACCTTACCGCAGAACTGACGCGGGAAGTTGGAAAAGGTCAGGTTTGTCGTGTTACCAGGTCCGGTTGAACCGGTCGGACCCCAGCATTCGGTATCGATCGTAAGATCGCCGTTGGAGAACAGGTACGGCGCAACGCCCGAGCGGTATCCGATATAGCTGCCGAGAATCGCGAAGCCGACTTTCTGGCCGGGCGACAGGACGCCGAGGACGCTTAGATCGACGGGGATTTCGGTGTAGTTTGCCGGTGCTTTGCCGTTGAATGTCACGTTGGCGGTACCGACAAGATACCAAAGTCCGTCGTTCACGCCGGCAGGGTTTGCGATTCTTGCCCACGGAAAACCGTTGGGGTGCGCCCATACTTCGACCACGCCGGTCTGTGCGGAAGTAGAGTTATTGACCGTCGAGATCCGGCACAGCCGCATCGCGCGCTGGGCGGTAATTTCGAACGTGGCTCCGACTGATGAACTATTGTCGGAAGTAAGGTTTGTAGAAAGATTCATGGAGCATTGAGCGTTTGCATCCATAAATCCGAGGGCAAGCATCAGTGCAAGAAGCGGCAACCAGAGTACCGGTTTCACTTTTTGCCTGCGCTGAAGAGATGCTTGTGTTGTCATAGGAACCTCATAGAGCAATTGTGGTGTGTGTAAGCATTAATATGACAGTGGAATCGATGGACAATCAGGATTGAATTCGTTGATGCTGTGCAAGTATCACCCGGCAGACACGCCGGTGGAAGGCAAAAGGCGGATTCGAAGAAGCATTGAGTCGTAATCATACACTGAAAAGCTTATTCGCAGCATGCTGTCACCACGTTGCGGAATCAGGAAAAACGATTTACATATCCAATATACCAATAATTGTGTACGAATGGAAGTATAAATTAGTTGCAAGCGCACTTTTTAATGACTCGATAGCTATTAAAAGGTGTAATACAATAAAACGATGCCGTTTATTTAATAACAAACGAAATATAAACGATAAGCTGTTGGATATAAGAGCTTATTATTATGTAGTTGTTAGTTAAATATTAAGCGAAACTAGTAGTGACATTCGGTGTGGCGTTCGTGGCGCACGATGATAATCATACATACAGACAGGAAATCTAACCGTATTCAGGTATGTGTATGGACCGTATAACAGTCTGAGATTATTGAATTTGGGCTTTATTCACCTGTTATGGGTATGTCGTTGTGGCGACATATCTCCGAATATGGGGGTGGGCGGTCAGGCGTGGAATAATAAAAATGCCGGGCAGGATTACTCTACCCGGCGTTTTTCATGAATCAACAGAGTTCGATTTTTATGGGAAATGCTATCTGCCCGGCGCAACATCCCATTTGGTTGGAGCCTTTCTCACTTTTTGGGCAAGCTCGCGTCCAAGCTCCCCGCTTGCGGCAAGGACTGCCTCGCGGACATTGAACTCGGGCTTCGAAAACAGCTCGACAAGTTCCTTGACGCTCGCGTTTTCCTTTCTCTTCCCATCGACAAGAGGCACGATAGCGATTTTCTTCTTCCCTTTTTCTTTCCACACGACGTCGCCCGACATCCGGTGGGTGATAATCGCTTCAGCTTCGACGATGACGAACATATTCTCGGGAGATTGATACAATTCGCTGTGAAGTAGGGTAACCTCGGCGATGTACTGTCTTTCATCCATCCGGGATTCCTTCGATTCCACTGCGCCAAGACCGGCAAGAACTTCCTTGAATCCGGCTCCGATTCCAGTGACGAGGTTGTTCGGCTGCGATGCTTTCAGGAGTTTGCTTTGAATAGCCGACGGGACTTCGTTCGAGCCGGCGGATTCGAGCATTTTTGTGACCGGCAACAGAGAGATAGTGTTCGAATTCTCTACACTTAACTGGAGCGTCGTCGCTTTGGAGTCGATGATCTCCGTGAAGATGATGGTTTTGCCTGCGGGCACGAAGGGACCGTCGGGTGTCGACGAGGCACAACCCGCCAGGATGGCTGCCGCGATGAATGCGTAAAAAATGTGTTTCATGCTTCGCTGATTCTCTATGGTTATTGGGATTTCCATTTGATGCTGCAACCCATCGAAGGGACCGCTTCGAACGAGACGTCGTTGCCGGCGAGGATATCTTCGAGCGCGCGTTCAAGGTCCCGGCTGACGACGCGCTCGGGGTGCTGCCAGTTATCGTTGATTCTTCCGTTGTACCGTAGTCTGCGCAGGGAGTCGAACACGAAGATATCCGGAGTGCAGGCGGCGTCGTACAAGCGGGCGATCTCCTGCGTTTCGTCGAATAAATACGGGTACGGGAGGCCCTTTTCGGCGGAGCGCAGTTTCATATTCTCGAACGAATCCTCGGGATAGGCTCCTGCGTCGTTCGGATTAATTGCGACGAACTGAACCCCGCGCGGCGAATATCTGTTCTGTAAATCGATGAGGATGTCTTCGCTGGCGACGGCA
Organism: uncultured Ectothiorhodospiraceae bacterium; assembly: GCA_964408855.1. Taxonomy (GTDB): domain Bacteria; phylum Bacteroidota; class Ignavibacteria; order SZUA-365; genus CAYPBB01. The sequence goes on from CAYPBB010000033.1 coordinate 6,197, forward strand.
TACGGACAGTGGTTGCACGTAAACACCACCACCAGAATGGAAGCGCCGGCAAACGACTCCAGCGAGTAGACCCCGCCGTCCGTTGCGGGCAGCGAAAAACCGGGCGCCTGCGTGTTCAGCGGCATCCCTTTCGAATAAGCGACAGCCATTGAGTTCCTTCGGTTTTACTGGCACAATTCATGGAGTAGTAAAAAGTTATCGTTTTATGTACTTTCCACCAAAACCGATCTTCCAGCGCTCTCAGCGGTAGCCGCTGAACGTCTGTGCAACGAGTATGGAACGTACCGCAAACATGAAGCAAGCATTTCTCGATATACTGCGCGAACGCATTCTGGTTTTCGACGGCGCTACGGGAACAAGTCTCCAGGCGCAACAACTTACAACGGAGGATTTCGGAGGCGCCGAATACGAAGGCTGCAACGAATATCTCGTTATCAGTAAACCTGAAGCGGTCGAAGCCGTACACCGCGGATTTCTTGAAGCCGGCTGCGATATCATCGAGACAAATTCGTTCGGCGGAGCCGGAATTGTCTTGGCTGAATACGGACTGGCTGACCGGGCGTTCGAACTGAACGCCGCCGCCGCCCGGATTGCACGCAGAATGGCCGGCGAGTACTCGACGCCGGAGAGGCCCAGATTTGTCGCCGGATCTATCGGACCGACGACAAAACTGCCTTCGCTCGGGCATATCACTCCGGACGATATGATAGAGAGTTACCGTATTCAGATTGCGGGACTGATGAACGGCGGCGCCGATATTCTATGTATAGAAACGTGCCAGGATCCGTTGCAGTTCAAATGCGCTCTGACGGCGGCGATGGATGAATTCGCCGCGAAGGGCGTTACTCTTCCCGTGATTCTCTCCGTCACCATCGAATCCATGGGAACAATGCTTATGGGCACGGAAATCGGCGCGGCGCTCACGACGATGGAATCGTATGATATCATCTCGGTTATCGGCATGAACTGCGCCACGGGTCCCAGGGAAATGGAAGACAACCTGCGGTATCTTTGTCAGAATACCTCGAAGCCTGTGTTCATTATGCCGAACGCAGGGATTCCAGAGAATATCGGCGGACATACCTGTTACAAGCTGACGCCGGAAGAGATGGAGCGGTGGATGGAAAACTACATCGTCAATCTCGGCGTGAATATTATCGGAGGATGCTGCGGCACGACGCCTGAGCATATCAGCCGGTTGGCCGGGCTCGCGCAGCGCCATTCGCCGGCGAAGCGAGCCGCCGAAAGCACGCCTTCGGTTTCATCCATTTACTCGTCGGTACCGATGCATCTCGATCCGCGTCCGTTACTGATCGGCGAGCGGTGCAATGCGAACGGCTCAAAGCAATTCCGCGAATTGCTTCTGCAGGAGAACTACGACGCAATGGTCAACATGGCGAAGGAGCAGATCCGGGAAGGCGCGCATATTCTTGATCTTTGCGTCGCCTATGTCGGACGCGACGAACGCCGCGACATGCGCGAGGTGATAACGCGGTTCAACACACAGATCAGCGCGCCCCTCATGATCGATTCAACAGAAATCCCGGTCATCGAGGAGGCGCTGAAGTATTACTCCGGGAAAGCCATCGTCAATTCCATCAATCTCGAAGACGGCGAAGAGAAAACGGGCAGCATTTTACGCCTATGCAAGCGCTACGGCGCGGCCGTTGTCGCACTCACCATCGACGAGGACGGCATGGCGAAAACCGCGCAGAAAAAATTCGATATCGCCCGGCGTATCCGGAATATCGCCGTTGACGTCTACGGTATGAAGGAAGAGGATCTGATTTTCGACACGCTCACCTTCACTCTGGGAAGCGGCGACGAAGAGTTCCGGCGGTCAGCAATAGAGACGCTGGATTCCATCCGGATGATTAAATCGCATTATCCCGCTTGCTTCACAAGTCTGGGCGTCTCGAACGTGTCGTTTGGACTGGCGCCCGCTGTGAGGCATGTAGTGAACTCCGTCTTTCTCCACGAGGCAATTCAGGCGGGTCTTGACATGGCAATCGTTCATGCGAGCAAGATCATGCCGTTGTACAAAATCGACGAGAAGGGAAGGGAACTGGCGCTCGATCTGGTCTACGACCGGCGCCTGTGGGAAGAGATACCGAACTGATGTACCATATAGTGTATCATAAACGCCAATGAAGCTCGTTACATTTCAAACCGAAATCCGCACATTGCTCGGCGCGGTTGTCGATTCGATGATCATGGATCTGCAGGCAGCGCATACCATTCAACGCTACGAACATGCCGAAGGAGACGATCTCCTCCCGGGCGATATCCTTGAATTCCTTCGCCGGGGAGATGAAGCGCTGGAAACCGCCCGCAAAGTGGAGCAATGGTACCGCAGCCAGGGACTGCCAAAGATGTCGCACCACACACAGGTCGGGTATTCGCCGGATGAAGTAATGCTGCTTGCTCCGGTTCCCCGCCCTACATCCATGCGCGATGGGTACGCATTCCGGCAGCATGTCGAGGCGGCACGGAGGAACCGCGGCGTTGAAATGATCAAGGAATTCGACGATTTCCCTGTCTTCTATTTCACGAATCACCAGGCGGTAACAGGTCCCGGCGAGGTCATGGTACGCGACGCCCATCTCGACAAGCTGGATTTCGAGCTGGAAGCGGCAATCGTCATCGGCAAGGAAGGGCGGGATATCCCGGCATCGAAGGCGGACGAGTACATATTCGGGTATATGACCATGAACGACTGGAGCGCCCGGACGCTTCAGATGGAAGAAATGAAGCTGAGCCTCGGTCCCGCGAAAGGGAAGGATTTCGCTACATCTTTGGGTCCCTGGCTTGTCACGAAAGACGAATTGGCAGGGAAGAGAATTCCCGGCGAGGCGGGCGAACGGTACGATCTGCGGATGAGCGCATTCGTTAACGGAACCCAGGTGAGCGACGGCAATATGAAGGACATGACATGGACGTTCGCACAAATTGTGGAACGGGCGTCCTACGGCGTGACGTTGTATCCCGGCGATGTCATTGGTTCCGGCACCGTCGGTACCGGATGTTTCCTCGAACTCAACGGCTCGAAGATCTACGATCCTGCATGGTGGCTGAAGGACGGCGATTCCGTCCGGATGGAAATCGAACTTCTTGGCGCACTCGAAAACACAGTCAAGCACATGAAATAGCAATGAAAACCTTTTATCCCAAAGAACATCCCGTTCCGTTTGTCCATCAGTTGCTTCTGAGCGGCGTAGCGCCGCGTCCGATTGCGCTGGTCGGGACGCTCGATTCGGAAGGCAGGCGAAACCTTTCGCCGTTCAGCTTTTTTAACGCATTTGGGGCGAATCCGCCGGTAATCTGCGTGTCGCCTTCCAATCGCGGTACCGATGGAACGCCGAAGCACACGCTTCTGAATATTCTTGAAACAAAAGAATTCACGGTCAGCGCCGTGAGCTACTCGATGGTCGAGCAGATCAATCTGGCTTCTGCAAATTATCCGGTGGAAGTGGATGAATTCGCCAAAGCCGGGTTATCGGCTCTGAAATCCGACCTTATTGCACCGCCTGGGGTTGCAGAGTCGCCGTTTGTTATGGAATGCCGTCTGCTTCAGCACGTCGATACCGGGGGAAAACCGGCATCGGGTAATCTTCTGATTGCCGAGGTCGTCGCCTTCCACGTCCGCGAATCGGTGTACTATGCCGACAGAATAGATCCTGGAAGATTGGATTTGGTCGCCCGAATGGGTCACGACTGGTATTGCCGGGCCGGCGGCGCGTCGCTGTTCGAGCTTGCCAAGCCGAAGACAAACGGCATCGGGTTCGACGCCCTGCCGTCGTACATCAGAGAGAGCGTCGTTCTGACGGGGAATGACCTGGCAAAACTCGCCGGCGAGGAGGCAATTCCGGATATTGAACCGATTTTAAGGAAATGGAAACGCGATATTGAAGCGGTGAACCCATTTTCCGGGGATGCGGACCTGTACGATGTGGAACTCTCGGCAGGGAATCCCAGAGGGGCGCTTCTCAATGTCATCCGGTGTATCAAGTCGGGTTCATTGCCTGTGCGCATCATTTCGGCGCGTTTACACCGCTGCTGCAGCGCATTTCTGAAACTCGGAGAGCATGGTTTGGCATGGGAATGCGCGCTGATTTCGGACGAGTTTATTCTCGAAGCCATCATGACAGGCAAGACCTGATTGCAACTACAACAAATCCCTTGCGTAAATTATGGGTGCATTCCGTTGCGGAGTTGCGTAATTTACGCATCCGAATACTCGGTTAACTCAGTTGATCTAAAAAACAAACCGAACCTGCTATTATGTCGTTATTCAACACCCTCATCGACGAAGTGATTGACGAATGGTATACCGTCCGTAAAGGATTCATTGCCGAAGTGAAAAATATCCCTCCTTCACGTTTTACTTTCCGTCCGACACTGGAATCCCGAAGCGCGCTTGAAATCGTGCAACATGTTCTCGAGAACGGGATTATGACAACAGAAGAGCTGTTAAAGGAAGAGACCAACTATCATCGCACGTCGCACGACAAGCTGGTAAGTATGTATTCGAACACCGTCAGCCGGGCCGATACAAAAGAGAAACTCATCGATCTCCTGGTTCAGCAATTCCGCGATTCTGAGCACCGGTTCAAGAAATCCGGCGAGTTGTTTATGCTGCAGGCGGTGACGATGTACGACGGAACCCGTAAAACCCGTCTAAGCATCCTGAATAACACGATTTCTCACGAAATGTACCATCGCGGACAGTTGGCGCTTGCCGCACGTCTGCTCGGGATCGAGCCGGCGATGACGCGCGAGTTGCGGATGGGAGGACATATCCCATCGTCCATTCCGAGTTCATCGGACGATATCTGACCTTCAGACGGTACGAACGATGGAGCCGTATCCCTCACTCGATCCCGAGGTACGCGAATTAATGAAATTCGCTGAATATTGGGTCAGGGAAAGCGGATCAATCATCCTCAAGTATTTTGGCGCTAAAACAACCGTCGAAATAAAAGCCGACAGGTCGCCGGTGACAATCGCCGACAAACAGGCCGAAGAAATTCTGCGTAACGCGATCGCTGCACAGTACCCTGATCATGGAATCATAGGCGAGGAATTCGGCGATACCGGCGTTGACGCCGAGTATGTCTGGGTGCTCGATCCGATCGACGGCACAAAATCCTTTATCACAGGCGTCCCCCTTTTCGGGACGCTTGTTGCATTATGCAGGAATATGGTCCCCATATTCGGAATTATTCATTTGCCGGCGCTTCAACAATTTTTCATCGGGACCGACGATAGAACCCTTTGTAACGGCATTCCTGTTTCGTTCCGTGCCTGTCCATCGTTAGACCGCGCGGTTCTTCTCGAAACGGACCATCGGGATTCGGAACGGCGGTTTTCGCCCGCCGGCTACCGGGAACTACTTTCCCGGGTCTTTTTTTACCGGACCTGGGGCGATTGTTTCGGGTACACGCTTCTCTGCAATGGTTTGGCAGATATCATGTTGGATCCGGTGTTGGCGCCGTGGGATATGTATGCACTGATACCCGTCATCAAGGGAGCAGGCGGCATTGTCACAGATATGACCGGCGGCAACCCGCTTCAGACTGGAAATATTATCGCCGCCCACCCCTCGCTCCATGCCGGCGTGTTGCGGGTATTATGTCCGGAGACCCATTTGTCCGATGAATAGAGGATTTTTTCACCGCGTTGAATCCGGTATGCATTTTCTGCGTACAAAGAAATGGTCACTTCCTGTTGACGCACTTCGAAACCGGTCGCTAAGATAGACCGGATACCTCAACGCCATTCAATAGACCCTGAAGATACAATGATGAATACACATTCAAATAGAGGAAGATTGACGGCGGCGCTGGTGCTGATCGGCCTTGGTACGCTGTTCTTTCTCGGAAACATGGGCCTGTTCGAAATCGGAGACTTCTTCGCGACGTTCTGGCCGCTGGTTATTATCGCTCTCGGGATATCCCGTCTTCTATCGCCGAACTCGAAAGATGTCGGCGGCGCGGTGTTCTTTCTCGGTCTTGGCGCCTTGTTTCTTGCAGGGAACCTTGGAATGCTCCGGGGGGATGTGCTGGATTACTGGCCTGTTGTTTTGATTCTTCTCGGCGTGTGGATTCTGTTTCGTCCGCGTGCGAATAACCGCAATCGCGGGAAGCAGGAGAAATACCCGCACCACGATCCGGATTTCGAGCGGTTTTCGAAGGTGTCGGAATCGCAGGATGCAGATGGACGGATTGAAATCGTCGCCATCTTCGGAAGCCAGGAACGCCCTGTTCTTTCTCATAATTTCACCGGCGGCGATATTACCGTCATCTTCAGCGGCAGCACGCTCGATCTTCGACAGGTGCAACCGGCGGCCGGGGAAATGTACCTCGAAATTACGGCGGTCTTCAGCGGGCTCGATATCATTGTGCCTCAACACTGGCAGATCGATGTCAGCATGACGCCGCTCTTCGGATCGGTCGAGGACAAGCGCCGGAATTTCGCCTACGATCCGGCGGCGCCTGTCGCTCACAAGCTGATTATCAGCGGCATTTGCATTTTTACCGGGATTGAAATCACATCGTAATAGCTCATCGGTATGTCGAGCGGAAAGACCAACGCAGTCAGGATACTGGAATCGCTGCATATCGAACACAAGGTGTTCGAATACGAAAGCGATGACGAAGCCCTCGATGCAGTCACTGTTGCAGGTAAGATCGGCGCCGCCCCCGAATCAGTCTTCAAGACGCTCGTTGCCCGCGGCGATAAAACGGGTATCGGAGTGTTCTGCATTCCGGGGAATTTCGATCTGGATCTGAAAAAGGCAGCGGCGGTATCGGGGAATAAAAAGATCGAAATGATCCAGGTCAAGGAGTTACTACCGCTGACCGGGTATATCAGGGGAGGATGTTCGCCTATCGGCATGAAGAAGCGCTATCCAACGTATATCGACGAGACGGCGCTGCTGCACGATGAAATCTTCGTAAGCGCAGGCGTGCGCGGTCAACAATTGCGCATTGCGCCGGGTCTCCTCGCGCAGGCGGCGGAGGCGGAGTTCGCAGACCTTACGTAGCGATCGACGTATGATCGTGTATGATGCGCCAGCCTTGTTTCGTTTTTTTGAGTATCAGCGTAAACATTCCCCAGGGATGGTCTTTATCCCGCCACAGTTCCCATTTCCCATACACTAACGCCAATGTTGAGCTAAGCTGTTCTATTTGAATGCCCGTAAACGCAAGCGTTCCCATCGACGCGGCGTCGGGATATCCTCTACGGTATCTGGCTAATACCGTGTCATAGCCGAATGTGACGGTCCCACCCGAAATGAAACGTGTGCGGGGCGAGTTGTGGTATCCTTTCATGTAGAGCTCGATATCGCCGGCATTCCACCCTCTTTCCTGTTGACGGAGTACGCTGATGATTGCTTTCGCCGCAGCGGTGGAATCGGATGTCCGTTGCGCGCCGAGAAATTGCGGAACGAGTAGAATACCAACCGCGAAGGCTGCAATTCCGATCGATTTCATTGGGTTCTCCTGCTATTCATCACGAATATAGGATATTCGCTCCACTCCTGCCGAAAAAGTGATATTTTAGGATGTTCCATCACGATCGGATGCACATGCTGTTCATACTTCTTGCTATTTGTTGTTCCGTCGGCGTTGCGCATACGCTGAAATACGCCCAGAAACTCGGGCTACCGATGTACGGCGTGTTCACCGTGAACTATTTTATCGGATCGGTGATCGCATTGATCGGCGGCGGATTTCAACTCCCCCCGGCGCTGAATTGGCAACTTGGCGGTCTGGCTGTGGCGATGGGATGCCTGTTTATCGGGACGTTCGCCATCTATTCGATGTGTATCGGCAGACTCGGAGTGTCGATCGCCGTCACGGTGATGCGTCTTGCTGCCGTGCTCCCGACGCTTGGCTCGCTGTTGTTCTTCGATGCCTTGCCGAAGCCGCTTCAGATCGGCGGCATCGCTCTTGCATTCCTCGCGCTCCCGTTCGCGACAAAGGAAAAGATCGAACTGAGCGATATGAAGCGGATGATATCGAGCGGCTTTGGCTGGGGACTGTTTTTGTTCGCCGCGTTTGGTGTCACGGAGTTCTTATTCAAGATTCAGAAGGAATTATATCCGGTACAGAATTCGTATCAGGTTCTCACCATTATCTTTCCAACGGCATTTTTCATAGGATTGATCTATATCATCCGGCATAAACAAAGGATCACATGGAAGGTCGCATTATGGGGGGCAATCCTCGGGACGGCGAACCTTTTTTCCGCATTCTTTTTCTTCAACGCATTGAAATCGTTGCCGGGAGTGATAGCCTACCCGATGAACGGGATCGGCGTCATACTGCTGACCGCCGGCAGCAGCATCGTGCTTTGGAAAGACATACCCTCCAAGCGCAATCTTCTCTGCATTCTGCTTGCTTCCATTTCATTGCTGCTTCTCTATTGGTAGCATCGGTGGACATCCAATAGACGCGGAGTTTCCGAATTACATAGTTCGATGTCTGCGATAGCAGGCTCCGAGGTCTATGCCTTTAGCCTCGAAGCATATACAGCAAGCGCAGCAAAATGATTCACTGCGCCTGCTTTTCGCGACTACAGCGTTCCTTGCTCGTAGGGCGTTAAAAGGAATCTGCCAGCATCGCAAATGGTGGTGTGTGGTGTCGAAATATGTAATTACTGAGAGTATATAAACACAAGCTGGAGTTCCCAGCCGTTGAATTCCACAGCATGATGAATCGATTTCGGACGTCTTTTCCAAGAGCGCGGCGTCTGCGATTCGGCTTGTATAACACTTCAGTAGCTGAAAAGTTACACAAACGGGAATATTTCTTCTTGTTCGGTGGTCACTTACCGGTTACTCGTTCTTCAATAAACAACACAAGCGCCGCGGTTGCAACGGCGCTTGTGTCGGCAAGAGACCATCAACTCTACCTTTCGATAAGCAATGGTATTGTAGCGCTGCGGATTCCGCTTCGCACGTTCACATAGTATTGACCGGCCGGAAGCCCGCTTATTTCAATAAATGCCGCAGTTGTTCCGGGCTCCGCCATTGTAACGGTTTTTACCAGAACGCCGAGGCTGTTGTATATAGCGATGGTTGTTGATTGCAGCGGGATTCCGAATTCCACCGTTGCAGTGTTTGCCGCCGGTTGCGGGTACAGCCGGAGCTGAAGATCCGCTGCCGATTGAGGCAACGGCTTTGCGGATACGAGGTTCGATTCGAGGTAGATATCCTCGGTCAAAGGGGAGCCCTGAGCAAATATCAGATCGATAGTTCTGCTATAAGGGAGAAAATCCTTATGATCGGCGGTGAGCGTAAACGAACCGTTCGACGCCTGATTAATCATGTACATCCCCAGGCTGTTGGATACCGATACTCCGCTCACCTTTCCCTGATGGTCGTTCAGCAGAACAGTCGTGTTTGGAATCGGTACATATTGCCCATTCGATGCAGGCGTTTTTCCATATACAATTCCGGTTAACACGGAAGTCCCCTGTATTCCCGCGGCCTCTTGCACCAGGAAAAGAAGACCGGTCGCGGAATCTGTGGCGGTAAGAGGAATACGATCGCCGTCGCTCCATGCTGGTACTGCGACTACTCCGAGCTTGTAATAACCCGGAACAATATCTGAGCCGCCGCTTTGCGCTTTGAGTATGTAATCGCCGGCAGGAATATTTTCGAACAGGAATTCGTTGTTTGCACTTTTAGATTCGTTCGAATATTCAGCTTCGACGACGGCTCTTCCGTTGTTAATGCCGATCCGGTAGGCCGTAACAATGGTTTCCATCGGCGCGCCGGTTTCGTCTTCGGTAACGCCGCGAATTTTGTTGTGCGTATCTTTCGGCGTCATTGCGATATCGATGTCTGTGCGGTCGTTGTCCGCCTGGAGCAAGGCGGCAGTGCCTTCCGTGTAGCCTGTCTCATAGTATTGAATGAAGTATTCCGAAGCGCTCCCTGGTTCCACACGCACGAAATAGTCGCTGCCTTTGTTGACGACGATCGAATAATTGCCGGAGGCATTGGTAATACCGCTGAACGGCGGCTCTCCTGCACGGTAGATCAGTACCGTTGCATGTACGGGATCGTTTGTAATAGCATTATACACCCGCCCGCTGACTGTTGCAGTAGTGGAAGGAATTCGTGTCAGCGCAATATCGATGCCCGACTTGTCGGTCATGAGATCGACGCGAACAGCCGCTGCCTCGGTGAATACGTCCGGGTGATACTGCACGGAATACGCCTGCGGATCGGCGGGAGTGACCTTGACGATATATGAAAGGCCCCGCGGAACGGTAATGGTGTAATATCCGCTTCGATCCGTTGTATCGGTGTATTGCTGTTGCCCTTGTTGATACGCGGCAACAATGCCGAGTACGGGGAGATTCGTCGCGGCATCATAGATTCTTCCCGAAACGGTTTGTGTGGCGATCGATAGTTTCGTCATTGCGATATCGATGCCGGTAAGATCTTGAGTGACATCGACCGGCGTCGCTGTCGCTTCATTGTACGTGTTTGGATGATATTGATGCGTATAGTTCACGTCGTCGTCCGGGACCGCGCGCACAAAATATTGATTGCCTTCGGTGACGGCTATGGAGTAGTTGCCTGCGGTATCGGTCCTTCCGGAGAATCCCGTCTGACCGCTTTGCTCGATGTACACCGTTGCCTGCACGGCGGCGTTGGATACGTTGTCGTAAATCCTGCCCTGTACAGTCCAGGTTGGGATGGTTCTCGGAGTCATCTCGATACCGATACCCGTCAGGTCTGCCGTTGCGTTAATCTGCGTGGCAGCGGCTTCGTCGAGCGCATCCGGGTGATAATGTACTCGATACTTTTGCATGTCGGCGGGAGTGGCGCGCACATAGTAGCCATTTCCTGCCGGAACGCTCAGCGAGTACTCGCCGTTCGCATTGGTGGTTGTGGAGTACGGCGGTTGACCGCTTCGATATATTGCGATGGATGCAGAAATGGACGCATTTGTCGTCTTCTCATATACTCTGCCAGATATCGAAACAGTGACGGGCGCCTTTTTTGTCATTGTTACATCGATACCGGAGATGTCTGAAGTCGCGTTAATCAGTGTCGCTGTTTGCTCGGTTAACGCTGCGGGGTGATACTGTACCTGATAAAGCTGCATATCAGCCGGTGTAGCTCGGACGATGTATGAATTGCCCTTCGGCACTGAAATTATATAGTATCCGTTTGCGTCAGTAGATCCGGTGATGGGACTTTGACCGCTCTGGTATATCGCCACAGTGGCCTGTACGGCAGCGTTGCTTGCACCGTCGTACACTCTTCCGCGTACAATCGCGGTGGCGGCCGTTTTTTCGGTCATTTCGATATCGATTCCTGTGCGGTTGTTCGAAGCATCGATCTTCGTTGCGGTCGCTTGTGTGAACGCATTCGGATGGTATTGCGTCGAGTATCGTTGCTGGTCTGCAGGCGTGGCGCGCACATAGTAACCGGTGTCTCTTGTAACGGCGATGTTGTATTCGCCGTTGGCGTTCGTTGAACCGGTAAAAGGCGGCTGTCCGTTCCTGTAAATATCGACTGCCGCAGCAACCGGGGCGTTTGTTGCTGCATCATACACTCGTCCCTTAATCGCGACGGTCGCAGACGACTGATCCGTCAACGCGATGTCGATACCTGTCAGATTGGAGTTGACGTTCACGGCTGTTGCGCCCGCTTCGGTGAACGCCGAAGGGTGATACTGGAGCACATACTTTTGCGAGTTGTCGGGCGTAATCCGGATATAATACCCATTGCCCCTGTTGATATCGGCAGAATAATTGCCGTTCGCGTCGGTGGAAACGCTTACCGGAGGTTTCCCGATTTGGTAAATCTCGACGGCGCCGGTAACGGCGGCATTCGTTGCTGCATCGTAGGCGCGTCCCTGCACCGTATAGCTCGTCAGCACATCGAGCGAGAACAACGCCCGGTCGGAGTCGCCGCAAACATGAGTGAATTCAGTTGCGTCCTGAACGCGGAATACATCGTCGTAGTATTCGGAGACAAACGTCGGCGCATCGGCAAGCAGAATGTACTTGCCGGGGCCATCGGTCCATATTTCGTATCCGCCGTCGGCATGCAGATGAACAGTGTAACGGTCGCCGTTGTACCCTGTCCCATCGAACTTAATTGCGGTCACTGTTCCATTGGCGATCGGATTTCCCTGAGCGTCGGTCACTTTGCCCGTGAAGACGCTGCAGATGTTTTTCCGGAATGCAACCGTCCATGTTTGTGTCGCAGTAATGGATGGGTCGGATACAAGATATGCTTTAATGGAAAACTGCGGATCGGCCATTGGCAGATACTGAGGTGTGAAGCGTATTTCCCCGGTTGTCTGGTCAAGAGTTGCGCCGGTGGGTAGCGACAGCGCCGTGTACATAACGGCGCCGTTGTACGGATCGACAGCATCGGCATCGTAGTAATATTCCTTGCCTGGGAAGCCGTCCAGATCAGGATTCGAGGAGAAGTAAATTCCGGTGCCCGGCAGGGATTTCTCAGGCAATGGCTTAATCGGCGAAGCTGCGACTGCTAAGATCGAACCAGCAAGAAGATAAAGAAGAACGAACACACCAATGTATCTCATAACACACCTGCTAAAAGAAAGATCAATACTCGGATTCACCTAAGAGACACGATCCGTAGTACTTGGTTACAACGCGCAGCCGTCTGGTTGGTCGGTATTATAGTAGCGGGAGGCGCCGGATAGGAGGGAAATAAAAAACGCCGCAGAAGGACTGCGGCGCTTTTTTGGAGAAGGAACAGGAAAGAGATAGTACTTCTTATTTGACGATCCTCACCGGAATGATAGATGTTGCCGCTCCGCTTGATACGCGAACGAAGTACGGTCCGGCGGGGAGGTCGGAAACCGGCAACGCGACGGAACCGGCGCCGGTGACACGGAGATTCATCGAGTAAACCTGCACTCCGAGATGATTGTACAATGTCACGGTAGCGTTTTCGACGGTTTCCGCAAAGGAGACATAGACTGCGCCGCTCGATGGATTCGGGTACACGCTGACGGCGATACCGGAAGGTAGTTCGTCAGGCGATTCAATCGATGTGACGCCCATCGGAAGGATAACGATTTCGCGTTCGATTGTACCGGCGTTCGAATAATCGAGCGTAATGGATTCGCTGTACAATTGGTAGCCGGGGATGTTCGCGAACAAGGTGAAGGAGCCGGAGGAGGCATAATTCATCGTGTAATCGCCGTCGGCGCCGGTCACCGCGTAATCGCTGATCTTCCCGGTATTATCGATAAGAACCACCATGACATTCTCGACCGGCGTATCGCCTTCGGTCAATCCTCCGAGCTTTCCGCGGCAATGACCGTGCAGCCCATGATGGCCGCGGATTCCGTGCGTCTGTTGAAGCGTGAATACGAGACCGCTGATCGTGCCGTTATCGGTCACCGTAAGCTGTGTCGCATCCAGCCAATTCAGTACTGCGAACGCCCCATCCTTGTAATACCCGGGAGTGTATCCTTGTTGAGTATGGAGCGCCTGCAGTACATAGATTCCAGGCTCGAGGTTCGTGAAGACAAAGTATCCCGTCGAATCGGTTGCCGTTTTGTACGACAGTTCCGGATACGGGATATTTCCGCGATACTGCATTTTATAGGCAACGATCAATCCGATAACCGGATTGCCGATGCTGTCGCGGAGAACGCCTGAAATTCCGTTCTGATACACCGGCTTTGCGTCGAGCGCGAAATCGATGCCGGTTTTATTCGCATCCGCGAGCACCTGGGTTGCGCCGGTTTGGCTCGAGGAGTTTTGATAGTATTGAATAAAGTAGTTCCCGTTGTCGGACATCGCCTTCAGGTAGTAGGAGAATCCGCCTTGCACGGTGAGAGTATAAACGCCGTTCTGATCGGTTATTGCGGTTGCTCCGGCGCCCTGTCCGTAGGCGTGAACCGTCGCCATTACCGGCGCGTTCGTCGCCCGGTCGGTAACGGTTCCTGAAATCGTATACATCTGAATGGCGGTGACGGAGAAGTTCGCCTCGGTGCTGTCGCCGCAGACGACGTCGAACGGGGTTGCGGCTGCGGCATCGGCGGCATCGAGATAATACTCAGCGGCGAAGGTCTTACCCGTCGCCCTGAGAATATATCTTCCTTCGCGGAAGATATCGAGGCGGTAATCGCCTGTCTGCGATATATGGGCATAGGCTTCGGGACCGGTGTACTTTCCGATGCGGGGTTCCCAGTAATACGCCATTACCTTGCCTTCTGTGACGGGGGCGCTGTTTTGACCTGCGACAGTTCCATAGAAGGACATGCAACGCTCCGGAATATGCGAGCTATCCTGCGCAAACCGCACCGTCCATTGCTGCACTGCGAATGCCAGCGGATCGTTTACGATAGTTGCCTTGATCTTGAACGATACCGTGCCAGACGCGTTCGGTACGTATGTATACCTGAGTTCGCCGGTCGATTCGTCGAGAGTCGCCGAGGCGGGGATATTCACTGCGGCGTATTTTATTGCGCTGCCTTTATTTGAGACCGCTTTGGCCTGATACCGGTACTCGGCATTCGGCGAACCTGTCAGCGGCGGTTGGGATGTAAACCAGATACCTTCCTGTGCGCGCACGACGAAATTTGCAGTAATAGTATCGCCGCAGGACGTATTGAAATCGACGGCGTTTTGTACATCGGCCGCATCGAGATAGTATTCCTCGGCGAAGAACGGACCGGATGCCTTCAGCGTAAAGTGTCCATCGTTGAGTGTCGCAAAGAAATACGAACCGTCCTGATGCAGTTCGCCATAAGCGGCTGCCGAGTAAATACCGGTGTTTGGGTCCCAATGCATGGCATCAACATGTCCAAGATCAATCGGATTTCCGAGTTCGTCAACGACGGAGCCCTTGAAGAACACGCAATGCCGCGGATGAATCGTAGAATCGTGACCGAACACAACAGTCCAGTGCTGGTACGAGTATACGGCAGGATCGCTTTCCTTGTAGGCTTTGATTTTGAAACCGATCTTCCCTCCGGTATTTCCTGTATAGGTATACCGGAGTTCGCCGGTGACTGCATCGAATGTGGCGCCCTGCGGAATCGTTACCGCTTCAAACTTGACGACGGCGGTTGGATTGGTAGCGCCTCCTCCGGCAACAACTGCATCGGCGTCGTACACGTATTCAACCGCAGGAGTGCCTTGTAGCGCCGGAGAGGTTGTAAAGACGATGTGTTCGGGAACGGCACGGAAATACACGTGGATAATGCCGGATTCCGGACTGGTCCCGTCGCCGTTGGCGGCGGTGATATAGAACGAATACTCGCCGCTTGACAAACCGGTAACGATGTAATAATACGACATCGGATTGTGCGGATCGGCGGAGTCGATCTGGAATGAATTCGATTCTCCGATCTTCGTGAACTGCGCCGGATTGGCGGTTTTGCCGTTCGCCATATAGATGTTGAATATATCCGCCGGAGCCGAAGCCGCGTCGGTTGTCCACAACAGCTTCACGACGGCGGTGTAATTCATCTCAATCACCTCCCCCCGGAGATGCTTCGGCGCTAACGGCGCACCCGCGTACGCCGAACCTGCGGCGGCGAGGAATAGCGCTATCAGCGGGACGTACAGGAATCTGATCGTAGGTTGGAACATGATCGACCTTCAGAATTAATGGTACAACTCATAAATTCCCGGGTGAATTACAACAGCAATAACACGCAACGATGGGATGTGTTTCAGGAAAGGCAGGTGAGGTTGACTCGATACCGGTGACTTGTGCTTACCAGCGAAGATACACTGTTGCCCAATAGTCGTTATAGACGATTCTCGGCCAGGGTTGCATAACTTTAACGGCAAAAATCGAATGTATATTTACCCAGCGCGAGGTCGGATACCGGGTTGTATCCGATGAATCTTTTACGCGTGTTTCGATATGGACAAGGTTGTCTCCGACGGAGTGTTCGGGAGTTACGTCGTTCGACGTGAATTCCGCGAATTTTGTACGGCCGGTCCCGTCTATATATTTTACTCGGTACTGTATATAGTTTTCCGCACGCAATGTTTTCCTATGCAACGTGTCGAGGTGATTGTTGCGCAGCAAGAGAGAGTCGAAATTGAACGAAATAAGGGTGACCGCCACCGGATCCGACCAATCGACATGCGCGCTGTCTGACTGTTGGTACACGGCCCTGAATCGAAGCGCCCAACGTCCGTCCGCACTGTCTGGTATGAGCGACACCCGGCATGTAGGAACAGGATTTAATAAAGCCGACATACCGGATACAGGCCAGCTCGGACCTCTGTATACAGATCCCCAGACAGAAAACCGCGCTGCTCGCCAAAGGCTGTCGTGGCGCTGTCCGGGCGCAAGATTATCCAAATCCACGGATCTGGGCGTGTCGACATCCGTAGGCGATACGCATTGTGCCAGGACAAGCGCAAGCAATCCAAGTATTATAGACGCGGAGAACCGGTTCATTTGGCGGCTAGAACTGATAATTGAGCCCGGCAGTGAAACCGAGTTTCTTTGTTGCAAAGGATGTGTTGTCGTAATTATATAACAATAACGAATGCTCGGCTCCGAGGTTCATCCCGATTCCATTGGAGACGGGAATCAGCACGCCGATATTCATCCTGTTAAGGAACCATCCGTATTGAAGCGACCAGCCTGCGCCGAGCGCGAAATACGGCTGTATTGCATCGTTTCCGAATAGCCTATCCATCCGGTACATATAATTCATCGTCGCCCACGACATCATCGTGTTTTGATGAATATTTGTGTCGATGAAAAGCTTTTCCGATTCTTCGCCTCGCACCGGGTGGTCGATCCAGATCCGTCCGTTATAGTTCTGGGCGAATGCTTCCTGTCCCGCCTCAATATACAAGTAATGATTATCTGAAAGCGCGTATTGAACAGCCGCCGCGATGTTGTAGAAATCGGTCCGCCGCGAAGGCTGATTCGCGCGCGTCGAATAATCGCGCGCAAAGACCGGATTGATATAGCGGATGGACAGCGCCCAGGGAGACGGCTCAATGTGCTCGTCGAACGGGAGATACAGTTGCTCGCCCGGTTTTGATGCAGGAATATCGCTTACTGGAACGCCCTGCAGTACAGCGATGGGCATTCTGAACGGTGGAAGCGTGGTAACGACAATGCTTGGTGTCGATGCACCCGCGGCGGCAGGAGGCGTCTGCTTGTCCTGCGCGATCATTGCCGGGCGTTCGGTCGCGCGGTTTGTTCCTGAGGCGTCGTTCGAGCCGGAAGGGAATGCAGGAGCAGGTTTTTCGGTTGCGGCTGCGATCCGGTCCGACTGTTCGCGCTGTTCAACACGGAGGGAAATATCGGCCGGCGGTGCGGTCAGTGCGGTAACCGGCGCCGCCGGGGTGAGACGTCCGGACTTCGCCGGTTCTCTTTCCGTCTGGTTGCCTGAGGTTCTTCCCGACGATACCTGTTCGCTACCGCGCATCGTGGGTGCGGGTTTGCGATCGATATTGGGGGGCGTGGAACGTGTTTCAAGAACGGCCTGTCCGGCATCTGTTCCGTTGCCGCCGGATATCGGAGCGGTGAAGGCTCCTTTATTGTCTGGAAGAGCAAGACCGCTTCGCGCCTGCTGTTCGTCTCCGGTTGTTGATGCTGTATCGGTCGCCAGCGAAGGCTGCGGCGGCTGAGTTTGCTCTGTCTGTATGGTTGCAGGCTGCTCCGGATCAGAGATAATATTGAGGGGCTTATTTGAAGTTGCGAGAATGACGAATAATGCAATTGTGGTGATCGCGGCTGAAACGACGGCGGCCGATATCGGCAGCCAGAGATTCTGAATGAGAGCAAGATTGGACAGCGGCGCCGTAGATGCCGGAGCAGATGTTGACGCAGCTTCGCGGGCGGCCTGGGCCGCCGCTGCGGAGGAAGTAGATCCGGAGAAACCCAGCTTCATAAATACGCCGGCGGTCAGCGCTGCGGGTGGCGTCATCGCGGCGAGAAAGTTTCTCGTCTCCGAATGAATCGTCTGCATCTGTTTTAATTCCGCTCTCAGCTCGTCGTTTTCCGCAAGCCGAGCGAAAAGCTCTTCCTCTTCCGCGGACGTCAGTTCCCTGTCCACGTAGTAGTTCAGTAGCTCTTCTGTATTGTTGTTCGAGGCAGCCATTGTTGTTCTCTGCTGTATCAGTCTTTCATTTCAACCAGATACGGTTCCAGGATTTCCCGGATCCGTTTTCTTGCGCGGTGAACGCGGATGCGTACCGCAACTGCCGATATTCCAAGGATATCGGCGATTTCGTCGTAGGGGAGATCGTCATATTCGCGCAACACGAACGGTTCCCTGATTTCCGCCGGCAGGAGCTCCATTGCCATTTCAATGAGACGGAGCATCTCGCGTTTTTCGGGCTGATGGTCTTCCACCAGCAAATGTGCGTCGTCGAACGCTACCGCATGCTTGTTGTCGCGTTTTGTATTGAGGCACAGATTTCGCGCAATCATCAACAGGAATGCGGGAACGTTGGTCATTTCGCGCTCTTTCTGGGCGCTCTCGTAAAACCTCGTAAAGGTTTCCTGAAAAACATCTTCGGCCAGCGAAACGTCCATGAATACGCAACGCACGTACGCATAGATTCGGCCGCTGTGCCGCGAGTACAATTCCGCAAATGCATGTTCGGCGGTTGCACGGTCTCCGCGGAGGAGGTAGTACAACTCGGCGTCTCCGAGGCGTTTCATTTCACCGTTACGGAGGCGCTTCGCCGGTTCGAGCATGCTCGTTTTTGCAGTATTGTACGCCTTTGGTTGCATTCGGTCTGCGTTGATCGTTTTACCGCCTGTAACGGTGGCATTTTCTTATTCAAATAACACAGTATACGGGAATGTGTTTCAAGGCTAAGGTACCGAAAAAAGGGGAAACATGCCCGGATGGACGCCGGTACGCCGCAGTTCTACCGTCATATTAAACGAAAAAGAGGGCGTCCGCATGAAACGAACGCCCCCGGGATGAAAGCTTGATCGGTAGTGCCGGTTACTCGACCGGAGTGGAAATCACCACCTGCACCATACGGCAGTAAAACCGGCCTTCGGGCGTATCGTTCGGGAACTGCAATTCGGAACTGCCCAACCCCTTCGTTGTTACGTCCAGATTGTTCAGCACATCGCCGAACGCCTTCCGCACCGCTTCTGCGCGATCGTTCGACAGTTTGATGTTATGATCAGCGTCGCCGACGAGATCGGTGAAGCCGAGAATGGTGACCTTCGACCGCGTCGTGATGTTCGCTTTGACTTCCTCGATGATAGCGCGGTTGCGCGAAGAAATGGTCGCTTTATCGAAGTCGAACAGAATAAGTTTGCTTCGATTGACGCGCATATCGCCGATCCGTTCTTCCCGTTTGCGTTCGAGCGAAAGTGTGTTGATGGTGAGCGTTTCCGTAGCGGTTGCGTCCTGTTGTTTCTTGTCGCGTACCTGTAGGGTCATCTCGACAGGCGTATTGTCTGTTCTGAACATGTCGCCGTCGATGTCCCATTCCCAGTATTTCGGCGGTTGCGTGCCGGCGCCTTCGTTCGAAAAGAGGGTGCGCGCTCCCTGTTTGATGGTTACATTCCAACGGTCGACACCATGAGGCGCATCGATTTCCGGGATCAGGCGGATAGAGGAAACGGTAGTGCTGTATTTCGTTTCGTCGCGGCGGATAGGCGCGGTGATTTCCGGATTGGAAGAGGCAATCTCGACTCTGCGGTTCTCCTGCTGGCCCTCTTCTTTTTCCACCGCGGATGGATCGACGGGGAGGTTTCTGGCTTTCACGTCGATACGTTTTGCAGCAATACCCCACACGTCTGTGAAATATTTTTTGATTAGCTCGGCGCGGTCGCGCGATAGTTGCATCGCCGCTTTTTCGTCGCCGATATCAGAGTTCGTTCCTGTCAGCGTAATCTTTGCCTCAGGATTGTCCTTCAGTCTTCTACCGATAATATTCAGAACGTTACGGTAAATCTCCAGTTCATCGCCCGTCGCATTGTCCAGTGTGAACGATTTTGCCTGCTCCGATGTCAGCAGGTTTTGCCGCAGCGGCGTCGTTGCGTCGTTGTTATTGAAGAACACGTAGTTCAGCAAGGGACGAAGTTCCACCGAGCGCAATTCCTCGACGGTCAGCGGGTTTGCTTCGACGCTGATATCTGCAATCGTCCGTCCTTCGTACCGCAAATGCGCGATCACGGGTTTTACCGGCGGCGGAGGAGGAGGTGGTGGCGGCGGCGGCGGCGGAGGAGGAGGTGGCGGCGCGTCGAGGAAAGCATATTTCAAGGCAATTCCTCCGCCGAGCCGGGATGCCGTCCAATCGCCGGCATCGGTGACGTTATTCAGAGGAAGTGTGAATACGACTTCCGGTGCAAGCAGCATGTTTCTCGAAAGCGCCAGATCGTAACCCGCGCGCAGATCGAGCGCAAGTCTGAATGAAGTAACGCCGGGAATATCTCCGTCATAAATCTGATGATCAGTGGTCCCGTCGCTGAAGGGGACTTCGGTGGTCGTGATCAGTTCTTCCTGCAGGGTCGATGCCTTTTGCAGCGGAAAACCGAATCCGACTCCGAACATCAGGTACAATTCCTGATCGTCCAGCGGGAAATACATCACGCCCGGCGCGATTATCAGGTATGATAGCTTGTTATCGAATGTATGATGCGCGATTCTCGCTCTCGGTCCGTCCGGACCTGCGATGGCGCCGAGCCGGAAATCGCGTTCGAACATTCCGGAGTATTGCTGATACCCCACCCTCGCCGTCAGCATAAGCATATGTGTTATCGGGTGTTCGTATACTCCTTCGATGTAGAAGCCCATTTTGTCGCCGTTATCGAAGGTGCATGTGCTGCACAGGGCATCTTCGCCTTCGATGACGTCAAAATCGCCCGAATGGAGGTTGTATTGTGGACCAACGGCAATTCCGGCTCGCGGCACCGCCCGGTAATCAGGCGATTGCGCATACAGCACGGACGAAAGTGCCAACAGAGTAGTAAGCAAGACCAAAGCGATAGTTTTCATATCATCTCGGATTGATGAGGTGTGCTTCTTGAACCGCTCCCTTAAGAGCATTTCGGGACGGCTTCGCAGACGATCTCAACCTGCGAAAAGAAAATATAGTTAAATCCGGCGAAAAAACAGATAATACATTGGTGGATTCTAGGTTGGTATTCCCGCCGTCAATTAACCTGGTGAAGCGGCACGACGAGCATGGAATCGTTTCCGAATTTTATTTGGATAATTTCGCGTAGTCTTCGTTCGTAATCGCGCGTCGAGCGGGTACGCTTCCAGTCTATCAAAACGACTCGCCGCAGCGCGGCTCTCTCGCTCTCAGCGATGGAATCATTTCGCGCAATATTGGGGAGGTCCGCAGCGATCATCTCCGATTCGCGTGCGTAGGCAAAAGCCAGATAACGGATTGCGGGAAAATATCGCGGCAGAGTGGTTTCCAATTCGCGAAAACGCAGCGAATCAGAAAATAACGCCCGCGCGTCTGCTTCGATGCGATCCACTTTTCGCGCAAGCGAATCGGTGAGTCGCACGTTCGCCTCCATCAGCCGCACGATGCGGCCGGAAAATTCGTTGACGAATGCTTCCCGTTCTTCCGCCGGCAGATTTATTTGAATGAATTCGAGCTTATAATGTTCGAGATCGTTCGATGCCATCATTTGGTTGAGCGAATCGCGTTCGTGGGGAGCGATATATTCGCCGACGAGAAAAACGCGCAGTACCTTCGCGGTATCGGTGACAATGTTTTCGTATCGAATAACCTTGCTTGATCTCGATTCAACATATGTATTCAAAAAATGCTCGATGTTCGTTTTCGTTCTGATGTCGGTAATGACCAGATACATCAGATACATGCTGGGAACAAGGATCAGGAAAACAGCAATTCCCATCCATTTCGTGAGTCTTCGTTCGAGTCCCGGTTCAAGATAATGGACGCGGGGGAAATGAAGCAGCCGCACAACGAAAAACGTTGAAAGGCTGATAAACACTGCGTTGAGAAAGAAGAGATAAAACGCGCCAAAGAAAAACTCATACCGTCCGGTGGCGAATCCAAAACCAGAAACGCACAACGGGGGCATCAGAGCGGTGGCAATAGCGACGCCCGGCAATGCATTTGTTTTTTCGAACCGGGAGCCTGCGACGATTCCGGCAACGCCTCCAAAAAACGCGACGGCCACATCCAGCAGTGTCGGCTCGATGCGGGCGAACATTTCCGGCTGCGGCTGTCCCAACGGCGTTATCAGAAAATAGACGACGCTTGCTGCGAAACTCACGCCGACCGCCATCGCGAGGTTTCTGAGCGAATGGAGAATCATATCCCTGTCCACTGTCCCTATCGCCAGTCCGATGCCGAGTATCGGCGACATGAGCGGAGAAATCAACATAGCCCCGATGATGACAGCCGGAGAATTGAGATCGAGACCGAGCGACGCAATCATCGCCGACGCGATTAACAGCCAGAAATTATACCCCTTGATATGAATGTTGTTCCGGATACCGGCGATAGTACCTTCGATATCCGTTCCATGCCGGATATCGAGCACGTTCACGGCTTGCCGTAAAGTTCTATTCAGAGATCGAAGAACATGCTTCGGATCGTTTCGTTGTTGATCGGAATTCATCGCACCCCCGCAGTTGAAACAGTTATCGTTCCGCCGATGCCCTGTTATTTGCCAGCTTTTGCCGGATCGAGCCTGTATCTGCGGAACGGTTCCAGTATCGACCGGTGAGGCAGTTTGTCGGGTGGTATAACGCCCTGCAGAACGGCGCGCGCATCGTCGATCACTTCCTTTCTGAAGAGGAAATAGTTGTGATGCGAGTCGAAGAACGATCCCTTGTCCACAAGCGAACAATCGATTGAATTGATACGCGATGAGATGCCGCTGAACGTTCGCGGTCCGTGAATGCCAAGCCGGTCGGGATTAAATTTCGTTTTATCGCTGACGAGGAGCGCGAGGTCGTTCTGATTATGATAGACATGCACCGCGCGCGCGATTTCCGGGAGCGAGCCCAGTTTATCGGTTTGTTCCAATGCATCCTCGTCCTCGTCGGAGGCCATCAATAATGCCTGATCGAAGATCTTCGGCAGGCGGGAGGAATTGGTGAATGTTCTCAATCCCTTGAGCATGTGCCGGAGCGCCCAGTTGCCCATGCTGTGGGCGATCAGGTGAATGCGTTGATGGCATGGGGTATCGCTTTTGCGGAGGAAGTCGATGAAACGCATGAGCGCCCGCGCCATGGCGACCCCGGAGGCGGCTGCATCGTCGCGGTCGCTGAAATACTCCCAGGGAGGCGTGACGCGCCCGTTCGAAGGCCAGGAGAATACGAATACATACGGAGCGAAATCTTTTGTCCGGAAGTTGTCCTGGATAAGCGCGGCGTTCATCAGACTCCGTTCGAACGATGTATTGAAGCCGTGAAAGTACACAATGGCGTGGTTTTGATGTGCGCGCATCTGCCGCTGCATATCCTCGAACAGCTTCGCGCTGCCGTACACCGCCTTCTCCGAGCCCTTTGTGTCAGGCGCTTTCTCGCTGAGGACGTCTACCGATGCGAGGGCGTAGTCGCCTTTCTTTTTCGGAATGGGCGCCAATTCCGCAGCGCCGACGCGGTAGAAATGCGGACCGTCGTGGTGAAAGCGTTCTCCAAAATATCCTTCTTCGGCTGGAATCTGATTCCTGTTGGTTGCGAAATAGACCGTCGGCATTCGATTGCTCCTTTCGTCATGAGGTAATAATCCAGCCCTGCGCGTACCTCGCGCAGAACGAGCCGGCGATAGAGGGTTCAGAATTATTTCATTTTAATTTTAGTATCCTTCAACCGTTGCATTGCTTCGTTCATCGAGTCGAGCTCTTTTTCCTTGTCGGTTACCGGGACGTCCATCGGCTTGCCCTCCGACCTGATGTACGTATCTTCAGGAATTCCCGGTGTTGTTGGCTCGGGCATGCCGATCTGAGCATCTCTGGACTTTTTGAGACGGAATTGCAGAATATCTTCCGGCGCCGATTCGGCGACTTGTTTCAGATTTTCCAACCCGCGCTCAAAATCGGGGCCGATCATTCCATCGATAAACACGCCGAAGATACGTCCAAGCAAGTATTCGGCGTCTCCGTCCATACTCCATGTCACTTTTGTGCCCTGCGCCACAGGTTCAAACTTCCATACAATCGTGGAGATCATCTCCCCGTCTTCAATGAAGACGAGTTTGCTCACGATTCTTTTCCCTTCTTCCAATTCCACATTGGTGAGGTTGCCGACGCCGACGGTATCGCCATTCCAGTCCATTTTGGAACCGGCGATAAAACTTGGTTTTGAAAATGTATAAACAGCGGTAGGTTCCTGCTCTCTCCACGGACTCCATTGTTCCCACTGAGTCAGATCGGCGACGAGCCAATACGCTAACTGCGGCGAGCGGTTAATAACGATGGAGCGTTCGGCATGGAACGTCGAGGGAAGCAATAGCGGAACGACGAGTAACAACACGATAAAGATGCCTACGCCGATTCCTACCCATTTCAATACCTTCATCGGTATCTCCTGCAATTAGTATTCGAACGAAATGTTTTTCTGCTAGAATGAGTGTGAGAAGTTAGGGTATCGGAAGTTGAGAAGCAATGCGAAGCCGGATATCGTGACTAAAGAATTGCGGCGATGCACTCTTCGATTGCACAGCGGTCACAGCGGCGGCGTTAGTCGGAGCATTTGCGGCGACGTTCCAGGGATCCGCCCGATGATTCCCCTTGCTTCCATATCGAGTTTTACGGCGACAACATACCAGGATACGCTGCCTTCAAACGAACCGCCGAGAGCGGCAGCCACGGCGCGGTTAAGATTTGAAAACGATATAGGCCCTTGTTTCTTAAGAACTTGAGTAATCGCATCCTTGATTGCATGGTATTTGGCGGCGTCGATATTGACCCCCTTTTTTCCCAAAGGATGCAACGTAAGAACTGTTTCCCTGCTACCGTTTGTTTTCATTGCGTAGTACGTCCTCTGTAACGAAAACAGTACAACGATTTTGTTCAGGAAAAATGTTCCATAAGTGTTTCACGTGCAACATCGGTTATGAATCGGTAGAAAAGGCGGATCTGCGTGCAGGAATCAATGATCATGGTTAAAGTAATACTTAAACATGAGTATTCGGTATGTATATTATGTAGCAACAGCTTAGCGTATCCTGTTCAAGCAGTATGTCATTCGCCCGGTTGCCGGGAATGTTGTTAAGTGCTTCATGTTGAAGAACTAAGACAGCGAGGAAGGATGCTGAAACCGTGGATTCATCGGTCACTAGAAACGACGAGGAAATAATGAAAGCACTTCTTTTGGAGGAAAAAGGATCGCTCGACGCATTTCGAATTGCGGAGACAGCCATCCCCACACCCGCCGCCGGCGAACTCCTTATACGGATCGGGGCAGCGGGGCTGAACCCGGTCGACTACAAGCTGGCCTATGGCGGTCACCCAGCATGGACGTATCCCTTTATCCTCGGATTGGACGGCGCCGGAGTTGTCGAGGCTGTTGGCGAGGGCGTATCCGGCTGGGCTGCCGGGGACAGGGCGGTATGGCATGGGAATCTTTCCAGACCCGGCACATTCGCGGAATATGCCGTAACCCCGGCCCGTGTCGTTGCCCGCATCCCCGCCGGAGTCGACGATACGGATGCAGCGGCGATTCCCTGCGCGGGGTATACGGCCTACCTGGCATTATTTGCGCGGTTAAAGATTCGACCGGGTCAATCAGTTCTTATCCAGGCGGCAGCCGGAGGCGTCGGGGGATATGCGGTACAATTGGCGTCGCACGCGGGCTGCCGTGTCATCGCGACTGCGAGCGCCGAGCATGCCGGACTTGTGCGCGGGTTGGGAGCGCACGAGGTGATCGATTACCGGACCGAACCTGTTCCGGAGCGGGTACTCGAGCTTACCGGCGGCACAGGGGTCGATGCAATTGTCGATCCCGTGGGAGCGGATACCGCCGCCGAGAGTTTGAAGTGCCTTCGGTTCGGCGGCGGCATCGCCTGCCTGGTGCGCATGCCGGATACAACGAACATCAGACCGTTCACCAAAGCGCCGTCGATTCACGAAGTTTCGTTAGGGGGAGCATATTTTCACGGTACTATAGAGTCG
This sequence comes from uncultured Ectothiorhodospiraceae bacterium, assembly GCA_964408855.1. Taxonomy (GTDB): domain Bacteria; phylum Bacteroidota; class Ignavibacteria; order SZUA-365; genus CAYPBB01. The sequence continues at coordinate 32,277 of CAYPBB010000033.1, forward strand.
CAGTCGTATATGGCGCACATCGGCGAAGCGATGATGGCGATGCTGGAAAGCGGAGACCTTCGCTCGATGGTCTCGGAGGTCATCGTCATGGATGGGATTCCCGACGCCTTGAAACGGCTTGAACAACGGCATGTGTCGGGAAAAATTGTAGCGAAATTCAGGTAATAGGGACGTTTTTCTGACTTGATACGAGAGGCAGGGATCGCGATTTTCTCAGGTAGAGTTATCTCGCATCTACCCGAAGGCTGATTGTGATTTCGAAACCTGCAATATCGTATGCTTCGATCGTTCGTTTTATCGCGGCTGCCGGTCTCGCGCTAATTACAGGGGCGTGCAGCGACGACGAAGCGCCGTCCGCGCCGGGCATTGCGCCTGTCAGGATAGAGTTGAATCTGGATACCGCATACGCAACGGTCGACGATGCGACGCGAATCCGTGCCAGGCTGTATGGCGAGATTCCGGAAGAACTCGATTTCGTCTGGGATTCCGGCGACGGTCCCGAACGCATCGTCCACTCCATCCGCTGCGACACATCGAGTTTTTCTCATCTATATGCGTCGAACGGCATATATACTGTTCGATTGCGCGTTCTGCACAAAGGAACCGAGCTTTGCTCCGCCTCGGCAGCGATGATTGTGCAGGATTATGTGCGCCCTTCGCGCGCCAATACCATGACAATTTCCATTTCCGGGATCATGTTTCAATACGAGGACTCGATCGCTGTGGCGGGCAATCCCGGTAGCTCGATGCTGCGGATCGACAGTTCATTGAAGGTCTGCCTGTTCGGCAACTCCGCAGGTCCGGCTTCGGATATGTTTCTTTGGCGCGATTCGCAATACGGAGAACTCTGGCAGCGCTCGACGGCTCCCGGTCAGTCGTCGATTCACAGCGCGTGGGTGTGGCTTTCACCGGACGGTTCGAGGATCCTGAGTCTGGGGGTTACGCTTTCGGAATCCAACAACTCTGCCGATAAACGCGAGACAATGCATACGCTCGTTCTGGAAGACATCCCCCTATCCAGCGGGCATTCTGGCAGTGAGTATGCTGTATATTCGGCGCCTTCGAACAGGCAGACGCTTCCACTGCGGCGGTGCAGCTATTACAGCGGCCGGTCGGTGGAAAGCGAAAGCATCAGGTACATCACACGATTGGTGCAGTACATTCCCGGTCTCGATGGACAAACGACCGTTGAGTTCAGAAAGGAATAAACAAGCATGAGCGACGCGATAAAGGACACTGCGGACGCCGCGCCTCGATCCAGCTAGTTGCGGATGGATTTGGATTGTCACAAATTGTTCGAGAGGTTTATTGACGACAGGGTTGATATGAACATCGGGAAGCACAATAGGCACGCATTCGTTCTGTTTTGCTATCTGGCAAGCATTGCCGCGATATGCGCTTCATGCTCAAACGGCGCTGGTCCGGACGAACGGCCGCAGGCAGAGAGCGGTTTGCGCATGGTACGCGACACTCTGTTCATCAACGAAGGAGAATCGCCTACCATTTCGGCGCTGTTCAACGGCTCCAGCACGGACGGTATGACGATTTCATGGAACTCCGGCGACGGTAGATCGCGCACGGAGCCGCTTCTGGGCGATTCGTGTTCGATATCCTATACATACGAAAACAACGGCACCTACCTGGTTGTCATTCTCGCGGAACGCAACGGCGTGATTGTTGGAGCCGATACCGCAGTGGTTGTCGTCCGGCAACGCTTTGTCCCCGTTCCAGCCGGTAAAGTGGTGATCAGGATTTCGGAAGCGGTGCTGACCTACAGCGATACAATCAAGATTGCTAACCGCCCCGTTGTATATCGGCTTCGCGACGAACAAGAAGTATCGCTCATAGCGTTTGCCGGCGACGCCTTTAGGGAAAGCGCCCGGACGTTCGTATGGAACGGCCGGCTCGAAACGCGTATCTCGAATAGAAGCTCCGACGCTCAGGGCGGGCATTTGAGGACCGGTGCGATACGTCTTTCGCCGGATGGGACTGCGATCGAAGAACTCTCTCTGTATTCAAAGGACTCCCTCGGATGGGTGATCTATAAAAAGAAGCCCGGAACGCTCCGCGAGGCGCGAATTCAGCTTGCTGCGGATATTCCAATTCAAGCGGGATCCTCGCCGGAGTCGGAGAATGCAGTATATACGGGATATTTCAGCGACTCGGCCGCAGGTATTTTGCAGCTTGAAGAGTATTACTATTCACACGGTACTATTCCGATGGCATCGATTTTGACAGGTGTCTCGACCGGTTACAGAGTGACCGTCGCATTCTCGAAGTGATTTATTTGACTCACCATACCGGCGGGTAGTACCTTTATGGAGGAATTATGCCACGCACATCGCGCATGATGCGCCTCACCGTTTATTGCTTCTTTGTTTCCATCATCTTCTTCCTTGCATGTTCGAGCGACGAATCGCCGACCGGGAATCCGCCGCTTCCGCAGTTAACCGTATCAATCGATACAACAGTGTACTACTCGACTCCGGAAGATAGTCTTGCCATTGAAGCATCGATTACAGGCAATCCCGTCGATGCGCAATGGTATTGCTCGTTTGGCGAAGGCGGGACGCATGTTCAGTTACAGCCTGCCGGCAATCGATTGATCTGTAAGCATCTGTTTGCTTCGAAGGGTAGTTATACGCTACGAATCTGGGGCGAAGCGAACGGCGCGGTTCTGTGTGCCGATACCGCGACGATCAACGTACAGGATTATATCCGTCCCAGCGAAGCGAACACGGTAACGGTTAGACTCGACCACGGGGTTTTCACATATGAATCGAAGCACGTTGGAGATTCAAAAGATACTGCCTGGATTAGTACTGCATCCGAATACTTTTTGGTTGCATGTTCATATGATAGAAATAATGGATTGATCCCTTTTCCATTTAACCGCACTCAAAAGGCATTCTTGAATTCGGAAAAATTCTCTTTCGATGGTGTTGAGCGAAGAACAACGACTGTATCCGGTTTCATTGAGATTTCGTCCTCAGGCGATCGTCTCGTGCACTTAAATATTATAAGACAAGAAGACATGGATTGGACCTATGGTGTGACCAATACGAAAGATACTATATCTATTTCGGATATTCCTCTCAATCACGTATTCCTCCCCAATAAGGAACGTGCAGTTTATTCATTGGAATTTGATCAAGCGGAAGGAAATCTAGAGATTCTTACGCGCTATTCTTTCGGATCTAGCTGTACTTCATGGACATCGGCTAGTTTGGTAAACTACATCGCCAGTCCCAAGTTTCATATCACCGTTGAATTCTCCAAACAGTAATTAACCATGGCAAAGAAACCAGAAACTCGCGAACCCAAAAAAGGAGAGGGCGTCCCAAAAGAGACGCGGAAGAACAGCATCCTCCCCGAATTTGCCGCCGCGGTGAAACGCGCTTTCCCGGCGCTCGACGAAAAGGCGCTCATTCAGGCTGCCGACGAGGCGGGATATTTCGATGCAACCATGATGCGGCAGGTAGCGCTTCTCGCCGAACAGGCTATTGCCGCGACAGGAGGGAAGCGCAATGCGAAGAAGCTCTTCAATGCGCTGCTCGACGCTGAAAAGGAAAAACTGCATGCCGTCGCCGTCAACGTCGCTACGATAGCATTCGAATCCGATACCGACACCCAGCTTGGTTGCATCAGGCGCGCGGCTTCGATGCCCGGCATCTGGCCTAGGGAAATGGCGAACTTTGCGCTTCACGGTCTGGTGAATACGCACGGTTTCGCAGCGATGTTTCCCATGGTGAAGGATTGGTTGAGCGATAAGGATGAAACCATCCGTCGCGTGGTTGCCGAAGGTTTCCGTCCGCGCGGGGTGATGACATTCCATGTGAACGAGCTGAAACAATATCCCGAGCTGCTGCTTCCAGTGCTCGAACCCTTGTTGGACGATCCCTCGCTATACGTCCGCAATGCCGTCGCGAACAGCCTGAACGATATCGCAAAAGATCATCCCGATCTCGTCGTGAAATGGGCGAAACGCTGGGGAAGCGTTAACACCAGTCCGGAGCAGGCGTACATCATCAAGCGGGCTCTTCGCACGCTCGTCGCCTCCGGACATCCGGCGGCGATGGCATACATGGGCTTCGGCGGAACGGACAGCCTCGAAGCGTCGGACGTATCCGATATTCCCGCCGAAGTCGAGATCAATGCGCTGCTTCCGTTCCAGGTGAAACTTGCCAATACGGGAATCATCGCCGCCTCCTGCGTTGTGACGATGATCCTCGACGCGCCGGGAAAGGGCGCGGCGCGAAGAAGTAAACAATACCATATCTGGAAGGGAGAAGTCAAAGCCGGGTCGGTAAAAACCGCCGGAAAGAAGATTCACTTCACACACCGGAACAGCAAGCCGCTGGAACGCGGCGAATACAGGTATTCATTCACCGTGAATGGCAGGGAAATACCGGGCGGTACGTTCCGGTTTTAACGGTTCTCCATAATTGAAAAGGCTGCCCGCGAAGGCAGCCTTTTTGTATTGCTTTTCGTAACGACGACGAATCGACGGAGCAGTTCCGGCGCGAGAGGTATACGGTTATTTGGTCTTCACCGTTGTCGCGACCTGTACGGTCGTCGTTGTGCGGACTTCCTTACCCGGTCCCGTAGCGTCTTCGGGTACGATGATCCGGTCGAAACGCACGGTTTCAGACTTGGTGTAGATGCCGAGATTGGAATCGAACGTTGCCTTGCCCGTGCGTTTGGTCGTCGAATTCGGGTTTTCCACCGGCGTGGGGGAAATGTCGTTGAAGGTGAACTCGAGGTTCTTCTGCGTATTGGCGGCGGTAGTTTTCGTGACGTTGTACGTGCGTTTGATATTGCGCTTCAGGTTGTACTTCGTCTTCAGCAGGATGTTCTCGAGGTATTGACCTGCGATCATTTCTGCGACGTTTGCCGCCACCGGACCTTCGCCTTTCGTCTGGTTGAAGTTCTGGAGCTTGCCGTCGGATGTCACTTCAAACTCGATGATGGACTGCACTTTCTTCGTGCTACCGGTTTTGCCTTTCACGGTCTCGTATACCTTCATCGTGGCATTGAATTTTCCCGCCGTCAGCGCGCCGGTTTCGATTTCGACGATCTGGGCGGTGATAATCGGTTTGATATCCTTGCTGCCGTCGAAGCCTTCGAGCGTTTGTACCTGAGTGGACGTGTAGACGGTATTCGGCTTCAACTCCGATTTGATATCGGCATTCTGCGCCGTCGCGGTCGCGGCAAACAAAACGCCGAGCGCCGCGCAAACGAGCATTGTACGTTGAACAAACTGGGATTTCATGGAATCACCGGGAGCTATTGAAACATAGAATCGTTGTATCGTTATCCGTTCGCTTCCGCCCCGACGGACGGAAAGGAAAACAAAATGTAGCAGTACCGGCAGTGAGAAGCAATTTCCGGCGCCGCCGGCGTAGTTCAACCCGGCGCGCCATTCCCTGCCGTACGGGACGGACAATCTACGGGTATAACACCTGCGCCCGTAAAAAGTTACAGACTGTCGTCGCTATCCGGGGGATTTGCGCTTTAAGCGGCGGTTATCGCAGGAGCGAGAGCGGCAACGTTTGTACGCCGCTGTTTGTACGCATGACGCAACGGTACGTTCCCGCCGGAAGCGGCCCTGCGTTGCATAATACAAAAGAACGTCCGGGCAAGCCGGACGTTCTTCGTGCAAAAAAAGAGAATGAGGGTCTAGCCTCCGCGGGGGCCGCCGCCGTTGCCGGGACCGCCGCCGCCGTTCATTTTCTTCCAGATTTCAAGCTGGTCGGGAGTGAGAAGGGCGATTACACCTTCCTCGAACGTCGCCTGAATCTTCCGCAGCTCTTCCATCAGACCTTTCCTGTCGCCCTTGAAGTTCTGCATGGCCGCCTTTTCCGCCGCGAGCTTGGCTTCAAGCAATGCGCGGAGAGCGGTGGCCTGTTCTTCGGTCAGAGAGAGCAGTTTGGTGTAATGGGCTACCTGCCGGTCGATCACCGTGCCGGTGTCGATTGTAGGTTTGCGGTTCTTGAAGGCGTTCCAGAGCTCGACCTGGTCGGGGGTCAGAAGCGCGAGAAGGTCTTCTTCGAATTTCGTCTGAAGCGCCTGTAGTGCTGCACGGAGACCTTCGGGATCGCCCTGGTACTGGGTGCGCAGTTTTTCCATTTCAGCGTAGCGGTTCTGGAGAAGGATCTTCACTGCATCCTGCTGTTCCTGGGTAAGACCGAGGAGCTTGGTCAGGAAGGCGAGTTCGGCATTGATTCTGCGTTCGACCCATTTCAGACGCTGTTCTTCGCGTTTTTTCTCGATGTCGGCTTTCAACTGCGCGATCGCTTCGATGCATTCAGGTCCGATCAGGACGTCGATGTCGGCCATCAGCTTGTCGTGTTCGGCTTTCAGCAGATCGGGAATCAGGTCGGGAGTCGCCTGGTTGTCCTTGATGATCTGGAGGCGCGCTTTCTGCGATTCGGAAATGAGCGTCTTGATCTGATCCAGAATTTCCTGCTCTTTATCCGGGCAGGCTCTGCGGATAAGACTGTAGTACATCAGCGCTTCCATGTCGACGACGGCGCCGGGGCGGCGTTTCATGTCGTTCTCGCCGTACATCCCCATCAATTCGGTGATCTGGTTGAACGTGAACAATTGACCGTCGTCAAGCAGAATGCTCAGATCTTCGTTCATGTAGAACATATCGTTGATCTGGCCCATCTGCTCGTTGTCGAGATTCAGTTGGTCGGCGAGCTTCATCGCCGTGCTGGACTGATTGGTGGGAGTAACGGTCGGCGCTGTCATGTTGGATTCATTCTGGCATGCGCTCAGAACAAGGGCAAACATAAGCACGCCGGATAGCAAAAGTTTCTTCATACAACTCTCCAGTTATAGTGAATTTGGTTAATGTCCTTCTCCGATGTTGATTGCACCTAATCAGACAGCAGGAACTGAGCCAGGTTTAATCGATACAGGGTTTGGCGAAAGAAATATACCAGTATCCTGGTATTATTTCCGCACATACTAATGACACGAAGAGCCGCTTTTTGTTTCTACACCGGAAAAATTTTCCGGTTTACTTCATCACAATCAGTTTACGGGTGACCGACGTCGCTCCGGATTGCAGCCGGATAAAATAGATTCCCGGCGTAAGTCCATAGGTTTCAATGCGTAACGGCATCGTACCGGCATCGGCTGTGCCGGAGAACAGCGTTCGAACAGACTGACCGTGGGAATTATACAGCTCGACCGACGCCTGCCCTCGCGCGGGCATCGAAAGGGCGATCGAAGCGCTCGTCCCGGCGGCGACTGGATTGGGATATGCATCCGAAATCGAGAGGCTTCCGGGCTTTTCTATTCCGGGAACCGATACCGTGATGTTCAGGGGCGCGTACCACATGCCGCGGCCATAGCTGGCTGCGACGATATACTTTGCCTTCGTCCCCATTGTATCGGTGAAGGCAATATCGGATACGACGACGTTGGGAAGATTCAGTCCATACCGTTCCCACGACTCGCCGGTGTTCGTGGTGTAGTACACTCCGGCATCCGTTGCAATGAATAGCACTTCCGAATAGACCGGGTGAACACGGATGCTGTTGACCGGGATATCCGGCAGATTCGAGGAGATGCTGGTCCATTCGTTTCCACCGTTTGATGTCCGGTACACGTGTTGGGTTTTATACCCGGAAATCGTGGCATAGACAATATGCTCGTTGCGGGGATCGACTTCGACGCGGGTGATCCATTTGTTCGGAATTCCCGTGGAAACGTCTTCCCATCCTACATTCGCCGGCGTATCGCGCAGATTGCGGGTCCGGAATATCTTCCCGTCGCCGCTGCCTGTGTACATATAGTCGGGTCTCGATTTCGCCACCGCCATAGTTGTTATTACCGCATTCATCGAACCTCCCCTGACCAGGTAGGTATCGGAAAGTCTGTGATACGACGGTACTTTGTCGGCGTTTCTGATCAGGTACATGCGCTGCGCGCCCCAGTACAGGCGGGTGGGATCGCCGGGTTCGAGGAGCATCGGCGTGATCCAGTTCGAAAAGCTGTTGTTCGTAAGCGCCGTATCGTTTAGCGGGAGCCAATTGACTCCGCCGTCGGTCGAACGGAAGGGATATTTGGCGACGGTGTATGTCGTGTAAATATATTTCTTTTGGGTGTTTCTGCTGTCAATCAGAACGTAGCCGCCATCGCCGGTGTTGATTTCCGACCATGTACGGTTAGGCGCGTTGTTCAGCCTATGCGTGCCGTTGTCCTGGGTCCCGCCGTAGATACCCCATGTTGCCGACGTGTCGACGCCGACGGTATAGTACTGAATCGTTTCAAGCGTCGGCTCCTTGCTCGACCAGGTCGTGCCGTTGTAGCTGTAGATGCCGCCGTCGTTGCCGGACCATAGCGCTCCGGTTCCGGGTTGAAATTGCAGCACATGCTGATCGACGTGCACCGTGTTTTGAGATGTGATACGGGACCATGACTGTCCGCCGTTCGTCGACCGCCAGATGTTGATTCCGCCGGCATAGACAAGACTGGCATTCGTCGGGGAGATCGCGGCGCAGAAATCGTAGAATAATTGTCCGCTTCCGAACGATTCCTCGCCTATTCCCGTGAGCTGCATGCGTTCCCATGTATCGCCTGCATCGGTCGACCGCATGATGCCGAAAAAGTCATTGCTTACCGGATATCCGCCGACCATCTTCCGGGAAAGAAAAACAAGTAAAAGGTTTGGATCGGCAGGCGTCGTCGCGAGTACCATACGCCCAAGTGAATCGCCGCTGGGGAAATTCGCCGTAAGTTTCTGCCAGCTTCGGGCGATCCCTTCGTTCCTTGAACGGTAAATTCCGTTCGACGAAGCGCCATGGTCGGTGCCGACAACTGCAAAGACAGTTTTATTGTCGTCGGCTTTATACTGCAGATCGGTAATCACGCCGGAAAGCACGCGGGTCCAGTCGGTTCCGCTATTTGTGGTTTTGTATAATCCTGCGGTCGCCGCCACCATCAGGCTGTCGTTGCCCTGCGGCGACACAAGGATGCGGTGAATTGCGCTCGACGAGAGCGGCCAGGGGAGAAGCGTCCAGCTTGCGCCGCCGTTAACCGATTTAAAGATGCCGATTCCGCTATACGACGGCGAACTCGTGCTCAGGGCAGTATTGTAGACCGGTTCTCCGGTTCCGGCAAACACGATATCCGGATTATTCGGGTCAAGCGCGATTGCGCCGACCGGCAGGCTGGCTTCGTAATCCATGACCGGAGCCCAGTCGTTGCCGTCGGTCATTTTAAACACGCCGCCCGATGCGGCGCCGGCGTACACAATGTTGGGATTCGAGGGGTGAAAGGCAATTGCCCGCATTCTTCCGCCCATATTCGCCGGACCGATCGACTGCCATACGTTGTCGGCGCTGGCTTTCCGGATGCCGGACCGTTCCAGCGTGTTGATACGCTGATTGGCGAGGTACAATTCCATATCCGGATTGATGCCCGGATTGCCGTACATTCGCTGGGCATAGAAATACCAGTGTCCCGGCGCGTGCTTGAGAGGTCCGTGCGAGGGATGCCTGTCGCCGTTGATCCGGGAAAAGAACTCCGTCGAATAACGATCCCACTGCCGGCTCAGCGGCTGAGTGCCGGTAACTATGAACATGACCGTGGCGGTCGCGAGCATCGTAAGGGATATATACATAATGTTCTTCATCATACTCTCCAATGGCGAAAGCGCTTTTTCATCCAATTTGCACCGGGCTGTTGCCCAGCCGCGTGCAGTTTAATCCAACATATAAGTTATTGTAATTCCGGAACAGAGTAAACAATAATCGGCGGCCGGTTTGCAAAGAAGATGCTTTTACAGGGCGAAGAGTTACAACTACAGGGCGAGGAGATGCAACGCTACACGACGCAGCGCGTCGAAGATACGACGGCAGGATAAAGCGAGGCGAATGCCGGTAGAGACGAGGACTCCAGACCTTCTACAGAGAGGCGGGCTTTTCCGAGATATTCGTCCCATAACGATCGGAAAACCTCGGCATGTGCTTTGGATTGTGAAAAGAAGTCCGGAACCGGGATATGGTACTCGTGGACGTACAGCGCTTCGATATCGTTGATTTCGATAATCGTGCGCAGGTACTTTTTTTCGATATCGAGCCGATCGCAAATGAGATGATAGGAAGAAGTATCAAAACCGGTGAGAATTTCCTTCAGTGTCGAGGTGAACAACGCTTCCGTGTCGGGGTTCTCGAACTTGGCAATCACCCGGCATGTGCCGTCCGATTTCTGAGTGACAGTTATCGATTGTTCCGGTTCGGGGAGCGTTTCCTCGAGCACTCGGCTTAGAGATTGATAAACGACGGCAGCGAGTCGTCTAAAAAACTCAATCCGGGAGGTGGTTGTCATGACGGGTGTTGCGCCCCTGACCGACCACCAGCGCGCACCGATCTTGATCCCCAGAAAAAGAAACACGCCCGCGGCGCTGAACATCCCCGTTTTCATTGGGAAGACCAGGAATGCGCTCAGCGCGAGCGATATACATGCTACCGTCCACAAGGTATGATGCAGCCTGAGCGATTGATTTTGCTGAGCGAACCGCTGTGCGTCCGCGCGGAGCGAGTCGCGCAATACGCGTTCCAAAACAGGTTGTTCCGGGAAGCCGGGTTTGGGAAGGGTATCTATCGATTCCGCAATTTTGCCTGATATCGTGATGCGTTTCCATAATCTGCTCATCGTTTTACGGTCCGCGGCAAGCCGGAGTTGATCCTCATTATACCGCTGGTAACCTGCGGCGCGTCCGGGTTCGTCCGCCTTCAGGAATGAAAGCGGCATTTCGCCCATGCCGATTTCGATGAAACCGTCGTCGGCGGGGAATTCGGTCTGCGCGTGTTTGCGGAGGATGCGGTTCAAGTCGGCTGATTCAGTTTTACCTTCCTCGATTGCAGCCACATCCCAATAATGTACAATCGTCTCCGATTCGCCGGCCCCGGCCTGGGATGAATCGTCCCGGGTATTGACGTAAAACGTATACGGATCCGATGATAAATCGATCACAGCGCCGAAAGGGGCGCGGAACAATCCCCAGGAGATAAGTTCACGGGTGCAAAGAACGCAGTTACTCAAACCCTCCTGCAACATGGCAAGCGCGAGATCGATATATATCGCGGAGTTCCAGTCCTTCCCGGTCGCCGAGACTTCGGTGAACTCGTCGTTTGAACGCAATTGGAAACGCACATCCCATCCTTTCATCTGCGCATGCCGCGATACCGCAGCCATAAACTCAAGCTGACGGCTGGTTTGAATAACGATCGCCGCGCCGGTCATGATAGCGGGTCGCACGAGTGAAAGGACGGCTTGTTCCTTGAGTCTCCGAATAAATGAGACAGCATCGAGCAGTCCGGCAGACCTGACATGAGTGAGAGCGTCGGGATCCATCAGCACCAGGCTTTTGATGCCGCCGGAATTTGCACTGAAATCGGATGCAAGGATCTCCAGTGCGGAAGCGATCTTTTCGGCAGGTTGCAGCGCGTGGGTTTCGTCTGCGGCGCCTTCGTTGTTTGTGAAGCGCTGAAGATAGAGGAAATGACGGAATGGAGTCAGGCAGCCCTGTAGCACTGCTGCGACTGCCGGAATCCGTATGACTCGCGCCTGAGAAAAAACCTCGCTCCATCCGGGCTTGTTGCCGGCGAAATGTCCGGCGCTGAATCCGACAATTGCCGCGCCGGCGTTAAGTGCGAACGAAACAAGATACTCGTGCCATTCCGGCGTTAGTTCGGTACACTCGTCGACGATCAACAGCTTGTACCCCTGGCGTTCGGCATGTACCGCGAATCGCTGAGCCGCTTCCTGCTGCTGCTCCCTTGATTTGCCTGGAGTCAGATGGCTGTAGATGAGCGTCAGCACGGGCGAACAGGAGAAGGGATTCGCGCTGATCTGATGCACCGGCGATTTCGGCCAAATGTCCAGCGCCGCCTCCTGGAGGAAGGGACTCGGTCCTTTCCGGTTCATCCATGCGCTGAGACGAGCCATGTTTCCAGTCAGGACAATCGTTTTCACTTTTGTTCGAAGTACAATCCCGGCGACGGTGCGGACCCTGTCAGCGCCGTACGGGTAAATGAGATGAAACCGCGTTTTTCCGGCGGCGATACCGGTCGCCACCTGTTCGGCTATGCCGGAATAGAGCGATTCAATGGCGCTTCCTGCCGGGGCGAATCCAATAGTTGTCGGTGAAGTCGCCATGCGTGTTTTTGTGCCGAAGTGTTATTGCCGCATTGAAAGCAGAAATTCCGCAAAATCGCGGAATGCGCCGTAGCCGCCGCGCATCCGGCATACGAAATGAACCATCCGTTTGATGTTATCCATTGCATCGGACGGACAGGCGGTGATTCCATCCGGATTGATCCGCGAAATGATACCGATATCGTTATAGTCGTCGCCGATGTAGGCGATTTGATTCGGAGCGAGCGAGGAGGCGGATAGAATTCCTTCGAGACATTGCACCTTGTCTTTTATCCCAAGATGCAATTGGGTAATGGAAAGCTTCTCCGCGCGTTTTTGAATGCTTCCCGAAAGCTCGCCTGTGACGATTCCTGTTTCGATCCCCGATTCGCGCAACCGCTCGACGCCCATTCCGTCCCGGATACTGAATCGTTTCATGACTTCGCCGTCCGCGTTATAATAGACGCCGGTATCTGTCAGGACGCCGTCGTTATCGGTCAGCACCAGACGGATCTGCGCCGCACGTTTCTTGAAATCGGATAGTGTAAGCTTCATTCAATGGTCCAATGTTGCCGGTTTCTCGATCCCAATATAATGAGAATGAGCAAGATGAGGGAATACGCCGGCCGGATTGTTCGCCGCTTGTCCGGGGGCGAAGAAAGACCTTGTATTTTGATTGGTCAAATAATATGTTTCAATTCTATAACCTTTGTACTATCGAACTATTGAATAGAACGTTATGATCCGGCATTTTACATATTTGGCGCTTTTCTCGATTCTCATCGTCGCCTGCTCCGAATCAGGCATGGAACGGCTTGAAAGCGCGAAAGCGGCTGAAGGGAAAGGGAATTTTCAGGAGGCGATGAACCTCTACCAGAAGATCCTCGACGACGATCCGAAATGCGATTGCGCCGCAGAGGTCACATTCAGGCTTGCCGCTCTCCACCGGTCATTCAAGAAGGATGCACTGAAGGCTGCCACTCTGTACGAATCCATCGCCGAGGCATTTCCGAAAAGCGAATTCGCGCATCAGGGATTGTTCCTGGCGGGATTCATTTATAACAACGATCTCGGCAATCTCGACCGCGCTCGTCAGGCGTACGAAGGCTATCTCACGATGTATCCCGACAGCTCGTGGGCGAGAGATGCGAAATTTGAGCTGGCAAACCTGGGCAAAACGCCCGACGAAATTCTTCAATCGCTTCGCGATACGCTGAACGAGACTCAGCCGGAACCATCGGCGCTCGAAGGAGAATGATGAGCAGGACCAGAACGGAATCGTATCTCCAGCCTGATGTGGTATCGCGTTTGGCGTCGATGGAACTTCGCGCGCGTCTGGTCGTGGAAGGATTCATCACCGGGTTGCACCGCAGTCCGTATCACGGTTTCAGCGTGGAATTCGCCGAGCACCGGCAGTACATGCCCGGCGACGAAATCAGGCGCATCGACTGGAAGGTTTGGGGACGGACCGACAGGTATTATATCAAGCAGTACGAAGAAGAAACCAACCTGAAAGCATATATCCTGCTGGATACCAGCAAGTCGATGGCGTTCAAAAGCGAGGGAACACTCAGCAAGCTGCAGTATGCATCGTATCTCGCCGCCGCACTCGCGTATCTGATGACCCGTCAACGCGACGCCGTCGGGTTGGTGACATACGACGAAGAAATGCGCAGGTTTTTCCCGCCCCATTCGACAAAAGTGTATCTCCAATCGATCCTTGCGGAGTTGGAGCATCTGGAAGCGGCGAACAAAACCGGTTCGGGCGCTGCGCTTCATTCCGTCGCCGAACGGCTGTCACGCAGGGGACTTGTCATCGTTCTTAGCGATTTGTTCGATAATCCCACCGATGTGATGAGCGCGCTGAAGCATTTCAGGTACAGCCAGCACGAGGTGCTGGTGTTCCACATCCTGGATCCGCGCGAGCGGAATTTTGCGTTCGGAAGAGACGCTATCTTCCGGGATATGGAGACAGCCGAAGAGTTGTTGACGCAGCCGTACCAGATTCAACGCGCATACCAGGAATCGATGAACGAATTCATCGAAGGCTATAAAAAGCAGTGCCGCGATCAACGCATCGATTACGTGCTTCTCGATACGGGGACGCCGTTCGATACCGCGCTGTACGAATACCTCGGCAAACGGCAAAAAATTGGAGGTTGAAATAGATAACCATGTATCGCAATGTTGAGGACTTTATGAAGCAATTGAAATTCGCGTTGTGTTCGATTCTCGCCGCAGCCGTTCTGTTCGTATCCGGTTGCAGCGACGACGGCGGCACAAACAACAACCCCGTACCGCCGAGCGTGAAAATCAACTATCTCGCCGTGAAAGCGGTCGGCGGACAGTATCAGCTTGGTATCGAATTCGAATCGGAAGCCGCAACCACGGCGGTAATTTACATCGACGGCCAGCCTGCGTTTTCGGGAATGGTGAGTTCGTTGACGAAGGTCAGGGATTATACCTACGAGACCTTTTTAACCATCACGGATCCCGGCATTTCGACGCATAAGGTGTATGTCGAAATAATGGACGCTACGAACAAGAAAGCCACGTCGTCGGAGCAATCCTTCACGAAAGTGATGAAGAATGCGCTTATGGAAATCGTCACGAGCGCGAACTGCAATCCATGCGCCCCAGCCAATGAGTATTTGCGCGAATTCACACTTGGCGAAGTTGCCAATATGCGCATCATCCCTGTCAAGTATCACGTCTGGTGGCCATATCCCACCGATAGTCTCTACGCTTTAACGAGATCCTGGTGCCGTCCGCGCGTAACCTATTTGTTTAGTCCGCTGAGTCCTACTTCCGCCCCGAGCGGCTATGTCGACGGACAGACAGTCGGCGCAACCGCCTCAAATTGGCTGACTCAGGCAAATATCGATATGGGACAGACCCCCGGCGCCGATATTCAGCTTTCCGGTTCGGTGATAGACAGCACGTTGAATCTGACCATCGACGTAACCGGAATTACAACCGGCAACTATTCCGATCTGCGCCTGCACACCATCGTAACTGAAAGCAATATCAACTACAACGACGGGAATGCCGAGTTTGTGCATTACGACGTCATGAAGCAAATGTATCCCGATGAGAACGGCGAAGCTGTTTCAATCGCCAACGGCGCGGCGCAGCAATTCACACGTCAGTTCAATCTTGCGGCTGCGTTCGTGAAGACAAATCTGCATGTCGTTGTCTTCCTGCAAAGCAACAGCACAAAGACAGTGCTTCAGGTTGCGAAGCTGAATTTTAACTAGACGGCGATTCCGTCGCATTTTAAAACGTCCGGTATGCTGCTCGCATACCGGACGTTTTATTATAAGGAATCCCGACAGCAGCGGCTAGTGCAACCGGGGCATGTGGGTGAATTCTTTCGGCATTATTCCAGAAGGTAACGGGAGGTCGTCATCGTACACGTTCGGTTTCTCTAGTTCGGCTTCGGGGATGACGGGGTCGTCGGCAGTCAGCCGGATATGCATCGCGGATTCGTCCTGCTCGCCGGAGAAGGCGAGAGTAATTTCAGCCGGTTCCGGTCTCTCTGCGGAATTTTCGGAAATGCTATACGACGGCATTTCCGGATCGGCGCTGAAATGCAGGACGTCCTTCGGCATCGCGGGTGCGACGTCTGCGGGTCCATCGTTCAGGAAGTAGGCGGTGGAATCGTACATACTGGTATTCCTCTCTTGCAGCTTAGAGCAGTAGCTGCAGGTATATCGGAGAAATGAGTGAAGGCAGCGCGATGAACGCCTGGTACTTTATGTCAATAATCTAACGAGGATGGGAGCAATAAGTCAATAAGCCTGTCGAAGTCATCGTTTGAATAAAATTCAAAATGGATCGAACCCAGTCCGTCCTTCGACGAGGTAATTTGGATTTTCGTTCCATAGCGCCGCTGCAGCTTTTCGGCAAGTTCGGGTGCAACCGCTGCGCCTGGTTTCTTTGCCGTTTGGGTAGCGCGGCCGGCGGTTTTCGGTGCGGCTTCATGTTTTACCAGTTTTTCGACGCTGCGGACCGAAAGCCCGTCCATGATGATTTTCTTCCATATACGGATTTGCGTCGCTTCGTCGTCGATATTGATGAGCGCTCGGGCGTGTCCCATGCTCAGTTCGTTCTTCTGTATGCTGGTCTGAATCTGGTCCGGGAGCTTAAGAAGACGAAGGGTGTTCGCCACCGTACTCCGGTCTTTCCCGACCTTTTGGGCGATGCGTTCCTGCGAAAAGTTGCATTGCTCCACGAGTTGCCGGTATGAATGAGCGATTTCGATGGGATTGAGCTGTTCGCGCTGAATGTTTTCGATCAGCGAAAGCTCGATCATCTCTTCGACCGTCTCGACCTTCAGGATGTATGCGGGGATATGCGTCACGCCGGCAAGCTGACACGCCCGAAGACGGCGCTCGCCCGAAATCAACTGATATGCGTTGTTATGGCGCCGAACGGTGATCGGTTGCACCAGTCCGTTTTCCTGAATCGATTGCGAAAGTTCTGCCAGCGCCTGGGGTTCGAATTCCTTGCGCGGCTGGTACGGATTAGGAGTAATCAGCGCCACCTGAATGTGCGCAAGAATTCCCGTCGATGTTCCGTCGTCTTTGGTTTCTTCGGACGGTACGACGCTGACGACTTCTTCTTCCGTCGATTCCGACCGGATGAGAGCGCCTAAGCCTTTTCCGAGTGCATTTCGATTTTTACCCACGGCGATTCTGGATCTTAACAGGTGGAACGGAACATTTAATAATCAGCTGAAAGATTGCTGGTATCGATATCGGGCAACGGAAGAGCGGTTCCGGGTTGCAGCGCGTCGCCGCTGCCGTTGCCGGCTGCGCGCGACCTGACTTCCTGCGCGAGGTCGATGTAATTCTGCGAACCGACGGAAATGGCGTCGTATAAAATCACCGGTTTGCCGAAACTCGGGCTTTCGCTGAGCCGGACATTCCGGGAGATCACGGTTTCGAACACCTTTGTGCCGAAATACCGCTTTACCTCATCGGCGACTTGTTTCGAAAGCCGAAGACGGGAATCGAACATCGTGAGCAGTACCCCCTCGATTTCGAGGCGCTTGTTGAGATTTTTCCGGACGATGTTTATTGTATTGAGCAGTTTCCCAAGTCCTTCGAGGGCGTAATACTCGCATTGTACCGGAATCAGAACCGAATCGGACGCGGTCAGACCGTTCAGCGTCAGCAGACCGAGGGACGGCGGACAATCGATAATGATGTACTCGTACATATCGCGGAGCCGCTGAACGATTCCATCGAGGATGTATTCGCGGCGCTGTACTTCAATCAGTTCGATTTCCGCGCCGACGAGATCGATATGCGACGGGATGACGTCGAGGTGGGGGATTTCCGTTTTCTGGATGCCGTGCGTCGGCTCGGCGCCGCTGACAAGAATATCGTAGATAGTGGTCGAATACTCCTCGCTGACGATTCCCGCGCCGCTCGATGCATTCGCCTGGGGATCGATATCGATGAGCAGGGTTTTGCTTTCCGTGACGGCAAGACTCGCGGCAAGGTTGATGGCTGTGGTTGTTTTCCCGACGCCTCCCTTTTGGTTCGCTACGGCAATTGTTTTGTGCATATCCTCACAATACTCGCAAAATGACCGGTTATGTTGATAAATCGTTCTTCAAATTCGCTGACAACCACTGCAGATACGGCTCCGAGCCGGCGTCAACCGGGAGGAGCAGCACTTCCGGCACTTCGTATGAATGCAACGCTCTGATCCTGCGCTCCAGCTCATCAAACAGCCGCGTTTCGGTTTTCAGGACCAACAGGCACTCGGCGTCTTCCACGATCGCGCCGTTCCACCGGTAGATGGAATGCACGCCGGACACAACAGAACAACATGCAGCGAGCCGTTCCTCGACGAGCGTTTTGCCTATTGCCGCGCCCTCTTCGACGGAGCCGGCGGTAACGAGTACAACAGCGAATGATGCCATATATCTATGCCGATACTTCCTGAAGCAGGAACTACAAAGGTAGCCAGCCGATGCATGTGAAACAATGTTTCACCGTTGGAAAAGTTGCAGAAACGGCGTCCGGAATGTGCCCGGATGTCCAGGTTTCTTCCTGCGGTCCGGTGTTATCTCCGAATCCCAAAACGTCGTTACAGCAATTCGATTTTCTTTGTAAAACATTATATTGCCTTATGCGTAAAAGGTGATACCGGATTTATCCCTTGCAAGTTCTTAAAAAGAACGATATGTTTCCAATGCGACACGGTGTGTCTGAATATTTAAAGTAGTGAATGAGTACGTTCGATTTCGATAGTTTTGAAGAAGACGATGCTTTTGAGCCTCCCCGGCGCGAGTATTATTCCGATACCGAACTCGCCGAGCTTCTGAGGGCGGCGCAGAGCGGCGCGCTCAGCGTCGAAGCGCTCGAAAGTCTTGTCGGTTATCATTACGAAAACAGCAATTACGACGAAGCGCTCAAGTTTCTCGATGTGCTGATCGATTTTGCGCCCTATAGTTCCGAAGCGTGGGAGCGCCGCGGAATGATCTACAATAATGTCGGCAGGTACAAGGATGCACTCGAGGCGTTCGAGCGCGCGGAAATCCTGAATCCCAACGATTCCGAGCTGTTTATCAACAAGGGTATCACGCTCGATAATCTTGGAAATTCCGAGGAAGCGCTGGCGTGTTTCGAAACCGCGTTGATTCTCGAACCCGGCAATACGGAGGCGCATTTCAGTAAAGGCATCGCCCTGGAACGGATGGGGAAATTCCCCGCGGCAATCGAGGTGTTCGAGTCGGTGATCCAGCGCGATCCATCGCATAAGGATGCATGGTACGAACTCGGGTATTGCCACGATTTCGAAGATAATCTTGAGAAAGCCGAATTCTGCTACACGCAGCACCTCGAGCTACAGCCGTTCAGTTCCAACGCCTGGTACAATCTCGGAGTGATCCAGAACAGAAAAGGCGCGTTCAGGAAGGCGATTGAAAGCTACGATTTTGCGCTTGCGATCAATGAAGAGTTCCCAGCCGCGTGGTACAACAAAGGCAACAGCTACGCCAACCTGAAATTTCATCACGACGCGATTCAGTGCTACCGGACGGCACTCGAGTACGATCCTCTCGATGTTCTTGCCTGGCAGAACCTCGCCGCCTCGTACGAGGATTTGAACCAGTACGACGAAGCGCGCGGATGCTACGACGAAATATTGCGGATCGAACCGCAAAACCAGGAGGCGATGTTCGGCAGAGGCAATGTGTTCGACGCGATGGACGATTTTTCAGGCGCATTGAGCGATTACAAATCCGCTCTCGCCGTTTCGGACGATGTCGAGGAAATCTGGCACGCGCGCGCGGATGCCGAGTACAATCTTGGGTTGTTCGACGACGCCATCAGGAGCTACAGAAAAGTACTCCAGCTCAATCCGGGCAACCAGGAAGCGATGCTCGATTATATCGAAACATTGCTCGATATCATGCAGTTTGAACAGGCCGATGAGCTTCTCAAACAGCTTGAATTACTCGGAAATCATACCGCGGAGTACTTCCTGGTGAAGGCAAGGCTCCGGTTTGGGGAAGAACGCTACCTGGAAGGGTTCGATGCGCTGCGCGAATTCAAGCAGCGCGCCGATGTCGATGTGCAAACCATTCTGGAAGATTTTCCTTTCCTGAAACTTTACCCTGAATTCGTAAACCGCTTCCTCTAACACAAACGGTCGGCATTGCAGCAGGTTGCGCATTGCCGGATGAGGAACGCCGTCTTGAGCAACGCACTATCACGGAAGGTCGATATGCCGGTACTCGTAATAATTTCGCTCCTCCTCACTGCAAGTTTGAATGCAGACAGGAATGTATTTGTCTCCCCGGCGGTGCCGGCTCCGGAGGAAGGGGGCGTTGTGTGGAAGGGCTATGGAGATGCCCTGACTGTAGCGGGGGAACAGAAGAAGAAGGTGATTATCGATGTATACACGGACTGGTGCGGATGGTGCAAGAAAATGGACAAGAATGTCTACGCCAACGAAAAAGTCCGGAAGTACCTCGACGAGCACTTCGTGCCGGTAAAACTCAACGCGGAATCCAAAACCGCGCACGATGTGAAGGGCAAGTCGATGACGGAAACGGAAATCGCGCGCGCGTACGGCATACGAAGCTACCCGACGACGGTGTTCCTCGATTCGGCCGGCGAGCCGATTACCGTGGTACCCGGCTACATCGACGCCGATAAGTTCGTGCTCGTACTGAGGTATATCAACGAAGAGCAGTACAAGACCAAGAAGTGGGACGAGTTCCTCAGTGAAAACAGCTGACCGAGCCGCCGGGATATCGAAAAAAGGATACCTGGCGCTTGCGATATTTTCGACGGCGCTGACGGCAGGCGCCGTTTTTTATCCGGCGCTCATGCATTGGGGCTATGTTCCAGAAGCCTTTATTGCGCGGGTGTGTTATGCGCCGGTCTGTCATCAGATTGAATCGCGATCGTTTCATCTTGCCGGATATCCGCTATCGGTGTGCGAACGCTGCTTTTCCATTTACACCGCCGTTACCTTGACGATATGGCTCTTCCCGTTGATTCGGCGGCAAATGCGCGAACGGACGGTTCTGATTGCCGCTGCGTTGCTTTGCATACCAATGACGCTCGATTGGGCGCTCGATTATACCGGTTTGCTGAGCAATTCCACGGCATCGAGGTCGGTTACGGGGTTTCTTGGGGGGATCGGAATCGGTTATATTGCTGTGTCTGCATGGAATGAAGCGATGCAGCGTTATCGTCCCAACAAAACACATCCGGTACACAGTTAATGGAAATTCAGGAAAACTCCGCGCAAAAAATGCTTATTCCCGTGCTGATCGGCGGCGCGGCGATGGCGCTGATCAGCTACATTCCTCTTCTCAATACGATCAATTGTTTGTGCTGCGCAGGCATCATGGGGGGCGCCGTGCTGGGCGTGTGGTTTTACCGGAAAACCTATCCCACAAATCAGGGTTTCGGACCTAAAGAAGGCGCAAAAATTGGCGCATTATCTGGAATAGTTGGTGCAGTATTGTACTCGCTTCTTGAATTAGCGAGAATCTGGGCGCAGGCGGCAGTGTTCAACTCCGAATTCCGGGATGCACTCGACCAGGCAATGTCTCAGATGGAATCGCAGGGACAAGACCCTGCCAAAGTCGAACAGGCCTCGAAAATGATTATGAGCATTATGGATTCGCCTCTCATGCTCGCGGCTATTCTCTTTGTGAGTTCGCTTCTCATGTTTACCGCGTTTGGAGCGATCGGCGGGGCAATCGGCGGCAAGATATTCAAGCGCCTTCCCGCCGAACCGATGCACCCGCAGAATCCGGATGGAGACATGTATTAGGAAACAAAACG
>CAYPBB010000034.1:0-53371 GCA_964408855.1 uncultured Ectothiorhodospiraceae bacterium
CAACAGCCGTACCGTTATAGATATCTGAGAAAGACACGCCCAGGAGCGCCTTGGTTGTCCCGCTCGTTTGCTTATTCCAGTTCCATCCGCCATCAGTTGTATGAAGGATCGTTCCGGCATTTCCTACGACAAAGCCAAATAATGCGTCAAGAAAAACGACTCGATTGAGGTGTTCCAGAACTCCGCTTTCCTGTTTTACCCAGCTAAGTCCACCATCAGTCGTCCTGATAATTGTTCCAAACTCTCCTACCGCCGTTGCAATCTGGCAATCGACAAAATGAATGTCGTTCAATGCATTTCCTTGAGGCAAAGGATACTGCCAAACCCAACTATCCTGGGCATGGACAGTGTTGAATGTTGACACGGCGATGATACCGGCAAGCAAAATTGTTTTGATTAATTTCATATTAACTCCTGAATACGAATCACATAGATAAAGCCAGCGATAGCCTTTAACGATGGAAGGTACAAAATAGAGATCACTTCGAAATGCAAAAAGTTACAGCTTCTCCCATTTTGTTTCCGCCGGTAAAAGGCGTTCTTTTGTAGGGAACGTGGTTCCAGGAACCACGCATCCGAACAACGGTCCTCTCGCAGAACAAAGGCTTGCAGTGTTTCCGCTATCGCCACAGTGGGCGATGAGAAACAACCCGGCAGAGGATACAAGACAAGAAGGAGCAACCGCATGATTATCATGGAAACCGGCCTCGGAACGATAAAACTCGAGCTTTGGAACGATATCGCGCCGAAAACCGTCGACAACTTTATCGGGCTGGCAAACGGCACAAAAGAGTGGACCGATCCGAAATCCGGTAAACAGATGTCGACGCCGTACTACGACGGTCTGACATTTCACCGCGTTATCGACGATTTTATGATTCAGGGCGGATGCCCGAAGGGCGACGGCACCGGCGGTCCGGGGTATACCTTTGAAGACGAGTGCTACGAAGAGGGCGGTCCGAAATCCGGCGCGTTTCTTGGCGATCAGGAAGCATACGACTATGCCGTGGAAGTCCTTGTCCCGTATTTCCGTATGGCGGGTCCCTCCGCCGACAGCAGCGTTGCCGCGATTCTTCAGGAATGCCAGCAAACCAACAGCATGGAACCGCTGATGGAGCACCCGATCGAGTATTACAACGATATCGTCGGCAGGAAGGAACCCTGGCTGGCGAAGGGTCCGCTCAAAGCGCAGGTTGCCTATGGCACGATCTGCATGGCGAATGCCGGTCCGAACACCAACGGCTCGCAGTTCTTTATCGTCACCAAGAAGGACGGCTGCGACTGGCTCGACGGCAAACATACCGTATTCGGTAAAGTCGTCGAAGGTATGGACGTCGCCCATGCGATCGAGCAGAAGGGAAACGGCGTGAAGATCATCAAAGTGACGGTTGAATAACCGTAGCAGGATACGTAAATGACAACAGGGCTGCCACTAGGCAGCCCTGTTCGATTTTTTTTTCGGACGGTGGATTACGGATTCAGATGAATCATCGTTCTGGTGACCGACGCCGCGCCTGCACGCAGGGTATAGAAATACATCCCCGCCGTCAATCCCACAGGATTCCACATCGCGCTATGCGCACCTGCTTCCAAACGCTCTTCCTTCAGCACCGCCACTTCTTCGCCGAGCATGTTGTAGACTCGGAGGGAAACGTACTCCGGCTTTTCGAGCTTGATGGGTATCGCCGTGCTGGAAGAAAATGGGTTGGGGTAGTTTTGAGCGAGATGAATCTGTTCGGGCGCAGGTCGGGTTTCTTCCACCCATGTTACACCCCCGGTGGTAGTGCGGAGCATGGCGCCGTATGCGCCGATGATTGTGCCTGTATTGGCATCGGCAAAGTCTACATCGTAAAGAAAGTCATCTAAGCCGCTCGCCTGGGTCGACCAATGTACCCCGCCGTCGGTTGTATGCAGAATGGAGCCTCCGGAACCGACAACGATCCAGGTATCCTCATCGAATAAATAAATATCTCCGAAATCTATATACATACCAGTTTGTTGTTGGACCCATACCGCTCCACCGTCGGACGAACGGAGAATCGTTCCCGACTCTCCGACAGCGATGCCTTTATCGCCGATGAATGCGATTCTGCTGATTCTTCTGCTCGAACCGCTTTGAACCGGCGCCCAATGTAGTCCGCCGTCAATCGTACGAAGCATTTTTCCATCATTTCCGGATGCCACATACGTATCTGCGGTCACGTGGTACACGCTATACAAATCATACCCTTCTCCTCCTTCGGCATAGGTCCAATGATTGCCGCCGTCGGTCGTGCGGATGATTGTTCCTCCCTCACCCACGGCAATGCCGTTATTGACGTTCGCGAATGCGACGCTGGTAAGATAGGCTCCCGTTCTTTCGGTATTCTCGTTCCAGGTCTGTCCACCATCTTTTGTCAGGTAAACAGTACCCGAGTAATCAACGGCGACCCAGTTATCGTCATCGATAAAGAACAAAGAAGTAGCAGAACATGGCCATCCATTGATTGTTGTTACCGTCCAGGTTGCTCCCGCATCGTCGGTACGTAAAAATCCATTACCATTGGGAATGATACCTACGCTTGAGTTGAAGTATTTAACCTGCGAACCTCCCTCATAAAGCGGCTGGGTCTGGTGTGTCCAGTTCGATCCGCCATCTGTCGTCCGGAGTATCACGCCTCCCGAGCCGACAATGAAAGCCAATTCATCATCAACAAAATAAATCCTGTTCCAGCTACTTGCCGATGGACATTCCTGTCTCCGCCACGTCACCCCTCCGTCGCTGGTGCGATACACTGTTCCGTAGACCCCGATATAGATGCCGTTGTTGGCATCTGTGAAAACAATATCGCGAAGATTTTGTGTCGTAAGAGGATTCTTTTGCGTTGTCCAGGTTGCGCCTCGATCGTTGGTAACCATATAGGTACCGCCATCGCCGACGATAACTCCGCTTTGCGGACCGTTGAACGCGATTCCAAACAGCCATCTACCGGTTTTTTTCGGCAACAGTTGCGGCTCCGTCCATGTGTTGCCTCCGTCCGTAGTACGGAGAAGCATACCGTATACCCCGGCTGCGAATCCGGTATTAGCATCGATGAACGAAATTCTGTACAGAGGATCGTCAATACCGCTGTTCAATACTGTCCAGGAGACACCGTCATCGGTCGAGCGGATAATGGTCCCGAATTCGCCGGAAGCCATCCACGTACCGGCGGGCGCTTGCGGTACACGGCAGATGCTACGCAAATAGTACGGAGTTCCCGACGACTGTTTTGTCCAGGAGTTGCCGGCATCGGTCGAGCGGAGCACCGTACCATGCTCGCCGACGGCAATCATGGTAGTCACACCATCGAAAACAATATCATGAAGATTATTCGTCGTGCCCGACGCGACAAGAGACCAGGAATTGCCGCCGTCGGTTGTCCGGATGATAGTCCCAGCTTCGCCAACAACCACTCCCACATTGGCATCGACAAACGCGACTCCATACAGGGTATTGCCGGTCGGCATTTGACTTTGAATGTACCAACCGTGTTGAGCGCCGGCATGTTGAGTCGCAAGCCCGGCAAGAATGGATGAAAAGGCAAGCATTACAAGCAATCGTTTCATAATTCCTCCTCTAAAACGATAAATTCACAATAACCGTTTATCGGTTCATGTCAGAAATCTCATTCGAATGTAGCGGTTCGATAGAAGGACATAACGCGGATATGTACGTATCCGTGTGGAGAATACGTACGCATCCGGTTTCATTTCTCAATAGAATCAAAATACGCGCTTTTGGTTACAAAAGCGGGAATAATTACCGACCATTTTGTAATATCATCGTCTTTGTTACTGTCGCCGTGCCAGCCCGCAGGGTATAGAAATACATCCCTGCAGGTACACCCGCAGGATTCCACGTCGCGGTATGCGTCCCCGCCTCCATGCGTTCATCCTTCAGCACCGCCACTTCCTCACCGAGCATGTTGTAGACGCGAAGGGAGACGTATTCCGGCTTTTCGAGTGTAATGGGTATTGTAGTACTGGAGGAGAATGGGTTGGGGTAGTTCTGGGCAAGATCGATTTGGGACGGAGTAGAAGGAGCATCTTCGACCGAGACAATTTCGCTGTAGGTGGCGCGTAGTATTGTGCCATTTTCACCTACAGCAATCAATGTATTGTCATCAATGATCTGCAAATCGTTTATCCCGGCAGATAGTTTTCTCATTAACGACAGCCAACCAACACCAGCGTTTGTGGTACAATGGATTCCGTTATCGCTAATCACCAGACCTGTATCCCGGTTCAGGAAAGTCATTGCCCGGGGGTTATTGATTCCTGAACCTGGTTTCTGGGTCCAACTCACGCCGCCGTCGGTAGTGCTTCGAACTATCCCGGTTTTCCCCACTACAATTCCATTTTCATTATCAACCATGCGCACCTTTGTCAGCCCGTAGAGAGTCCCTGTCATCTCTTTATACCAAAACAATCCCCTATCCGATGTACGAAGCAACGTGCCATATGTGCCGACGACAATGATGATGTCGGCGGTGCCATACGAAACATCTCTTAGATATTCTTTTGTCGTACTGGGCCGCGTGTGCCAGTTGGCGCCACCGTCGGTCGTACAGAGTATCATGCCGAAGTCGCCAACCGCTACTCCATTATCTCTGTCCCAAAAGCTGACTGCATTGAGCTTCAAATTTGTTCCACTGGATTGTGGACTCCAGTTAACACCGGCATCGGTGGTATGAAGTATTGTTCCATCGCTTCCAACAACTGTCCCGTTGTTTCTATCGGCAAATGTCACGTCATTCAGGTCGCTCATTGTTCCGCTTGGTTGGGCTGTCCAATAAGCGCCTCCATTGAGAGTGCGCAGAATAGTGCCATTGTTCCCAACTACGATTCCAATCGTAGCGTCAAAGAAATATACACTGTTTAACGTATCCCCCTGCGGTTGCTGGTATCGCCAGTTCCAGCCTGTTTGTGCGAACATTACATTCGTCTGAAACAGCAGAGGAAAGAGCAGAACAGTATAATATGATATTTTCATTATGTACGAGTTCACTGGCAAGTAATCAATCCGTATTTTAACGATTGAATCAGACAATAATGGACACTCATTTTACGATTGTGTTCTACGCCATTGTCATCATTCTGGTTTTCGAGACCGCACCCACTCGCAGCACATAAAAGTACACACCTTTTGGCAATCCCGCAGGATTCCACATTGCGGTATGCGCACCTGCTTCCAAACGCTCTTCCTTCAGCACCGCCACTTCCTTTCCGAGCATGTTGTACACGCGAAGGGAGACGTATTCCGGCTTTTCGAGTGTAATGGGTATTGTAGTACTGGAGGAGAATGGGTTGGGGTAGTTCTGGGCGAGGTGAATTTGTGACGGCGCGGTAGTTATTTCTTTAATAATGGACACACCGCCGGATTTTGTATTGAGAATAGTACCGCCATATCCAACTACCGCTGCAGTGTTGGCACTTATACAACACACTCCATAAAACCGGTTTCTTGTTCCGCTTTTCTGGACAGTCCACACCATTCCGCCGTCGTCGGTTCGGATGATAGTACCGTTATATCCAACAGCGAAGCCGGTCATGGCATCAACGAATGATACGTGATTCAGGAATTGCGCGGTCCCGCTGACTTGCTTTGTCCATGAAATTCCACCATCGGTTGTACGAAGTATGATCCCGGAATCGCCGACTGCGATACCGGTGTACGTATCGGTAAACGTTACTCCATGAAGCGATTTATACGTACCACTCGTTTGCTTTATCCACGATGCTCCGCCATCGGTGGTGCGTAGTATCACTCCGCCGGAACCAACTGCCGTGCCGGTATTCAAATCGGTAAAACTAACGTCGAGGAGATACTGTGGCGTCCCACTAATTTGCGGTGTCCAGGTAGATCCGGCATCGGTAGTGCGGAATACTATTCCGTTAGCCCCTACCGCAGTCGCTGTATTGATATCGATGTATGATATTCCAAGGAAAGCATCTATAGTCGGACTTGGCGGATTCATCCAGCTTTCTCCTCCATTCGTCGTGCGGTAAACAGTCCCGGAAATGCCGACCGCAATTCCATGCATAGCATCGGCAAATGACACAGCAAATAAATCATATGGGAAACTGTGTGTGTAGGCGGTCCAGTGATCTCCTCCGTCCGATGTGCGGAGAAATGAACCCCAATCGCCTACGGCAATCCCGGTGGTTTCATCGATAAACGTCACGGCATACAGGTGCCGTTGCGTACCATCTATTGTTTGCTCCCATGTATCATTGCTTTCCGGTGAATGAAGAATCGTACCCCATTGTCCAACTGCAAAGCTTCTGGCGTTATCGCAATACGTCACACACGAAAGATCGTTCATGATACCGCTTTTTTGACTTTTCCATTCCAACCCGCCGGTTGTGGTGTGTATAATTGTTCCCAAGCTTCCGGTGGCTGTTCCGGTCAACGAATCGCGGAAACAGACGCTGGTCAGTTTCTTCGTCGTACCGCTTTCCTGTTCCATCCATTGCTTCCCGCCATCGGTGGTGCGGTATATGGTTCCGAAATCGCCAACCACTATACAAGTATTCGTATCGGGAAAAGACACCCCAAAAAGATGCCGCGCCGTTTCGCTTCTCCGCATGACCCAGGTATTTCCGCCATCGTCCGTTCGAATAATTGCACCCAGATCTCCAACTGCGATTGCCGTGTTTTCGTCGGCAAACGCTATTGCATAGAGAACGTTATCTATTTTGCTCTCCTGCTTTTTCCAGGTCGTGCCGCCATCGGAGGTACACACAATTGTCCCTGCCGATCCGACGGCAATTCCATAATTATCGCTGCTGAAACTAACGCCGTATAAATGGTCGGTACAACCGCTCAGTTGAGGGACCCATGTTCCTCCACCGTTTGTTGTCCTGAGAATCGTTCCGTATTCGCCTACAGCCGTTCCAATATTTGAATCGGTGAACGATATGCCATAGAGATTGTTGGTTGTCCCTGTCGTTTGCAGAATCCATGATACGCCGCCATCGGTTGTATGGATGATGGTTCCATGATCGCCAACCGCGGTACCATTATTATGATCGGTGAAGCAAATTCCATTCAACATGTTTCCCTGCGGCAGCGGGTTTTGCCACACCCAACCGGATTGAGAGCTCGCAATGTACGGAATGAGCGACAAGACAATTGAAGCGGCGAACGTATATGCGTGTTTCATGGAGTTCTCGGCATAGATAGTGCCGGAAGGTAAGGAATTTCCTGCCTCAAGGAAATGCCAAAATCCGCCCCCGGAGCGGCGTTTCAGGCTTTTCGGTCAGTGATTCGGCGCTAGTGGGCGCCGGTTATTACATCAAGGCTTCGGCGCGCTTCGTCGATGACCATTTCGGGCACGAGCTGACGCATGCAGGCGTGGGTGGGTTCGATGCAGGTGAGGCGTTTACAGCAGATTTCGTCGACATTCGGAGCGCGAAGAACGATGACGTTATCGCCCCAGGGTCCCTGCGCTTTCGGATCGGAGCGCCCGTACAGCGCGATAACCCGGCAACCGAGCGCGCACGATAGATGCAACGGTCCGGTGTCGTTGCCGATGACGACGGAGCATTCGTTCAGCATCGCCGCAGCATGACGGAGGTTCTGCTCCGGTACGGCATGCACGTTCCGCCCTCCGAGCTTTTCGATGGTGTGCGCGTCGCGTTCTTCCACGTCGTTTCCCCAGAACACCAGTGCATGGATGCCGTGCGATTCCACGAGACTCCTCGCCGTCTCAGCATAGTATTCAGGAAACCACTTTTTGGACTGGTAGCCGCCGGTCGGCACCAACGCCACGCATATCGCGCCTGGCTCCACACCCATCGCGCGGAGCGATCTCTGAGCGTGAGCGGTTTCTTCTTCCGATACGATCCAGACCATTTCCGTATGCCGCCTGGGAATTTCCATGTAATCGAGCACGGCAAGATCGAATTCCACCTCGTGACCGCGGTTCGCTTCCGCTTTTGAAAGCACATGGTTGTACAGATGCCGTCTTCCTCTGAAATCGAATCCGATTCTGTCCTTCGCGCCACTGACCACGGATTGTATAGCCGTAGCAGGCGAGCAGATGATGTCGATTGTCAGCTCGTACCGTTCCTTCCGGAGGCGGCGGAGGAAACCGAGCTGGTAGGAGATGGATTCCTCTTCGAACAGGTGAATGCTATCCACATGCGGATTGTTTTCGAGCGCCAGGGCGCATTTGCTCCGAACAACGTACCCAATCCGCGCATCGGGATAGGCGAGTTTGAGATTCGCGAGGAGGGGGGTCGACCACATGACGTCGCCGATGCCGCTCATGCGGATGACAAGAATGGAGGAGGGATTGAATTTCACTGGTTCGATGTACGGCGAATGATTCCGGAATAGATTTCTTCAAGCCTCGTTGCGATTGCATCGAAGGAGAGGCGCGACGCAAAATACTCAACTCTCGTCTGCCGTGAAATCTGCGATGCGTTTTCCATGCCTGTTTGAAGTGCCGTTGCACAGGCTGCCGGATCGCCCGCCGCGAAATAGGTCCCATGCCGGCCGTCGCCGGTGAGATACCGGTGGGGAGGAATATCGCTGCACACCGGGTACGCGCCGCATGACATCGCTTCGATAAGCGCATAGTTCGATCCTTCGCGCTTTCCTGCGGTGAGAAACAAATCGGCGGCGGAATACCAGGCGGGAAGCTCATGGTGTGCAACCTCGCCGACAAGTGTGACATGCGAAGACAGGCGCTCATCGCGGGCGATGCGATCCCGGATAGTTGCCGAAAGCGCGCCCTCGCGAAAAATCATGTAAAGCCGCGCTTCCGGAAGCCGGCGTTGAAAATGCGCAAAACCATCGACGGCGGTCATGGGATCTTTGATTTTTTCGAGACGCGCGACAAAGAGCACCGCCGGACTGCCCTGCATTCCGGTTTGCATGCGCGCCTGGCTGTATCGCACAGGGCTGAAGCCGGTTGAGCCTTCGGGTACTTCGAAGACCTTTTCTGCGGAATGGATTACTCCGGCGCGAATCCACTCGGTTGCATTTCCCGCGCCGTTAAAGAGAACGCCGCCGATCGACCGGAGCGCTGAGCGCTGGAGCAGGGAAAAGGGAAATCGTGCTGGCCGTTCGGCGTGATGTTGCATGACAATCGGAATGTGTCGCGGAAGAGCGGCTCGCAACATTCGAGCCTGCCTGTAATAGCGCAGGCTCTGTATATGCACGATATCCGGCTGAACGCTATTCGCAACTGTGTGGATTCGTTCCTCATCGATCCGCGGTGCATACCCAGAAAGGCTGCTTCCTCCGGCTACAAAGAGATACCTGACACCATTTCGTTGCATTTCATGATTCCCCGAAAACAGGTTGATGACACATACCTCATGTTTCCTTGTATTCAGGGATTCTGCGATGCAGCGTTGCGTCCGGTGCAACTCTATGACCTGTTCCGGATTGCCTTCTGGTTCGGCGCAATAATTAATGAATACGATGCGCATTCGTCAAAAATAAATTTTTCCTGGCTGATGCTTTTGGATTTTCTCTTTGCTACATTACCGGAATGTAGGTATATCTGAATTTCTGTTTCAACGTTTTTTCCACAAAAACCAACAAGGTATGATTGGGGAACTGAGCGCTTTATTTACAGCCATCATGTGGTCCGGAACGTCGATCGCTTTTTCTGAAGCGTCGGTGCGGATCGGCGCATTGCAGTTGAATATTAACCGGCTGTACTTGTTCATCACTATTCTTGCATTTCAGATCGAGATCCGTCTCAATGTATCGCAACTGCTCTTCTTGCTGTTCAGCGGGGTGGTCGGATTCATTTTCGGGGATTCGTTTCTGTTCCGTTCCTTCAAGGAAATCGGACCCCGGCTTGGAATGCTCATCATGTCGATGGTGCCGGCAATCGCCGGCGTGCTGGCATTTTTCTTTCTGGGCGAAGTCCTTTCCTGGCTCGATGTCACAGGGATGATTATTACAACAGGCGGTATCATGCTTGTGGTTCTCGAGCGGAATCCTAAAGCCGAAAACAAAGTCGCGTTGAAAAAAATTGGAATTCTTTACGGATTCCTGGGCGCGCTAGGGCAGGCGGTGGGGATGATTCTGGCGAAATCCGCATTCGATCTCGGACACATCAATGCATTCGTCGCTACCTTCGTCCGCGTTGTTGCAGCATTGACCGTGTTTTTCCCGGTTTCGCTGATACTGCGAATGTACAAAGACCCCGTTCAAATATTCAGCGAAGACACAAAGTCGTTGAAACTGGTGTTTATCGGATCGTTCGTTGGGCCGTTTCTTGGAGTAACTGGCAGTCTCGTCGCTATTGCGAATACGGAGATCGGAATTGCTTCCACAATAATGGCAATGCCTCCAATACTTATGCTGCCGATGGTACGGATAATGTACAAGGAAACGTTGTCAGCGAAAGCGGTTATCGGGGCGTTCATCGCCGTGGCCGGTGTCGCGCTTCTCTTTATCAGCTAATGAATTGCGGGTACCGGAGCATCATCCAGGGCGGCGTTGTATAGGCTGCCGCGGAGCTTTATTTACAGGGCGCGCACACAGGAGCGTAGTTCATCAAGGCTTCGTTCGTGGTCATGCTGCCGAGGCGTTGTTCGAGCGCGTCGAGCATGACGCGCATCCGCTGTAACGCCTGTTCGGATTCTTCCCTGATTTCCGGGATGAGTTTGCGATAGTACGCAATTCCGTCGTGAATATTATCGGAAAACGTCTTCAGATACCCATGGGTTTTTTCGGAAATCGGTTTCAGGCTTTCGTTCGCGAGGCGTTGGAAATAGTCGACGTAGAGATGGAGTTCCTTGATGAACATATTCGGGCGCTCGGGATCGGTGACGAGGTTCAGACGCCCGTAGATATGATCCACCATTTCACGTAACGTGGCGACGTGCGAGAAGTACGCCAGGTTCGGACCAGGACACACCGATACCGCCGTGCTGATCTGCGGATGATCGAGATTGTTCACGCTCAACGCCGATACAACGAGACCTTCGCAGAGGCATTCCTTCTCCATCGCGTTTTGATATGCCTCATCGAAATCCTCGCCGGAATACTGTTCCTGCAATTGCGACTGTTTCCGCTTGAGAAACACGATTGATGCAGTACACAGTGGTTTGTCGGAAAGCTCCGTATTCAATGAAAGAAACTTCTTGATACATTTGCTGCCCGGTTTGCCCGCGGCAATACGCTCATGCTTTTCGCGTTCCTTACTTGTCGACCGCAAATTGTTGAACGGAACTCCGAGCGGCGATACATCGCTCAGGTACAGATCTTCCACGCGCGCGGCGCTTAACTGCTGAAGCGTTTCCTGATCGACGTTCATTACCTCAGGAACAAGAAGGAACGGACTTCCCCAGCCGACAGAATCGACGCCGAACCGGCGGAACAGAAACTCCTGTTCCTGCGACGTCCCAACGCCGCCCTGAACGGTCACCCGGACATTCAGCTGATCGGCGGCGGCATCCAATCCCTTTGCCTGGATAGCAGGGAGATATTGCTCAAGCAGGGCGTAATGCAATTCTTCGCGGTGCGTCAGGAATTCTTCGAGAATCGGACCAAGAAGGTAGCCGTCGGTCGCAAAGGCATGCCCGCCGCAGTTCAGTCCGGATTCGATACGGAACTCGGATACCCAGATTCCTTTCTTTGCAAGAAATTTCCCCTGGATTAACGCCGACCGATAGTCGCTTACTTTGATGATGACGTTTTTCTTCCTTTTGCCGTCGCTTTGGGGGAAGAAATCCTGGAAAGTCGCAATGTATCCGTACAGACGGGGATTCATCCCGGCGGAAAAGACCACCGAACTCTCCAGATCGCTCATGGCGAATCCGCGCAATGAGGCGTGCGCGTCGTTGTAGATGCTCGGCATCGCCTCGCGCGCGGCATCGTAGTTCACCTTGTCGAGCTTGGTCATGATATTCACATCAATGGAGCCGGCAACGACCATCGAGCGCAATTCGTTCTCAATCCGTACTCGCGACTCGGGATCGGTTTGCAGCAGCATTTCCCGGTACCGGAGTTTCAACGGACTGCGGTCGGGCAGCATCTCGAAATACGCCGTGAGCTCGCTGCCGGGAGTAAATCCGCTGTTCCGTATATGCTCGACCTGTTCTTCGACAATGCTCTTCGCGGTATTCAGATACTCGGTAATGCGGCGCGCGCGCGCGTCGATTTCCGATTCACCGACAGGAGTGTACGGGCGGTTATATCGTGCGGACCAGACGCCGCGAAGCTCGTCGAGCAACGAGTCGTCGACAAGTGAAATTACCGACGAAATGCCGTATTTGGCTACTTTCAACGGCGCGTCTGCGGAAAAGCCGATTCCCAGAACCGGGATATGGAATGTATGTGGAGATGCGATCATTGTAGTACCAATCAATCTATGCGGCGGTGGACAGGGAGCTGCGAATTACAGCAGAGGTTAACAGTCGTGGGATCCGAGCAGATGCAGAAACGATATGGGTCTGAAGCTTCAAGACAATCGAGATATACCTATCAATGCGAAATGAGCCGAGAACAAATCACCGCAACGACACCAACAAAAATTCTACTTTAATATATCCTAATTTCGTGCAAGCAACAAGCAAAACAATGCAAGGCGCTGAAATTTCGGCATCAACCGGGTAGCGGTTGATTTTTTCCTCGAAATGCGGCGTTATTACGTCATAAATAAAGGGGCTGATTCGTTAAAACCAGCCCCTTTCCTCTAGCAAGGAGAGAAAACTCTGCCCGTCTACGCCGGGTCTTCGGCTTCCACTTCCTCACCCAACAAAAGCTTCATTACCTTTATCGCGGCAACCGGGATAACGGTACCCGGTCCAAAAATAGCAGCCGCGCCTGAATCATACAACATTGCATAATCCTGAGGCGGAATGACGCCGCCAACAATGACGAGAATATCTTCACGGCCAAGCTTTTTCAACTCGGCAACCAACGCCGGAACCAGCGATTTGTGTCCCGCCGCAAGACTCGAGACCCCGACCACATGCACGTCGTTTTCGACGGCTTGTTTCGCCGCTTCGGCGGGCGTCTGGAAGAGCGGACCGATATCAACGTCGAATCCCAGATCTGCGTATGCGGTAGAGACCACCTTGGCGCCGCGGTCGTGTCCGTCCTGGCCCAGCTTTGCGATCATGATGCGCGGGCGGCGGCCTTCGCGTTTTTCGAATTCGGCGGTGAGGTCGCGCGCTTTCTGGAATTCGGCATTGTCCGCCGCTTCGCTTGAATACACACCGGAAATTGAACGTATCACTGCTTTATGCCTCCCGAACACTGTTTCCATTGCATCGGAAATTTCTCCAAGCGTCGCGTTTTTCCGTGCCGCTTCGATGCAGGCTTCGAGGAGATTTCCGCCGCCGCCCGCAACGTTCGTGACATTCAAAAGCGCCGTCTGTACGTCCGCTTCGTTGCGCATTTCCTTCAGTTTTGCGATCCGGGCTTTCTGCGCTTCGAGGACAGCCGTGTTATCGACGTCCAGAATTTCGATCGGATCTTCCTTATCGAGACGGAATTTGTTCACACCAACGATCGTGTCCTTACCCGAATCGATGCGCGCCTGTTTCCGAGCGGCAGCTTCCTCGATCCTCATTTTCGGTAAGCCGGCTTCGATGGCTTTCGTCATTCCGCCGTGCTGCTCCACTTCGGCGATCAATTCCCAGCCGCGGCGCGCTAGCTGCGCGGTAAGGTATTCGACGTAATATGAACCGCCCCAGGGATCGACAACCTTGCAGATATTCGTTTCTTCCTGCAGGAATAATTGCGTATTGCGCGCAATTCGCGCTGAAAAATCGGTCGGCAATGCAATCGCTTCGTCGAGTGCGTTGGTGTGCAGCGACTGTGTATGTCCCAGCGAGGCGGCAAGCGCTTCAACGCAGGTGCGCACAACGTTGTTGTACGGGTCCTGTTCGGTGAGGCTCCACCCTGAGGTCTGGCTGTGGGTGCGGAGCGACATCGATTTCGGATTTTTCGGATCGAATCCCTTCACGATTTTCGCCCACAGCATACGCGCTGCGCGCATCTTGGCAATTTCCATGAAATAATTCATGCCGATTGCCCAGAAGAACGAAAGCCGGGGGGCAAACTGATCGACGGTGAGGCCGGTGTTCAGTCCCGCCCGGATATACTCCAAACCGTCGGCAAGCGTATACGCCATTTCGATATCCGCCGTGGCTCCCGCTTCCTGCATGTGGTATCCGGAAATGGATATGGAGTTGAACTTCGGCATGTTCTTCGCCGTGAATTCAATGATATCCGACACAATCCGCATGCTCGGGGCAGGGGGATAAATGTACGTGTTACGAACCATGAATTCTTTCAGAATATCGTTTTGAATCGTTCCCGTGAGCTTCTCTATCGGCACGCCCTGACGCTCAGCAGCGATGATGTACAATGCCATCACCGGGAGAACCGCGCCATTCATCGTCATCGAGACCGACATCTTATCGAGCGGAATCTGATCGAACAAAATCTCCATATCGAGGATGGAATCGATTGCGACGCCTGCCTTCCCGACGTCGCCGACAACGCGAAGATTCGTAGAATCGTATCCGCGGTGCGTCGCAAGATCGAAGGCAATGGAGAGACCCATCTGACCGGCGGCGAGGTTGCGGCGGTAAAACGCGTTGCTCTCTTCAGCGGTCGAGAATCCGGCATACTGGCGCACCGTCCACGGACGCTGCGTATACATTGTGGAATATGGACCGCGTAAAAACGGAGGCATCCCGGAAACGAAGTTGAGATGCTGTAGTTCTTTTACGTCGTCAAGGCTGTACGCGGGCTTCACGCCGATATGTTCGGGGGTAAGAAGTTCGATTTCATCGCTGGTCTTCGCGCCCGTCTCATCCAGCATTTGTTGTTGCCAGTCGAGAACGCTGGAGTGCGGAAACTCTTTGAATCCGTATTCAATGGAAGTAAAATCTGGTTTCATATTACATCCTTCCTTTCTGCTGAATATCGATACCGAGTTTCTTCAGCAAGGAGGCGAGGTAGACTCCGGCATCAGTTTTAACGTGAATAAAGTCGTCCACTCCGGCGCTTGTGAGCGGCGCTTTATCCTGCGGGTTTCCGGCAACGATAACAATCAGTCTACTCTTCCAGTTTTTCAATGCCGGTACAACAGCACCGGCCAGCGCAGGGTAGCTTTCGTCGTCGCTGCAAAGAACGACTACCTCGGGTTTCGCTTCCTTCACCGCCGTAATAATGTCTTCGGGCGATTCAAAGCCGGTGTTATCCATCACATCTAAACCTGCGCAACCAAGCAGTCCCGAGGCGAAGGTTGCTCGCGCTCTTCTCCAGAATGCCGGTCCATAGGTGGCGAGAAATACCTTCGGCGTTTTCGGCAACGCTTCCACCGAATTACGGATGCGTTCGAAGGCGTCGGCAAGGCGGAATTCCGTCAGCGGTTCGGCATACGGAATGGCGTTCACTCCGGTGTATGCTTTCCGGATCTCGTCGAGCATCACTCCATTCTGGATCGCTTTCGGGATCAGACTGAAGAGCTGATCGATCTTCGAGAACTGGATTTCGCCAATCGTTTCAACGCCCGCCTCGTTTTTCTTGAGACGCTTTGCTTCGCCTCTGAACGCTTTCCATGTTAGAATTTCCGTAGTCGCCATGTCGTCTTTTTCGATCGGACGTTCGGTGAGGTTGGGATATACGTTCGTTCCCACCATCGACTGCTTCCTCGACGAAACGCGGCTCTTGCGTTCGTCGCCGACAGCCCGCACCTGTTTCTGGATAAATCCTTCCTTCAACGCCCCCAGGTATCCGCCTCTGAATTCAATGTCCTGGAACAGCTTCCAGGCGTCGCGGGCCAGGGTATCGGTGAGCGTCTCAATATAGAATGAACCGGCGGCAGGATCGGCGAGTTGCGATAATCCGCATTCTTCCTGAAGAATGATCTGGGTATTGCGCGCAAGCCGCAGAGAAAGACCCGAAGGCATACCGATAGCTTCATCAAACGGCACAACGGTCAGTGCATCGGCGCCTCCGAGCATCGCCGCCATGGATTCCACTGTCGCGCGGAGTATGTTGACGTGGGGATCGTACTTTGTGGCGTAGTAACGACTCGTGCGCGCAAGAAGATTCAATATCATCGAATCGTCGTTCTCCGGTTTCCACGCTTTGACTGCTTTCGCCCACAACGCGCGCAATGCGCGTAGCTTGGCAATTTCCATAAAGAAAGAAGGACCAACCGACATCGTGAAGCGCATCGAGAGCGCAATATCGTCGATTGTCAAGCCGCGCCGCGTCAGGCGGTCTATGTATTCAACGCCCATGGCGAGCGCAAGCGCAATTTCCTGGACGGCGTTGGCCCCGGCGTTATGCACTTTGGTTGCATCGGCGCCGAGAGTACGAATATGCGGGAAGCGTTTGCGTGTGTACTTCACCGTTTCGGCAAGAATATGATCGTGTTTCTCCATCGGAACAGAGAAAAAGCCGGTGGAGAGAACGTGCGTAAACGGAGTAGCGGTAATGGAACCTTTTATCTGCTCGCGGTCGAAGCCCTGCTCTTTTGCCAGTTCTTCGAGGAGATACAGGAATATCGGCGAGGCATCTCCGGCGTGGAAATTAATGTTCACGCTTGTGAGGTCGATGCCCTGCATGAGAATCCGGAAATCCGGCTCATCGAGAACGACGACGCCCTTCTTTCTCTCGGAGATGCTGATATCGGGAATGATTTCGAAGCCCGTCTGACCGCGGGAAATGGCGTTCAGCAATTCAGTGTTCGCCTTTCTTGCATCGTGAAACGGAATTTCCTGGGAAATAAGGTTCGGATTGGTACGATAGCCTGTCGCGGATGCCCCCCGGACAAATGGAGCTTCGCCGGGAAAGTATGCGGTATGCGGTAATGCTGCGGTATCTTCCTGAAAGTACATCGGTTGGACCGTAATACCTTCAAGCGTTTTCCAGAGAATTTTTTCGAATGGAGTGTCTTTCAGGTCCTTTTCAACTACACCTAGCCACTCCTGCCTGGTCGGCGCTGGAAACTCGGAAAAGAGATCCGCTATTTCTCTGGCGCCGGGATGTTGTTCATTCATAACTCTCACTTTTCACAATCTGGTATCAAAACGGGTGAAATCCCGTTGTAATAGTGACAAAATTAGCGATTTATCGCGTTTGAAACAAAAACTATCGTTTGGTACATCGCCTCAGAGATGAACGCGCTGGACTCGGCGAAGCTGCCTACCGAGGAAGAGGTCGCCGAGATATTTAAAGCGTTGTGGTACGTCGGAGACATAGAATTCATGATTCGGTTCGTCCTTGGAGGCGTTTAGCATGTCTCTCTCCCGCAGGACGCGGACGACATCTTCGATTGCCGCTTCGCCTGAATCGACGAGCTGCACCCCGGAGCCGGCTGCGAGTTGAATGGTATGTCTGAGAATGGGATAATGCGTACATCCGAGGATCAACGTGTCTATTCGCTCGCGGCGAAGCGGAGCAAGGTATTCATCGGCTATCAATCGAGCTGCGGGGTGATTGTCCCAGCCTTCTTCGGCCAGCGGAACAAATAACGGACAAGGTACAGCAAATACAGAGATGGAAGGATCTATCTGATGTATTGCACGAGTATACGCCTCGCTTCCGATAGTTGCAAGCGTGCCGATGACTCCGATGCGTTTACTTTTTGAAGTTTTTACCGAATAGCTTGCGCCGGGGTGAATCATCCCTATTACCGGTACGTCGAAATGCGATTCGATGACATCGAGCGCGACAGAGGAGACCGTATTACACGCAACGACGATTGCTTTTACTCCCTTGCTCATGAGAAACGATCCGTCTTCGTATGCATACTGACGTATTACTTCCTCCGATTTAATGCCGTATGGATTTCTGGCGGTATCGCCGAAGTAGGTAAGATTCTCGTTCGGAAGATACTTCATCAATGCTCGGATGACTGTTAACCCGCCGATTCCCGAATCGAATACGCCTATGCTTCTCTCTCGTTCGTTTCTCATATTCCTTGCCGCCTTTGTACGGCGTATCTGAATACGCCCTGCATCGGAAACCACAAAATAGAAAAAACGCTATTTCCCGCGAAACCTCCGGCGATCACTTTTCGCCGCCGCATCCGGATAATAGTATTAACATAGATCCCTTTATTTATGAATTACTATTATTCTTAAGCATGTGGATATGTGTATAACCTGCAAAACCGGTAGGCTATCGCGTGAGGAGTAAAGATGACGCCAGCCGTGACTTAAGAAACTACTTCATGTGCAGGGATACTGTATGACCTCCGGTTAGCGCCTCAGGAATGAGGATAAATGGAATTGATATCCGGCGGAGAAACATTTATCCACATGTGAACACATCGAGTGCACATGTTGCTGGCCGCTTATCCACATGCGGTGTTGATGATACGGCGCCGGAACAGCAACGAAAACGGGCGGCCTTGAAAGCCGCCCGTTGTTCTCATATAGAGAGAATCTGCTCACTACTTCAGCTGCTGATGTAGGTCAGTTGCTTTTCGAGTTCCTCGACGTGGATACGCATCGACTCATCCATGCTAATAGCATCGGAAATGGTTTTGACTGCATGAATGATAGTGCTGTGATCTCTGCCGCCGAAATGCAATCCGATAGTCTTCAGCGATGCGCGGGTGAAGTTCTTCGCAAGAAACATAGCAATTTGCCTTGGAAGTACGATTTCCTGCTTCCTGGTCTTTGCGCGGAGCGAATTTTCTGACACCTGGAAATGATCCGCAACGATTCGCTGTATTTGTTCCACCGTCAATTCCTTCCGCTCGGTTGAAACAACATTTCGGACGATGGATTGAGCCAGTTCGATATTGATCGGACTTTTTTCGAGCGTATGTCTGGCGATCAGACCGATATAGCATCCTTCGAGTTCGCGGATATTCGATTTCACATTTGCTGCGATATACTCGACGACATCCTGCGGAAGATGAATATGGTCTGCCTCGGCTTTCTTTCTGAGGATGGCGATTCGCGTTTCGAGATCGGGCGGCTGAACGTCGACAGTAAGACCCCATTGGAAACGCGAGATAAGCCGGTCATCGAGACCGTGTAGATCTTTTGGCGGTTTATCGCTCGAAAGAATAATTTGCTTCTTCATCTGGTGAAGCGTATTGAACGTATGGAAGAAGGTATCCTGTGTGCGTTCCTTGCCTGAGAAGAACTGGATGTCGTCGACGATGAGCACGTCCATGCTCCGGTAATAGTTCGAAAAATCGATCGTCCGGTTTTGTTCGATCGCTTCGACGAAATCGATGGTAAACTTCTCGCTCGAGACGTAGCACACGCGGATGTTCCTGTTTGTCGACAGCACGTGATTGCCGATTGCCTGAAGCAGGTGCGTTTTTCCGAGACCGACGCCGCCATACAGGACCAACGGATTGAATGCTGTTTCTCCGGGATTGTTGGCGACATTGAGGGCGGCGGCGCGGGCGAACTGATTTCCGTCGCCGCGGATGAAGTTGCTGAATGTATACTTCGGATTCAGCGTACTGACGATATCGGCAGGCTTCTGGCGGATATCGGCAGAGGTATTCGTGTCTTCCGGAGGGTACTCGACGATCTCGCGGCCGTTTCCGTTCGAGGCGCCGTTCCCGTTCGAGGCGCCATTCCCGTTCGAGGCGCCGTTCCCGTTAGACTGATAGGATGGATTCGCAATATGAATCAGGTCGTTCTTCTGGATCTTTACCGCATATTGAAGTTTGGCTTTGGGACCCAGAACATCCTGAATGACCGTTTGAATGGCAGTGAAGTAATGCTCTTCCAGATACTCGTAGAAAAAAGAACTCGGGACTTCAATCGTTAAGAGCGAGTCTTCAAGTTTGGTCGGAACGATAGGTTCAAACCATGTTGAAAAGGTAGATGGTTTGACTTGTGTCTTCAGCAACCGAAGACAAGAAGACCAGATTTCCTTCGCCGACGAATCGACCGCAAGTTCCATAAATTATTCAACCCCTCGATAGTTATTCACACATTCACGAAAAAATGGCGTTGATTCAGTGATTTTTCAATTTACATGCAGTAGCGCGGGTTTGTTTCAGTGTTACAGGAGACAGAAAACCGTAAACCCTTTTATTTCAAAGAATTACGTTCTCGTAAATTTGTGACGGATAAAAGCTGCCTGAACCAATAACCGGATGTGGAGCGCTATAACAACCGAGACGGAGCGAGAATCGTAACACTATTCACAAGTTATCCACACCTGATTGCGTACTACACATAGAACCAGTATAGAGGGTCGTTCGATGATTATCAACTGGAAAAAAACTTCCGGAGGGCTTGACTTTTTCAAAGTCCAAGTCTGTGAACAACTTACAACGGCAACTTTTTTTTCATTGAAAGCATTCAAGTAGTGCGGGGTTGAACTTTCTGCAGAAGGCATGCCGCGCATATCTTCATGCCTTGTTTTTCATCCCTGCGTTACGTAGAATTGAAGCGGAAAGAGAGGAATTGCGATATGAAACGTATGCTTTCAATAATGACTCTTGCGGCGCTCCTGCCTGTATTTGCACAGGCGCAGTTTCGCGGAAGCGAGCCGGTCAAAGCGCCGGTTTCGGAGTCTGTTATTCAGCAACCTGGTTCGTTGTTTGATATTATCGACCTCAACCGTTTTTCGATGCAGCACAGTATCTCAATGAGCTACAATACAATCGGAAATCAAAGCATCGGTTTAACGAAGTATACCAATAGTATCAACTACCGGATATCGCAGCCGTTCTCGCTCCGGGCCGATATCTCGATGCAGTATTCGCCGTTCAATTCGCTGCCGCAGGCGTTCAAGAACGACTTTAATAAGATATATCTCGAACGGGCGCAACTCGAGTACCGCCCATCGGACGATTTCAGAGTGACGCTTCAATACAGGAACTACCAGGGGTACTACTATCCCGGCGACTATATGCGAAGCGGTATCTTCCCTGTCGGAATGCATGAATACGATGATTTACCGTAGGATGTACGAACGCATCACATGAACCGGGTTCCATCATACCCGGTTTTTTTATTACATTGCGGCTATTATGGCGCGTAGAAAGCACAATCGCTCGAAATCCCTCAATCCGAAATCGTTGCTGCTCAACATCGTTATCGTTGGGCTTGGCATCCTGGTGTTCGTTCTCTTTTATATGTTCATTACACGGACCGTGACCGATCAGCCTGTGGAATGGCAGACAAACGAGGGT
This sequence comes from uncultured Ectothiorhodospiraceae bacterium, assembly GCA_964408855.1. Classification (GTDB taxonomy): domain Bacteria; phylum Bacteroidota; class Ignavibacteria; order SZUA-365; genus CAYPBB01. Next base: position 21,141 of record CAYPBB010000034.1, read on the forward strand.
AGGACGAAAACAGGCGAAATCATCCAGCTCGATGTGCAGAATGGCTGCGGCGTGCAAGGCGTGGCGCAGAAGTTCACCGACTATCTCAGAAGCCGGAATTTCGATGTCGTTCAATCGTCGAACTATAAGACGTTCGATGTCGAACGCACCCTTGTGATCGATAGAACGGGCGTCATCGAGAATGCGAAAAAGGTTGCACACGCGCTCGGCGTCGACGAAGAGAACGTCGTGCAGCAAATCAATCCCGACTACCACTTGCATGTTTCCGTCGTTATCGGAAAGGATTACGAACGTCTCAAACCCTTGAACTGATTATTCCCAACAGAAGATACCCTATTGACAGCCAAAGAAATTGCACACATGGGCGCCCGGCTCGCGTTATCGAAGAAAGCCGGCGACGTCTGCATTCTGGATCTCCAGAACATCACCGACATGACGGATTACTTCGTGATTTGTAGCGGCGATTCCGATACGCAGGTGAAAGCCATCACCGATGCGTTGATCGACGGACTGCGCGATCGCGGTCAGCGGATGTACAAGAAGGAAGGTTATACCCAGTTGCATTGGGTGCTTGTCGATTACGTCGACGTTGTCTTCCACATCTTTCAACCTCGCATCAGGGAATACTACAATCTTGAACGCCTCTGGGGCGATGCCGAAATGGAACGTATCGCCGACGATACGTTGTAAACAATATCCGCTGTACTGGTAACCGATTTCCGCATTCTATTCCGGAACGATGAAACACTATCTACGAGAGCAAATATGGCTTGCCCTACAACGGGCAGGCATTGAATTGGAACGCGATTCTATTCAGATCGAGAATCCGAAACAGCCTGAACACGGCGATCTTGCGACAAACGTCGCGATGATTCTCGCAAAGCAGATGAAACGTAATCCCCGCGAAGTCGCCGCAATCGTTGCCGAGAACATCCGCCGCGACGACGGCAATATTGCCGCGGTAGAGATTGCCGGTCCGGGATTCATCAACTTCCGTTTTGCCGGCTCGTACTTTCAACGGCAATCCGCTGCGATTCTCGACACCGGCAAGGATTACGGCAGAAGCACGGATGCGGCAGGGAAGCGCGTCAATGTCGAATGGGTGAGCGCAAATCCGACTGGTCCCCTTCACGCCGGGCATGGACGCCAGGTGTGCATCGGCGAGACCCTTTGCACGCTTCTCGAATGGATGGGATGGGAGGTAACCCGGGAATACTATTTCAACAATGCCGGCAACCAGATGCAGAACCTCGCCATTACGGTCCGCGAGCGGTATCTCGAACACCTGGGACAGGGGGCAAACGAGGAAAACATCCATTACGCAGGCGACTACATCAAAGAGATTGCCGCGGAACTGGCAGGGAAGCATGGCGATTCGAAAACCGGAGAAGGGCTCGATTTCTTCCGAAAAGCCGGAGAAGAATGGTGTTTTGCCCGGATCAGGGAAACGCTGAACCGCCTCGGCATTCACCACGATGTCTATTTCAACGAGGATTCTCTGTACAAGGAAGGGAAGATCGACGAAGTGCTTGCGGTCTTCAAGGAAAAGGGACTCTCGTACGAGAAAGACGGCGCTGTCTGGATGCGTACCACGGATTTCGGCGCCGATAAGGATAGAGTGATTGTCAAGGCAACGGGCGAGCCGACCTACCGTCTGCCCGATATCGCCTACCATCGGGAGAAAATTGGACGGGGATACGATTGCATCATCGACATTTTCGGCGCCGATCACATGGCGACGATACCGGATGTACTCTCCGGCGTCCAGGCGCTGGGAGAGAGAACAGACCATATTCACGTGATCATTCACCAGATGGTGAGTTTCGTCAACGAAGGCGAAGCCGTAAAAATGAGCAAGCGCTCGGGCAATGTGTATTCGCTCGACGATCTGATCGAAGCCGTCGGCGTCGATGCTGTGCGGTATTTCTTCGTCATGCGCGGCGTGAACTCGCATCTCGAATTCGATATCAAGCTTGCGCAGGAACAGAACGAGAACAATCCGATGTACTACCTGCAGTACGCACATGCGCGTATCGCAAGTATCCTGCGTTTCGCCGCTTCGGAAGGCGTGGGAACAGACGAGATACCGCAATTCGCGCTCCTTTCCGATCCCGCCGAGCTGGCGCTTATGAAAACGCTGGTGCATTTTCCGGAGGTGCTGCGGCAATGCGCCGCCTCGTATGAATTACATCCTATCGGCAATTACCTCCACGAGGTCGCAACGGCATTCCACAAATTCTACCATGAATGCCGCGTAGTAACAGATGACAGACTGCTTTCGGCGGCGCGCATCGGCTTGTGCAAGGCGGCGAAACAGGTTCTCGCAAACGGTTTCGGTATTCTGGGAATATCCGCCCCCGAGAAAATGTGACGCTTCAACGATCGCTGCATCCACCAGGAGAAACGCCTGCAAGAGAAGAAACGCCTGCATGGGAATGGTACGGTGCGGGCATCCCGCCACGCCGTTCTCGCTACGTCAGCCGTTGGCTAAAAATGCCAGGCCGCGCCTATCGAGTACATATTGCCGTTTAGATTGATTTTCGTTTTCAGAGGCTCGGTGGGGAGGTAGTAGGTAATGCCGTTCGAAACTACCGACGGCCGGGAGAAGGTGTTCTCGACGGCTACCTGCGGATCGCGGAAATGAAGTTCGCCGCTGAGGGAAAGCGACTCGGTAAGAAAAACATCCATCCCGACGATGACATGGATTCCGAAGGCAATACCGCTTGAGGTAGACGCTGCATCCGCGCCGCCTATCGAATACTCGCGCCGTCCGAACACGATGCCTGCGCCTCCGCCGGCGTTCAATGCGACAGCCGGTCCGCTGAACGGGAGGCGGAATAATCCAAGCACTTCAACTCCATACAATGTGAAACCGTCTCTGGCGACCGTGCCGTAATGGTCGCTCGATTCGGCGGTGTTTCTCATGTATTCGAACGCGGCGTGCAGTTGAACCGATTCATACACCGGCTGCCGGTACCGGACCGCCACGCTTGCAAAGCCGCCGAGGTCGGTTTCGGCAATTTGTTTCAACGGGTCGGCGGAAAGAGGGGAGAGAAGGATTCGCGAAGCGGTTGAGTAGCGCAGTTCAATTCCCGCGCTGGTATTGGGTTTCCCGTTCTGCCCGGTTGTTTGCGCCGGGAAAAGGAAGAAGGCAAGAACGGCAACATACGCGATCGCTGTACTGTGTACCATTCCTGCCTTCTCCAGAATTAACAGAATATATCCGCGTTAGCGGAAGAACCGGCTCCTGTTGTCGACGATTTCAAGATCCTTCTTTTTCTGCTCAAGCCAGCTCTGGATAAACTCGTTCTGCTGCTGTTGAATATTCTGGCGGCGGAGTTCATCGCGGCTCATCTTGAACTGAGCGTCGTTGAACGGAGTCTTGTTGAGCAACTGCACGACGTACACGCCGCGCTGGCCTTTAAACGGTTTCGAGATCTGTCCGGGCTTCATTCCCAGCAGCTTTCCGATGAACGCATCGTCTCTACCGACGGCGCCGGGTCCCTGAGCGGGCGTGAACGTTCCGGTTGAATCGACGGACAGCGCTGGATTGCCCGCGGCGATTGCCTGAAGGGAACCGCCCGTCATGGACTGGGCTTTTTTCAGCGTGTTATTCATCTGGCGCTCGAAGATGACCTGCGGAGCAAGTTGTTGCTTCATCTCGTCGTTGAGTTCGCGGTAGCCTTCGGGAATGGTTTCGGTAATCATCGCAACCGCATAGCCGCTGCTTGCGCGGTACACATCGCTGATATCGCCGACACCGTTTTCAAACGCGAACTGCATCATCGGCTGGCTCAAACCGATTCCGGGGATGAACGAACCGCTTTGTTCCGTGAACTCCGGCGTTTCCTGCACTTGAAGTTTTTGCTCCTGCGCTTCCTTCTCGAAGCTGGTTTCCTTCGCCATATATGCGAAGTCCTGCGCGCGTTCGAGATTGCGGTCGCGGGTTTTGCTGCTCGGATCGATCTTCATTGTGATGGATGCGAGCTTCACTTCCTTCGACGTCTTGTTTTCTATCTTGATAATATGATAGCCGAATTGCGTTTTCACTGGTCCGACGATATCGCCGACGTTGGCTTTCATACACGCATCTTCGAATTCCTTGACCATTCTGCCTTTACCGAACCACGGAAGGCTGCCTCCGCTCTGTTCCGCGCCGGGTTCTTCCGAATACTTCTTCGCCAGTTCGGTGAAGCTCGCGCCCGACTTTGCCTGTTTCAGCACATCGTTCGCCTTGGTTTCCTGCGCGCCCGGATTCTGAGCGCCGTCCGTACGAAGGAGGATATGCGATGCCTTGATCATCGATTCGGCGCCGGAGCGTTCTTCAATAATCTTATAGATGGCAACGCCCGATTCGTTGGCGACCGGACCGACAATATCGCCGGCGGCTTTACCTGAAAGCGCCGAGACAACGGTTTCCGGCAATTGCTGAAGCGACATCCACTGATCGTTGTATGGTTGCGTCGAGTTGGTTTTTACCAGCTCGAGAAAGTCTTTGCCTGCGCGGGCTTCCGCTGCGATGGATTCGAGATCCTTCATCACGGCAATCGTGTCTTCCTTATCCGCCGCATCGGGGAAGATCACGTATTTGAGCTTCCGCGATTCTTCCATCTTGAACTGCTCTTTGTTCTTATCGTAGTACTGCTGGAATTCCGCATCGGAAGGACGGGCGGTATCCGTTCCAGCGAACGCCTGCGGATTGAAGAACACATAATTGGCGTTCATCTGCATGTTGCGTTCGTTGTACGCATTCTTCAGACGCTCGTCGGTGACGAACATACTGGATGCGAGCACGGCGGTGAGCTTGTTGCGGATCAGCTCGGAGCGAAGCTGGCTCTCGATGGCGATCAATGCCTGCTGGTTTTCCGGTCCCGGATTGCTGAGGAACTGCTCGTACGCTTCGCGGTTGAGCTGACCGGTGGAATCGCGGAAATGTTGCGCGAGCTGTTCCGGAGGGGTCGAGCTGCGCACCCAATCGTTGATTTCCTGATCGGTGACGGTGATGCCGAATTCCTTCACCGCGCGATCGACGACCGCCTGGGTAATGAATTCATTCCACACCTGTTCGCGGACAGAGGCGAGGGCGTTCTCGTCGAGTTCCTGTCCGTTGTTCTGCTGGCGGCGCTGGTCGGCTACCTGCTGAACGAGGTTGTTGAATTCCTGATACGTAATACTGCGCCCGTCAATATTTGCGATTTCGTTGGTGTTGCCCTGGAGCAGCGTGCCGATGTCGGCATCGCTCACAACCCAGAATGCGACGAAAATTACTGCGAACGCGATGATGAAAATATGCGCATTGTCGCGCATTTTGGTCATCGTTGCCATGAGTACTCTACTCCATCATGTATACTTAGTACACTAAAAAGCGATTCAAGCTAATAAATATACGGGAGATCAAGTTGGATTGCAAAGGTCAGAAATCCGGTACCACGCCGGATTATTGGAAGATAGGGGTTTTACCTCAAGGAAGGCATACGAAAAACCCCCTCTCCGCGGGAAACGGAAAGGGGGCATGGTCAAGGTTCTTGCTTAAAAGAGATAGGAAATGGAGAACATAAGACGCGAATTCGTGTATTTCTGGGCTACCGTCACCGACGAGGTAGGCGCAACGGCATCGTGATAGATGAATCGGGTGGCATCGTACATCGACATGATATAGGCGGCGTTGAGCATGAAGCGATCCTGAACAATATATCCAATACCGCCGCTGATGGTCTGAACGTCGTCGGTTGTCTGCATATCGTAGAACTGACCGTCCTCGGGAGTGGTAAGCACGACATCCTTATACGGCGAGGGATTCATACCATAGCCGCCGCGCAGGATGACGCCGGTATGCGGCACCTGGAACTCGAGACCGAAGCGATAGGAAGCCGCGCTCTGAAGATCGTTCCGCATACGGCGGTTGAGTTCAGGAACGTCGTAGAGCTCAAAGACATCGTCGTTGGAATTGCTGAATTCCGTTTCGGTATAGTCGCGCATCTCGACCTCGGCGCTCACTCGGAGATACTCGAGCGGCGCGTAGGATGCCGCAAATCCGAAAACCCACGGCGAGGTGATATCGTAGATATGCGGGGCGTTTTTGTAGCCGGCGTATTCTACGTAGTCCTCGAACACGCTTCTGCCGTCCCGGCTGAATACTTCGTCGACGGTAACGACCGTGGGGGTTTGAATTGTGATTCCGCCCCGGAAAATGTTCTGGTAATTATAGAGTGCGCCAAGCTTCACGTTCCACCCTGAAAGATCCTGATCGACCGTTTCGGTGATTTGAGCGGAACGAAAGTCGTTTCTGTCCCGGTCTTTTCCAGCAATCACGCCCGAGTAATTGTTATTGATATCGGTTTCAGTGAATGTGCGTTCGTTCTTGAACGATCCGGTCAATACATTGAAACTGACGCCAAGCATCATGTCCTTCGCAATTTCAGCGCTGCCGCCGAACGACCATTGACCGAGGCTGCCGCTGATGCGGGTTTCATTATTCTGAAGGATGTTGTTTCTGATAGGCACGAATTCCGTCGTGTCTTCAAGTCCAAGCTGCCAGGTCAGATCGTAGTCTTCGTTATAATCCGGATTATTTTTGAAATTAAATGGAACTGTGTACAGCGTCGGCAGTATCGAGCTTTGCGTGTTATATCCTTCATAGGTTTGCATGCCTGAATAATCGATCAACTGCGTATATCCGAATGCAAACACCAGGCTTCCTCTATCGACAGGGAAAGGGAGAGCCAACCCGAGGTTGTTCACCCGGAAATTCCCGTCGTCGGCCGTCGTGCCGCTTCCAAGGAACGTGCTTTCGGTTTTTCCGTTTGCATTCATTACGCCGAGCGAGAAATCGGCTTTGCGTAGCAATGCCAGCCCTGCCGGATTGAAATAGATAGCGGAAAAATCATCGGCAACGCCGGAGAATGCATTTCCCATCCCAGCCGCGCGCGCGCTGACCGCGTCGGGCGGTTGCGAGAGCCGCAGCGCGTCTTCGATGTATTGCGCTTTGGCAGCGGCAGAGAGGAGAACGAATGAAAACAGTAGAGCGAAAGTCCGGATATTCATATCTGCACCTGTACGTGATGTCATGATTGTAATGGAAGAGGTCACCGGGTGCGGGCGGAACCCGCACCCTGAAGAGAAAGGAACGCTGAAAGCTTATCTTCCCCGGCTTCTCGATCCGCTGCCGGAGGACGAGGAACCTCCGGATGAGCTACGGCCGGACGAACCGCTACTGGGGGCGCTTCCGCCGGAGCTTCTCGAACGGCTGCCGCTATCGTACGAACCGGAACTACTTCCGCTCGAACGCTGCGGAGGCGGCGAGTACGAGGGACTGCTGCTGCCGGAACTGGAACCGGAAGAAGATCCGGTGCTCGGAGTATACCGTCCTGTTTCGCGGTCGCGAGGAGAGGAGGTTGTACCCGAGGTGCTGTTTCCGCTCTGCGTTGTTCTGCCGTCTCTCGTTGCAGGCGAGGTCGTGCTCGGGGTGTACCCGGAGGAAGAACGGTTCCTGCTCGATCCGCCGTAATATCCCGAACCGGGATTCGGCGATGTGGTCGAACCGTCGCGCGTTCTATTATTATATGTCGGATATCCCGTCGAGGGGTTGGTTGTGCGCGAGCGTGTATTGTAGTATGTATCCGAGCCGGTCTGCCTCGATCTTACCGGCGAGTTGGCGACCGCCGTGCGGCTCGTGACAGTGGATGAAGGAGCGGGGCTTGTCAACGTCCGTCCGGACCTGGTGGCGTTGGTGTACGACCGCGCGCTCGTCGCCCGCGAACGGCTGTCGGTGCGGTATACCGTGCGGTTGTAAGCATAGCCGCCGCCGTAATACGGATAGGGATCGTACCATCCGCCATACCATCCGCCATAATAGTGTACCGGCCGGTAGTAGGGATAATATCCAGGCCACACCGATCCGTACCAGGGGTCCCAGTAACCGGGGTAATCCCAGTATGGATCCCATACGGAATAACGGAAGCTAAAACGCGTCGGGTAATAATAATCGAAAAACATGGTTCTATCGGAGCCGTAATAATTATTATTGATCACAGTTCCGTTTGTATCGACATACGTTTCCGAGTATTCGGGGTACTCTTCATGGCTGGGGTAGCGGTCCCGCAGGGTAACCTGCGTGTAACATCCGGAAAGGCCGGCTGCCAGGATCACACCCGCTACAACGAGTTTCATGTAAAATCTTTTCTTCATAGCGCACCTCAAGCGTTTCTCTGTCTCTCTATTATAGTAAACAAGATACATGCCAGTTCCAGATCCCCGGCTTTCAAATATGTCCGGCGACCTACAAATGCGAAAAGGCCTGTAAAAGAAAGCGTATTGGGAAAAATGCCTTTTCCCGCAACGCGGTGAGGGAAAACAAGCTGACCTATTCACAGAACAGGGAGTCTGTTTTTCAATACACCAGCTAGATATAGCGGACGTACTGGATATAGATTTCGCGGACTATTTTGTCGTAATAGAAGGAAGAAGTGAGGAGGTTTTTAAAATACAGTCCGATGTTAAAGCCGATTTTCGTCGAAATACGCATTCCCATGCTCATGTTGCCGTTCCAGAACCCTTTTTCGCCCTTATCGTTATCGAAGGCGAAGTTGTATTCGAACAGGTATGAAACAAGCGATCCGAGGGATTTTTCGATGCCGACGAACATATTCGGGCTTTTATCGTTATCCGCCCGCTCGAATGTGTAGTTCAATCCGCCGTGAAAACTGATGGTTCCGTACAGGGCATAGTTCTTACTGGCGCAGACGAACAATCCCGGCGACTTTATCACATATTGCTTCATCCCGTCGTCTGAAACATAGCCGTCCCGTCCCTGCGTGTCGAATCCGGCAATCATCGCCGGATAGACTTCATTTTCCTCGAAAAAGCGGTATCGGATGAGAATACCCGGCGCTTTGTTCCAATCAATATTGCCGCTGCCGACAACGCCGGTGCCGCCGTAGTACATCCCGATGTTGAAGTTTTCGAATAACCCGTAAAGCGCTCCGAGCAGCTTTCCACCGTGAGTATACCGGTACGTTTCAATACTGCCCGCCGTCGCGGGCAGCACGCCGGCGACGGGGGTATCGATAAGGAATAACGGATCGATGTTTGATTCCTCTCCCGCCGAACGCTGCGCTCTGGCGACGGAGGAGAAGAGAAGAATTGAAACAGCAACACTAAACAGCGCTACAATCGGCTTCGAGTAAAACGTTGATCTCATGCCTTTCCGGAAAGGAATCGTTCGGCCTCGAGAACGTCTTCGGCGCTCCCAAGGAGGACCGGCACACGCTGATGGAGGCGGTCGGGGATTATATCAAGGATTCGCTGATAACCGTTGGTCGCTCTGCCGCCCGCTTGTTCGACGACAAACGCCATTGGATTTGCCTCGTAAATCAGGCGGAGCTTTCCTTCGGGATTCTTTTGGTCGCCGGGATACATAAAGATACCGCCGTAGAGGATGGTCCGGTGAACGTCGGCTATCATGGAACCGACATACCTGCTTTTATACGGGCGTCCGGTTGCCTCGTCGGGTTGTTGCAGATAGTCGACGTACTTTCTGATGCCCTCTTCCCAGAGTAACCGGTTTCCTTCGTTGACGCTATAGATCGATCCGCGAGCGGGGATTTTCATATCGCGGTGCGAAAGAAGGAACGAACCGATGGTGGAGTCGAGGGTGAACCCGTTCACTCCGTTACCGCTGGTGTAGACAAGGATCGTGCTCGATCCATACATTATGTAACCGGCGGCAACCTGCTTGAATCCGGGCTGAACCACATCGCGTTCCGATCCAGGACCGCTTGAACCATCGACGCGGCGGAGAATCGAGAATATCGTGCCGATGGTGACGTTTGCATCGATGTTCGACGACCCGTCGAGTGGATCGAAGACCATGACATATTTGCCGGTCGGAAACTGTTCCGGTATCGGAATCACCGATTTGTTCTCTTCCGACGCCATCACACAGAGCTGACCGCCGCTTTCCATCGAACGGATGATCATCTGGTTGGCGAACACATCGAGTTTTTTTACATCGTCGCCGCTCACATTGCTAACATCCGCTCTGCCGAGGATATCGACAAGTCCGGCCCGGCGCACTTCCCGCGAAACCACTTTTGCCGCCAGCGCAAGGTTGCGGAGTAATTCGGAAAACGCACCCGTCGCTTCCGGATGTGCGCGTTCGTTCTCAGCGATAAACCGCTGAATGGTCATAATCTTCGTTTCATCGCCGGGATTATAGGCTGCTGCAGTCATAGGGATACCTTTTCGGATGTACTCAATATATGGGCTCAATAGATCAGCATTCGAATGAAAGGTAGCGCAATTTTCCGGTATATTCAAGGCAGTTCCGGCTTCGCGGGACAGGGTTTCGGAACTGGGAATTGAATACAATGGGTCAACAGCGGAGAAGATCAGCGACGGATCCGCATGGTGATCCGCATACCTTCCGGTGTTTTTTCGTATCTGACATCTTCCATCATGGCATTGATGATGAGCACTCCGCGTCCGCCTTCTTTAAGAAGATTGTCCTCGTGGAACGGGTCCGGAATTTCCGCCGGATTGAAACCTCTTCCTTCGTCCTGAATGACGAATTCGAGAATATTCGGGAAACAGCGGCAGGTGAGATGCACATTCTTTTCCGGGTCGGAGTGATTGCCATGTATGATTCCGTTGTTCACCGCTTCGGTGAGCGAGATCATGATATTGTCGAAGATGGCGTCCCTGATGGTGATGAGCTCCAGAAGGCTTTCAACGAAGGTCTCCACCATATGAATGCTCGTACGTTTGCTTGGAATGAGCATCGTTTTCGAGAAGAGAGGATCGTTTTGTTCCTGCGGATCAACCATGTTTGACTATGTCGTCGAATACACCGGATTACATCGAATACAGTAATTGAATGAACACGCTCGGCGAGGTTCTTGTTTCGGCGCCCGTGTCGCGCGTGATCTGGTACCATCCGTCGATCAGCATGCCGAGCGATTCGCGCCAGCGAAACTCGATCCGGCATGTCGGACCGAAACTTGTGAGGATGCCCGTTTTGGCTTTGTCGAGACCGGAATAGCTGTAACGGGTTTGTTCAAACATACGGAATCCGGCTGATAGTAGTTTGTCGAATTTTTCATACGAAAGGAAGACAACGTAGGTTCGTTCATCGAAAAACGCCGTCGGCCGCACCTTGAATTCGTCCCATTTCAATTCGCCGCGTTCGTACATTCGTACCTGCAACCTCGCGGTAACAGATGTTGTTACGCCTAACCGCACGGTTGTGGAATCGGATAACGTCAACTGACGGAACGAGAAACTGCGGACATCGGGGTACACCGATTCGAAGTCGTACACCGTGTAGTTTGCGAGCACTTCGCAGGCGTTGACGGTACTGAACGCCCGTCCCGCCTGGTAGCGGGTCGAAGGCGCGATTCGAAAGATGCGGTTCCATGTGTTGTTGGCGCTGCGTTCCGAAAAGAGGTACACCGTGTGCCGCAGCGTGGCGTCGCCCTGCAACGTTGCCTGAAGTGAAGGCGAAAACCGGTGCGTCCACCGGACGCCGGTGAGGAAGAAGACCTCGTCGCGGTCGTCGTTGTTTTCTTCGCTCGGCGTATCGTATTGCATCTTCATCGCCGTGCCGGTCACGGTTGCGGTATCGTAGTCGCCGATACGTTGTGTCAGTTGAAGTGCGAACTGGGTCTGAGAAATGGTATTGTTCTTTTGCTCTTCCAGTTTCTTCTGCCTGTTGAACGCTTCGGGAGCCGCCCATTCCAGGTTTTCGAGCGCATGCGTCTCTGCGCGCTCGCTGATATCGAACCGCAGTTTCCAGAGCGATTCCGATTCACGGCGGTAGGCGATATCGAAACCTGCGTTCGCACGGAATTCATCGACGTTCGTATCGAACGCCGGATTATCGGGGCGGACGACGCGGCGTTTTTGCACTCGGTCCACGTTCCGTTGTGTTACATTCGCGGAGAGTCCGAATGAGAGAGGCTCCGCGATCGAATAGCGCAGCTCGTCGGAAACCATGTAGTTGAATTCCGTCCTTGTTTCGATAGGAAACTCGACGGCGCCGTTCATCGCAGATACCGTATCGCTAAGGATGTAAAAATCGCGGCTGAAATTCCGGTACGCAATAGTCGCCTGGTTGCTGCTGCGATCGCCGAATATACTGCCGAGCCTGATAAGTGCGCTTTGTTCATTCTGCTCGCGCGGACTGAGGTCTTCCTTCAGGAATGACGCCATACCGAACACAACATTATTTCCGAGTCGGTATCCGTTCAGCTCGGCTGCGGCTTTATACAGCATTCCCCGGTCGAGTATGCTCTGTTGATTATCGAACGAGTACCCGATCCCCGGCGTGAAGGTAAGCACTTCGTCCGCCGCCCACCGGAATCCTCCCGCGAACTTATTCGACGAGAGTTTGTTCAGTCCCTGCGTCCGCGTATCCGAAAAAATGAACGAGTTGAGTTGGGTATAGAGCTCGATGCTTTCGGACAGCGGCTTTGCCAGTTCGAATCCGAGCGTTTGGTCGTCTTTGATTCTGTCCTGATCCGAGGCGATAACGGTGGTGAGGTACCGTTCCTCGCCGGTCAGTCTCCAACCGAACGCGTTGAGGGCGAACGATCCGTTGAACGTCCATGAATATGTGTTGATATTTTTTTCGAAACCCAGATGGAAGGTGTTTCCGGCAGGAACGGACGCAGAATCGACAGGCATTTGTTGTCCCATCAGCGCTTGCGGCGGCAGGATGGAACACGCGGATACAACGATGAACCATAGAAGCGTCTCAACTGCCGTATGCGCTGTTGTTCGAACCGGCATCAGGATTGAAGGGCGTCGAGCGCATTCAACAATGCGGTGGTTTTGTCGACTCTGTTTTCGCTCGATGTCAGCGCCGAGAAGACCTCGTCAAGATTTTCCTGTTTCGTCGACGCTTTCAATTCGCCGATGGTCCCTTCCGCAACGATGGAGCCATTATGTATGACGATAATCTTGGTGCAGAGCCGTTCGACGGTGTCGAGAAGATGCGAACAATACAGAATGGTTTTCCCCTTGGCGGCAAATTGCTTCAACAGTTCCTTGAACAATAGCGTTGCCTGGGCGTCCAGACCGTTGAGCGGTTCGTCGAAGAAATAGATATCCGGCTGGTGAATCATCGCGGAGCAGAGCAATACTTTCTGTTTCATCCCCTTCGAAAATCCGCTCATGATTTGATTGGCGAATTCTCCGATATCGAAATACTCCAGCAACACACGCGCGCGTTCATTCACGAGGTAGTCTTTCATTCCGTGCATGCGGCCTGCGAACACCAGGTACTCCATTGCCGTCAGCGACTCGTACACCGCCCCATTCTCCGGGACGTAACCGTAGACTGTTTTAATCTCGTCGGACTCATGTTTTACGGCAATATCTTTTACCGTGATCTCTCCGGTATCGGGGGGAATAATACCGGCGATCATTTTGACCGTCGTCGTTTTACCGGCGCCGTTCGGACCGATGTATCCGCAAATCTCTCCCTCGGCAATGGAGAAGCTCACGTTGCGCACAGCCTGGACGTTATCGAACCGTTTGGAAATGTTTTGAACGCTGATGATTGGCATGGCTCAGGGTTGAATAATGAATGCGCGTGTTTCGGAACGTGAATTTGGATAGCCTCGAACTACGGAAAAGGTCACTACTCTCCAGTAGTATACTCTCCCCGATTGAAGATAAGGCCCCTGATAGGGCTCGCGTATACGGTTGTCCTGCCGGCTCACGCGCATAATGGCGATGGTCATGACATCGTCAGGGGTTTCGAAAATCTGAATCTCGTATTCGGCAGCGCCGGGAACGGGGTTCCATTCAAAGACCGGCGCGCCTGCGACGATTTCCCAGTCGGCAGGGGCAGCGAGAACCGGTTCAGGCAGGTGTATTCCAGAACGAATGCCGGATGGAGCGCTCATCAAATTGCCTTCATCGACGGCTTTGATTTGATAGTAGTAATACACGCCGGTAGTACGTGCAGTCGAGTCGTCGTAGTACAACGCATCGGTGAATGCAAGCAGCGTGGAAGTATCGGCGGCGAATTGAGAGTTCGTCGAACGGTAGATGAGATACCCTTTCAGATCGGAATCATCGCGCGGTATCCAGGTAAGCCGCATGATTCGGTGACCGTTCCCGGGCAGCGAAACGATAGCGATATTCTCAGGCGTCTGAGGAGGATGCCTGTTTTCCGATACCGCGTCCACAACTGCGGATGCTGCGCTTTCGTTCCCCGATTCATCATAAGCGGTCACATGGTAATAGTAGCGCATGTCGTACCGGACAGCTTCATCGATGTAGTAATCGTTCGACGTCGTATCGATAGCGGTAAAGGATGACGCATCGCCCGTTTCACTGCGGTAAACGATATACGAATCGATATCCCGTTCGGTATTCCGCAGCCAGCTTATCGTAATAAATCCATCCTGCGCCTTTTCGACAATCAATCCCGCAGGTGGAATCGGAGGAATCGTATCGGGCGCGCCGGGTTCGACGGGATCGCGTTCGCATGCAACGAGAGCAATCGAGACGATAAGGATTATGAATGAAACAAGGCGCATGATTATACCGGATGCGTTTTTGCACGTCGAATGATACGGAATTCACCGCAAACTATCATCCCATAAATCTGTTCCCGGTCACGACGGGAAAAGAAAAACCGCTATCAGTGAGGCAATGGCTGCCGCGAACGAAGAAAGAACGTTTACGGTATCGTTTCTCATCCACAGGTATCCGGAGACAAGCTCGGACGGAGAGCCGCAGTGCGATGTTCGTTCTGTTGCCGCGCCGCAGACTGTACAACGATACGCCGCCTGGAGCGATGCGCCGAGCAGGCTGTCGGCGACATTCCCGGCGATGCCTGAGAAGACGACGATGATGAATTGTACAGTGCCCAACGGAATGCATATATGACCGATCAACGCGATAGCGAATGCTCCAAGCGTTCCTCCTGCAAAACCGGGCAGCGATATACCTCCGGACAACCCATGCGCGATGCGTTGACCGGTCAGTATCGACCGTGGCATATCGGGTGAAAGCACGCCGATCTCGGTCGACCACGTATCCGCGGTGACCGCTGCGATAATTGAGAGATACACCGTGTACCAATGCACGCCGGGGAACACGTGTTCGCAGATCAGAGCGCAGCCTGCGAGGCCGCCGTTTGCAACGACTTGCCATGCATCGCGTGTGCCCGTTTTCTCGAAGGTTTCTGCGAGAGCGTCCTTTTTTTCCCTGCCGAGTTTTGATAGCAGACTCGAAAGAAGAAAGAACGCGAAGATTGGCGCCGTCCATTCCCATCCGCCGAGGGAATACACGAGGAATGCGAGAAAAAATGTTGCGATGGAACCGGACCGGGACAGCAGCTTCGCGCGCCGGGAGAAGACTCCCACGAGCAAGGCAAGGACAAAGGCCGCAAGATAGTGCATCGGTTCGAACGCCGGTTTATGATGTAATATTACTTCGCATGGAAATTACGTAATTTCAGTCTCATGAAAAGAGCGATACTGTTTGTCTTTCCTCATCCGGACGATGAGGCATTCCCGACTGGCGGAACATTGGCGCGTTACGGCGCGGCGCCGGATGTCGACACACATCTTTATACAATGACGAGAGGTGAAAGCAGCCGCAATGCTTCGACGCTCGGACTCCAGCCGGAAGAGCTTGCCAGGCTGCGCGCGGAAGAAGTGAAACGCTCGTGCGAAATTCTTAACGTCGCTTCTTTCAGGCAAGGGAGTTATCCTGATAAAAACATGCAGGATCTCGATCCGAGAATCATCGAGAATGATATACGCGATTTAATTCTGACGATACAGCCGCAGGTGGTCATTACATACGATGTTCAGGGCGGTTCCGGGCATGCCGATCATATCGTCGTTCACGCGGCGGTGAAAAGGGTTTTTCTTGAACTGAAGGAACAGCATGCATTCCTCAAACGGCTGGCGTTTGTTGCCATGCCGGAGGATTTAGTTACGTCGTTCCCACGGAAGGTGTTCAGCACTCCGAGAAACCGTATCGACGCAGAAATCGATGTCCGCGCGTGGAAAGAAACAGAGTTGAAGGCGATTATGGCGCACCAGACAATGCGAAGGGATTTCGAGGAGCATAATTACGACAACTGGATGCTTTGGGAGAAGGAGTACTATTCGTTTTATCAGGAACGGCATTCCCCGCCCCTCGGCGATTTGTTCGAAGGATTATGAGAACGCGGTTTAGTAGAGAAATAAATAGCGTCCGGTGATTGCCGGACGCTTTCTATCTATCCCAATGTTTTGCGTCAATTATTCATGAACCGGCTCAGATCGTCTTCAAACTTGACGGCGACGAGCTTCGAGATTCCTTCCTCTTCCATCGTCACACCGTACAGCGTATCGGCGGATTCCATCGTGAGCTTGTTGTGCGTCACGACGATAAATTGCGTGTTGTTCGAAAACTTCCGGATGATGCGCACAAACCTGTCGATATTCGCATCGTCGAGCGGCGCGTCCACTTCGTCGAGAATACAGAACGGACTCGGTTTCACCAGATAAATTGCGAACAACAGTGCGATTGCGGTAAGCGTCTTTTCTCCTCCGGAAAGCATTTCAATGGAATGGGGGCGCTTGCCTCGGGGCTTTGCCGTGATATCTATTTTCGCTTCAAGCGGATCGTCGCTGTCGAGGAGAATAAGGTCCGCTTCATCGCCTTCATCGAACAGGGATTTGAAGATGGAGATGAAGTTCTCGCGAACAATGCCGAACGTCTCGGTGAATTTCTCCTGCGCAGTATGGTTGATTTCCCGGATTGTTTCGTTCAACGTTTTCTGCGCTTCAATCAAATCCTCGTACTGCGTATTCAGAATATCCATCCGCTCTTTCTCTTTCTTCCACTCCTCGAATGCCAGAGGATTAACGAGACCGAGGGATTTGATCTTTACACGAAGGTCGCTGATCTCATCCTTCGCCTGCGCGAGATCGAACACATCGTCGACGGCGAATTCCTGCATGACGAGTTCGAGTTCAAATTCCTCAAGCGCATGCTGCTTGAGTGTTTCGATACGCTGATTGATTTCGAGCACTTTCAATTCGATTTCATGGACGAGCGTCACCGACTGACCGTGACGTTCTCGTTCGTCGCGCAACGATTTTTCCAACCTCTCGACCTTCTCGCGTTTTTCCTGAACTTCCTGTTCCACCGCGGCGAAGCGTTCCTTCGCTTCCTGATGGTTCGCGGTTGCCGATGTCATCTCCTGATTGAACTGGGCAATCTCTTCTTCGAGCACGACAAGATTCTCGCGAGCACGGACGATTTCAGCATCGGCGCGTTCCAGCGCTTCAAGCGTATCGGTATGGGATGTCGTCAGCCGGTTGATATCGCTTTCGAGATTCTGCAGCATTCCGCGCAGACGGGTAAGAGATATATTCAGTTCGTTGAGTTCGGCATTGCTCTTTCCGTATTCGCGGTCCAGTTCTTCCGACTCTGCGCGCGCCTGCGTCTCTTCTTCTTCGAGAGCCTTGGAGCGTTCCTCGAGAGATTGGATTTCCGGGACCATGCCGGAAACACGTTTGAGTATTTCTTCGCGTTCGTCGGCAAGTGTTTTTGTATCGGCGGCGTTTTTCTCGAGGACGCGTTCGAGTTTCTCGGTTTCAAACCGTATCTGCGCAACCATGCGTTCGTGCGACGAAAGATGCTGCTGGCTTTGCGTCATTTTATCCGCATACGCGCGAAGATCGATGCCATCAAACTCGATGGTTTTTTCTTCGAGAACTTCCTGATTTTCAGACAACTCTTTTCGGAGCGTTTCCACATCGCGTAGAAGCGATTGAATCTGGTCCTTTTTACCGATAAGGCTTCCTTCGTCCTTGCCGTGGCTACCGCCGCGCACGAGACCGCTCGACGTGAACACATCGCCGTCGACTGTAACGCAGGTAAGGTTCGGATATTCGCGTATGCAGTCTCTCGCAACGTCGGCGTCGCGGACAATGAGAATGTTGCGGAACAGGTAGGCGAACAACTTCTGGTACTCAGGTTCGTATTGCACCAGTTCGTAAGCCCAGCCTACGAAACCGTCGCCTGTGATAGTGAAGGGGATAGGTTCAACGTTCGGCACATTGGTAAGAGAAACAAACGTCGCTTTCCCTTTCTTGTAGTCGCGGAGATTCCGCAAACCGCTCACCGCTTCGTTGACATCCTTCACAACGATATAGAAGGCAGCGTCGGAGAGCGCCGCTTCAACGGCGACGCGAAGGTCTTCTCTCGAATTCACGACCTCGGCAATCGTTGTGTTTTTCGCCGCCGACCATTCGCGATTGTTGACAAGGTGCTTGATGCTTTCCGAGTACCCTTCGAGCCGGTCGATCAAACCGTTGAGAAAATCGATTTTCGTCATCTTCTCGCCGATTCCGCTCTGGAGTTCGAAGGCGCGGTTCTGGAGGACGTCGATTTCCTTCCGTAATTCCTGCTTGCGTTCTTCCATTTGATGGAATACGCGTTCGGCTGTAATCACCGCTTCGGAGATTGGTCCGTGTCCGGCGCTTTCCTGTTCCAGCCTGCTGCGTTGCGCCTGGAGTTTTTCCTCTGTATCGGCTCGCTCGCGGTCGAGATTGGCGATCAGTTCTTCGATACGCGCGTTCCGGCGTTCGATATTTTCCTTTTCATTCTTCGTGCGCGTCAACTGCTGCATGGCGGACATGCGGGTATTCTGCCGTTGTTGCATCTCGCCCTTTTTCTCGCGCACCTTTTCGGCGAGGGCGGTATGCGCGCCGCGTTTTGCTGCTGCGCGTCGCTCGATTTCCTCAAGCTCGCCGCGTATGCGAACGATATTCTCGGATGCCTCAGTATTATCGGCTTCGATATCGACGATACGCTGCTGGTAATCGACCTTCGCTTTTTCGAGCCGGTCGATATTGGTCGAGATGGAGTTCTGCCGCTCCTGCCCGACGAGAAGTTTCTGATCGAGGTCCGCAATAATGCCGCGGAAATGAGAAACGCTTTTCCGGGCTTCGGTAAGCCGTTCTTCCGATTCGCGTTCCTCTTCCTTCAACTCGTTAAGAAGTGTCTCATGTTCTGCGACCTGATGATGCAGATGTTCTCGTTCGTTGAACGCCGATCCGAGACGTTCCTGCAGAGGAGCAAGCCGGGAATGCAATCCGACGAAATCGCGTTGAAGCACGTCGATTTCGAGAACGCGAAGACGCTCCATGAATTCATTGTACCGTTCGGCTTTTTTTGCCTGACGGTTTAGTGAGTTCACGGATTTCGTCACCTCGGAAATGATATCATTCACGCGGACAAGATCAGCTTCCACATCGGCGAGGCGGCGAAACGCTTCTTTGCGTTTTGCCTTGTATTTCGTGACACCC
The DNA here is from genome assembly GCA_964408855.1 of uncultured Ectothiorhodospiraceae bacterium. Lineage (GTDB taxonomy): Bacteria > Bacteroidota > Ignavibacteria > SZUA-365 > CAYPBB01. The sequence goes on from CAYPBB010000034.1 coordinate 40,466, forward strand.
GCAGCCTCTTCAAACAACCGCCTGCGCTCTTCGACCTTATCGCTGAGGATGGATTCGATCATCTTCAACTCGATCACGGAATAGGCATTCGAGCCCATACCGGTATCCATGAACAGCGATACGATATCCTTCAAACGGGTGACAGTCTTATTCAGGAGGTATTCGCTTTCGCCCGAGCGGTAGACACGGCGGGTCACGGTGATCTCGTCGTACTCGACGGGCAACACTTCCTTGTTGTTCTGAATCGTGAGCGAAACTTCGGCCATATTGATCGGCTTGCGGAACTTGCTCCCGTTGAAGATCACGTCTTCCATTTTATCGCTTCGGAGAGTCGAATACCGTTGTTCGCCCAGCGCCCAGCGCAACGCGTCGACGATGTTCGTTTTCCCGCATCCGTTCGGACCGACAATGGCGGTAACGCCGTCGTTCAGCGTTAAACTGGTTTTATTTGCAAAGGATTTAAATCCGAATAGTTCAATCTTGCTTAGATACATTTTGTAATGCTAAAATGGTAGTAGTATCTCTTCGTTTGTTTGTTGCTCGTTTGTCGATACAAATTAGAAATGATCTGAATAGTATATGCAGAGCAAGTCTACATGAATGTAGTCACGAACGTCCATGAATTGAAGATGTACGAGAAGTAATGAAGCGCTTCCGTCGAACTGTCGAGAGAGAAGATCCAGGCGACGAACAACGCCGCCAACGCAACGAATCCGACGGTGGTATAGATACCCGGGCGCACGTCAAGAACGATGCATGTTCCCTTCAATACCCGAGAGATGGTCCATACGAAGAACGAGAGGAATGCGATCACTGCAATCCATTCAAAGGCCGGTATATCGAGCAATCGATAGGCGACCATGCCGAACGGCGCCAGGATGATGATTGGCAGAACCGACCACATCGAGATGGAATAGGCATCGAACAACAGCACTCGTCGTTTGAAAAATACGCTCAGCAATCTGAACAATAGCGCATAGACGAAAAGCATCAGGAAAACGGCGAGCGCGGTCAGAATGATATTCGCAAACGGGTTCCAGGCGGCATAGTTCAGCCACTGCTTCAACCAGACAGGCTGTATGACGACGGAAATAATCTGATCGACATACATCTCCGTACGCCAGTAATACAGAAGATTGGCAAAGAACAGGGAGAATGAAAGCGAGCCAAGCAGTCCGACAATCGATGTCTGGAAGATGGAAAGAATCCGCTGGTCGCGGATATCCGTATAGAAGTTATGCGGCCGCAGGAAGGAACGCACCACATTTTCACGGAAGCGGCTGAAAACATTGTACATCAACGCAAATACGAAAATGACGATGATGCCGAGGATGACGAAAATAACGGGTTGTTCTTCCTTGTAGTCGCCGCTCGAAATGACGGGTGGTTTTTCATTGTTGAAACGTGCCTTGATGACATCGTAGGCGAGACGCTTCTGACGATAGACATCGACGATACCGAACGTGGCGGTGAACTGATGGACGCGGTCGCTTGTCATGAGCGGAATCCGGACAGACCAGTCGGCAAATGAAGATAGAAAGACGCCGGGATATTCGGACTCAACGACCGCTGAATACAGCCGAAGGAAGAAGTTCGCCTGTGCATCAACTGACCGGGGATCGGAATGCCCGTTGAAATTGCCTACTTCGACGGGATAGGACAGCGAGGCGACGAAGATCGGTTTATTCAGCGTTCTGGATCTGATTTCTTCAAGTTCATTCAACGCCGCGGCGGTATTTCCAGAGACGATATCGATTCCCGCAAAATCAAGTTCTTCGGGTATCGCCTCCAGGCTCAGGGTGGAATACGTCGCATAAAGTAGATGATTATCGTTTTCCTTGAAGGACGATGCCAGCCTGGAGATATAAGTCTGATAACCGTTTCTTTTCTGATCGATTCCCTGCGCAAGCCCGTATCCAACAAGAGAAGGATTGTTGATATCGCGGGAAATCATTTCTTTCAACGTATTGACCGCGGAGGTTTGGAGCGCAGGATATGCAAGAACGGGAGACGGGACATTCGAAACGAAGAGGTCCTGAAAAACGAGCAATCCGTATTTATTGCAAACAGAGTAGTAATACGGATGGATGCACCCGGAGGTAAAACGGATGGCATTTGCGCCGGTATTTTTAATAAGGAGAATATCCCGTTCAATTTCGCCGGGGGAGACGCTCCTCCCGTGTCGCGGCGAATGTTCGACGTACGTGATGCCTTTGAGAAAATACTTCTTCCCGTTGAGGAAGAATGCGCCGTCTCGAACCTCGACATTCCGGAAACCGAATGTAATGTACGATTCATCGATCAACATCGATCCGTACATACTCACGAGCCGGGCAATGTACGTATTTGGCGTCTCTGGGCTCCAGAGTTTCACAGAGGGGATCGAAACCGAAGATTCGATATGAATCAACCGGTCGCTTTCAATTGCTACGGTCGATCGTTCACTTGTCGCGACAGTCAGGTTTGTTGCGGGATCGATGATTTCGACGAAATGCGTGATCCGGGATTTGCCAAACGATACAGGCGCCGAACTTGTATCGCCTGCGAGTTTATTCACGGAGCCGGAATTCAGCAGTGTATTGAATGTGACGGTCCCAGGTTTTCCTTCCGCGGAAAACGAAGTATTCACTGCGCTTTCCTGCACCCAAACAACGCCGTTTGCGACGATTGCGACATCGTGAACAATACCACCATAGTTGATACGATCCCGAAACCTGCTATGTAGAGGAACGGTTTCGTTAGCATTGTGGACGTTGTTTACTTTTATGGAAATAGTATTCTCACCGCTGCGGATAACACCTCGCGACATCTTGAAGCTAAACGACGATTCGCCGGAATGCTTACCGATAAAGATACCATTGACTCGCACTTCGCAGTAATAGGGGATCGATAACGCGACAAACTGAAACACGGATTCGCGGATCAGCACTGGATCGACGCGGAACGTGCGTTTGAATTCGACGGTCTCCTCGCCGATGTACGATGCGGGAATCCGGACATTGCCGCCCTCATCCTGTCCAGGAAGATAATACTCCCACTCGCCGTTCAGATCGATAATCGTCTTTGTCAGCGATTTTGTAAGAAGAACAAACGAATGATCGTCAACTGGAGGGCGCCCGTTCTGGATGAACTTCACCTGCGAATTCAAGGGATACGCAAGGAAGAACGAGAGAAGCACAACCGAGAACAGTTGCATACCGGTTCGAATGCTGTATGTTGGATGCATAAGACGCAATGCGAACGTTGTTGATCGTATAAACAAGACAACAAAGGTACAAAAGAAAGAAAGAAGTTCCAACGATGTAATAAGGGAGGGAATGATGCGGGAAGAGTGGGGGGAAAGAAAAACGGCATATGTTTCACGTGAAACATATGCCGTATGATACGGAATAGCAACGAATTACCGCCGTTTTGATGCCTTCTGCTGTTCCTTGGCGCGTTCCTGTGCGCTGGCAAGCATTCGCTCGGTCCAGGATTTCTTCTTCGACTTATCAACCTTCACTAAAACAACATCGCCTTCCTTTTTATTTACCATCCATTGCTGGATGATAGAAAGAAGGTTGAACATGAAATAATAGAGGTTGAGTCCGGCGGGGAAGCTGTTGAATAACAACCACATCATGACAGGCATCATGTAAACCATCGCCTTTTGGCGGGGATCCTGAATGGTCTGCTTTTGCTGGATGAACATTGTGATTGCCATGAGCAGCGCAAGACCGGAGAAGTTCGACAAACCGATCAGAGGGATGGTGAAGGGAAGATGCACGATTGCGTCGGCTGTGCTCAGATCGGTGATCCACAACACGAACGGTTCGTGACGCAACTCGATCGTCGATCGGAAGATCGTGAACAGCGCAAATAGAATCGGCATTTGCAAGAGCATCGGGCCGCAGCCTCCGGCGGGGTTAACCCCGTAATCGCGGTATAGCTTCATCATCTCCGCGCTTTGTTTCTGCGGATCGTCTTTGTGCTTTTCCTTCATTTCGTTCATCATCGGCTGAAGCGCCTTCATCTTTTTCATCGAATTCATACTGCTCTTCGTTAACGGATAAAGAAGAAGCTTGATGATAATACTGAAAATGATGATGACGATACCGTAGTTCGGAATATAGTTGTGAAGGAACGTAAACAGCGGAATGACAAGGTATTCCGAGAATGGGCGGATGATAAAGTCCCAGCCAAGGCTCATTACCTGCTCGAGTCCGTGTCCCTGGCTTTTCAGCAGGTCGTATTCCATCGGCGCATAAAGCACCTGGAAATGGTCCTTCTCAATCGGTTTCCCGCGGTAATCCATTTTAACGCTGGCAAGGTACAATTCACGTTTCCCGCCGTTGGGAAGGTTGATCCCGATTCCTTCGAAATATGCGCCGTCGGTTTTGGAGTCGGAAGTGGGGATGAGCGCATTGATGAAATACTTTGTGTGAGTCGCAACCCACGTCGTTTTCCCGTCGAAGGTTTCTTTAACGAGCGTATCTTCCGCTGCGTCGATACTTTCGCGGCTACCTTCAACAAGTACATTGGCTTCGGCAAAGGATGCTTCGTCGACGGAGTTCTTTTCGGTATAGGCGAGACTATGAATAGTGAGCTGGTATTCGTTGTTCGCTATTATACCGCCCATATTCCGTAGCTCCACATCGAGAGCGAAGTCGTATTTGCCGTTCTGAAGTGTGTATTTCTTGATAATGACGGCGCTGTCGCCGACAACGGGAAGCACTGCGGTGAACGACACGGAAGAGCTGTCGGTAAGCGTAACGATCCCGGATTCAGGAAAATCAGGGAATAAGAAGGAGACGTTCTTTGTATCGATGAGCTTTCCATCGCTCGTTCCGAAGAACAAATTCAAATCGCTTCCAATGCGCCAATCGACCAACTGCAATGGGGCATTGTTCCACGTGGAATACTCTTTGAGTGTCCAGCGTTTTATCCCGCCTCCGGCGGTCGTGAAGACGGCGGTGTATTTATCGGTCTCAATGGTATAGAGCTTTTCAGGTTTGCTGGTAAGATGCGAAAACCATTTGCCGAACTCGCCGGTGTCGGCGCTGTCCTTTTCTGATGAAAACGATGTCTTCTTCTGCGGTTTTGCCGGCGACGTATCGCCTTTTACCGTTGCCGTTGAATCATGTCTGGCGGCAGATTCCTGCGCCTTTTTCTGCTCTGCCGGATCGGGCATGGACATGTACATCCACACCATGAATACGATGGCTATAAGTACGAATCCGATGACTGTTTGTTTTTCCATACAATTGTATCTGTGTGTAACGTGTTTACGGGACGGGATCGTATCCGCCTTCATGGAAGGGGTGACAACGAAGAATCCGCTTTGTGCCGAGCCAGGCGCCCTTTATGGGACCGTACTTTTGCACTGCTTCCAGTGTATATGCCGAACAAGTGGGTAAATACCTGCAGGAGGGCGGAAACATCGGGGAGATGTAATGCCTGTACGCCTTGATGAAAAACACAAGAATCGCTGTCACTCCGTTGCGTATGTACCCGAGAGTCGAATGCATAGATCCTTGATAAGGGTGGCGATCAGGTTATTTAGTAAGTGAAACGAAGCGGTTTCCGGTAGCCGGCGCGGCGAAAGCAAAAAAACGCAACGGATGCCGGTTGGCAACTTCATACAGCAATCGAGCAATGTATGCTTGTTGAGCCGGTACGATTCGCGAAGCAAACGTTTGTAGCTGTTCCGCAATACAGCTTTACGCACCCCATGAATGGCAAATCCCACCTGAACTGAAGCGGGTGGGATTTCAGTCGCTGCTATGTAATAGCAACGAATACCGGAATGTTGTACGTATGTACCGTGCGACAGCACATGCGAAAACGATTGATAACCCCGGAGAATCTCCGGTTTTCCCAGCGTGTAGCGCCGGGTCGGCTGCTTAGTGTCTGGGCTCGTCGCTGACCGATAGCTTCCAACGTCCTTTTGCTCTGCGGCGGGCAAGGACTTTTCTACCGTTTTTTGTCGCCATACGCGCCCGGAATCCATGCTTGTTTCTTCTCTTCCGGTTACTCGGTTGAAATGTACGCTTCATATCTTCATTAAGCTTAAGTTTACAAAAAAACAGACGATAAGATACAACTCTTTTTTCAATAAAAGCAACTGCATAGAAAAAAAATACCTGGGGCCGTTCCGCTATCTCTTTTTCAATAGGTAGATAAAAAGGGGCGCTCCGAGCAGCGCGGTTATCGCGCCGACCGGCAATTCAACCGGATAAAGAATGATACGTGCAAGAAAATCGGCGCACACCAGAAACAATCCGCCGACAAGAAACACCGCCGGGAGCATCAACCGGTTATCGGGTCCGTAGATCAACCTGCATATATGCGGTATTACCAGCCCGACGAACCCTATGCTTCCGGTAAATGCGACGATAACCGACGTCAACAGGCAGGCGATGCCGTAAATGGTCATCGAAAATCGTTTCGAAGAGAGGCCGAGTTGCTGAGCCGTTTCGGTTCCAAGTGCGAGAATATTCAACGAATGCGCATTGAAAAAGAGCGCCATCAGTGAAAAAACAGCCGCGGGTGCGATAATGTAGATGGAATCCATCGTTGAATTGGCGAGACTTCCGAGCATCCATTTGATCGCACTTTGGTATGTGCTTCGGTCGGCGTTCAGGATGAGTAACGTGAAGGCGGAAAGAAACGTCCCGACCATAACACCGGATAGCAACAGTGCATTATGGTCGGAGGCGTATCGCGATCTGGAGAGATAGAATACCACCAACGCTACCGCGACACTCCCCGCGAATGAACCCAACGGTAAAGCATAAAACGCCGCACCTGCCAAACCCGTTGCAATCGTCAGGTAGGCGCCGACCGTGGAACCCGATGCGATACCGAGAATGTAGGGATCGGCCAGGACGTTCCGCAACAGAATCTGAAACAACGCTCCGGCGACTCCCAGGCATCCTCCTGCAAAAATCGCTATCAGGATACGCGGCATCCGTATTTGAACGAGAATGGAGTACTCGGGGGATGAAAACAGATCAGGAGCATTCTTCGAACCAAACAATGCCTCTGCCAGCGAAAGGGGAGTCACGCCTGACAAATTCCAGAACAGAGATACCCCAGCGGCGAAAAGAAGACCCGCGAATGGGACAAGAAGACCCGTATACGACTGTCTCAGAGTACGGATGCTCATGCGCACAACTGGCGTCGGCTGTCAGGTGTTCGAGACTGCGGTCAGGTTCGACCAGACAAGATCGAGGAGCGCCTGAATCCCGGTATTCGTGACGGCGGAAAACTGATAAACCGGCATTTGTATTTCGCGGACAAACTCTTCGCGTCGTTCCTCTACATCCGGACTGGCCGTATCCATTTTAGAAAGAGCTACGAGATACGGTTTACGTTCCAATTCGGTGCTGAACGAGCGCAGCTCGTTTCTGAGAACCGTGAATTCCTTGAAGTAGTCCTGGCTTTGACAATCAATAAGTATCAGTAGAACTCGGGTTCGCTCGATGTGACGGAGAAACTGCGTACCCAAACCTTTGCCCAAATGAGCGCCTTCTATCAATCCGGGTATATCAGCGACGGTGAAGCTCTGATATTCCCGGTAGGATACGATACCGAGATTCGGCTGCAAGGTGGTAAAAGGATAGTCGGCGATTTTCGGTTTCGCGGCGGAGATTACAGAAATGAGGGTCGACTTTCCGGCATTCGGCAAGCCCACCAGACCGACATCGGCGATCAGTTTGAGCTCAAGTTCGAGAATGCGTTCCTCTCCGGGTTCGCCGTCTTCGGCAAACCGAGGCGCCTGGTTTGTTGCCGACGCAAAGGTAGCATTTCCTTTACCGCCTTTTCCTCCGCGTGCAACGATACATTCGTCGTTATTTGAAGTCAGGTCGGTAAGAATTTCACCGGTTTCAGCGTCTCGGACGAGAGTACCGCATGGAACCTGAATGACCAGATCTTCTCCCCACTTGCCGTCGCGCAGCGAACCGCTTCCCGGTACGCCGTTCTGTGCCCGGTACTGCCGTTTATACCGCTGATCGAGGAGGGTATGTAACTGAACATTTGCACGAACGATGATATTTCCGCCGTTTCCGCCGTTTCCGCCATCGGGACCGCCCTTTGGGACGTATTTTTCGCGGCGGAAGCTGACTGCGCCGTTTCCGCCGCTTCCGGATGCGACTGATATGGTGACTTGATCGATAAACAAGGCGGTCAGGTCTTCGACATGTAACGTTTATACACTTCGTCGGTGAACTTGATCGCCAGTTTCGAATACATATCGATATCGTATTGAATGAATAGATCGTCGATATATTCGGATGCTTCGCGCCATGTTCGTTTCTTGTTCAGAGTATCGAGCGCATGTTCGAACCCCTGTTCGTCCTTATTGAACAGCGATTTGATGTAGAGCTTTTTATCCTTCAAAGGAATCATCGTCTTCAGGTCGCCGAACAGTTGCAACGGATCCTCACCGGGTTCCGCACTGCTTACTTCCGTTTTGCGGAAATCACGCATAAACTCGGACAGATCTTCAGGCGAGGAACCGATCGATGCGATTTCCGATCCGAAATCGAACGGCGCGCTTGGCTCGATTGGCGCCATCGGTTCGGCTGCAGTAGGCGGTTCGTCGAGACTCAGATCGAGATCAGGCAGCGTCATTGGCTCGTCGGGGGGCTGGAAGTCGAATTCTTTGAAGAGCGTTTCGTCTTCGGCGTAGTATTCGTTCTTCTGCTGGTCCTTGATAGGATCGATATGGTCGAATGTTATATCCGATTCCTGAGGTGTGTATTCGTCTGTTCCGAAATCCGGCGTAAACGAGCCAAAGGGATCCTCTTCAGGCGGTACTTCGGCGAGACCAAAGCCCATCGCGGGCTCTTCGGGAATGGCCGGCGGCGTTTCGATTGTCAACTCATCGAGAGGCTTGTCCGGCAGGAAACTATCAAAAGGATCAGCCGGAGGAGCGGGCGATGGTTCTTCAAGGGAGAAGAAATCGAACGTATCGTCGACCGCCGCGGTTTCGTTTTCTCCGGGCAGGCCGTCGAATGACGGCATTTCGGAATCGAACGATTGCATCCCGGCGTCGTAACTGGATGTTTCTGAATCAATGCCGGCCGGTTCAATAGTGAAATCGAGGGGCTCTGCTGCAAAACCGGGTAATTCCGTTTCGGATCCGCCGGGTTCTTCGCCGAACTGAATCGGTTGCTCGGCAAAATTGGGCGGTTCAGCGGTAAAACCTGGAGTATCTGTAATGAAGGAGGGTGTTTCCAGCTCGAAATCGTCAGTAATGGACGCGAATCCGGAATCGGACGACTGGAACGCGGGCGGCGCGGACGTGTTGAATCCGGAGAATGCCGGTTCATCGGCGATGGCTTGGGGTTCGTCGGCCGGGGGTTCGTCGAGCGTAAAGTCCAGATCGAAGCCTTCATCCTCGCCAAGACGGTCGGGAGATGTTGCATCGTCGAAATCGAGCGTTTCATCGATCTCGGAAGTGTCCTGCATTGCGGGCGCCGTGTCTCTGGCTCCGAATTGAATTGTGTTTTCCTTGATGAAGGTGTCGTCGGTGGCAGGTTCTTCTACCGTGGAGTTGAAGCCATACGCGCTGTTGAAGTTGATACCATTCCCTTCGAATGCGGCAGTTGGTTCTTCCTTTAACCCATAGTCTGAACTGAAGCTGAACGGCTCTTCTTCTTTTTCCTGAAACTGCATGGATTCGAGACGCAGCTCATCATCAAGACCTGCATCGTCGAATGAGAACGGTTTCTCCTCCGGGATCGAGGGTACATCGTCGAATACCGGTGTTTCGTGTTCACCGCCCGAAGGAAGTTCCTCTTCCGTCAGTTTGAACGATGCGAAAGGATCCGCGGCATCTGAAATGGTGAAATCCGGAAAATCGAGTATCGCTTTATCTTCTTCCGTTTCACTCACCGCTTCAGACGGGAATAGGTTGCTGAAGACCGCATCTTCCTGCGGAGGCTGCGGTTCGGTTTCGGTTAACGAAAATGAAAAATTGTCGTCGAACGAGCCGGATTCCGTCGATGATTCCCGCGGGATCGACTTTTCTTCCACGGGAATGAAATCGCGGTCATCGGGAAGGGAAACTGAACGCTGTGTAGCCGGTTCTTCGACGGGAGCGCTGAAAGCCGAGTTGAAACTGAACGGCTCGGAGTCCGGAGTCTCGATCGCTGCAGGCACTGGTTCTGATGATTCCCCGGCATCGAATGTAGCGCCGAAGGAGAAAGGCGTTTCCTCCGCGGCTGCCGGAGGCTCTTCAACGACCGGCGCTTCCGGCTCAAATGCAGGCGCGAGAGGCTGCTCTTCAATTACAACCGGTTCCGGAACAACAATCGTTGGCGGCAAAACGGTCTCGGATTGAGCGGAAAGTTTAATTTCAGCCTCGACCGCTGATTTTGCGGCTTCAACCGAGAGAGCCGTCTCGGAAGGCGATTCAACCGTTTGTTGCTTTCTGCCGGGGAACAAGTGCTTGCTGACGAGATTGCTGATATCGACGCTCGTCGAGAAATCCACCTCGCTGATAAGCACCGTCAGATCGTGAAGCGAGAGCATCGGAATGCGCTCTTTCTCTTTATCGAGCCGTTCTACGATCGGTGAAACATTTTTGTCGTCGTAAAACACCGACACCGCTTCGATAGGAATAAGGACTGTTTCAAGCTCGCCGCCGCGCGAAAAGAGCTGGAAGATGGGCTGGGTGAGTTGCGCCATCTTGCGGCTGTCGTACCCCTTCACCACCTCGTTGTCGATGATCGAGATCAGTTCTTCGAACCGGTCTTTATGCATCGAATCGTAGTTCTTCGAGCGCAGGTATTCCTTGATGATCAGTTTATAGTACTCGTAGTCGACGAAATAATCCAACGCTTCGATGATGGAATCTTTGGTTACCGTTTCCTTTTCGCCGAAGACAAATTTCGAGAGCGTCCACTGCGGCCGGCACAGATAATTGAATTGCAGCTTAACAGCCTGGTCGAGCGTGTTGGTCAGTTCTTCAACTGAGAATCGGATATACGGTTTGGACTGATGACGCACCTCGTCGAACAAATGAAGAATCTGTTCGTCGTTGTAATCGAAATGGGGAGACGTGAGCAGGCGGTCTTGCTCTTCCTTCATCCATTGCTTTACATCGAGATTGAAGTAATTCTTGATCGACGCGGGAATGTCGGCTTCCAGAATTGACTTCAGTAAAATCGATGAATTCTCGCCAATCGTGCTGCGCTTGATTGATGCAATGGTTTCTTCGATCTGCTGTTCAAACATGGTGCTGCCCACAAGATTGTAATCGAGGGTAGATTATAATGTACGAAACATGCGGCAATAAGGGAACACCAATCTATGTGTTCCAGTCGCGAGCATATCTAAAATCCGCATTCACCGTGCGGTTGGTTACCTTCGCGATCACCGGCATGCGCCGTTTATACTGCTGGCCCGTCATACGGGCTCGAATCGTGGCTGCGAAGCGCGGATCGAAACCCAGCGCGGCAAGTTCTGTATCCGATTTCCGCTCGTCGACCATGAAATACAGCAGGCGGTCCACAAGTTCGTACGTAAAGCCCAGTTCGTCTTCGTCCGATTGCCCCTGCCATAAATCGGCGCTGGGCGGCTTCGAGATGATCTGTTCTGGAACGCCGAGATGGCGCGCCAGTTCGAAGATCTGTGTTTTATACAGATCGCCGATGGGATTGACAGCGTATGCGCTATCGCCATATAACGTGCTATAGCCGAGAAGGATTTCCGTCTTGTTTCCGGTGCCGGTCACGAGCGCCCGGTGCTTTGCCGAACGGTCGTACAACACAATCATTCGCGTTCTCGCCATGAGGTTGCCTTTACGGACCTTATCCATCTGCGGATCGATTTGGAGAAAGGCGTCCACCATCGGGGAAATATCGACGAGTTCGGAATGGCAGCCGAGCGAGGCAATCACTGCTTCGGCATCGGAGATACTTTCGGGACTGCTGGTGCGGTACGGCATTAATACGCAAAAGACGTTGTCCTTTCCGAGGGCTTCCGCCGCAAGAAAAGCGGAAATTGCCGAGTCGATACCGCCGGAAAGCCCGATGACGGTGCAGGCCGCACCTGTCCGGGTAATTTCTTCGCGAAGGAATTCTACGAGAATTCTCTTCGTATACGCCATATCGAGTTCAAGCTGTGGTATCATAGCTATACGTCTGAAACATACGAAATGAAATAAAATAAAGCAATTACCGCCGATATGTTAAAACAAAACTTTTTGAACTCTGTCTTAGCCGTTGTAATTGAACAAGTTAGGAGGGATGCGAAGCGCGTGATGCCCGGCTCGCTCTTTGTGTTCTGCTTTCGCTCGGGGCCGGGAGGCGCGTCGCTGTGCGTATGTATGACATGGCAGCCGATCAGGCGACGACCGGCACATCCTTTCGCGAGATTCAGGGAAGAGCAATACGCGCGATTGGAAGGTCGATTTCTGATAGGTTGAAGTTTTGACCGGCTGGGATCGGCAGAAAATCTGGTACAGGTAGATGTGCGCGTGGAGTAACGCGGGACTAATAATTTTCCGCGATCGAGAAACCAAAAGGTCATATTTGGCAGAATCGAAAAATAGGTCTTGACAATCATAGATGCATTTGCTATAATGATGATGTCTATTATCCTATTTGATTCACATACAGGGCGCAGCACGTTCCGCGTAGCCTCATTCCGGATTCAGGTACATCCACTCCCGCATCGGTAGCGTAGAGGGTATTTCTACGGCTGGGGAGAGGGGGGAAGAATTCATTGCATCAATTTGGATAGCACATGAAACTATTCAAAGGGGTGTTTGCAAATTAGTCAAAAAATGAAAACCGAGGGTGACATGAAAAACAGCTACCTTATCAATGCGGTATTCATATTAGGGGCGTTGGTTTCCTTTTCCTGCCGATTGCATTCCCAAGATGAAACTGTTTTGATCTATCATGGAGGGAA